>NZ_BAAGXG010000026.1:0-77880 GCF_054779955.1 Spirosoma arcticum
AAGTGATGGTCAACGGTGCCGAAGTGATTATTGCCGATGTGGATACTGACAATGGTGTTGTTCACGCCATCAACGCGGTACTGATGCCCGCTTAATTGGCCGGACGCATAAAAACAAGAAGGCTAAACCTTCTTGTTTTTATGCTTTTTAGTAAATGGACAAAGAATTATTGGGTGCGTTTAAAAAAGGTTCTTTTTTGTAAACTACTGATAATCAACAATAGTGGGCGAAGGATTTCCTTAGAGTAATTCTTCGCCCATTTACTTAAAGAAGCCCTTTACCAGCCGGACGGCTTCGTTTTTGAATTCTTCATTGTACTTTCGGCGGGGAGCCGAAGGGGTTTGTGATTTACTCATGGCACAGCTAAGTTAAGCAACTTGACTGTCCGGCAAACCTGGACCATCTCACTTTGTGGAAGGTGGTTTTATAACTCAGATTATGTAAAGGGAAATAAGAGAGAGTTAATAAAAAACATAAAGGAAACGCAATCTTGTAATAGTTTAATTAATTGGTAAGCTTGTCTTAGCTGACCCAGCTTCAGTAATAGCAGCAGTATTCTTTTTACGGTCTGCCCAGCGCTGTTCCAGCACATAGGCCATACATAATCCCATACCGACTCCCCACAGGATCAGAGCACCACCAAACATGGCTATTTCATACGAATTAGCATAAAGGGTGTGGAACCACGTTAGGGCAACACCATCCAGAAAAGTAGCGGTGAAAGTCATAACGACTACCGGGCCTAGTAGTTGGTGCCATCCGAACTTACCCACTCGTTTGGCCGTAAATAGAAAGCCAATTGTAATGGGGATGGTAATGACAAACATCATTAACCGGAGTGGATTACCACTGGTGAGGGTATATGGACCAATGAACCGTACCAGCAGGGCAGCGCTAAACCAGAAGATGACTCCCAGGAATACGTATAGTTTCAATTGAGAAGCGTTCATGGATCAAGAATGGTTGATTATGAAGGCAAACTTGACGACTTCAAACTAATTATTTTAGACGGAACCGTACAATCTCTGAATTACACGTCCATATTAGCTATTCCCCGAACCATCGAGCGCAGCTCACTGACATAGTTGAGTAGCCATTCGTAGGTCAGGGTTTGGTTGGTCAGTTGCAGATAGAAATTATCGATTACCAAGTTCAACATCAGCTGTGCTATCTCCGGCCGATCAGCCAGCTCAAAAGCTTCAGCCCAAGTGGGTAATATAGCTTGGGTAATTTCACGGTTGGTTCTTTCAATGCATTTGCGAAAGGCCGGTACTGTACGGTGACTGCGCAACTGACGGTTGAACAGCAAATCTTCTTCAATTGTCATGAGCAGCCGTAGCAGGTCGGGCACTATGCGTAGGCATTGCCGTTCAAGATCGGCAATGCGTTGCACCCGTTCCATATGGTAACTCAGTAACTGTTCGGTAAAGACTTCTGTATCTGCGAAGTGGTGGTAGAACGACGATTTGCTTTTACCAACCTGCCTAGCCAGAACCTCTATTTTTAGGTCGGCAGGTCCTTTCCGAGCGAGCAAAGCATAACCTGCCAGTATCCAAGGATCTTTCATTGGGTACTGTGAATTTACTGTTGCATAATCAAACGTTATGATAAGTACTACACAATGTATAACATAAATAGGGGCTGTCTTACATTGTGTATGAGAATTCTCAATAGCCATAGCAAAGGTTTGGTAATCGACTGCTAATTTGGTTGGTCTTGCAATCGCACCGGCTACCTGACCCGATTGCAAGACCCAGTGAATTCCCCGAAACGGCGGACCGTGCTCACATCGAATCATGCCCAAGCATTGATACCGTAATCTCACCTTTGGTACCGCCAGTGGGGCTCAATCGGTAGCCTATTTTAAGATACAGTAGTGGAAAAACACTATTTGCATAGTTACTAAATTAATCAGCGTACTACATTCTATTTCTTGAATAAATACAACACCTAATTTTAGTGATTTCGTCCAGCAAAACGCTTATTTAACTGACCACATCTCGCCACCAATGTCAGTCGTATACTGACTTGACAAATGCGTCGCATAACAACTAAACGCCTGTTTAGGAGGATATTGGTCTATTTCTAATCGGTTTAGCGTAAAAGTCCGCTTCGAAGTGGAGTCAACGTTTGGGTCGTTCTCCTCTTGAGTGGCCCGTTCCACCGTTTCGACGAATTCCTCCGTCGAAACAGTATGTACATACGGATCGTCGAGGTCTTCCTCAGAATCAGGAATGATTGGTGGATTATCTAAACTCATGCTGCCAGAAGGTAAGACTATAAGACAAAGGTGAATGTCAGAAACGTTTAGGCAAATTAAAACTAACCCGGCTTATACGATAGACCTAAACAGTATTAATTGTATAACGAATGTCTTAGCCCCCTATTAGCTGGACAAATTTTCTGAAAAGGTTGTGTCGTAAACTACCTGTGCTTCCTCCCATTTTTGTTGAGGTGTCATAAAACCAATCGAACGATGAAGCCGATGATGGTTGTAATGGGAAAAATAACGCGTCAACATTTCTTTGGCTTCATAATAGCTATCAAATACGTTGCGCTCAATCACATCATGTTCAAGAATGCTGTGAAAAGCTTCAATGTACGAATTCTCCTCAGGGGTTGCAACGTGCGTGAATTCCTGCTTGATCTCTGAGCTTTTCAAAAAGTTACGTACGGAGTGGGCTATGAATTGGCTGCCGTTGTCATTGCGCAAAATGACGCCTTTCAGTTGATGACTCCGGTTTATTCGTCGAAAAAGATTGATTAAGTCAATTTGGCGAATACTGCCTTGGAACAGCCAATCCAGAATTTTGCGGCTATAAACATCAAGAACGCTCAACAGATAGTAATTCCGCCGTTCCCCTTGTACCCAGACATATTTGATATCCCAGCACAGGTATTCCAAGGGTTTGGTAGCTTCAATTCGCCTGAATTTAACGAACTCCCGCTTGCCCGTCGGCCGGATCACTTTGCCTAAAAGCAAATTATGCTCCTGCATCAATCGGTATACTTTTTTCTTGTTAATGATATACTCTTTTTTCAACTCATACGTGATATATTCGTAGCCAAGGGCGTTGAACTCAACATCCAGCAGCTGACGAATACTATTCACTACCAGTTGATTGTCGACCCACGATCCATCCAGCTTCATTGTCACCTGGCTGGGCCGTGCCCCAGGCCGACCTGATTGAGGTTGGTAGTAAGACACGCTCCGTGGCAGGTTGAGCCACTGGCATAACAGGGTACGACTTATTTGATTTTCGAACTGTTTTATGAGCGCTAGCTTCTCCTAGGTTGAATAGGCGTTTTTTTTAGCAGTTCGCTCTTAATCTCCAGTTCCAAAGCCTGTTTTGCCACAATCCGCTTTAGGCGTTCATTTTCTTCTTCAAGTGCTCGCAGTTGGGGATCCACGCGTGAGTAGGAATTCTTCAGGCCTTCTTTGCCTTTGCTTAAATAGTTTAAACGCCACTTGCGCAGTAACGAAGGGGATAGATTGTACTTGCGACAAGTCTCGGCATGGCCGTCACGGATGGCTTCCTGGACGATGGAATAGCGGTCTTCGGGAGTAAAACTCCGCCTTATTTTGCTCATGATATCTGAATGTAAAAGGACTAAACTGTTTTTACAATTTTGTCCAGCCAGTCAGGGGGTTAAGACACGAATGTAGGCGTTTACAAGAGATATGGTCAGCCATGTATAAAGGGGGCTGAAGGGCGTAGGCTACTGATTTCTGAGGACAGCTTGGCTTAGGTACATACCGCGTCGATAATTTCTCAGTTAGCTGAAAGTAATCAAATTTGAAACTTGTGTTTAGTAAAGGCGGTTTAAGATTTTTATAACAGGACTTAAACGACCGTTTAAGCCTTGTAATATCGCCGTGGAACATCTTAATAAGTAAACGTAATGAACGTTTTTGACACTTTAGGTGATAACTTGGGTGGTGAAGGGAAGTGAAAAGTCAAGCCGATTCCCTCTCTTCCAACACCCTGCGCCTTACTTTGGCGTGCCGAATAATTGACAGTAGTAGTAGCGGTTCTGTTTACTAGGGCCAGCGATGCCGATGCCGATATCCATGATGTCACTGGCTAATAGATTTTTTCGGTGTCCTTTTGACTTCATCCACTGTTCTCTAACCACAAAGTCCCCCACTAACCGGGAATTAAGGGCAATGTTTTCGCTCAATTGCCGGAATTCATACCCGACCGTTTTAGCTTTATTGGCCAGGGTAAGCCCACCGATCGTATGAGACATCTGCTCGCGAGCCGCCATCAAATCGGCATAAGCTTGAGCGGCTCGCATCAATTTAGGTTCTTTTTTGAGGGGAGCTAACCTTTTGCGGGCTCGCTGTTGGTTGGTGGCCGCAAAGATTGCTTCTCTTTCCTGCATTAAATCAGTGGTTGGGATTGCGGCTACTGAAGTACACAAAGCAGGACTCAGAATCTCATTAAAGGAGCTTAGCTGTAAACTGAGTAGCAAGCAGGCAATCAAGAAGCTTGTCATAACATTCATGGCAACATCTTTGGGTTGGTATAGTGCGGGTATGCAACGCCCACTGATTTTATAAAGTATGGAAGTTAGCTACTTCGCAAGTCGAGAGTCGTGTTGTCCACTGGTCAATGGTCCAGTTAATTAAGGGTTTTCGTAAACGATTTAGGTAAACTGCCAAAGCGAACTCAAGTATCTATTTAACAGGCTATTACGCGTTCAACAAATTGAAGCCACTAGCCATTTAATGGACGAAATTACACATGACCCGTCCTAATTTGTGTTGACCGTTTATTGGTTATCCATCTTTTTATTGACCACTAATTTATACCCTATTTTAACTATCCGCCATATCCACCGTCTGCTTTTGGGGATAATAATTCTTCCACCTTCGCTTCAACTTTTTTCCCCCGTTGTGCGCCTGATCCGGTACGAGCATGTCACAGCTCAAGTGGGGACGCTTATAGTTGTAAAGGAAAACCGCTTGCTCAAGCACTAACTCGGCCTGGGCCAATGAGTACACCCCTCGGTGAGATAGATACTCATTCTTGATGATCCCGTTTACCCGTTCAGCAATGTGATTCTCCAACGGATCACTCGTCTCAGTCATACTGATCTCAACATGATAGGCGTCCAGCAACGTGGTATAGATGGCGCTACAGTATTGAATTCCCCGATCACTATGGTGAATCAATGCCTTGGCCGTTCGTCGATTAATCTTTTTCAGCGCCATTTGAAGGGCGGTTTTGCAATGAACAGCACCCAGAGTCGGGGCTACACAATAGCCCATGATCCGTTTGGAATAGGCATCGGTCACCAACGAGATATAGAGACATCCATACTGAGTAAACCAGTAAGTGATGTCTGATACCCACAATTGATTGGGTCGTTCCACCACTAAGTCCTTGATCAGGTTAGGGTACTTACGCAACGGATGACCCGAAAAAGTAGTCCTCACCTTCCGCCTTCTCCTTCTGATTAACAGTCGATTAGCTGCTAAAAGCTCAAAGAAGCCATCCCGGCCCATCTTTATTCCCCTTTCCAAAAACTCTTCCTCCAACATACTGTAGAGCTTACGACCGCCAATCCGTGGATGATCCTGACGAACCTTCTTGACCAGTTGTAGTATGTCAGCGTCGTAGCTTACCTGGCCAGTTTGCCGTTGCCAATATTGATAGTAAGCCTGTCGAGAAAAACCAAGCGCACCCTCTAGCTGCCGAATCGAAATGTTGGGGTAATTGGTCAGCATAAACCGGATGGCTTGGTAACGGACTTTTTTTCAATGTCCACCCCCAATTCATGTTTAGCCACCCGAACCAGGGTCGAATAATAAAGGGCTTTGAAATTAGCGATTTCCAGTTCTTCTTCAAGCGAACGTAGCTTGACCCGCAGTTGATTGACTTCAGCCTCATTCTGCTGGGGAGAACTCTTGGTTGACGCTCTCTTTCGAGGGGGTGGCTGATCAGACTTATCAGAGGCAGCTTGTTTACTGGCTTTAGCTTCCTCTTCGATTTTTCTGATCCAGCGCAGGACGGTCATTCGATTGACTTTGTAGCGCTCAGCGGCCTGGTCAATGTTAAGCTGACCGAGCAGAACGGCGGCTACCATTTGGCGCATAACAGGTTTGGGCTGTTTCATGCGCAGTTTAACAAGTCTGTCCATAAATTGACTGTTTATGGTCAACATTTGTCAGGACAAGTCACAGCCAAAATTCTCTTATTCATATGCTGGAGGGATTCGAACAATTAAACGACAATAAATAGGTCACCTTATAACTATAAGTCATAAAGTAATTTGGCCGTGACTCACTATAAAGCTAAAATCCTTTGAAGATATTTAATTAGTCAAATAAACTTCCATTTTCAATTGTTTTAATACTTATCCATCTTTAAATTCAAACTCTATATGAAAAATTCAATATAATAGCTATTTAGTAAAGCTCTATGGTTCTAAAATTAAAAAATTGCCTCTTTAATAGTTCTAAAATTAAGTAAAGCACTCTCAACGTTATCTATTATGTCATTAATCATTTCTTCAGGCTCTGGTAAATTTTCTAAATCAAGAAGGTCATCACTTTTTATCCAAAAATATCTAGGTTAGCCTTATCCCTTAAAATTATGTCCTCATAAGAAAATTTTCGCCAACGGCCATTTGGGTTTTGTTCGCTCCAAACTTCCACTCTTTTACTTGTATTACTCGGATTATAACAATTAATAAAATCTATTAAACTTTCAAATTGCAATGGATTTTTTTTAGGTGTATGATGAACATTAGTCCGGTAATCATAAAGCCAGACTATCTGTGTGCTGCCTGTACCCTTTTCAAAAAATAACACATTGGCTTGTACACCTTGAGCATAAAATATTCCAGTAGGCAAACGAAGGATTGTATGCAAGTTAGCAGTTTCCATAATTTTTCTTCGGACTGTCTCTCCAGCACCTCCTTCAAATAAAACATTATCTGGCAAAACAACGGCAGCTCTACCATTTTCCTGAAGCATCGAAACAATATGTTGTAAAAAAGATAATTGTTTATTACTAGTTGTAACCCAGAAATCACTTCGTAAAAAATATCCTTCTTTTTCTGCTTGTTTTTCGTCAATAGTTGGTACATCACTGCTATTTTTACCAAAAGGGGGATTTGCAAGAACAATCTTCACTTTCTTTTCATTTGTAGCCTTAAGGCTATCTGTAACATGAATATCAGGTGTCTTTTTAAGATCTCCTATTCCATGTAAATATAAGTTCATCAAACAAAGTCTTGCTGTTGACTTTTCAATTTCCCATCCATGAAATGTATCAAATTTGATAAATTTTTTATTTTCATTGCTAATATTATGCTGATTTTCCAAATACTCTAATGCTCCAAGAAAAAAACCGCCTGTTCCACATGAAGGATCAGAAATAGTCTCTCCCGGTTTGGGTTGAATACATTCAACAATTGTTTTAATAACTGCTCTCGGAGTAAAATACTGACCAGCACCACTATTTTCAGCGTTTTTTTGTAACAACGATTCGTATATTTCACCTTTAATGTCAGTTCCTGTAGAAGTCCAGTTCTCCTCGTCAATCAGGTTAATTAATTTTTTCAATTTAGCCGAGTCATTAATTTTATTATTCGCTCCAGCAAATATTTTTTCTAGCATACCGCCAGATTCAGCTAAAATCTTTAAAATTTTTTCATATTGATCAAGCAATTTTCCACCTGACATTTTTAACAAACCTTGCCAATCACAAATTAATGGAAGGTTATATTTATTGCTATTTTCATCTGCCATTTTTAGAAACAACAGATAAGTAAGTTGTTCTAAATAATCATTATAACCTAAGCCATCATCACGAAGTGTGTCACAGAACGACCAAATCTTTTGAACTAATGAATTCGTTGCCATATTTCTTTTCTTTGTTAAGCACAATAACTTTAATATCCTAAAATAAGTTCAACAGCCGATAACCAGCTATAATTATCATCTTTTATCTTCTCACGCACATAATTTCGTACAACCATTGTGTATGGCTCGGTCTTTTTCGTGTATTTAGAAAGCTGCAAATAACATTCATCTATTTTATCATTCCTTCTATCTTCATCATTTATATTATTTTTTATATAATTATGTGCCTTACTCACGATTGTCTCACAATTGGACCAAACTTTACTCCGCCCTCTATTAAGAGGAGTATGTTGTAACCCATAATATTTTATAGACATTATCGCTTTCTTATTATACAATACACTATCATCTACATTATAAGTTGGATAGGGTTCTCCATTCTCATCAAAAGAAATTAAAGTTACATCTCTAGGTTTTATAGGGTCAATAAGTAAAGGTCTTTCAATGTCGCATTCAACGTCCTCTGGCTCAGCTACATTTTCATTATTTTCTAAGGGGAAGAAATTTCCTTTGCCATAAACCTCTCCACCTTTTTCAAACCTATCTTTTCTTAGTTTATTTATTAATGAGCCAGCAAGTCTAAAGTTCTTCCAATTATAAGACAACCACCAATAACCATCTTGCCTTATGACAATCCCATATTCGTTCTTTGATTCTGCTTTAGGTCTATAATGCTCAATCTCCCATTCACTGGAGCTTTCAGGTGCCTCAGAATACCAGCATTTATGACCTGATAGCTGAGAAAGCGCAGGGTATAGTTCACTCCAAATATTATTTTTAGCCCAGTGATTGCTTCTTGCTTTTTTACTCATAGGCCTAATTAAGTTTAAATGAAACTCAGCCTTTATTAACCAAGCAGCAAAAGATCCCGTTGTATTTCCTTCAAGCCCATCAAAGACTTCCTTAAGATCCTCTAAAGGTATTACTCTCATGTAGGTATTTTCTTAGCTTTTATTCTCTTTCTTCATTAATTCTAAAACACGTTGAGCTGCTTTTTTACTTTGCTCTAATAACAATTTTTTTTCATCTTCTGTAAAAGTGACCTTTTGAAATATCTCAAACTCTGACATCTCAGCTAAATATTGTTTAAACCACTTATCTTCAACCTCTTCATAAAAACCAAAATTTTCTAACTCTGCCTTTAACCTATGATACTCATTATAATCTTGCGTATTTAATTGCTCTCTCATCAGCCTTCCTTGCAAATATCTTTTCCTATTTAATTTTTCTTGCGTGTCTTTATCAAGAATTGTTGGAAGACCAAACATTTCACTAGTAAGAACTCCAGCAACACCCATTCCTTTAGGGCTTTTTTCAGGTTCAACTGCTCTATTTAACGCTTGTTCCCATAACTCTTTGAATTTTCCCTCTAACATTTCATCAATAGCATAGATTTCATTTTTTGTGTTTTTTCTAAATATTCGAACCTGGGATTTATCCATACTACCTATTACTAATGGATCATGAGTATTTATTAAAATTTGAGTAGTATTATCTTCTTCAGTATCATTTTCTAAATTATCTTCTTTATCTCTTGATTTCGCAAAGGTTTTTAAATAATGCAAATAATCATATTTCCATAAGGGATTCAAATGTGTGTCAGGTTCATCTAATAAAACTAATGACTCATCCTCTCGTGTAAATATTAATAATCCTATAACTGTAAGTAATTGCTGTTCACCTTCGCTAAGTTCCTTGAATGTAACATTACCATCTTTTTGTTTTTTAACTTTAACTTTAACCTCTTCCAACATATCTGAAATGTATGTACTTTCTAATGCCTTAAAAAGAAATGTGTTGTTTGGTTTTTCGTCATTTATATTAAAATATTTTTTTGCAAAACTCTTAAGTTGAGTTTTATCTTTTATGAATAAATAAAGTCTACTTCTAATTTCGGTTTTCCTGAAATCAATATTTATTTTTTTTTCGTCGTAGATTGGTGCAAATGAACTATCCCATAAAACTGATAAAAATTCTTGAACTAAACCCGTTGCACCCCAAAACCGTTTATCGCCTGTTTCATTTTCCCAAGTTGGCTTCTTTAAAACAAACAACACGGATTCTAGATCTTCTATTCCTAAAACATCTCGCAAAAATTCCAGAGATTTTTTCTCTATTCTTGGCAGGGCAAAAAAAGCTAATAGAACAAAAAAGCTGTGAATTTGTTTCACGTAAAATAAGCGTCTTAAATCGTCCAATTCCGATTTATCAAAGTCCGCCTTTATGATACGATTATAAAAATTAGCTTGATGCTCCCAAAATATTTGATCTAAGCGATTGCTAACACCTGAGTAGTAAGTAAAAACATACTTAGGCAAAAATACCTTTTTGCCTTCTTTACTAAAAAAGTATTTATAGGTCAATGATCTTTCTTCGCCTTTCAGTAAAATCTCATAAGAAGACTGAGTATAATCTATTACTATTAAGTTATTATGACACTCATACTGTATCCAGTATTTAAATTCTGGATATTTTCGAGTATTTTCGTTACTTAAATCTAAATATTTAAATAATAAGAACTATTGCCTCGATAAAATTAGATTTTCCCGTAGCATTTTCCCCAAGAAGTACAGTATTCATTTGGTTTCTATCCAAATCAATACAAAACTTTTGCAAGTTCTTGAAATCCTCTATGTAAACTTTATCTATTCTCATTGATCAATGATAAAAAACCTTTTTCAACTTCGCTGACTTTGTCTTGTACTTTTTTTAATTCATCATAAAACTTCTCAATATCATTTTTAAATTTACTTTGTTCCCAAACAAATTTCGCAGGTAGTGGAGTGTCAGATGTTTCAAGTACTTCAATGATAGTTAACTCTTTGTTCTTTTGCGTTTTCATCTTTGTCAAGATTTTACTGTTATTTCTTCGATCAATTTCATATTTTTCTTTTTCGTCTTTTATCCGTTTCAACAAATTGATAGCGGGTTCATCATCTGAATTTTGGCTAACTAATTTTCCATTAAATGCCATTTTTAATAAACTTTGCCGCAAAATCTCTAACTGCTTACTACTTTGCAAGATTGTATTTTCAAGATGTTCAATCAGTGAAAAGTTCTTTTCTACTTCTTGAACTATGTAAAGTTGTTCTTCAAGTGTGCAACATGGAATTATAAAATTCCTAATTGATGCAAGTCCAACTGTTTTTTGAGCTGTCCCTGTTGATTCATTTGTAGCTTGGTTATATATAAAAGGAGTCTGTAATAAAAAATATAACCATTTGCTGTTTATACTTTTTACTGGTCTAATTAGGCTAATGTGACGCTGAAAGCAAAAAGGCTTATCAAAATCTACTAGCACTGGTACACCGTAAGAACCAGTTACTGTATACAGAACATCCCCTTCCTTTGCTCTTTTATACTCAGGTAGACTATCAAAATAATTATCATCTACATAAAAAGTTTCGGAAAAGTTTATTTGGTTATTTCTGATATTTGATATGGTTATGAAAGGAATTCCTCTACTCGATTTTGGAGGTGCTTGATGATCACCATCAGTAATTGTCAAACATACATCATGTAACTTTGTAAGTGCCCATTTATCTGGCAACCAATTTGTCTTTTTTATCTCCTCATTTGTTATTGGCAACAATGCTTTCTGCATTTTTGGCTTTTCTGGCTTATTTTCGTTGATTTTGTTTTTAGTCCAAGCATTAGTTCTCTCTTTCCAATTTTCGAGGCTATTATTATAAATAGCCTCCTTTTGAATTTTTATTTCCTCAAGTAATCCATTTGCTTGGTTAGGTAAGTTTTGGGCTCTCCATCCCTTACTTAATTTTCCTTCAAAAGCATATTTTAATAAGATTTGCTTATAAATTTTGAGCTTATTCGCAGCCAATTCTAAATTGGTCAATCCATTATCTAATTCACTTAATATTTCTTCTAGCTTCTCAACAATTTTATTTTGTTCATTGAGAGGTGGTACATTTACAAATATTTCTTTAAAATTATTTATTCTTATTCCTTTTACAGTTGTTCCACTCGCTTTGCGAATTATAGTATCTTTTATATTCAGGAATAAGTAATAAATAAATTGAGATTTAATTCCACCAAATTTTTTTACTATTTTTAAGTCTTGGTTGATTGCGGTTGAGTTTCTACATATAGAAACTTCGCCGGGAGAAATCCTTGTAACTAATATTACTTCATCCGCATTCGCTATGTTTACATTTGTTTCTACAATTGCTTTTGGAGTTATTTTATCTATTGTTTCATTAAGGTACTTGCCTTTCACATCTTTTACTGATGCCCAGTTCAAATTTCCATTCCAAAATGTTGGGTTTCCTTTATCAGGCGTACCACCACCTATAAACATAAATAGATCATCTAAGCTTGCAATACTCCAATTTTTAGGTAAAATCATTTTAAATCTTATCCAGCAATTTGGTTTTTCCTAATTCGTAAGCTTTTAATTCTCGTATTCTATTCATAGAACGACGCTATTGCTCAGGACTACGGTTTGCATAGTACAAAGCAAATATATACTATAAACTAATAGCTTTCTGATGTTTGGAGTGATTTTTTGAATATCTCTCACTGCACACTTGAAAACTTTCAGATTCTAATGAAATGAGACAGATTAAAAGGTCTGTAAGTAGTTTATACTTACGGAATGACGTATATCGACATAGTTTTAAAGGTTATTTATCGTTAGGTATTATCCTTTAGGAGTTGCTTCAGATTAATGTATTCATCTCGATTCAGTATGTCAATTGTGCCATCAGTGGCTAATAGAATGCGGTCGCGGCATTTATTGATCCGAGCTAGTAAAGGTTGTATGATAGTATTGCTGTGATTGACAAAATCGTACAAATCCTGCTCGCAGGAAGGTATTTTATACCCTTTTGCACTACTCGCTATAATTACACCAGCATCGCGAAGGGGAGCTATTACTCGGGTTTGAAAATAATGTAGGCTTGGAATATTACCTCTACGACCCTCAATATGAGAGATCAATTCCCGGCTAGAAATGTAACGCGTTGGGTCAACGTGCCGAAAGTGGAATAACAAATATTGAATACAGGTTACTTGATCTACTTCTTGGGGAGCATGGCTAGTAAGTTTCCGATGAAGAAAGTCTTGAACTAAGTTTACACCAAGTTCTGCTAGTTCAGGATTATACTGAGTTTGGTTAGGTAAGGTTTGTACTAAGGATGGAGCAAATACATCTGGCCAGTACTTGAGTGTCAATAACTTAGGGCTGAGTAGTTGAATAAATTCGGTCTTGTTGGGTGATAATACTGTCTCATCGTAACATCGAGCTAAAGTTCCAGCAATAAAATCAGCGGCTTGTACCATTAGACTGGATTTGCTTTTGACAAAACCAAAGCTTGCCTGATTAAATAAGCTTGGAATATGTCGATTTCGCACGTATTGGATAAATCCTTCCATAAACGACTCACTCCCATATTGATCAGAAACGAGCTCTAAGCTAGAAAAGGTACGATATAACTCTCGATCGGCTAAGCCATGTAGGAATTTGTAAAAGGAGCCTTTATAATAAAAGCCTTCTCCCCTTAGTTGTCGTTTATCAACGACAAGAGCAAACACTTGGAAGGGAGAAGACAATAAACTATTGAGAATCAGCGTACGACGTTTGTCATCTTTGCTGACTTTAGCTGATTTAATTGGACCATCTTGAAAAAATTGCTTACGAACTGTCTCAATATGTGCTTCAGCTTCAGCTAAGTTTTCTTTACGTAAGGTCAGGGCAACGACAATGAAATGAGTGGAAACGCCCTGTTTGGTAAAATCAAGGCCATTATTACCCCATTCATCTAAAAAAGCGATGTGATCTTGCATTTGGAATTATATAAACGGAAGCAGGAAAGTTAAAATTAGTCATTTAAATACCCTATTTTAAGGACAAAATCTGCTTTTAATTAATATATGCCTGTTCTGGAGCAGAAAACTTAAAATAGAAATTGTAGCCAGTTAAACATTGATTATCAACACTTTAAACTGATTAACCCTGAATAGTCTGCAATTTCGCCTTTTTTCATTGATTCCGGCCTTTAGGCTTTTGGTGCATTAAATTCTCAGATTTGAGAAGCTTACTCGGAAAGAAAACAGAGCAGGCTTCCCTATGGCATTCTGGCCAATTTGACGACCAGCGCGGGGCCACCCGTGCGGGCGGATTAAGGACCCGCTCTACGGACATCAGTCTATTTCCATAATCTGGCGTCCACGGGGAAAGCTGAGGTTCGGGCTATCGTTATTCGTTCGAAAGAAGCGTGCTCCGGATGAAGTAGATAGTTAAACGAATCAGGTACCACGGCCGAAGGAACGCCAAGCGTCAGGACATCAGGCTTGGCTAGCCAACTGGCTATGGCCTGGTGGTTCGCACTAAAATCAGCTTCATCCCGCCAGTTTGTCGGCAAATCGGAAGCGTCGAGCAATCGGGGCAAATCGGGTAACAGCAGCGTGAGTAACACCAATCGAGGCAAGTCACTATAAGGTAGTGACCGTAAGTGAACGATCTGTTCCAGCAAGGCTAGTTCAGGACTAGCCGATGTGTACAGAATACCAACCCCCGCTGGATTCCAGCGTCCGCCTAATCGGCGTGCTCCTTCGGCCGAAAGGGGTGTAGTCAGAAAACGTTCTTTAATAAGCCGGTACACAGGCACCGACGGACCAGTCGAGGTCATGCCCAATCTTAGGAGTAAATACCATGTTCAATCCGACCCAACACGGTATGCACCATACTAAAGCCGGTGGTGGTATCTAGGAGGGCAACGGGCGCCTGCCCCCGGAGTTCGGGCAAGGGACCGTGCAACCAGCGACCCAGGACGTCGGTCCGTTCATCAAATACGTCCAGTCCATGCCGGATCAAGACCTCCAATAAGAGTAATCGCTCTGATGCATTGCTATCTAATCGAGCCTCCGGGCGTAGGCGGTGTAAGGTACGCTCGGAGAGATTCAGAATGCGGGCCATCTCTTTATCGGTCAGCCCAACGGGTCGGGCTACCTCATCCGCTTTGGCCCGGCTCAAGCCCGCTCGTGTCTGCTCAACAATGGTAAAACCATCACCGGTCCATTCTGTATTCGCACTTAATTCCATTGCCTTTCTGTTTACTGTCACTAAGGTAACCGCCATTTGGCACATTTGCAACTATTGTCTCGGTTTACAGTGCTGTTTGAGTGAGCAACAGGTTCCTGAATATTCTTTACGGCCGTTCACTTCGCGATGCTTGATGACGAAGATTAAGCGTTTCAAGATAAAATCGTTCAGAAAAAGCCCGATGTGACACAAAACGGTGAACGATTAAAGTGAACGGTTTTATTGAACGCGAAAAAGCCTGTTTTCAGCCACTTTCCTCCTACTCGTCCACCGTTCAGAAAAACCTCCCATTCGGATCAGGACAAAACAGTATTCTATCGTTCTAAATTTGTTGAATTTATGGTTAACACTAAAATTAGAAGCGTTTTCATAAGTGATGGAAATTATTGATTCAGGTTATTTAATCGAATCGTAACTGGAGCTTCATACAGGCAGGAAACCGCCATGCCTGCCCAATGCCCCGGATACCACCGGGGCATGTTGGACACCGCCTACAGGGCAGTCTGATCCAGCCCTGAATCGGATGAATGGACAAGCCTGATCTGGGTCAGCTCACCAGTGGCCATCACCCGAAACCTTACCAACACAGTCCCTTCACGCGGGTTACGCGCTGACGGATGAGGATACAATTTGAGTTCATTTAGGTAGGTCTGTAATGCTCGTTGACCACAGGGAAAGAAAGGCAGGTTATTCAGTGGGAAAATTCAGCCCCTTCTTGAGGGGCTAAGCTTCGGTTAGGATCACCCGGAAGGTTCCCACCTACACACGCTGATCAACCGAGGTGTGGAAACTGAGCAACGCTTAGGGTAGTGATACTCATCCGATAACCCGTGGCTTAACCGATTCGATTGATGGTCAACCCAAAGGGGATGGGTTTAGGATAAAACGGTAGCCCAGACATTCTTCCTGGCGAGCCCGGGTAAGATGGTGAGCGTAAAGCCGATGAGAATCTGATTCTTCCTCAGGGCTTACCCGGATAGCCTAAGGCCGCTCGAGCCGCATAGGCTGCGTCCGTGATGGCAGTAAAGCATTTAAAAAACGACGTATCCCCATTGGGTCCCTGGGTAAGATCCCACAGCGGCAGATACGCCACCACCGACACGTCAGTGATAGGATCGTAGATCATCAGCGACAGATTGCCGATCCGGGCGCCGTTTTTACCATACCCCAGGTTTTTGATGAAGAAGCCACCCAGGTCATCCGTCTGCATCACCTGTACCGTGGCGGGCGTTAGTACATTCTGGCCTTTCATCAGAGTACGGATGTACGTATTGAGGGCCGCCATCGTACCAATACCATTGCCTCCGGCTACCTGATCACTCATATTGTAATCCCCGTAGGTAATTGTCTGGGTGGGATACCGTACGGTTCCCTCCACCCGTGGAACAGGCAACACCACATCATCGGCCCTGGCGGGAAAATAAACGGCAATGGGTACGACAGTGGTAGGGCCGACTATGTACTGCTGCAGGTAATCGTTATAAGTTTTAGCATTCCCACTTTTAGCCGAATACACGCGTTCAATAATTTCTCCCAAAATGGCAAAGCCCGTATTGCTGTAATGATACGCGGTGCCGGGTTTTCCGTAGGAAAGCTGATGAATGATCAATTGGTGAATCATTTCCTGAGTCGTAAACTGGTGCGTCGGATCGGCTTGTTGAGTAGCCTCCGTATACGTAAGCCCGTTAAATCCGGGAACGGGGTCATTATCCACATCAAACACACCGGCTCTGTGTTGCAGCAATTGCTCGATGGTAATGTCTTTTTTATTGGGGAAATTCCAGTCCGGCGTATTCGGCACGTACGGAAGGTTTGTTCCCGGCATGAGGTCCGTAATCCGGGCTTTATAATTCAGCCAACCGTCTTCGTGCATGTTCAGGATCGCCGTGGCCGTAAAGTGTTTGGTATTGCTGGCGAAGCGGAAATGAGCCGTTTCGATAACCGGCGTCTTCCCGGAAGGCACTGAGGAGACAACGATTTTTTGGGTGGGCGTCTGAATCAGCACATTCAGCGAGGGTACTGAATTACCCAGCTCTTTTTCCAGTTCGGCCCGGACTTTATCGACCGCTTCCTGAACCTTACTGCCCGACGATTTAAGACGGTGATCGTCCAGGTTAAAGAAGGTACAGCCAACCAATAACCCAGCCAACCCGACAGTCAAAACAAGGCAAAAAACCCCCGTACGGCTGTCCGTACGGGAGAAATGTAGCCGTTTGCTCAGGTGTGTAAAAAACAGAGAGGTCGTCATTTTAGTGGAGGATTTTTGTGGAGAGTTGATTTGTGATGGTGATAAAAAAACGGTTCCAGCCCCGGTACTTATCGGTTCACAAGCTGAGCTGCCCGTAAGGCGGTGTTCCGTACGCCATAAGCCAGCTCCATAAAAGCCGTGTTGCTTTCCTGCGGTGTACTGCCGACTTTAATAAGCGTAGCCACCATCAGCACTGTCGTCTTAGTCGCCGGGTTGTAACGCAGGGTAGATATATAACTCAGGTGGGCTCCGTCATGACCAAAACCCAGCCCTTCATTGAACGTAAGCCCCAGGCCATACACGCCATGCGATACGTCGGCCACCTCCATTTTTTTCATCATGTCTACCGTTTGGGGTGTCAGACCCGCTTTGCCTGTCAGCAATAATTCGATCCACCTGGTAACATCAGCCGGCGTCGAAACAATGTCACCCTCCGTTACGTGAATCGACATATTGTCTTCCGACGTATTGATGGGACTCTGGCCGGGCAGGTGAAGGAAGGATTCAACAAACGGGTCCTTCATCCGATTATCGGTCCCTTGCCACACACTATACGTATTGGTCAATTGCAAAGGCTCCAGAAACCGGGTTCGAATGAACTCACTGTACGACATGCCTGAGGCCTTTTCAATAATTTTGCCCAGCAAAGTATAACCCGTGTTGGAATAGCCGAAGGTCTTGCCCGGTGCGAAACTGGACAAGTTGTTCTGCGCAACAATCCCGACCAGTTCATCAAAGGTGAAGGTATGGGTATCCTGCCTGAGGTCCTCCCGGATGTAATCCCCGTATCGTTTGCCGGCGTAGGGTTGATTGACCGTAGCGGGAATATCCTGATTGGTCACATCGAACACGCCCGCCCGGTGCTGAAGCAACTGTTTAATGGTAATCTGATTCTTATTGGGAATAGCGTAGGCTGGCGTAGCAGGCAGGTAAGCCGGGATATAATCGGTGATCGCTAACTTACCCTCCTGCTGAAGGAGCATAATGGCTGCCGCCGTAACCGTTTTGGTGATGCTGGCGATTCTGAAATGCGACCTCGCCTGAACACCCGGCTCGATGTTACTCGAAACCAGAGTCGATCCTGACGGCGTATTGACTTGCAAAAAAACGCCACCGTTGTTTTTCCCGATTCCCCACTGCTGATTAAAGCGCTGATAGAGGCTGTCGGTCAGTTGCTGAAGCTGTGCCTGGGTGTTAGGCGGGGGGTTTAGATGATCCTGAAGACAGGACTGGAGCATTGCGCTGGTCAGCAAAAAGAGGACGACCAGCGCAACCATTGACGTTCGTTTCACGGCAGTTGACTGAGTTGAAAAGACAAAAAAATGGTTTTGGGTAAGAGGGGTGCGGCTGGCCGTAGTGGTGAGAATCCATTAACTGGTTTCTGTCCTGCTCACGGCTCAACTGCGGCAACCTACGCTCCAGCGCCCTAAAGGCTACAGGTGTTTAATTATCCACGCAAGAAGTTCTTCGATCTTTTCGGCGACTAACTCCTCTACCGGATTAAAAGGCGTACCATCGACGTATCGTGCCGCTGTTTCAGGCCCGTGTTTATGTTCCTCATCGATTGATTTCCGCCACCGCTCGGCATGGGTCCTCCATTCCTCCTGGTCTGCCGGAGCCGGTTCAACGAACCAGACGTTCCACGACAGCACGTTGCCTGACTGGAGCATATTCCCCGAACCGAGGTTGAAAAAATCCATGACAAGCTGATTGAATTCATCGACGAGAAGGCTGCCTGTTTTTTTGATTGGGCCGATCTCCACATCCACATGGCCAACGGCCCATGCTTCGGGATGAAGGGCAAAGTCAGGGCTTGTAAAAAGCGGGGTTTGACCACTACGAACCGGAAAAACGGGCTGGTTCGGATTTCCGGGTTTATGGGTGCTCACCCTGATCGCATTTTCTTTCGAGTTGGGAAAAGGGAGGTTACTATTTTTAAACGCGTTCCACAGTGTCTGAACCGTCGGACTCAGGAGTCCGCTCGGGCTAAACCAAATCTTACCTTCGACGGTCATATCCGCTGCGAACGTTTTGCCAGGCTCGTCAACCCAGCCCCGTTGTCCGGTAACGGTCACCTCTACGTTTATACATCCGTAATTGTCATAACAAATACCTTGTTGGGGGCATATAATCGAATAAACCCGACCCGTGCTGGTGTAGCCGAGCCTGGAAATGTAGGAGGCAAACATCTGAAAACACCGCTTCGGATCAGCGTTTCCCTTTTGGCTCTCCCAGCTAAACTCCGGCCATTTCACACCCTGCTGCCGTTGAAGTAACTGGATGTTGTCCATGTTATCCAGCAGGGGCAAGGACGACAGGTCTGGATTTGGATAGGCAAACGCCGGATTTGACTGGGCAAATCCACCGATCCAACCGGGATCAGGTGTCGGCCCAGTTCCTACATTCCGATGATCGACACAGCCGGTCAGTAGCGAGGGCAGCACCGCGACACTGGTAGCGGCAATGGCGGTGTCCCGGAGCCAGGTCCTGCGACTGAGTTGAGTGGGCGTATGTAGTGAGTTCATGGTCCTGTTTAAAGACGTGTTTGCAATGGCTTACCGATTAGGGTCTGCCCGGATAGCCTAAGGCAGCCCGGCCACCGTAAGCCGCACCGTAGATTGCATTGAAACTTTTGAAGAAGGTACTTGCCGGACTGTTGGTAATCACCTTGCTGTTGTCGACCAGCGTTATGAAGGCCACCACCGACACGTCCGTTTGGGGATCATACATCATCAGCGACAGCGTCCCAGTGCGCTCCCCGTTATGGCCAAAGCCCAGATTCGGCGTATAAAAGCTTCCCAGGGCATACTTGTTTGGACTTGACGGGTTAATCTCATGTTGCATCAACTTCACCGTTTCGGGCGTCAATACGTTCTGGCCTTTCATCAGCGTCCTGACGAACGTATTGAGCGAAGCCGGCGTACCGTAACCATTGCCCTCCGCTACCTGAGCACTCATGTTGTAGTCTCCGAAAATAAGTGTTTTTCCGTCGGGTGTCCGTTCCACCCCTTCCGCCCGGGGAGCCGGTAACACCGTGTCATCCGCTCGGACAGGAAACCGAAGCGCCAGGGGCACCTTCGTGCCCGGCCCCACAATATGATCCTGCAGGTAGTCATCATACGTCTTGGCGGAACCGCTTTTCAGCGAATAGACCCCGGCAATGATGTAACCCAGCATGGAATAGCCCGTGTTGCTGTAATGAAAATCAGTGCCCGGTGCCCAGTAAGAGAGCTTGTGTTTGGTGAGTAGCAGCACCATCTCCTCGGTCGTAAACTGATGGGTCGGATCAAGTTCCTGGGTATAAGCGGTGTAGGTTTTTCCATTGAATTGACCTGTAATGGGGTCATTATCAACATCAACCACCCCGGCACCGTGTTGCAGCAACTGCTCAATCGTAATGTCATTTTTATAGGGAAAGTCCCAGGCTGGCGTATTGGGTACGTAGGGCGTGCTGGTGCCGGGAATATTGCCGGTGATTTTCGCCTTGATATTCAGCCAGCCGTCCTGGTGCATCTTCAGAATCGCGGTGGCCGTAATCGTTTTGGTGTTGCTGGCAAAACGGAAGTTGGTAGTTTCGGTATAGGGCGTCTTACCGGCCGGTACCGAGGAGGCCCAGATTTTTTGGGTGGGTGTCTGGATATACAGGTTCAGCGAGGGTACCGAATTGTTCAGGTCTTTTTCCAGGGCGGTACGCACACTGTCGACCGCTTTTTGCACCCGGCTTTGGCTACCGAGTTGAGGCCCGGACGGGAGATGGTCCTGGAGCAGGGAAGAACAGGCAGTAAGCCCCAGTGAACCCAGCATAACCACACTCAGGCGCAGGGCGGCTTTCGAGAAAGACAAGTTAATTGCCATAGTGAATGCGAAAAGAAAGGTATTGGTTAAATGCAGTGGAGTACCGGGAAAACCAGACTCTGTAGAACGGGGTAAAGAGTAACCCCTGCGACCGCTCATCCTACGCTTCTACAAGCGGGCTGAGCGGCACTGCCGGTAGTGTATGTATAGTGCTTTGAGCGTCTGACTTCGACTAAAGAAGCCCAAGCGCCGTTACGTTCACGACACCCGCAACGGCACTTGGGCCCCTCTATTTGAATTTAATTATTCCCCCCTTGAACTCGAAGTCAGGGTTAGGATTAAATTGGTAAGAGTTACTATCTGCATCTCCTTCTTCCCAATTACGTTCATTTGGTAAGTCGTAGTAATCAATAAAATCAGGTTTTTCGGTATGAAATTGTTTATATACATAATCGCGATTAAACAAACCATTGGGGTTTATAATGTGCTCTGGGGTGTCGTCCATGAATAATTCATCGGCCAAATCAGGCGGCATTTTCCTGCCATCGAATGTAAAAAACCACCACCTGTAATAATATCTATCCCCAAAACGGTCATACCAGCCCCGAAGGTAAGAGGCTAAGTCTACTTCATTTTTGTAAAGATGGTTCCGTGCAAATTCAGAAGGTGTCTGACCCGCATGATCTCCCTTCTTAGCATAGAAGGAAAAGTAGACAGTGTTTTCTAACTTGCCCGCTTTCGCGATCATTACATTCCAAAAAGATTTTTTGAAATCACGGTAGGCAGCGTCTTTCAAGGCCACGAAGGCAGTCCCCTTACTCTCGGATGGGAAGGCGCCTGCGATCGCAAAATCCTGGTAGGTATGTGTTTTACCATTGAATTCGTACTCCTTCGTCCACTTATCCCGCAGGTTCCTGTAATTGTCCGTATCGTCGGCCAGTATATACAGCGCGTCCACAAGTGCATAATGGGACTTGTCGTGTCCAGTCTTGAAATCGGCAAATACACCATCTAAATCATGCGGTCTACTTTCGCCGAAGGCAAATTTCTTAACCACCTCAGCGGCAACGGCATATAACGCCACAACTCCCGCTGTTGCGACACCAAGGCTAGCTACTTCTGCCGCTGCAGCCGCTGCTGTTAAAATGCCAACCACAATGGCGATAAAGATGTTGATGATAAGGTCTGACAAACCCGGGGGATCCTTTTCGCCTGATTTTAGCTTTGGCAACATAGCGCCTTCATAATCGACCTGCTGAAGATGGAGCGCCTGTAACCAAACCTTCATGTTAAGTATATTCTGTGCCGCGTTAGCCAGTTGTTGAGGTGTTGGCGGGTTCGCCGGACCACCTATCCCTACCCCTGGAGCACCTACTCCTACCGTTGGCGGTATCCGGTGATCGCTACAGCCAATAAAAAACGAGGGCACCACGGTAATGCTGGTAGCGGCAATGGCGGTATCACGCAGCCATTTCCGGCGACTTAGTTGGTTGAGGTCGTTTTGTGAGATCATGGTCGTAGTTGTTTTGAAAGAGGTTGTTTAGTTTTTGATAAGAAGAGAACAGTCTGTCAGTGGGTTGGTGATGGGAATCGTTTGCCTGAAGACCGCGTCAAGGGTAGGCCGACACGGGGGTGAAAGACGATAAGAAGCGAACACGGTGGCGGTTGGGCTCAACGGCTGCCTTCAGGGCGGGCTTCCTGTCCCCTGTTAGCTACCGATACGGGACGCACCTGACAAGAATTCGCGTTTTTGATGGGCTTATTTTAAAAAAATCAATTTCCAACCTTCCTTGTATGATGCCGGAGCACCCGTAGCATCCAGTTTAACGTCTGTTCCTTTGTCAACCGTTAATCTGCCGGTTGCCAGCGTTAGGCTGACAACGTAAATATCTAATTTCGCTTTATCCACTGCTTGCCAAACCGTCTTTTCTGAATCAGCAAGGCCTTTGGTAAACGCAGCCGTGTTAGCCATATAGGCAGCATCAGCATCGGTTAAGGTGGCGGGGTTAACGGCAAGAACGGAAGACGATACGGTTACTCCGGCTACCCGCTGCGCTTTGAGACGAATGGCATCATAGCGTTCTAGGATTGTAGCCCAGGTGCTTTTGTACACGACTCGTACCGTGAATGCCTGGGTACTGCCATCCTCCGCGGTTACGGTATACGTAACCGGATTCGTAAAATTCTGAACGCTACCGGCGGCTGGTTTAGCCGTTGCTCCCGCTGGTAATGAGAACGTAACTTTCATGGCGGTTACGTCTGTACCACCTGGTACAGTCACGGTGTACGAATTCGTGGCCGCATCGAAGGTGGACGATGCGCCACTGACGCCATCCACCGTCGGAGCGTCCAGACTTTTAGCCGAACTTTTCGGCGTTACGGGTGTACTGTCCGATTTGCACTGAACCAGCAGACAAACCAAGGCAAGCAGTAATGCAGGTGTGAACTTGACGATGCGATTCATCTCTGAATGAGTATGTTTTGGGGCAAAAAAAAGACCCTTGCCGGTGAACAAAGGTCTATTCAGGGGCACAGACAGACTGTGCAGGGTTCGACAAATACTATTCATTTTTCGACAAATCGGGGTCCTGGGCGTAGTCGGAGGGTGTTTTTTGGTAAACGGCCCGGAAGGCACGACTAAACGACGAAGGATTATCGAAGCCCACGCGGTAGGCGGTTTCGGTGGGACTCAGACCCGACCGCAGCAGTTGGGCGGCCTGCCGGAGCCGGTAGGTGCGGATCAACTCGCCGGGTGTCATGGCTACGAGCGTACCCAGTTTTCGGTGGAGGGTGCGGTTGCTCATTCCCAATTCCGAAGCCAGCACGTCGGCATCGAGAGCCGGGTTGTCGAGATGGGTCGTTAGAAACCCATAGACCCGGTCCAGAAATTGCTGCTGCACCAGGTTATGTTCGGTCCGGTCCGACGGGTCGGCGGGGGGCGCGGCAACGGTTCCTACCTGACGCTGAAAATGCTGTTGCATGGCCTGTTGCCGTTTCAGCAGATTTTGCAGGCGAATGAGCAGTTCGGTGGCCAGAAACGGTTTTACCAGGTAATCGTCAGCCCCAATTTCGAGACCACCGAGCCGGTCTTCGAGGGCGGCTTTGGCCGTGAGCATCACCACCGGCGTATGGTCAGTGCGGGGGTCCTGGCGCAGGGCGCGGCACAAGCTCAGGCCGTCGAGCCGGGGCATCATCCAGTCGGTCACGATCAGGTCGGGCATGTGTTCGAGGGCCATCTCCAGCCCCTGTTGGCCGTCGGTGGCTTCAATCAGGGTGAAGCGAGAGGCCAGTACCCGCCGGATATAGGTTCGCATATCGTCGTTATCTTCGATGATGAGGACGGTGGGCCTAGTTGAATCGCGGGCGTCGGTGTCGGTAGCCTGCGGTTCGTAATCCGGCGTTTTTGCCGGGTCAGCCCCCTCACTCAATCGAGTCCGATGCGTGTTACGCTCAAACGCGGGCGTTACCGGTTCAGCCGGAACAGGTACCAGCGGCAAGGTGAGCGTAAAGGTGGTGCCGGTCCCCACTACACTCTGAACGACAATGGTGCCGCTGAGGAGTTTGACCAACTCATTCACCAAAGCAAGGCCAATGCCAGTGCCCACCTGATCGGTTTGTTGAGCGTTATACATTTCAGTCGTCAGGACAGACCCCGCCAGGTCGGACCCCTGATAAAAACGGTCGAAGATGCGGGGCAGTTGATGGGGGACGATCCCCATGCCCGAATCGGTTACGGTCAGCGTGAAAACCTCACCGCTGTAGTGTGTTTCTACCCGCACCTGCCCGCCGGGGCGTGAATCCACCGGTCCGCCGGAGCGGCCGGGCGCATCCACGCCGGGGGTGAACTTAAGGGCGTTGGAAACCAGATTGGTAAGGATGGACTGGAGTTTGTCGGGGTCGTAGAGGGCGGGTTGGCTTCGTTTGTTTTGCTTCAGACTCAGGCGGATATGGCGGCTTTCGGCCAGGGACTCAAACGAGGAGACCCAAAGGCGCACATCGGCCACCAAATCGCCGGGTTGCAGGGAGAGCGGGAGTTGGCCCGCTTCGGCTTTGGCCAAATCGAGAATCTGGTTGATGAGCGTCTGGAGCCGGGTGGCGTTGCGGTACATCAACGGGTAGAGTTCATCGCCGGGAAACTGCTGGATACGGTCGGTGAGTGGCCCAATGAGCAGGGTGAGGGGGGTGCGAAACTCATGGGAGATGTTGGTAAAAAAATTAGTCTTAAGCGTATCGACGGCCCGAAGTTGATCGGCTTCCTGCTGACGTAGCCGAATCGTTTGGTTCAGTCGGATCCGATTCAGGAAAACCTGAAGGAGTCCCCAGACCATGCTTAACCCCATCAGAATGTACAGACCAATAGCCCACCAGGTAGCCCAGAAAGGGGGCTGGATGGTGATGGCTAATTTGCGCATGTGCCGACTCCACCGGCCTGACGTATTGGACGCATTCAATGCCAGTACGTACTCGCCCGGTGGCAGGTTGGTATAACTGGCCTCTGGCCGGGTTGTCTCCTTCCACAACTCTTCCAGGCCTTCCAAGCGGTACCGGTACCGATTTTTGGTCGGTTGGTTGAATTGCAGGGCGGCAAATTGAAGGGTTATGTAATTCTGATTATGGGCTAACGTGAGCTGATGGGTGGCCTGGATGGGTAACGCGCCCAGAACGGATGTTCCCGGAACGGATGTTCCCAGTACTGATCGGTTGGCGGACGTAAGGGTGTTGGCGCCGTCAGGTCCAGCGAGCTGGGGCCGAATGACCTCATTATTGATTTGTAGTTCGGTCAGTTCAACCGTCGGTTCAAATGCATCCTGACCAATCTGTCGGGGATTAAACAGGGTGAACCCTTCCAGACCGCCCATCAGGATTTTCCCATTGGGAAACTGGACGTAATGATACCGGTTAAACTCGTCGGCCATGATGCCGTCATCCCGCGTAAAGGTCTGGGTTGTAAACGTCCGGCGATTCATCCGACACAGCCCTTTATTGGTGCCCATCCACAAATACCCGTAGCGGTCGGGCAGAGCCGAGTATACGACGTTGTTAGGCAACCCATTGGCCCGGGTAAACCGGCGAAACTGGCCCGTTCGCTTATCAAACAAACACAGGCCATTGCCAAAGGTGCCGATCCACAACCGATTGACGTCGGTTGGGTCGGCCGATATACAGTACAGAGAATTGCTGCTCAGCGAGGCAGCATCG
The DNA here is from genome assembly GCF_054779955.1 of Spirosoma arcticum. Taxonomy (NCBI): domain Bacteria; kingdom Pseudomonadati; phylum Bacteroidota; class Cytophagia; order Cytophagales; family Cytophagaceae; genus Spirosoma; species Spirosoma arcticum. The sequence continues at coordinate 26,179 of NZ_BAAGXG010000026.1, forward strand.
TTGGGCATGTTGACAAACTGCCGTCTCTCGCCGTTTTGTCGGTCAACCCGCCAGAATCCGCCCGCCTGAGTAGCCAGCCAAAGGGCTTGGGCATCGACCACCAGTTCGGTAACTGGATTAGTGAGTTGCTCAGGAATCGGATTCGGGAACCGAACCCATTGTAGCGTCTGCTCATCGAACCAAAAGGCAACCGAGCCGTAGATTGCCCAAACACGGCCCTGGGAGTCGGTAGTCATCGGGCAGGGCGTGTCGGTAAGCAATTTTCCACGGAAGCGGATGGGCAACGGAAAAGGGTCTGTTTTGCCTGTTTTACGATCGAGTCGGTAAAGATCCGAGGTTCCCACATTGAACCAGAAGCGGCCCGAAGCATCGAAGGTGGATCGAAAATTATAGCTGCTCAAGCCACTCAGCAGGGTCTGCGCTGCCGGGGAAACGGGCGGCAGATCCAGCCCCAGCGAATCGTTAGCGAGTAAATCCTGGTAAAACCCACGATGATACCGGCGTTTCTGGAAAGGGTTCGGCTGTAGGTCGTAGGTGCGAATACCGGCCCCAGCGGTACCAACCCATAAAACGTTGGTCCGGTCGATGAGTAGACTACTGCACGCGTCGTTAGGCTGGTTCCATCGGGTAACGATTTGAACGCCCTCCTGGTCAGTAAACCGAAACAGGATATTATTCTGATCAAAATAGACCGCTCCCGTTCGGTCGATAGTTACCTGAGGTGCATCCCATTCGTCGCCCTGGGCTGGCATCCGGTACGGACGTAACTGGCCGGTACGGGGTTGCAGTACGGTCAGGTATCGTCGGGAGAAAAGCATAATCTCCCCATTTGGTCGACGATGCATTCTGGTTAAGAAGTTCTCCGGCAGCGACTGTGAATCATCCGGCTGATGTCGTCGGTGCGTAAACTGGCGAGCACGTTCCTGGAAGTGATCCAGCCCCCCCGCAGTGGCCAGCCAGATGGTGCCATCGCCACCTTCGACCACATCCAACACCTGATCACTACTAATTGATCCAGGCTGTTCAGGCTGGTGGCGAAACCATTGCCCCTGTTTTTTTTTAGTATCCCAGCAAATGACACCACTGGCAACAGGCATCAGCCAGAGTCGGTCCTGTCGATCAATTCGGAGCCGATACGTCCTCTGGCTTTTTACCAGCTGGCGAAAAGCCGCTTGTCGGGAAAAGTTGGTAAACGTTTCGGTTCGTGGGTCGAACATGTCGATATCACCCCGCTCGGAAACGATCCAGATTCGTCCGTGCCGGTCCAGTTCGATTTGGTTCAGCCCGGCAAAGGAAAGCGAAGGACGTCCGTCAGGGTCGGGTTGAAAAACGTTGAATCGCTGCCCGTCGTAGCGAGCCAGCCCATCGCGGGTAGCGGCCCAGATAAAGCCTTGTTTATCCTGAAGAATAGCCGGTACAAAGGCCTGGGGTAGTCCCTGCCGGTCGGTAATGACTTGGGCCTGGGGTAAGCGGAAGGATTGGGCCTGCAACAAGGCCCCTAAGGAACTGAGGCTGGTCAGAAGCAGTAGGCTTACACGCACTAGTCGTTGCCAAAACCATACTGGACGGACACGCATTTGATCTTAATCGATGTGGCTATAGGGGTTTTTGGGGGGAACCAAACCGAAATTTGCTTCAACTAACGAAGTAAATATACAGATAAAGTGAATTGTAAGCTATGGATTAAGGGAGATCGACAGTAAAACGATACGCTGTTAAACCTAATCGATTTTACAAGGGCAGTACACTCCGTTTTCCTTCAGCCTAAAAATAGCTCACTAGCCCTTCGCCAGGCTTCTAATGCAGATCACGTCGCGGTTTCTTTACCCAACTTATGTGTTTAGATCCCTACACGTTCCCCCCCCTATTCTCCCGGCTGATTTCCTCCAGTAAATAGGTAACGAATGCTATTTACTGAACTCGTTATTTTGCTTTCAATGAATGGGTTGTGTTACGATCAACTACCGCAAAAATCGTTCAATTAAACCTCCGTTTGTTTGAGACGCAAATTTTCGAGTCGTGACGGTTTTTGTACCTCTTTTTAAACGCACCCAACCATCAGACACGCATTTTACTAACTCAAACAGCTTCTTAACGAGAACCGGCTTTTTCAATGGACTGTTTTACGGTAACAAACGATTCTGTGATCTGAAAACAAAAAAGCCCAACCCTAGAGGATTGAGCTTTCTTTAGGTATGCATCCGGCCAATTAGGCGGGCATCAGCACCGCATTGATGGCGTGAACAACGCCATTGTCGGTATCCACATCGGCAATAATCACTTCCGCACCGTTGACCATCACTTTACCATCCATCAGGTGGATAGTCAGCGGCTGCCCGTTGACCGTAGTGGCTGTCATGCCATCTGTCAAATCTGACGACATCACCTTACCCGCTACCACGTGGTAGGTCAGGATACCCGTCAGCGTCGCTTTGCTTTCGGGCAGCACCAGCGTATCAACCGTACCGGCGGGCAACGCAGCAAACGCGGCATCGACGGGGGCAAACACCGTAAATGGACCCGTGCCACTCAGCGTTTCGACCAGACCAGCGGCCTTTACGGCGGCAACAAGCGTGTTAAATGATCCGTTTGAAACGGCAGTTTCAACAATATTCATGGGAAGTGATTTGGTTATATACAAGCAGGACATTGCGTTCAAGGCCTTTGTTTGCCGTATAGTAAGGCTTCACTATTTGTTCACAGTGGCCCACCTTAGTAGTGTCAACCTGGGGAGAAACGGCTGCCGGTATTGCGCGGGCCGACCCTCGGTCAGGTAATCCGCCTACTGGTGTACATACTGAGAACGCATGGTTAGCTCGAAGCCTCCGACCGATACAGCCCCGATCTCGATCGCTATAAGCGGCCTTCTTCTTCCAACGGAGCGGATTTACATGGTTACGAACTAATATCTTAGTTATAGTCTGTTTTTTAAGGTGTTATAGTTTGCACCATCAAAAGGAAATCCTTTTTGATAGGATAAATCACCCCCTCTGATTAAATAGATTGACCCTTTTTACGGTTACTTTTCAGATACCCTTTTTGATAACAAACTGATTTTCAATATCTGGTTAGCCATCAACTATAAAAATCGTTGCTTAGCGTGTAAATCTGCCCCGTTGGAAGAAATACCCCAGATCGAGGGAACAGGAATTGACTCGGATTGACTCCTCCCTGTTCCCTCGATCTTGCTTCACAAGTGGCCAGCCCCTTAAGCCCCTCCCCTTGCGCTCACCCAGCCAACCGATCCAGCCTATTCGTCAGCAATAAAAATTGAATCGCTTCCGCTTACGACTGGTCGGTAGGAGGTAGAGGCGCTTCATCCGGGGGGGTAGGGCCTGGTGGACCAAATTTGGCTATCTTATCCCGCGCACTGGCTAAGGCCTCCAGGCGCCCGTTAACTTCTATAAGCCAATCGGTTAGGGCGATCCTCGCCGCGCTTAGTTCATCCAGTTGATCAGTCAACTGCTGCTTTTCGTCATCACTCTCTAACTCATCCGCTACCCAACCACCGAGCACTGATCCTAGCCGCCCTAGAAGCGCTAAACTTCCCAGGGAGGTAAGCCAAAAAGGTATCCCCAACCGCTGACGACGGCGCGCTTCATAATAAAGTGCCATTATAAGCAGGACGACGAAAGCACCGATCCCCGCTCCCCACCAAAAGCCCGGCCCCGGCCCGGTTAGTTTTCGGATTGCCTGATCGATTTGCTCTTTTTGCTGTTGCTTCTCCTGGTATTGAACCGCTAGCGTTTGATACGCTTGATCCAACACCTGCCACTCCGCATTGACCACCCCAGCCGGTTGGGACGGCTTGCGCGGGGCCGCTTTTAGCTGGTTTAACTCGGCCGTTCGCTGGCTGTCAATATGTGCCTGCTTTTGAGCCTGCTCGTCCTGATGTTTGAGGTAATTGGCTTTGCGGCACCGGTTTGTACAATAGATCTGTTTTGCATTGTTAGGCGTAAACTCGGTGCCACACACTTTGCAGGTCCGCCCTGGGGAGGATTCTTCGTTTTTCATCGTCTTAGAATTTAGTCGTTTATACCGGTTAAATACAGCTAAGCAATTGAGCATAGGAAACGTCAGTGGATAGACTCGCTTAAGGTTCACTAAAGGGCGTTTTTGAGCAGAAAATCGGCTTAGGAATCGTTTCGAACGTTGAGAACGATTCGCAAAATTTAGAACGTTCCCAACGTTGGGAACGATTCCTAAGCCGATTTTCTGCTTGTTTTGACTTGTCTATCTACCCTATAATCCCCTTTTGAGGGAGGCGGCCGGGTCCTTACCCGGTCAGCGTTCTTGATCCACAACGGGCCGGGGCGGTCATTGGTAGCGAGCCTGGTTTGTAACCGCTCCGAGTACGAACCGGTGTTTGCTATGGCCATTAGTAGGGTTAGCCTCAGCAAACACCCGACTTACTATCACTTCTCCGCCTTGCCCCACCCAATGGGTCCGGCCCGACAGTCTGCTCTGGTTGGGGGTACGGAGGGGCACTTAGTGAACCTCCCCACTGGGGTAGGGGTTCTCAATGAAGCGGAGGGGCATTCGCCAGCTACGCCAGCAGTTACCCGAACCGCCAACGGGTCCATCAACCATTCCACTGATTGACCTAACGGCGGTTTACCTACCTTCCAAGATCCAGGAAACAGGACGCCAGGGTGGCTGGTATGAGTGACGTACTTGATCTACCTGCTCTTGGCCTTACTTGGTGCGATCCATCGTTCCCTGTTATTATCTAATACGCTTTAGGTATGGCTATTCCTTTGCGAACGCAGTCAACACACCTTGGTGTATCCCTTTTACAGCCTGCCACTCCGCAAAGCATTTATTGCTTGAAAACTGCTCCCACACCGTCTTGCTACGTGCTGAATCGTTCTTGATGCTGGGCATCGTCGGCCACGCTCCTAACCCTACTAGCTCCCCGATCGGCCTTCACCAGCGAGCACTTCCTGCCGTAGCGGAGTGGCGGGCACGTCTCGCTGGAGCGTTCACCGGATAACCGATCCGGGTGCCTAAACAATTCAGCCTTGGCGGCGTTGTCTGGTAAGGACTTACCAGCGGCGTGCGCTAACGGTCAAAAATATACGCTAAAGCTTTGCTCATCAAAAAATGGTAATGGGGCCGCCCTGAGCGCTTAGTCAGCCCCCAGGGGTAGGATTATTGGTCAACGGTATGGCGACTTCTGCTGGGTTAGCCAGCCCGGTCCCCTGTAGCGAGATGACCGTCGGGGTGGGCCAGTCGCTGGTGGCGGCTCAGTGGGGATTTCTTAGCTAATCCTATCCCTCGGTTTCTGAGTAGTTAGGGCGCTTACTAGCCACCAACCGTCATCTAACGGTTGGTGGCTAGTAAGCCAAAGCAGGTACGCACAAACGCCGAGGGTAGAACCGGTCAGCTAAAGCAACTTAGTTAACGGATCTAAAGCGGTTAACGTCCCGGGTTAAACAAGTACGCTTAGGGAAACCCTTTGCCTGACTGGGGTAGGGATAGGGGTGTCGCTGTAATTAGATTCAAGCGGGCGGGTGATCCAGTTGATTTCCTAAACAGACCCGTGGTCAGGGTATCAGTAAGCGACTTTACTGGCTCTTGGGTAGACGCCCCCGTCAAAGGCCGTAGTGCCCGCTGGCCCTCCGTTCGCTTTGAGGATCGTGCACCGGTGGGTGGGCAAGGATGGAGGCTCAGTGCCGGATATAGTTGTCAGGCAGTTGCTGATTGCGGATCACCTTCCAACGGTAGCCTTCGATCTCGCCGGGGGGTATCACTCCGGTTATCAGAAAGGGTTTCAGATACTCATCGAGTTCCATTCGGTCTTTAAAGCGTTTGGTCTCCGATAAGGCGCTGGTTCCCGCCCCGCCATTGGGAGTAGCCATGGATAGGCTCCCCCGGTGGTGATCAATCGCTGCTGGGGGGTTGGTGGGGGTCAGCGTTGCTGGGGGACCGTAAGCGGGCGAGTTCCCAGTAGAGGCAGTGAAGAGGCCCTGCACATAAGCGTCTGATTGAGGTTTATAGAGGCCCTCTAAGTAAGCCATTAGCCAGGGCAGCTGGCTGGCCGCATGGCTGGGCTCGGCTCGGCTGTGGTGCAGGGTGAAAAGCCAAATCGAGTCGCGGTCATCGTCAGAAAGATTGTTGTAAAACTCGATGCTGGCCCCCGCCTGCAGGTACGCTTTAGGGCTGGCCAGCAACCGGCGGATGATGTCCTGCAACAAGGCTACCTTGTCGTCCTTCTCGCGGCCGCCCCGGGGTCGGCTGTAGCCGATCAGGGTTGTCTTGGGGGCGTTGGCCAGGCGGATAACGTGGGTGTAAGTGGCGCCTTGTCGGACGAATTTACCAAAGTTGTCTTTATAGGCCGATTGGGCGGGTGGGGTCTGACCGGCGCGTTGGGCGTGGGCAGACAGAGGTTGGGCCAGTTGGCCGATTGATTGAGAATCGTGAGATTTAGCCATAGATGGGTTGGCAATAGGTTTAGGGATAATGAATCGTTTGGTTAAGCGTCTCCACTTGTACAATGTATACAGAGTACAATGTACAGGGGTAGACATTAGAACAAGGGGTAAAGAGTTTTCACTTTAGAGGCCAACAGTACAGGAAATAGGGCTAAAAAAGGCCCTGCCTGGGGCAGAGTCACAGGAATACCGTCTGCCAATTTGAGCGGTTGCTGATGGGCAAGGGAAGAAAGCTCTCTTGAAGTGATCAGCTCGTGGAGGGCCTGTGGCTATGGATGATTCCCTACGGGGGTTTGTATTGATGAAGGAGACTGAGCATCGTGGTAGTTTGGTTAGGCCCTCGACCAAGTGAACCCTTTCAGGATTGGTCCACTTAGTCGCGGGGTGGCCCTAAATTGTGTTCAAACATGGCGGGATGATTTGGGCTGGCGTAGTGGGTTTTATCGTGTGGCCCAATTAGGCCCTAGTTTGGCCCCTTGGTTGACAATGCTAGCGGAATTGTGTCAGCTTAGAAGCCCCGTTGTAATGTTGCGAATGGAAAAGTTGGTAGCCAAGCGCCCTTCACTGTGTTATTTCGGCCAATCTCGACTTGTGGCTACTATAGGCGTCCGTGTAATGTAAATGGTATTTTTCCGAATAATGCCCGTATTGTTTTGACTTATTATGGGTGGTGTAAATACCACTTCTCGTGCAGCTATCTCACCTAACTCCTGCTCAGCCGCCAATAAAAGTTTTAAATGCTGTTGTGTTTTTGAGGTCTTGTTCTTCTCCTTATCGGCAGTGTCGTCATCCAAAAAGTTAAAATTGGCGGTATTGAGCAACTTTTCGTTAGCAAAACTGTACAAAGCTGGTTTGTCGTTCACTAATGGCCGTCCTGCTGTATCCGTCTTCATGCCGCCTTCCCAAATTTAGTTTGACGGGTGCTTTTAGCTTCCCCATTTTTCTTTCCCAATTGGTCGGCAAATTGGGTCTCAGCATTTTGAGAAAGCTTGGCAGGTGAGAGTTTAGTTTGCTGGGCTTGACCTCGGAGCCAGTTTAGTACCTCTACCTTTTCGTATAGTACCCGCTTACCTACCTTTTTCGTACCAAGTATTTCGCCCGCTGCTGATTTTATGCGTAGCGTACTGGCAGGAATACCGGAACAGGCTTCACAGAGCCAGTGGAAATCTCCGAAGGCCGTTTGACCGCTTTGGTCGTGCGGCTGACTTGTCTTCAACGCATCCCTTATTTCGATGAGCAAAGATTCGAGTCGATCAATACGTTGATCAATTACTGCGATGAGGTTATCTATCATAGCCGTTACATTTAATCCGGCCCAAAGATGCTCTTCGCTATAGTTGCTATAGTTGCAGTTACGAAATAGCAACTATAGCAACTATTAATTTGTTGATTTAAAGCTTATTAAGAAAACTAAGCAATTTGCTTTTCTGGTGCTTAATTGCATCTCTTTGTTTGCTGTTAGGTCTATTATGAGCAATAATAGATCTGTTCAAACTTTGACGCTTATCTTCAAAATCAAAATGTTCTTGTAGCTCTTCATACAATTTAGTTTGATTATTGAACACCTTAGCCTTATTAATCAAACCCAGATCAGTTACTGCGTATAGCATTGGTACTATATCCCTGGATTTACAGCCTTTGTAAGTCGCGATAAGAAAATCCAAACAATCTTGGTTTACCATTTGGCTGAATATCTTACTGACTTTTCTTGCACTTTGTACAGATGAAGTAATTGATGATTTGTCTGGAGTGTTGTCAGAAGTATCTGATGCTTGAATTCTCGCTTTGAACTGCGACAAGAGCTCCTCTTGTATGTCTGGCTCAATGTCTATTAATCGGCGAATTACTTTTTGCTCGATGATTTCCGTTGTTTCGAGAATACGTCTACGATCATTTTCATAAGATTTTACAGTAAGTATATCTTCATCTCCAGGCATGCGTGATTCTATAATTTGCTCTTTTAGATATATAGGGAGGGGAAGGCACGATTTAACGTTTTCAAGAGTAGCAATTAGGTTTAGTAAGCTTTGTACATCAAGCTTGTGAAGTGTTTCATCATAATTGGTGAGGTCTCTCTCAAGCCCAGCAAAGAAATCATCGTAGATGCCTTCGAGCAGAATTTTATAAAAAAAACTAGCACCGAATTTGAGAATTGACTCCGATTTATAGTGATCGCTCATGATGTACAGATTGGTGCTTTGTGGCAATAGTTATACTTATTTTCTGACAAATCACTGACTGCCAGTAGAAAACTTTTGTTGAAGTAACCAAATTCCTAAACAAACTCAAAAGGAGATTATTACAAGCAATCATAAGCTGCGTCAATTAGCTCGGTGCCTAATTCCTGCAAGTATATGCGCGTAGTGGCTTCGTCAGCGTAGCCCATTGCCTGACTAATCACGGCCACATCCTACCCAACGATGTGGCGAAACTATGACGGGCTACATACGTCGTTAGTGGGGTGTCGATACCAACAGCTTTGCCGATGGCCTTGAGATCAGTATTAACCTGCCCCATAGTCTCGCTGCAACGGTTATGCCTTTGGCTCGGCGTCTTATGCAAGGCGTCGTTCAGAATAGGAAAAATAGATGTCAACGGTTGGGGTTTACTATCAGGACTATAACGTTCCAGGATGGCAAGTGCGACGGGCATCAGGCGGATAGTGAACTTGCCGCCCGTCTTCTGACGAGTGTAGTTCAGCCGTTGGTGGCTGTGCAAGTCGGTGGCCACATTCGACCATGTAAGCATAGCCATGTCTATGAAGTTGATGCCCCCGCAATAATATGAGAATAGGAACAAGTCTTTGGCCAAAAGCTGCCGATCTGTGGTATCTCTCAGACTGGCATAAGGTCCTATGTACGGTTCGGGCGTAAAGGCTTTGATCTTTTCAATATCGACTTTACTAATAGCTCGCTTCGTAGTTTTGGTATCGAATTTCCCAACCGTTCCTGAATCATACTTGCGTGAGTATAATTGTCTATTGGTGCTGGCATAAGTAAATTTTCAATCTTTTTACAGGTTTTCAAAAGCAGCATCCACTAAATCGGTATCGAACTCAGACAGGTAAATCTGTGTCGTGCGTTCGTCGCTGTGTCCCATCGCTTCAGAGATTACGGCTGTTGCCACACCGGAACGCTTCAGCGCCGTTGCAAAGCTGTGCCGCGCTACGTAGGTCGTTAAGGGAATTTCGATCCCGGCCAATTTTCCAATAATTTTTAGATCGGCATTGACTTGCCCCTTTATTTTGTGCAGCCGGTTGGCTATCTGCAAAGGGCTCTTGTGCCGATCAGAATCTATAATACCAAATATGTAATCATTAGAACCAGTGCAGGTCAAAGGCCTGTAGTGATCCAGAATTGAAATTACCTGTGCTGACAGCTTGATATTGAAAAGACCCCCCGTTTTCTGACGGACGTACTGCAAGCGTCCCCCCTGTACATTGCGCCAATGAATCTGGGCCATATCTACGTAGTTAATTCCGGCGCAGTAGTAGGAGAATAAAAACAGATGTTTAGCCAGCAGCAACCGGGGCGTTGTTACCTCCACGGCTTCAATGCTTCGAATGTCGTTTTTGGTAATAGCCCGCTTACGGGTCGAGAGATCAAACTTGGACAAACTAAACTTATCCCGCTGGGAGGTGTGGCGGCTAAATGGATACAGATCGGCATGTAGTACTTTCTCCCCAATGGCCCGGTTGATGGCCGCTCGTAGCGTTCGAAAGTAAACGCTCATTGTCGTATCCGAACACCTTTCTGATCGAAGGTATGTTTCGAGTTTATTTAGGAATGCTACATTCACCGCCGACAACGGGCAATCCATGTCCCGTAGGAATTTGGACAGCACCCGGCGTGTATCACGGTACACGTTAGCGTTCCCCACTCGCCTTGCCGTTTGAAGCTGTTCGCAGATGTCCTGAAAATACGCCAGCAACATTACACCTTTGCGTTCTTTACGTGGCTTTCTGCTTGCTTCTGTAACGGCATCAACAATCATTTCAATGGTGAACGGATGACCTACGTCTTGCAAACTCTTGGCTGCATCGGCAAAGCTGCTTTCCCATTTATTAATTAGAGCCAGCAACCGTTTCTGTTCAGGATGGCTCCGGCGCGGTATTTCCTTTTCGGCGTCCCATTGATCATTATGGCAGTTCTCCCCAATAGAGATATATTTACGTCCGCCATCTTTTGTGATCCTCAGGCGTAGCGGGTGCGAACCATCAGCCAGTACCTTGCTGGTATACAGCATCACCTTAACTTGGGGCAACCGCTCAGTAGGCAGAGGATTGACAGTTGTTTTCACCGGTGTACATTTTGGTGTACATAAAGGTAGAGAAACAACCGGAATTATCCAACATTAACCAATACAAACAATACACGCAACGAGCTTATAATCAGCACAATAAATACTAATGAAATTTATCTAATATAAATAATGTCATGCTTTACAAGCAGAGGGTCGGGGGTTCGAACCCCTCAACTCCCACACTAAAAAAAGCATTTACGATACCATCGTAAGTGCTTTTTTATTGGCGTTCTACATGATACTGTACAACAAAAGCGAGTACTAATCCGACACCATTACACTTCTTTTGGACGCATTTCCTCGGCCAGCATCAGCCGCGTTTGAGGGAGACTCTGCGGGTATTCGTCCCGAATAAAAGCAATGAGCTGTTCGCGGATGTGGCACCGCAAATCAAAGGCAGAAGGAGCATCCTGAGCCGAAACAAGCACCCGGATGACCAGGCAGGTAGGTTGTGTCTCCGTCACTTGTACCGCAAAAACATCGCCGTTCCAGAGTGGTTCCGCTTCGGCAAGTTCGCGGGCTTTTTCGCGGATTCTATCCACGGGTACGTTATAATCGAGGTACAGAAATACCGAACCCGTAATGGAAGCATCGGAACGAGTCCAGTTCTCAAATGGCGTTTCGACGAAATAGGTAATAGGCAAAATCAACCGACGCCGGTCCCACAGCCGTACAATCACGCTCGTCAGATTTATCTCTTCGATTCGTCCCCATTCCTTTTCGACCACCACGGCGTCGTCTAACCGAATCTGCTGGTTAAAGGCAATCTGAATCCCCGCCATCAGATTCGCCAGCGTTTTCTGGGCCGCAAAGCCAATTACTACGGATACGACCCCGGCCGAGGTCAGGACGCTCAGCCCTACCTTTCGGCTTCCCTGAAACGTAATGAGCAATAGCGACCCGGCGATGATGATAAAGCCAATGGCGAATAGTCGGCGAAAAAACCGCACCTGCGTCACAAATTTGCGTTGCGACAGGTTCACGTCCTGCGTAGTGTCGTACTGCTGAATCAGCCGGAGTTCGCCCACCTTCAGCAATTGTACAACGAGCCAGGTCGTAATTAGTAGAAACAGAACCTCGGCTGTTTTATCGGCGACTGGATGTCGGCGCAGAAATCGCTCGGACTGCACATTTGTGGCTAACAGAAAAAGCAGAGACGGCACAAACGCCCAGAACGCCCAGCGAGTGTGGATTTTGAGCAGGGCCAGCGTCTGGAAAGGTCGCCGACGAACGACAAACCGGATCACTTGTGTAACGACGAAGTCAATGGCCAGCCCCAACAGAACAGACGCAATGAGCAGGACCCAGCCCGACAGATCGCGGTTGGGAACATAGCCCGCCCAGCGAATGAATTCACGAATCCAGGTGTCGATTTGTTGCTGCATGGCGCAAAAATAAGGAAGCTACCGCTACAACGAACGACTACCCGAACGAATGGCAGCGATTCTACCCAGAAAGATGGCTCATGCCTGCCAAGCACTGACCATCTGGTTTTCGTCAATTTTACTTCTGAAACTCAATGACGTATTCCGATAGGTACTTGCTCTTGTCCTTCTGAATGTCTTTCACGAATAGCCGCGCTTTCTGGCCTAATTTCAGGCAGGTGCGTTTGTTTGCAACATCGTCGGCGGTGTTCATGGGCTGTAACGACGGATACCACAAAAAATGACCGGGCCGATCCAACAACAGTTGAGGCTTGGTCCATTCCTGCGCGTGATTGCCTTCGCCCAGATCCACATTTTTATTGAACGAAATGTAGATACTGCTGCCTGCCCACGAAGGGCCTTCAACTTTCCCCATGAGCATGACCCACGCCTGTAGATACGTATTCCAGCTAACTGACGGGCCCCAGTGGAACCCGCCCGTGGGCGACGAAGCCGGTCCACCACCCGCCGACTGGGGAATCTGTAACGAGGTAACGGGTGCTCCTATCCCATCGGCGGGGGCGTTGAATCCCGTGCCGTCCCAGCGCCGGGCTTTACCAACCGGATTGTCGAGGTCTGTTAGTTTGATGCGGGCCACGCTGATACACTGCCCGCTCCACTCTTTGGTGAGGTCGTAGGTTGCAGCCGTGTAAACGCCGGGATAGCCGTATTCTCCATAAAACAGGTATAAATAATCGCCACTCGCCACGGCCGACGGGTCACCTACGCCCCCGGCAAACGTAAGCGACGTGTTTTGGGGCTTTAGAATCATGCGGGGCTGAAAGTCTTCGATAAAAATGCCCCGGTTCGCCCAGCTTCGCCCTCCATCCACTGATTTCATGATACCAATCCGGCATACCGCAGCCGCCGATGCGGGTCCCCGGAGACCCTGCGGCCAATTGACATCAACGTACCCAGTGCGGCTCACGGAGTCATAAGGGAGGGTGGCAGGGTAGTTTTCGTTGTGGTACACCGCGAACAGTGTCCGGCCCGTTTTGTCGGCGGTATCCTGATAAACGGTCTCGAACCAGACGGCCCCGTGCAGACCGGGTTGTCCGATTTTAGCGTTGACAGGCAGAGCAGGCTCCGTAAACTCGGCTGCTTTTCGACTGAACGCCTGGTCGGCATTGGCACCATCGGCAAATTTCAGATCGCGGGAAAATCCCCAAACCGGGTCTTCACCGTGCTTACCAGGAAATATTCGGAATGTATCGCCCACCCAGGCCTCGGCCATGTTGCAATCCACAAACGAATTGAAGTAGAACGTATCCCCCGGAACGAGCTTGAACGTGAGGGCTTTCGTACTCGTCTCGCTCGTTTTGGAGCAGGAAATAATAAAGCTGCACGTGAGTAGCAAAACGATAAAATTTGTCGCTGTTGATGGTAAAATGCCTGTTCGGAGAGGATTCATCATAGAAAAGTAAGTGCAAGCAGGTCCGTACAACCGGCTCACGTCATTGATTTGAGACTACAAGATACAATATAGACAGATTTTTTAAACAGCAAAAGCGGCAGGCAACCCGTAAATGGACCACCTGCCGCTTCCAAATAGAAATGCAGTCTCTACGCCAGCAACGGCTTTATTACTTTTCCGTGCACGTCGGTCAAACGATACCGGCGACCCTGACTTTTGAACGTCAGTTTTTCGTGGTCAACGCCGAGCAGGTGCAATACCGTCGCCTGAAAGTCGTGAACGTGCACCGGATCCTTCACAACATTGTAGCCGAAGTCGTCGGTTTGCCCATAGACCACGCCTTTTTTGATGCCCGCCCCGGCCATCCAGATCGAGAACGCCCGCGGGTGGTGATCGCGGCCGTAGTTGTCACGGGTAAGTTTGCCCTGCGAATAAGGCCCACGTCCGAATTCTCCGCCCCAAATCACGAGCGTATCATCTAACAAACCACGCTGTTTGAGGTCCATAATGAGCGCGGCCGAGGGCTGATCGACACTCTTGGCCTGGGTCTTGATGTCGTTGGGCAGATTGCCGTGCTGATCCCAGCCCTGGTGGTACAACTGCACGAATTTCACATCTTTTTCCACCAGTTTGCGGGCCAGTAAGCAATTGGCCGCGAACGTACCGGGCTTGCGGCTGTCGGGACCGTACATATCGAAAATGTACTTCGGCTCTTTGGAAATATCGAGCGTTTCGGGTACCGACGTTTGCATTCGGTACGCCATTTCGTACTGTGCCATGCGGCTGTTGATTTCCGGGTCCAGCACATGTTTGTATTGCTCCTGATGCAATTTGGTCAGGTAATCGAGCATTCGTCGGCGGCTGGGCCGGTCGATGCCGGGTGGGTTGTTGAGGTAATAAACCGGGTCTGGTCCCGACCGGAACACGACACCCTGATGCACCGACGGCAAAAACCCGTTGCTCCATAGTTTGGCGTAGAGCGGCTGATCGCCGTCGCGGCCTTTAGACAGCAGCACCACGAACGCGGGCATGTTCTGGTTGTCGGAGCCTAAGCCATAGCTGATCCACGACCCAAAGCTGGGCCGCCCCGCCTGCTGACTGCCCGTCTGAAAAAACGTGACGGCGGGGTCGTGGTTGATGGCTTCGGTGTTCATCGACCGGATAAACGTCAGGTCACCAGCCATGCGTGCCGTGTGCGGCAAGAGTTCGCTGATAGTCATCTGGCCGGGACCATACTGAGCAAACTTATATTTTGACGCTGCGAGTGGAAACCGGCTTTGCCCCGCCGTCATGCCCGTTAACCGCTGCCCTTTCCGCACCGATTCGGGCAAGTCCTGCCCCCACATCGCTTCGAGTTTCGGCTTATGATCGAATAATTCCAACTGCGAGGGTGCTCCGCTCTGAAACAGGTAGATTACCCGCTTTACCTTTGGCGGAAAGTGCGGCTTACCGGTTGATTTATCCTGACCGCCAATCACACCCCCAAACAGGTTGCCGGGGTTGAGCAGCGACGCCAGCGCAATAGCCCCTAAACCAGCGCCCGATTGCCCCAGGAAGTTCCGGCGGCTGAGTTGATCGTGAATTTGATCTTGAATATCCATGTTAAGTCGTAAGAGTCGCAAGTCGTAAAAGTCGCAAGCGTCATCCACTTACCACTTTTACGACTTGCGACTATCTTTTTACAATTGCTTCGTCAACGTTCATAATCGTGCTCGTCACCACCGTCCAGGCAGCTAACTCGGCCGGGTCCAGTTTCTTGTCAACGGGGTACTCACCCACCGACAGCAGTTCCTGCACCCGCTTTGGATTTTTCCTGAAACTCGCCAGTTCTTCGGCATACAGTTGGTTCAGTAAGCTAATCTCCTTCGGGCGGGCGGGACGGCTGACAACGGCTTTGAATGCGTCACTTATGAATTTATCATCCCGGTATCCCTTAGCTAACGAGCGTTGAGCCAGCACCCGCGCGGCTTCCACAAACTGCGGATCGTTGAGTGTGACCAGTGCCTGCAAAGGCGTACTCGTTTTTTGCCGCTTCACAACGCACGTGTGCCGTTCGGCCGCGTCGAAATTGAGCATCATGGGTGGGGGCGACGACCGTTTCCAGATTGTGTACATCGACCGTCGATACAAACTGTCGCCCTGACTTTGGGTATATTTTACGGTATTACGAGTCGCCAGGGCTTCCCAGATTCCGGCAGGTTGATACGGACGCACGCTCGGCCCGCCAATGCGCTGCGTCAGCAACCCACTCGCGGCCAGTGCATTGTCCCTAATCTGTTCCGCCGACATCCGGTAGCTTGGCCCTCGTGTCAGCCAGGTGTTGTCAAAATCAGCCTCGCGCACGGCTTCGGGCACCGTAGACGACTGGCGGTACGTTGCCGATAGCACAATCATCTTATGCATCGCTTTCGTATTCCAACCTGATTGCCGGAATTCCACGGCTAAATAATCTAATAGTTCGGGGTGGCTGGGCAACGCGCCCTGATTGCCGAAGTCATCGCTGTTTTTGGCTAATCCCTGGCCAAAATACTGTTGCCACATTCGGTTGACCATCACCCGGCTAAACAGTGGATTATCGGGCATCAACAACCAGTTAGCCAGTCCAAGCCGGTTTTTGGGCATCCCGTCCGGAATCGGTTTCAGGCTGTGCAGCACAGCGGGCTGAACCACCTCGCCGGGGGCATCGTATACCCCACGCTTGAGCAAGTGCGTCACGCGCGGCTGCTTTCGTTCCTGCATCACCATCACCTGATCGGCGTTGGTGTACAGCATCAGTTGCTCCCCATGCAGTTTCATAGCCTCTGCGTATGCTGCCCGATACGCCGGGTCTTGGGTCGTTACGTAATACGTGTACAACCCCGTTCGCTGAGCCGTTGTGCGTTTTGCAACGGGTGTTTGCAGAGCGGTTGTGACCGCATCGGGAGTGCCCGCCAGCCGGGGCATTTCGAGCGAAGTCAGGCAGCGGTTGTAGATACGCAGCTCATCCACGGCGAAATCCTTATAGAAATAGTCGTGCATCCGACCGACATAAAACGCGTGTTGTGCCCAGTGCGACTTGTCTTTGCCGTACACAATGCTATGCTGCAAATGGTCCGTAATGACCCGCGTCCGCATGGGTTTACCGTTCAGATACAGCGTCAGGCCATTGGATCGGCCCATGCCGTCGTACGCAATCGCCACTTGAAACCAGGCGTTGACCGGCACCTTCTCGACCGATTCAATGTCGATGGCGTTGGCGGGCCACACGTGACTGAGTGTCACTTTCAATCGCCCGTCAGTCAGCAGGTCGAGTTGATAGCCCCGCTGCCCATCCATTGGACCGGTCGTGCGGCCCAGCAGCGTAGCATCCATGCCGGACTTCGCCAGTTTAAACCAGCTACTGATGGTAAACGGCTGATTTTGCTCAAAAGCCCCGAAGTCGGTCGGCAGGCTGATATAGCTGTCGCCGGGCAGGAACCGGGCTTTCCCGAAACGACCCGCCACGGCGTAGGGCAGGTTGTCCGAGTCACCCCCCAGTCGGGCAGGCAGCGTGTCGTTGACCTGGTTGGTGAACGCATTGCGCGGGTCTTTCAACAACTCCGCTTTTGTCTTCGGTTTAACAACTTCTTTTTTCTCAGACTTATTGGCCGCACCCGGCTTTCTCAGCGACTCTTCTTTTTTCCGCTTTGCTTCGTCCAGTTTGCGCTTCTCGTTCTCGGCTTTCACCAATGCCTTAATGTCACCCCGGTCAGCTTCGTCGAAAGTGTAGTGGGCAATCAATCCCGTCTCCGACTGCTTAACCCCCTGGCCCTGATTGCCCGACAGCCACTGCCCATATCGCTGCTGATAGTCAGGGCGGTTAATGTTCAGTTTTTGCATCAGCGGAGTCAGTTTCTCCCGGATGTAAGCAAGTTGAGCGTCCGTCCTGGGCGTAGTTAGCGTAATAGTTGGGGCAGCTTCGCCATTATACGGAATCTGCCCGCGCTCGTTGTTGCTGTTGAAAAAAGCGAACAGCGAAAAATAATCCTTCTGCGAGATCGGATCGTATTTATGGTCATGGCAACGGGCGCACTCGACGGTCAGACCCAGCATCGCCTTGCCAAATGTGGCCGTCCGGTCCGCGACGTACTCAACCCGGTATTCTTCATCCACAATCCCGCCTTCCTGACTCTGCTGGTGATTGCGGTTGAAAGCAGTGGCAATCATCATATCCTGACGGTCGGCCGCTGCCATCGGCTTGGGCAACAAATCCCCGGCCAACTGCCACGTAATGAAGCGGTCGAAGGAGAGATTGCGGTTGAACGCCCGAATAACCCAGTCGCGGTAGGGCCACATCGTCCGCAGACCATCGTCCTGGTAACCGTGCGTGTCGGCGTAGCGGGCTACATCGAGCCATTCAACGGCCTGACGCTCCCCGTAATGTGGACTATTGAGCAGCCGATTAACGACCTTCTCGTACGCGTTGGGCGACGTGTCGGCCAGAAATGCATCAACCTCAGCGGGTGTTGGTGGCAAACCCGTCAAGTCCAGACTAACGCGCCGGAGCAAGGTCGCTTTGTCGGCTTCGGGGGCGGGTTTGAGCTTCTTGCTCTCCTGCTTAGCCAGTACGAACCGGTCTATATCGTTTTTAACCCACTGCTTTTCATCCTTAACGGCCGGTATCTCCGGTATCGTCGGCGTAATAAGCGACCAGTGTTGTTTGTACTCGCCCCCCTGCTCAATCCAGCGCAACAACATCGCTTTTTCTTCGGCATTCAGGCTGAGGTTCGACTTAGGCGTAGGCATCACCTCATCGGGGTCAGTGGTGGTAATGCGGTGGAAGAGTTCACTGCCCGCGAGGTCGCCCGGCACGATGGCTTTCTTACCACTTTCGGCCAACGCTTCGTAAGCGCCTTCGGGCGTATCGAGCCGCAACCCGGCCTGCTGTTTGGCTTTATCAGGACCATGACACGCAAAGCAACGATCCGACAAAATCGGTTTGACGTGCAGGTTATAATCCACCTTTTCGGGCAGATTGGCCTCAGCCGCGACCACATCAGCCGGTTTCTCAACCGATGAGCGGCAGGCTGTCAGCCAGACCGACGCGCCAAACAAACCAGCCGTAGCACTGAGCAGAACGTAGCGAAAGCGTATGTCGGTCCAAGCGGGCATAGAAATACGAATCAGTTGAGTATGAATTAATTCTACAAAAATACCCTGGCTTCGGGCAATGTATCATCGCCTATCTTGCCCGGTTATTGGCAAATCTTAGCGTTTAACAAGCGCTTCGTCCATGTTCATGATCGTGCTGACGACCACTGTCCAGGCAGCTAATTCGGTGGGGGTGAGCGAAGTAACACGGGGATATTCGCCCACTGCTAACAAGGCATTGGCCCGTTTCGGTTCGTTTTTGAAGGATAAAACCTCGTCGGCGTATAATTTTTTCAGTAATTCGACTTCCACTGACCGGGCCGGGCGGTTTAAGATGGTTTTGACGAATTGCCGGATTAACTCATCCCTATTCTGTCTACTTCCGCTCTTAATTACTTGTTGCGCCAGCACCCGGGCCGCTTCAATGAACTGTGGATCGTTAAGCGTCACCAACGCTTGCAGGGGCGTACTGGTTTTCTGGCGACGAACGGTGCACAGGTGGCGCTCAGACGCGTCGAAGTTAAGCATCATGGGTGGGGGGGCGGTTCGTTTCCAGATCGTGTACATCGACCGGCGGTACAGGTCGTCGCCGTGACTTTGGCGATACGGTGTGTTATGGTTCAGCGTTTCCCAAATGCCGCCCGGCTGATAGGGATAAGCGCTCGGCCCGCCGATGCACCGATTCAGCAGCCCGGCTGCGGCCAGCGCCCCATCCCGCACCTGTTCGGCCGACAGCCGGTAGCTGGGTCCCCGTGCCAGCCACGTGTTGTCGGGATCGGTCTCCCGTTTTTTTGCATTCACCAGCGCATTTGTGGACCACGACGCCTGCCGATACGTTGCCGACAGCACCACTTCACGCATCAATGCTTTCACGTTCCACCGGTTAGCCAACGCCAACGGGCCATGTTCGTCCGTTGGCGTTGGCCAGCCGCCGGTGCGGAACCGAACGGCTAAGTAGTCGAGTAGTTCAGGATGGCTGGGCAAACTGCCCTGATTGCCAAAATCGTCCGAACTTTTCACCAATCCCTGTCCGAACAGTTGTTGCCAGAACCGGTTAACGGCCACGCGGGCGAACAGTGGATTGTCGGCTCGTAGCAGCCACTGCGCCAGACCAAGCCGATTTTTGGGTAGCTCGTTCGGCAGCGAACCGAGTGAGGTTAACGTATTAGGCTGAACAATTTCGCCGGGGGCATCATAAGCTCCACGTTTTAGCAGATGCGTTGGCCGGGTAACCCGTCGTTCACGCATAATCATAACCTCCAACTGAGCATCGTAGATGTCCGTTTCGGCTTTGCGCAAGTCGCGCAGAAGCTGCTGCCGACGCACCAAAGCCGAATCTGTTACTCCTCGACTAACCGGTACTGGTTGTGGCCGAAACTGATTTCGGCTTAACGCCAGCACCTCGCCGGGTGCGATAGCCCGGTGGAACAGGTTCAGTTCATCGACCCAAAAATCGGCCATCGAATCCCGGAATTTACTGCCTATCTGGAAGTCAAGTTTCAGATTGAACCCATTTTTATAACCGGGTCCGTAGACTATGCTACGCTTCAGGTTATCGGCGTGAATCCGCGTCGGGGCGAGTTGACCGTTCAGGTACAACCGCGTACCAGTCGCCGAGCCGGAGCCGTCGTAGGTTACAGTAATGTGCAGCCATTGGCCCAGCGGGGCGGGTTTCAACGTGTGCAGATCAATGGCGTTATCGGGGTAATTGTGGGAGAGGTTGAAACTGAGCGTGCCGTCTTTATGACGCTTAAGTTCGTAGCCCCGGTCACCGTTGTCAAGCCCGCTGGATCGGCTAAAGATTGGTCCTTTGGCGTCACGTTTCAACAATTTTATCCACAACCCCACCGAGAACGGATCATACCGTTCAAAGAAACCCAAGTCTGGACCCAGGTCGATGTTGCCCTCGCCGTTTACTAATCGCCCGCGTCCAAACCGACCCGGACCAACCGTCGGAGGCAGGTCTGTATTGCCCGTTACGGTGGCGGGTCGGGCCACATTAACCGCGTTGGCGAACCGGTAGCGGGATGTGTCATCGAAGGTGTACCGGGCAATTGGCCCCTCACCGGAATTTCCCTCACCGGAACGCCGGACCGCCCCGGCCCCTCCCGCAACGGCGGACCGCCCATAGGGTGAGGGGTGAGGGGAACGAAGCGAATCCTCAACTCTTCGGATTTTCGTTTGAATATAACGCAACTGTTCGTCAGCTTTTCGGTCTGTCAGAATCAGTGTCGGGCTGGATTCACCGTAAAACGGCACCTGTCCAGCCTCGTTGATGCCATTAAAAAAAGCGAACAACTGGTAATAATCCTTCTGCGAAATGGGGTCGTACTTGTGGTCATGGCAGCGGGCGCACTCAACCGTCAGGCCCAGCATCGCCTTCCCGAACGTAGCGGTTCGGTCAGCGGCATATTCGGTCAGGTATTCCTCTTCAACAATGCCCCCTTCCTGATTTTGTGGGTGCATCCGGTTGAACGCCGTGGCAATAAGCTGATCCCGACGGTCGGACGTTGCCACGGGCGCAGGCAGCAGGTCGCCCGCTAATTGCCACGTAATGAAGCGGTCGAAGGAGAGATTGCGGTTGAAGGCGCGGATAACCCAGTCGCGGTAGGGCCAGGCGGTGCGCATCACGTCTAATTGGTAGCCGTGGGTATCGGCGTAGCGAGCAATGTCGAGCCAGTTGGTGGCTAATTGTTCGCCGTAGTGCGGGCTATTGAGCAGGCGATTAACAACTTTCTGATAGGCGTTGGGCGATGTATCGGCCAGAAACGCGTCTACCTCGGCGGGCGTGGGCGGCAAACCCGTCAGGTCCAGACTGACGCGCCGGAGTAAGGTCGCTTTGTCGGCTTCGGGGTTGGGCGACAAGCCTTTTTCGCGCAGTTTGGCCCAAACAAATCGGTCGATATCATTCCGTATCCAGCCCTGACCGTCAACATTGGGCACCTCCGGCATCGTTGGCGCGATGAGCGACCAGTGTTTTTTGTACTCCGCTCCCTGCTCAATCCAGCGCAGCAGTGTGGCCTGTTCTTCGGCGGTCAGGCTTAGGTGCGAGTCGGGTGTGGGCATCATCACGTCGGGGTCGGTGCTGATGATGCGATGAAACAACTCACTTTTGGCTAAGCTTCCCGGCACAATAGCCCGCCGACCACTTTTGAGATTGGCATAAGCATTTTCGGCGATGTCTAACCGCAAACCCGCTTTTTGCTTATTTTGGTCCGGTCCGTGGCAGGCAAAACAACGATCCGACAGAATGGGCTTAATATGAAGGTTGTAATCGACCGCGTCGGGCACCCGAATAGCTGCGGCCTGGATATCGGCGGGCAGTTCGGGGGTTCGGCCGCAGGCCAGCAATCCGGCGATTAGCCCGACGACATGCAGCCAAACCAATCGTTGTTTCCGTATTCCCATAGCTCTAACAAAAGCTCGTTCACCTCGATCTATACTTTTATTATTGCTCAGTTCTTAGAGGATACCAACCACTTGTATTCCCTGACAATCAGTTCTTTTTCGTCGGTTCGGCAGGGGCGGCTTTGGCTAATTCCGCGATCGTCTGTTCAGTGATACCACCAACAATTTCGAGTCTGGGCATAGCTTTCTTCAAGTTCGCTAAACCGGCTTCGGTCACCTTGGTTTGCCAGAGGTACACTGTTTTCAGGTTCTTCAGATTCGCCAATTCGGTCAGGCCCGCGTCGGTGATGGCGGTGCCGTAGAGGTTCAGGTATTCCAGATTCGCTAAGCCTTTCAAGCTTTTCAGGCCCGCGTCGGTGATGTTGGTTTGCTCCAGATGCAGCTTTTGCAGGTTTTTGAGTTTGGCTACCTGCGTCAGTGTAGCGTCCGAAATCTCGGTGTCTCCCAATTTTAGCCAAACGATCTGCTCACTGATTTTGGGTAAAACAGTCGCCTGTGCATCGCCAAACGTCTGAGCATTTACCGCGCTCACTTCCAACTGATTTTGCTCTTTCGATAGCGGCAATACCAGCAACCCGGTTTTCTTCAACTCGTCGATCACCTTCGGATCGGCTGCGGGCACTTTCATTGTCAGTACTGGCGATTCGAGCGCTGGCCCGGACGCAACAGCCGTTGCGCCAACGCCCGTTTCAACTGCGCCACCACCGCCGAGCGAGGCCAGCACCGGCCGGATGGCGTCGTTGACTTTCAGGTCCGATACTTTCTTATCGAAGGAGGCACCCTGGTCAATCCACCACGTTAGCAGGGCTATCTGACCGTCGGTAAGCTGCGTTTTACCTTTGGGTGGCATGTGTTCCTCGTCCTCTTCGGGCAGCAAGCATACCTTCACCATCTCACTTTCGAGTCCTTTCCCGGCAACAAAAACGGGGCCACCTTCTCCGCCTTTTTTCAGCATCTCGACCGTATCGTAGCGCAAATCTCCTTTCGACTTTTCGGCATTATGGCACTGCACACACCGGCTTTGCAGAATTGGATTAACAATCTGCTCAAATACCATTGCCTGATTGACATCCGTGATAGGCTTGATTGCTATCTCTGTTTTCCGTGGTGGAATGCCCGCCAGGGTTCGGAAGGGTTCAGGTGTGTATTGGGTCAGGTAATCGGAGCCGTGGGTCAGGTTTCCGCCGTGGTGTCCAGCCGCCAGCAACAGCAACAGGGCTACACTCAGAGCAGGTAGGTACATGAGCGGAGCAAACCGAATTCGGCGGCCCAGATTCTCTGACTTCACGGCCCAGGCAATCCAGGCAAACACCGCAACGCCAATGCCCTGCCACATATGGTCATTCAGGGTTTCTTCTTCGTAGCCCCCCCCCAGCGACAGCAGATACCCAAACACGCAGGCCATTGTCGCGCTCACCGCCGACCAGAACAGGATCAACGTGATGGTGTGCGGACTTACCGTGTTGCGCCGGGTTAGCCGGTCCAGCTCAAGCAAGCCAGCAATCAGCAGAAAGCCAATTGGCAAGTGAACGACAAGCGGATGAAAATGACCAAAAAACAGCGCCCAGTCGGACGGTTGTGACGAATTGGCTTGTAGCAGGATCAACGCGTTCATAAATAGTATCGTCAGGCTACCCGTTCTAATTTGATTGGGTACGTTTTTTTTGAGGCCCATTGGGCTACGTAAATACTTTCGTCCTCATCCACTAATACATCGTGTGGATGCAGGAAAGCCGCCTGATTACGGTCTTTGTGTTGTTCGCCCAGTTTGCCATCCTGATAAACAGGTTCCGAACCACCCGGCGTCGAAATCACCCGGTCATTCTTATCCAGAATCTGAACGTAGCCCGATTCGGGGTAGGCGTCGGAAGTACTCCGAAATACGGCCCCATAAAGGTTGTCGCCGTGAATAACCGGGCGGCAGATGTATGACCCTGGCAGGGCGATGGTCGACACATACTTGCCGTCGAGCGTAAACCGTTTGAGCGCGTTGTGCCGCCGGTCGGTGATGAGCAGCGTTGGTGCATCAGCCCGTCGCCGGTCGACCACAATGCCGTGGCAGCAGTCGAACGTATCATTGCCGTCGCCTTTGCCGCCCCAGAATCGAATTAGTTTGCCGGCTTTGTCGTACTGTGTCACATAATTCAGCCCGTAACCGTCGACCACGTAGATATCGCCATTGGCAGGGTTGACGGCCGTTTCGGTCGGTTTGTATTGGGCGGGGTGTGCATATTTCTGTGTGTCTTTTGGATAATCTAACTTCATCAACTCACGCCCCTTTAGATCGGTTTTGATAACCTGATGGCGGTCGGTATCGCAGATGAGCAGGTATTGGTCATTGCCTTCACCACCGATCGTCAGGCCATGCCCGCCGGGGTATTCATGCCCCCACGTATCGAGTAACTTCCCCGATTTATCGTAGATCAGCATATTATTTTTCGTCTCGTTGGTCAGCAGAATGATGCGCCCTTTGGCATCCTGCACCATCTCATGGCAGTCGTTGACAGGATTCTTACCCGCATCCAGCACACCCCAGCCCGGCACCACGCGGTACCGAAAACCATTGTGCCCTAAAACGGTTGTTTCAGCCGCACACCGAGCTGATTTTGACCAAGAAACCGTTGGAACTGCAATGCTGGCCGCGGTTGCCAGCGAAGCCTGCCGCATGAACGACCGACGCGAAAGAGGAGTGACCATGATAGGCTGAGTTTACGGAAAAAGGCGGCAGGGAGCGGAGTTTACTGCAAGCAGGATTTTAATGACGACTGGTTGCTATTTACTCACTCTGATATCGGACATCACGTCGAAAGATGCCAAACCAACGGCAAGAAGTTACGAGGGCTTTATCAACGCTACAATCCGCTCCAGTCCGTCGGCGTCGATTTTGCTAAAATCATCCAGCATATCGCTGTCCACGTCCAGCACCATTGTGACGTTGCCAATCTGGTCGAACACCGGCACGACAATCTCCGACTTCGACGCCGAACTACAGGCAATATGACCTGGAAACTGCTCTACATCGGGTACCACAATCGTTTGCCTACGCGTGTAGGCGGCTCCACAAACGCCTTTATTGAACGCAATGCGGGTGCAGGCAATCGGTCCCTGAAACGGTCCCAGTACCAATTGGTCTTCTTTTTTCAAGTAAAAGCCAATCCAGAAAAAACCAAACGCTTCTTTTAGTGCGGCCGTGACGTTAGCGAGGTTAGCAATCAGATCCGGTTCACCGTCGACGAGGGCAGCAATCTGTGGAATGAGGCTGTCGTAGATTTCCCGCCGAGTAGCATTTTTGGGGACATGGAGCGTTTCTGCCATATTAGTTTCTCGTAAAAAACTGAATCAGCACGATGCTTACAGTGGTGAGCAACGTGCTGGCTCCCACCCGAATCAACGTAGGAACAAGGAGCGTCAGACTACTGGCCTCAATAAAAAACAACGCAGTGTGATGAATGAGTGCCAACACGAAGACATACCGAAATAGAGTGCCTACCCCTAACTCCTGTAGCGAAAACTCGATCCGCGACTCTAAGCCCGGTACGTCGATCTGCGCCCGCACAATCAGCGGTCGGCAGTAGGCCATGAGCACCGTAGCGGCCGCGTGCATCCCCAGCGTATTGTAAAATGTATCAACGATAATGCCCGTCACAAACGCAATGATCAACAGCCACGACAGGCTGGTTTCGTTAGGCAGGAGCAGGACGCAGGCGATATAGACGAAGCAGAACGCATAATCAAACAAGACCAAATTACGGGCAAGCAGGATTTGCAGAGCTAAGTACAGCACGAAAAGCAAAATTGTCGACAGGATTTCGCGCAGCGTCATTTCTCGGATTCGACTTGTTTTTCCAATTGCTGCTGTTGCTCCTCCAGACGGTTTTCGACCACGTACACAAACGCCAGATTGCTGAAATTAGTAGCCAGATCGAGTGTGATATCGTGAAACACCTGGTTAGGCTGCACACCAACCGTTCGAACACGCCCAACCATTATGCCCGGTGGAAATGTTGAATTACGCTCCGACGTGACGACCGAATCACCCCTGGCAACGGTCTTTGTACGCGAAATATCATTCAATTTAATCAGGTGTGGGTCTACACCGTCCCATCTTGCCGTCCCAATTTCATCAGCCTTCGTTAACGCCGATGACACGTAGAACCCAGCATGCAGAATAGAGGTAATAACCGAAAAATGCCGGTTGCAAATCTTCACTTTACCCACCACACCTGTCGGGGAAATAACGCCCATTCCGGGCCGGATGCCGTCGTCGGTGCCTTTGTCGATAGTAATGTAATTGTTGGCGAACTGGGTTGTGTTGTTAACCACCTTAGCCACTTTAAACGTAAAGCGATCAGCAAAGGCCGAATCAGCTTTGTATTCGTCCGGAGCGAGGGGCTTGCTTTGAAGCAGTTGAGTCAGTTTCGTGTTGAGCCGCTGGTTTTCCGAAGCCAGATCAGCATTAACCTGCCGCAGTCGGGCGTACTCATTGGCTGCGTTTGACCACGCCAATACCTTTGCCGCGTAGCGGTTGGAGGTATTGAAGTAAGTCGCACTCCAGTAATTGCTGGTATTGATAATGAAGTAGAAGCTAAGTACTTCCAACAATACGAACAGAATGAAGTGGCGGCTTCGGACAAAAAAGTCGACTAATTCTCCCATGCTAAACAAGTAGCTGAACGGCCACGTCCGGGTGTAGATGGTTTCTACACCCGGACGTGGCCGTTCAGGCTACGCAAAAACGCCTTAACTAATCAGCACCGAGCGGTACATGTCCAGATTTTTGATAACCTCACCGGTCCCTTTTACAACGGCCTTGAGTGGGTCATCGGCCACGTGAATCGGCAGCTTGGTTTTGGCTCCTAATCGCTTATCAAGCCCGTGCAGCAGTGCTCCGCCCCCCGTCAGGTGAATACCATTAGTGTAAATATCGGCCGACAACTCCGGTGGCGATATTTCGAGGGCTTTCATAGTTGCCTCTTCAATTTTGGAAATAGACTTGTCGAGTGCGTAGGCGATTTCGCTGTAGGTAACTTTAATTTCTTTGGGAATACCCGTCATCAAATCGCGGCCACGGATTTCATAATCGGCGGGTGGATTATCGAGTTCGGGCAGGGCCGAGCCAACTTCCATTTTAATCTGTTCAGCCGAGCGCTCTCCAATCAGCAGGTTGTGCTCCCGACGCATGTAATCGACAATATCACGGGTAAATACGTCGCCGGCAATGCGGATCGACTGTTCACAGACAATGCCCGATAAGGCGATAACGGCAATTTCGGTCGTGCCTCCACCGATGTCCACGATCATGGTGCCGTTGGGCTGCGTAATGTCGATCCCAATGCCGATGGCGGCTGCAATTGGTTCGTGAACCATGTATACTTCTTTGGCACCGGCGTGTTCAGCAGAGTCTTTAACGGCCCGCTTCTCCACTTCCGTAATGCCCGACGGAATGCAGATGACCATCCGGTGCGAGGGCGAAAAAAGCTTGCTGCCGGTGTCAATCATTTTTATCATACCCCGAATCATCAGTTCGGCGGCCGTGAAATCGGCAATCACACCGTCTTTGAGCGGGCGAATAGTCTTGATATTTTCGTTGGTCTTTTCGTGCATTTGCATGGCCTTGTGACCAATGGCCAGCACCTTGCCGGTAATCTTGTCCATCGCAATGATGGAAGGCTCATCGACCACAATCCGATCTTTGTGAATAATCAAGGTGTTGGCCGTGCCCAGATCAATTGCAATGTCGCTGGTTAAAAAATTGAAAAGTCCCATTTCAGGTTGGCACCGAGTGCCATGTTACGAAGATAGTTTTTTGACAGGTTTGCAAAAATATGGATTATTCAAGAGAAACAACGTCCAGCCCCCGAATGGAGTAGTCTATTTTTAAGATCACTGTCAGGAGTTATCCATTACTTTTGCACCACTATGGGCGTTCGATCAATGTTGAGTAAACCATTCGCGAGGTGGGTTGTGAATCGGCAGCAGGCTTGGATGCACCAGCCCGCCGAGGCTCAGCAACGCTGGTTTAAGCGGTTGGTTGCGGTCGGAAAAGATACGGCCTTCGGTCATGACCACCGGCTTAGAGATGTGCAGACGACAGCCGAATTTCAGCAGGCCGTGCCCATTCGGGACTACGAGGCCCTGAAGCCCTACGTTGACCGAATTCTGACTGGTGAATCGGACGTACTCTGGAAAGGCAAGCCGCTGTACTTCGCCAAAACATCGGGTACAACATCGGGCACCAAGTACATACCCATCACCCACGATTCAATTCCCAACCACATCAACTCCGCCCGCGATGCGCTGTTGAACTACATCAACGAGACCGGCAATGGGGCATTCTTAGACAAAAAGCTCATTTTCTTGTCGGGCAGCCCCGAACTCGAACAGAAAGCAGGCATCAACGTCGGGCGGCTGTCGGGCATTGCCAATCACCACGTACCGCCATACCTGCGTACGAACCAGTTACCCAGCTACGAAACGAACGTCATTGACGATTGGGAGACTAAACTGGAGCGGGTCATTGACGAGACCATCAACCAGCCCATGTCGCTCATTTCGGGCATTCCGCCTTGGGTGCAGATGTATTTCGACCGGATTCAGGAACGCACGGGTAAACGGATCAAAGATGTGTTTCCCGATTTTTCCGTGTTTGTCTATGGGGGCGTTAACTTCGAGCCGTACCGTGCCAAACTGTTTGAGAGCATCGGTAAACGAATCGATTCCATCGAAACATACCCCGCTTCCGAAGGTTTCATCGCTTTCCAGGACAGCCAAACGGAGGAAGGCCTGCTGTTACTGCTGGACAGCGGTATCTTCTACGAGTTCATTGCCGCCGACGAGTATTTCAGCGATAACCCGCGCCGACTTACAATTGATGAGGTTGAGTTAGGAAAAAACTACGCGGTCATTATTAACAACAACGCCGGACTTTGGGGGTACTCGTTGGGTGATACAGTCAAGTTCGTGTCACGGGAGCCGTACCGGTTGCTCGTCACCGGCCGGATAAAACACTTCATCTCGGCGTTTGGCGAACACGTTATCGGTGAGGAAGTGGAACGAGCGCTTAAGGATGCGATGCAGAAGCATCCCGAAACGGAGGTTGTCGAGTTTACGGTTGCGCCGATGGTCAGCCCAAACGAGGGCCTGCCGTACCATGAATGGCTCGTTGAGTTCGCTACACCCCCCCGCGACCCGGACGCCTTTGCCCACGACGTCGACAACCGGTTGACCGAGTTGAACGTATATTACGATGACCTCATCACGGGTGCCATTCTGAAACCGCTGAAGCTGACAAGTCTGCCGCGCGGGGCGTTTCAGCGATACATGAAAAGCCAGGGCAAGCTGGGTGGGCAAAACAAAGTGCCGCGTCTGGCCAATGACCGCATTATTGCGGATGACTTATTGAAAACCCGTTAAGCGTGACTTCCCCTTTACGACTGCTGCTTTTTGAGATGAATCCAACTGGCCACCATGCCGGTTACCTGCATCACCTGATCCGATATTGGCACCTATGGAACATAACTGGGGAATTGATCGTCGTTGTGTCGCCCGCATTCAGAACTGAGCACGCCGACCTAGTGGCACTGGCTCAGAGCACGCCGACAGTTCACTTAGTCGTTATCAGCGAAGCCGAAGAGGCCAACCGCAAAAGCCAAAAACGACAGGTATTGCGGATGCAGTACGAGTGGAAATTAGTCGTAAACTACGCCAGACAGTGGCAAGTGAAGCAGGTGCTGTTAATGTACTTTGACACATTTCAAGTGGCATTCAGACTTGCCTTACGCGTGCCCTGCCCGGTGGCCGGTATTTTTTTTCGCCCGGTTTTTCACTACGAAGATTGGGGGCACGGACCCGTAAACAGCCGGGAGAAATTTCAAGAATGGCGGAAACGGAAACTCATCCGATGGACAGTAAGTAAACGGTCGTTGCAAACGTTGTTCTGCTTAGACCCCTTTGTTGTGCCAACCCTCAACCGGTGGGCAGGCCGCAACGTAGCCACGTATCTACCTGATCCAGTAGAAGTTTACCCGACAACGGCCGCCAACGCAGCAGCTATTCGGCAACAGTTGGGTATCGAACCGACGCGTCAGGTCGTGCTCGTATTTGGTCAGTTGGACGAACGCAAGGGCTTATTCACGCTTATCGAAGCCCTGAAAAGGCTAACGCCCGCCCAACAATCCAATTGGTGTTTACTACTGGTGGGACCGGTAGACGATGGCATTGCTCCCGCTTTGAACAGCAGCCTTAACACGCTGACGACGCAAACCGCTATACAATTGGTTCGGCATCATTCATTCGTGAATGAGAAGGACATACAACCGTACTTTATGGTATCAGATTTGATCGCTACTCTTTACCAACGGCACGTTGGCATGAGCGCCGTACTGGTGCGGGCCGCTACAGCTGAAAAACCAGTGCTCTCATCCGACTATGGACTTATGGGTCAGTTAGTAAGAACCTGGAATCTTGGTCAGGCGGTAGACGCCGAAAATTCAGTGATCGTCGCGGATGCACTGGCAACGTTTGGGCAATCGAACTGGACAACCGACACGACCGCTATGAAGCAGTTTACCGAACAAAATCAGGCCAGTCAATATGCCAAAGTTATTTTTGATACGTTAGGCTGGCAAATGGCTCGCTAATTCTATGCAACAACGAAAACTTGCCATTCTCGGCTCTACCGGCTCCATTGGAACGCAGGCCGTGGAAGTCGTTAAAGCGTATCCCGATCAGTTTCAGGTTGAGGTGCTGACGGCTAACGATAACGCTGATCTGCTTATTGAGCAGGCCATTGCGCTAAAGCCCAATGTTGTAGTGATCTGTAATGAAGATCGCTACGAACTGGTATTATCCGCGCTCGACCCGCTCGGCATCAAAGTGTACGCCGGGGCTGCGGCAATCGCGTCGGTCGTGCAGATGGATACCGTCGATATGGTGCTGACAGCGATGGTTGGCTACGCTGGGTTACTGCCAACGATTAAGGCAATTGAAGCGGGTAAGGCGATTGCGCTCGCTAACAAAGAGACGCTCGTGGTGGCGGGTGAACTCATTACGCGGCTGGCTGCGCAGAAGGGAGTCAATATATATCCGGTCGATTCGGAGCATTCGGCTATTTTTCAGTGCTTGATCGGGGAGTTTCACAATCCAATTGAGAAAGTTATTCTGACGGCGTCCGGTGGACCGTTCCGGGGTAAGTCGCGGGCATTTTTGTCGAAGGTTACAAAGGAACAGGCGCTTAAGCACCCAAACTGGACGATGGGTGCCAAAATTACCATCGACTCGGCCACGCTCATGAATAAGGGCCTTGAAGTGATCGAAGCAAAGTGGCTCTTCAATCTGACACCCGCGCAGATCGATGTGGTCGTGCATCCGCAAAGCATCGTTCACTCGTTGGTGCAGTTTGAGGATGGGAGCCTGAAAGCGCAGTTGGGTCTGCCCGACATGCGACTACCGATTCAGTTTGCGCTCGGCTATCCCAACCGCCTGAAATCAGACTTTCCCCGGTTCAATTTCATGGACTACCCATCGCTGACGTTTGAGCAACCCGATCTGGAAACGTTTCGCAATCTGCAACTCGCCTTCGATGCGCTTGACCGGGGCGGCAATGCACCCTGCATTATCAACGCGGCCAACGAAATTGCGGTCGATGCCTTCCTGCACGATCAAATTGGTTTTCTGGAAATATCCGAAATCATCGAGTTTTGCTTAGGCAAAGCGACTTTCGTTCAGGCACCAGCCTACGACGATTACGTGCAGACGGATCAGGAGACCCGCCGATTAGCTGCGGAGCGAATCAAAAGTTTGGTTTGAGTGTTTTGTCAGAAACCAGTATTGCGTCAGGTGCTTATCCTGTTTTCCACTATTTTTATAACGCATAATGGATTATTGGGTTTATTTTATCATTGGCATCGTGCTCGGCGTTATCTTATTGCGGGCGTTGAGACGTCGGTCTAAGTAACTATTCGTATCATCAATTTAATACCTTCTTGACTACATGGAAGTTTTAATTATGGCCGGGCAGCTCATTTTGGGACTGTCTATTTTAGTGGGTTTACACGAATTAGGTCATTTGTTAGCCGCTAAGGCCTTCGGAATGCGGGTAGAGCAGTATTTTATTGGCTTTCCGCCCAAAGTATTTAGTATCAAACGGGGTGAGACCGAATACGGCCTCGGTGCAATTCCGCTCGGTGGCTACGTCAAGATTTCGGGGATGATCGACGAGTCGCTCGATACGGCCCAGATGAAAGCCGAACCGCAACCCTGGGAGTTTCGGGCTAAACCCGCCTGGCAGCGCTTAATTGTGATGCTTGGCGGTATTATCGTTAACGTTATTGTCGGTATTCTGATCTTTGTCATACTCGCTTACAAAAATGGCAATACGTATTTAGCCGCTCAGGACGCTAAATATGGCATTGTGGCCTATGACCTGGCTCAAAGTATTGGCCTGCGAACGGGCGACAAAATTGTAAAGGTTAATGGTAAGCCCATCAACGATTTCAACGAAGTTCGGAGTTCGGAGGTGTTCTTGGGCGACAACAGCACCTACACGGTTGATCGGAATGGACAATTGCTGGACATTGATATTCCCAATAATTTTGTCGATAAACTCGCCGACAAGAAGAGTGCAGGGGAGTTCATTGAGCCGATCCGGCCGTTTAAAGTCGCTGGATTGGCACCAGGCCAACCGGCCGAAAAAGCAGGTCTGAAAGCAGGTGATGTGATTACGAGTGTTAACGGGAAAGCGATTCGGTTTTACCACGAGTTTGTCGAAGTTGTTAAACCGCTAAAGGAGAAACCCGTAGTCCTCGGCGTCAATCGCAATAACAAACCCCTCACGCTGAACATGACCACCAATGAGGATGGGACGATTGGCTTCTTCGCCGAGTTTCTCTTACGTGTTACGCAGCAAGATTATACGTTTGGCGAAGCGCTTTCGGTTGGTACGACAAAAGCGTTTGGCGTTGTGTATGATAACATTAAAGGCTTCGGCAAAATTTTCCGGGGCGATGTGTCGGCTTCAAAAGCGTTGAGCGGTCCCATTGGTATTGCGCAGAATTTATTCGGTGGCGTTTGGGTCTGGGACCGCTTCTGG
Organism: Spirosoma arcticum; assembly: GCF_054779955.1. Lineage (NCBI taxonomy): Bacteria > Pseudomonadati > Bacteroidota > Cytophagia > Cytophagales > Cytophagaceae > Spirosoma > Spirosoma arcticum. The sequence continues at coordinate 59,359 of NZ_BAAGXG010000026.1, forward strand.
ACCGTTACGGGTTTGCTCTCAATGGCCCTCGCGTTTTTTAACGCACTGCCCATTCCGGCGCTCGACGGTGGTCATGCAACCATTTTAGGCTACGAAATAATCTCCGGCCGCAAGCCCTCCGACCGCTTTCTGGAAGGAGCACAGCGGGTTGGTATGGTTCTTCTGCTCAGTCTGATGGCTTTCGCAATTTTTAACGACGTATTCAAAGCTGTGTTTTAATGGGTTTTTTTAAACCGCTGATGATGCGGTTCAACTATTTTTATATTAGCTTGTTGGTGCTTGGCGTGTCTGCCAGTCGTCCGGCGCACGATTTCCACGCCAGTGTGACGCAGATGCAGTACAATACGGCCGAAAAAGCCTTTGAGATCAGTATCCGGGTGTTTACGGATGATCTGGAAAAAGCACTCTCTCAAGAGCTAGGATCAACAGTTCGCCTGAACAAAGATGCCAAGAGTGACGCAATTCTTGAGAAGTATGTCCGGTCGCATTTTGCTTACGTGACGCTACAAAAACAGACGAAACCTATTAGTTACGTCGGGCATGAGGTTGAAGCCGACGCCAATTGGCTTTATCTCGAAATGCCCTACACCGAACCGTTTCAGGGAGGGTTACTAAAGCAGAATGTGTTGATGGAGGCATTTGATGACCAGGTGAACATGGTCAATATCAAGTACGGGGAACAGAAGAAAACGTTTGTTTTCCGGAAGAATCAGCCCATTCAAAATGTTTCTTTCTGATTAATAAATTTATTCAGGTAGTAGCGATTGCGTTTAGTTATTTTACAGTTGTATCCACAAAGGCCGCTATCGCGTCATAACCTATAGGTTTGGCACGGCCCTTGCACCTACTTGGAGTCCTTCCCTTACCGCTTACGCAGACACTTAATGCATATTGATTGCTGTCAATTTGGCAGTGTGCTTATGATTTCAGAAAACGAATTAGCTACCCGGTTGTTACTGGCAGATTTTGACTCGGACAATCTGGAGATTGTACCACTTGGATCACCGGAGGGCGCCGATGAAGATTACGAACTACCCTCGAATCTGCCCATCCTGCCGGTCCGCAACACCGTATTGTTTCCGGGAATGGTTATCCCCGTTACCGTTGGGCGGTCGAAGTCGATTCGATTGGTAAAAAAAGCGTATAAGGGAAACCGCATTATTGGCGTGACGGCTCAGCTAAATCAGCAAAAGGACGAGCCGACTGCCGACGATTTGTACCGGTTTGGTACGGTGGCTTACATCATCAAAATGATTACGCTGCCCGATGGCAACATCACCATTATTATTCAGGGAAAGAAACGCTTTGAGATTCAGCAGATTACGCAGGAAGATCCGTACATGACGGCGCAGGTGCGTCAGATTGATGATGTCTTTCCGAACGTAAACAAGAAAGAAGGCAAAGCATTGTTGCAGTCGCTGAAAGACGCGGCATATAAGATACTTCGCCTGAATCCTGAGATTCCGCAGGAGGCCCGCATTGCCCTCGACAACATCGAAAGTCCTACCTTTTTGCTGCACTTTTTGTCGTCAAACATTAACGCTGATGTGTCGGACAAACAGCGGCTGCTGGAAACGCTCGAAGGCAATCAGCAAGCCAATGTATTGCTCGAATACATGCTCCGTGAGGTGCAGCTACTTGAATTGAAGCGCGAAATTCAGTCTAAAGCGTCATCGGACCTTGATCAGCAACAGCGTGACTATTACCTGCGTCAGCAGATGAAAGTGTTGCAAGACGAGTTGGGAATGGACAACCCTGATCGCGAAATTGACGAACTGCGAATGAAAGCGGACCGCAAAAAGTGGCCTGCCGAAGTACGGGCGCACTTTGATAAGGAACTTAACAAGTTACAGCGCGTCAACCCAATGGCCCCGGAGTATCCGGTGACGATGAACTACATCGAACTGATGGTTGACCTGCCGTGGGGCGAATACACCAAGGATAACTTTGACCTGAGACGGGCGCAGAAAATCTTAGACGGCGATCATTTCGGACTGGAGAAAGTAAAGGAACGGATTATTGAGTATCTGGCCGTTCTAAAGCTGAAAAACGACATGAAAGCCCCGATTCTGTGCCTGTATGGCCCGCCGGGAGTCGGTAAAACATCGCTTGGCAAGTCGGTAGCTAAAGCCCTCGGTCGGAAATACAGCCGCATGGCACTGGGTGGCGTTCATGACGAAGCCGAAATTCGGGGTCACCGCAAAACGTACATCGGGGCCATGCCGGGTAAGATTATCCAGAATGTGCGCAAGTGCGGCACGGCCAACCCCGTGTTCATTCTAGACGAAATTGATAAAGTCAGTTCCGATTACCGGGGCGACCCTTCGTCGGCTCTGCTCGAAGTGCTGGACCCGGAGCAGAACTCGACGTTCATGGACAACTACCTCGAAACAGAATTTGATCTGTCGCGGGTGTTGTTCATTGCTACGGCTAACTCGCTCGACACAATCCACCCCGCCCTGCGCGACCGGATGGAGATTATCGACATTGCGGGCTACACGGTGGAAGAGAAAGTGCAAATCGCCAAGAAATACCTGATTCCAAAGCAGCGCAAAGATCACGGCCTGAAAACCAAAGACTTGCAATTTGAGGATAAAGCCATTTTACGGATCATTGAAGGCTACACCCGTGAGTCGGGCGTCAGGAATCTGGAACAAAAGATTGGGGCTACCATCCGAAAAATTGCCAAATCCATCGCAATGGAGGAGGAATACAACCACGTTGTTAAAGTCGCCGATGTACCAAAGATGCTGGGCGCGGAGATTTTTGATAAGGAACTTTACGCCGACGACGACATCGCGGGCATTGTGACGGGCTTAGCCTGGACGCAAGTTGGGGGCGAAATTCTGCTCATCGAATCGAGCCTGAGCCGGGGAAAGGGTGCGTTGACACTGTCGGGACAATTGGGCGACGTGATGAAAGAATCGGCCGTAACAGCGCTTTCTTATCTCAAAGCCCATGCCGATGGGTTGGGTATCGACTACCGAACGTTCAATCACTACGACCTGCACGTTCATATTCCGGCCGGGGCTGTACCCAAAGACGGTCCGTCGGCGGGTATTACCATGCTTACGTCGATGGCGTCAATTTTTACCCAGCGTAAAGTGAAACCGTACTTGGCCATGACTGGCGAAATAACGCTCCGTGGAAAAGTGTTGCCCGTGGGTGGTATCAAAGAAAAGATTCTCGCGGCTAACCGGGCAGGTATCAAAGAGTTGATTCTGTGCTCGAAGAACCGCAAGGATATTGAGGAGATTAATCAGAGTTACATAAAAGACCTCCAGTTTTATTATGCCGACACCGTCGATCAGGTGCTCGAAATAGCGCTACTGCCGGGTCAGGTTGGTAAGCCCATGAAATTTGTACTGCCAGAGGATAAAGAGCAGCGCGAATTGGAACGGGTGTATTAAGTTTTTTGTGCTTGGGTTTTTAGGCGTTTCTGTGCTCGACTTCCAAAAACTCTCCGCCGACTACCAACAGGCTCTGCTGCGCCAGATTGTGCCGTTCTGGCTCAAAAATGGCCGGGATGAGCTATGTGGTGGGCATTTTGATGCATTGTCGGCAACGGGTGAGGTGATTGAGGGCGATAAATTTGTAATGGCACAGGCCCGACAAACGTGGGCGTTTGCCTGGCTCTACAACACGCTCGATGGGCAAACCACCTGGCTGGCTCACGCCCGGCACGGGGGTGCTTTTCTCCGTGAGTATGCTCATACCACTACGTTCGACTGCTACGCCCGGCTCGACCGACGGGGCCGACCCCTTGTCTTGGCAACGGATTACTTGCCAGCCTGTTCGGTGGTGATGGCGTACGTACAACTCTACCGCGCTACGGATGAGAACGAGTGGGCCGTGCTGGCTAAGCAAACGTTTGAAAATTTACGGCAACGGCGGGAGCAAACTCGTACTCAGCAACGAGAGATTGGCGGGCTTCGGCAGCTATGCCATCTCAACGAAGCATCAACGCTGTTGAGAACCGTGTTGGAGATGCAATCACTGCTGGACGAGGAGTCTGGAAAGGAAGCGATTGATGCGGTTTTGCATGAGCTTATGCACGAGTTCGTAGACCGACGCACTGACACGCTGCGCGAATGTATCCTGCCCGACGGTGCGTTTGTGAACACGCCCGAAGGCCGACGGCTAAACACCGGTTTGACGTTTCAAACGGCAGGATATCTACTTGAACTCTGCGCCGAAAGCGGTAATCAGAAAATGAAGATGCAGGCTACAGCGTGGTGTCTGCGGATGTGCGAACGGGCCTGGGATGAAGCAACGGGGGGACTCAATCTGTACGTCGACATGAAAAGTCAGCCGTCGATCTTTCCCGATGCGCAGCAGAAATGGGCCTGGGTGCAGGTAGAGGCCGTTTCGTGTTTAGTGAAAGCGTATTTTCAAACCCAGCATCCCGACTGCTCGAAGTGGTTTAAACGTATCCACGAGTACACGTTCGCCCACTTCCCCGATCCTAAACACACTGGCTGGCATTTAGCCATCGACCGGCAACGGCACCCGCTGTTTTTGGCTAAAGTCACCCCGGAAGTCGGCTGCTTTTCACTCATTAAGTGCTTAGCCGAGACCGCACAAACGCTGACCAAGTGCGGTCAACTACAACCGGCAGGGCGAAATGTACGATTGATCTAAACGCGCTGGTAATTGTCAATTGCTCCGCGTACATTCCCAAACTTAGCCAGCAGTTCTTCGGCCATCTCCCGCGAAACGCCAATTTCACTCATCACCATTTTAGCCGCCCGATCCTGTAGCTTGATGTTAGTTAGCTGCATGTCTACCATCTTATTCCCTTTCACTCGACCCAGTTGAATCATTACGGCGGTTGAAATCATGTTCAGTACCAGTTTCTGAGCGGTTCCGGCTTTCATCCGGGTGCTGCCTGTCACGAACTCGGGTCCCGTTACAACCTCCACAGGGAATTCAGCCGCCTGTGCCACCGCTGAGCCAGGATTACAGACCACGCAACCCGTGAGCAAACCCGCAGCCCGCGCCTGATTCAGCCCGCCAATGACGTACGGCGTCCGGCCTGATGCTGCAATTCCGATGACGGTGTCGGTCGGCGTGGGCTGATACAGTGCGATATCCTTCCAAGCCTGTTCGGCATCGTCTTCCGCGTTTTCGACCGCTTTGCGGATGGCCCCGTCGCCCCCGGCCATCAGCCCAATCACTAAATCGAATGGTACACCGTACGTTGGGGGGCACTCAGATGCATCGACTACGCCTAAGCGGCCGCTTGTACCAGCTCCAATATAAATCAGTCGGCCACCATCACGCATGCGGGCTACAATCTGCGTTACTAACGCTTCAATCTGCGAAATGGCCTGTTCAACGGCGTCTGGGACTGTTTTGTCTTCCTTATTTATATTGATGAGCAAGTTATGAAGTGACATTTGCTCCAAATGATTATAGTAAGATGCATTTTCCGTTATCATGTGCTTAGCGAAGTAGTCAGCAAATGTCCGTACTCCGTTAATAATTTAATACCACACCCCCAATTTTTCTTGTCTGTTCTAATAATATGATCTTTATTTACGGTGTTATTACACTATCAGCGAAATTTCGCTAAATGGTCAAATGATTACCGAACGCGATACGCAACTCAATCGATTCAGTGCTACCCTTACGCAGGAAGTCAGTAACCCGGCTGCACAAGCGATGCTATATGGCATTGGCCTGACCGAAGCAGATATGCAAAAGCCGCAGATAGGTATTGCCAGCACCGGTTACGAAGGCAATACGTGTAACATGCATCTGAATGGTTTGTCGGTTTACGTGAAACAGGGCATTCAAGCCAGCGGCTTAATCGGCCTTATTTTCAACACCATTGGAGTGTCGGACGGCATGACCAACGGGAACGACGGTATGCGGTATTCACTGCCCAGCCGCGACCTGATTGCCGACTCAATTGAATCGGTAGTGGCGGCTCAGTGGTACGACGGTGTTGTGACCGTAGTTGGGTGCGACAAGAACATGCCCGGTGCAATTATGGCCATGGCTCGGCTCGACCGCCCTGCCATTATGGTTTACGGTGGCACGATTCGGTCAGGCCATTATAAGGGACAGAAATTAGATATTGTATCGGCGTTTGAAGCCCTTGGCAAAAAATACGCCGGGAATATCTCCGACGAAGATTTTAAAGGCGTTATCCAGAACTCGATTCCCGGTGCGGGAGCTTGTGGCGGCATGTATACGGCCAACACAATGGCGGCCAGCATTGAGGCAATGGGGCTGAGTTTGCCCTTCAGCAGCAGCTACCCGGCTACCCACGCGGGTAAGCAGGAGGAGTGCAAAAAGATTGGCGCGGCCATGCGGGTGCTGCTCGAACGAAACATTACACCCGCCGACATCATCAGCCGCGAATCGCTTGAAAACGCGCTGACGGTTGTGATGGCGCTTGGCGGGTCGACAAATGCAGTGCTGCATTACCTCGCCATTGCACGTTCAGCGGGCATTCCCCTCGAGCTCGATGACATTCAGGCCGTTAGCGACCGGGTGCCGTTTCTGGCCGATCTGAAACCCAGTGGCAAGTACTACATGGAAGATATGCTCGAAATTGGGGGCGTTCCGGCCGTGATGAAGTACCTGCACGAGCAGGGCATGATTCACGGCGATTGCCTGACCGTGACGGGCAAAACCGTCGCCGAAAACCTCGCCGATGTATCAAGTCTGAACTTTGAGACCCAGTCTATCGTGCGCCCGATTACAAACCCAATCAAGAAAACGGGCCATATTCAAATTCTGCGCGGTAATCTGTCACCGATGGGATCGGTCGCTAAAATTACGGGCAAAGAAGGTGAGCGTTTCGAGGGGATAGCTAAAGTATGCGAACACGAAGGTGAGGTAATCGAGGCTTTGCAGAAGGGTGAGATTTTACCGGGTCAGGTTATTGTTATTCGTAACTCTGGGCCGAAAGGTGGTCCCGGCATGAGCGAGATGCTCAAACCCACCTCAGCCATCATGGGTGCGGGCTTAGGCGATAAAGTCGCGCTTATCACCGACGGGCGTTTTTCGGGTGGTACGCACGGTTTTGTGGTCGGCCACGTGACGCCCGAAGCCTTCGATGGTGGTCCGATTGCGCTTGTCAAAGACGGTGACCGAATCACTCTCGACGCCATCGGCCGAGAATTGACGCTGCACGTGTCCGACGAAGAGTTAGCCTACCGCAAAAGCGAATGGAAACAACCAGCTCCGCGTTTCACAACGGGCGTGCTGGGTAAATACATCCGACATGTGAAAAGTGCGAGTGAAGGATGCGTGACGGATGAAATTTAAGTTGATTGAATCATTGTATGTACAGCGACGCAGTTGATAGTTTACCTAAAGGATTTGCTGACATACAGATTGTCAGTCAGGCTATCGGTTTTTCGATGCCTTCTGACTTGCAAACCGGAGCGTTGTTGAGAACTCTGATTGGGTCGAAGCCAAGTGCGAAGGTATTGGAAATCGGTACAGGGACGGGGTTGGCAACAGCCTGGCTGCTTGCCGGAATGGATGCAGATTCGTCGCTTATATCAATAGACAACGAGACGGAGTATCAGTCTGTGGCGGATCGAATTCTGGGCGATGATGCGCGTTTGCAACTCATTTGCACCGACGCAGGGCACTGGTTAGACGAAAACAAAGACCAGCAGTTCGACCTGATCTTTGCAGATGCCTGGCCCGGTAAATACGCAAATCTCGATGCTGCGTTGAATTCGCTGTTAGCAGGAGGAATTTACATCATTGACGACATGCTGCCCCAACCTAACTGGCCAGCAGGACACGGCGACAATGTTAATAAGCTGGTCGCTGACTTAGAAAGCCGGAAAGAGTTGCAAATCGTCAAAATGGCCTGGTCGACGGGAATCCTGATAGCCACAAAGAAGTAGAGGTAGAAAAACAGTAAACGACAAACGAAATAATATAAAACGCACAATCGAATGGAAGCGGTCAGCGTCTTACCCGAAATAACCATCAAGCCGGAAGCCTCAAAAGCGATACCAGCAACAACATACATCAATGGCTCACAAGCCCTCATGCGGGCGCTTGTGGCCGAAGGCGTAGACACCATTTTTGGGTATCCGGGCGGGGCTATCATGCCCGTCTACGATGCACTGTACGACTTTCAGGACCGTATCAATCATATTCTGGTGCGTCATGAACAGGGCGCGGCCCACGCAGCCGAAGGCTACGCCCGCGTTACGGGCCGGGCGGGGGTTTGCTTGGTCACGTCGGGACCGGGGGCAACCAACCTCGTTACGGGCATTGCCGACGCCCTCATCGACTCGACGCCGATGGTGTGCATCGTGGGGCAGGTCGGTAAGAAGCTGCTGGGCACCGACGCGTTCCAGGAGGCCGACGTGATGGGCATTACGATGCCTATTACCAAATGGAATTACCAGATTACCGACGCCGACGAAGTGCCCGACGTTATCTCTAAAGCGTTTTACATTGCGCAGTCGGGGCGGCCGGGGCCGGTGCTGATCGACATTACCAAGAGTGCGCAGTTGGAGATGCTGACCAAACCGTTCGTTTATGAACGATGCCGGTCCATTGTCAGCTACCGGCCGCGTCTGGTCCCCAAAACGGAACAGATTGAAGCAGCCGCTGCCCTGATTAACAGCGCTAAACGACCCTACATATTCGTTGGTCATGGCGTTCAAATTGCCAAAGCCGAGGACGAACTGCGGACGTTCATCGAGAAAACCGGTATTCCCGTGGCAACAACGTTGTTGGGGCAGTCGACCATCCCAACGAATCATCCACTGTATGTGGGCTGGTTAGGAATGCACGGCAACTACGGCACCAACGTACTGACCGATCAGGCCGACGTCATTATTGCCATAGGGATGCGCTTCGATGACCGCGTAACGGGCGATGCCAGCCGGTATATTAAGCAGGCCAAGGTCATTCACATCGAGATCGACCCGTCCGAAATTGACAAGATTATTCACGCCGATGCGCCCGTTGTAGGCGATGCGAAAGAAGCGTTGAAGGCGTTGATTCCGCTTGTTCATCCGAATGACCATACTGTCTGGCGCAACGAATTCCGGAAATATGAAGCCATTGAGTACGAACAGATCACGGTACCTGAATTAGCCAACAATGGCGGCAAAATCAAGATGGCAGAGGTCGTTGATCTGCTTTCGACCAAAACTAAAGGCGAAGCCATTTTGGTAACCGACGTTGGGCAGCATCAGATGATGGCGTCGCGGTATTACCAGTTTCGGCGACCGAACAGTCTTGTGACGTCCGGTGGTATGGGAACGATGGGGTTTGCGCTGCCAGCCGCGTTTGGTGCTCAGGTTGGCGCTCCTGATCGTCAGGTGGTGGCCATCATTGGCGACGGGTGCTTTCAGATGACCTTGCAGGAGCTCGGCACTATCGTTCAGAACAAGCAGCCGGTGAAAGCTATTATTCTGAACAACAACTTTCTGGGCATGGTCCGGCAGTGGCAACAGTTGTTTCACCAACGGCGCTACTCATTCGTGGAACTACAAAATCCCGACTTTATCACCATTGCCCGTGGTTTCGGCATGGATGGGCAAACCTGCTCGGAACGCGACGATCTCTCCAATGCGCTGGACACGATGCTGGCCCACGACGGCCCTTTCTTGCTCGAAGTAATCGTGGAAAAGGAAGAAAACGTGTTTCCAATGGTGCCATCGGGAGCGAGTGTTTCGCAGATACGATTATCATGACAACTTACACCATCTGCATATTCACCGAAAACAGCATCGGGTTGCTTAATCGCATCACAATCATTTTCACGCGCCGACGCATCAATATTGAAAGCCTGACCGTATCGGAAACCGAGCGCAAAGGCGTATCACGGTTCACGATTGTTATCCGACACGAGTCGCGGGAGGAGGTCGAAAAACTGGTGCGTCAGATTCGGAAAATTGTGGAGGTGATGGCTGTATTTGGATATCTTAACGATGAGGTCGTATTTAACGAAATTGCGCTGTATAAAATCGCGACGCCGTTAGGGGCTAAATCGCTGGATGTCGAAACGATTAACAAGCAGTACAAAGCGTGGGTCGTTTATTGGGGCCTCGATTACGTAGTTGTCGAGAAAACCGGTAATAACGACGATATTTTCGCCTTTCTCGATTACCTGAAGCAGTATGAAATTCTTGAATTCGTCCGCTCTGGCCGGGTAGCTGTTGGCAAAACCGAGAAGGGATTAGTTGAGTACCTGCCCGAAGCCGACTGGGCGTATCATCTGTAACGAATTAACCTAAAATACGAATACCAAAAAACAAGAAACATGGCAACGATTAATTTCGGAGGAGTTGATGAACAAGTAGTTAGGCGGGATGAGTTCCCGTTGGAGAAGGCGCAGGAAACGCTGGCTAACGAAATTATCGCCGTTATTGGCTATGGTGTGCAGGGACCTGGCCAGTCGCTCAACATGCGCGACAACGGGTTCAACGTCATCGTTGGGCAACGCAAAGGCAAAACCTACGACAAAGCCGTAGCCGATGGCTGGGTGCCGGGCGAAACGCTGTTCGAGATTGAAGAAGCCTTATCAAAAGGCACCATTATCTGCTTTCTGCTTTCCGATGCCGCCCAAATCGAGCTGTGGCCAACCGTCAAAGCGGCTTTGGTACCCGGTAAATCATTATATTTTTCGCACGGATTTGGCGTAACCTACAAAGACAAAACAGGTATCGTTCCTCCCACCGATGTTGATGTATTTCTCGTTGCACCTAAAGGCTCAGGCACGTCGTTGCGTCGGTTATTTGTGGAAGGTAAAGGATTGAATTCCAGCTTCGCCGTGTACCAGGACGCGTCGGGTCGTGCCCGTGAAAAGTGCATCGCCATGGGCATTGGCGTAGGATCGGGATACTTGTTCGAGACTGACTTTTACCGCGAGGTAACGTCCGACCTGACCGGCGAACGCGGTACGCTGATGGGGGCAATTCAGGGGATTTTTGCGGCTCAGTACGAAGTTCTGCGGGCCAATGGCCATAGTCCATCAGAAGCGTTTAATGAAACAGTCGAAGAACTCACGCAGTCACTAATGCCACTCGTGGCCGAAAACGGCATGGATTGGATGTATGCCAACTGCTCAACGACCGCTCAGCGGGGTGCCCTCGATTGGTGGAAACCCTTCCGCGACGCGACCAAGCCCGTGTTCGAGCAACTTTACAATTCAGTAAAGTCGGAAGAACAGGCCGCGATTTCCATCACCCGCAATTCCCAGCCCGACTACCGCGAAAAGCTCGAAGTTGAACTGTCTGAATTGCGTGAATCGGAAATGTGGCAGGCTGGCACGGCTGTTCGTGGCCTGCGCCCCGAGCGCAGTTAGTCAGGATTTACAGGTATAAGTTGTTAGGGGCGGTACATTGTATATTTGTAATAGTTTGACCAACGGCTTCAACACGAAATACGCTCCCACCTTTACATGAATATGGTAGCCGAAGCAGAACCGAAAATTGCATTTCCCGATCTGGATAATATTTATCTGGCGGCCGAACGGCTCCGGGGGGTAGCTGTGCATACGCCCTTGCAGGAGAATATCAACCTCTCAGATCGGTACGGAGCAAACATCTTTCTAAAACGCGAAGATTTGCAGGTTGTCCGGTCCTACAAAATCCGGGGTGCCTATAACAAGATGGCCAGCCTGTCCGCCGATGCGCTGTCGAAAGGCGTCGTGTGTGCCAGTGCCGGTAACCATGCTCAGGGCTTGGCCTACGCCTGCCGGAAGATGGCCGTTCAGGGCATTATTTTTATGCCGACTACTACGCCGAATCAGAAGGTGAAGCAGGTCAAGCTGTTCGGGAAAGAGTTTGTGGAGGTTGTACTGATCGGTGATACGTATGACGACGCTTACCACGCGGCCGTGGCCTACGTTGATACCCACGAATGCACGTTTGTTCACCCATTTGACGACGTGTTAGTCATGGAAGGACAGGGCACCGTAGGGTTGGAAATTTTCAAAGATTCCAACTTTAAAATCGACTATTTGCTGATGGCCATTGGCGGGGGCGGTTTGGCCTCGGGCGTTTCAACGGTTTTTAAACAGCTTAGCCCCAAAACCAAACTTATTGGTGTTGAACCGCTGGGGGCACCGTCAATGAAAGCGTCACTGGATGAGGGCCATGTGGTGACCCTTGATGAGATCGACAAGTTTGTAGACGGGGCAGCCGTTAAGCGTGTGGGTAATACAACGTTTGAGATCTGCCGCAAAAACCTTGACCGCGTCGTGCTGGTGCCAGAAGGTAAAGTTTGTACAACCATTTTGCAGCTTTATAACGAAGAAGCCATCGTGGCCGAACCCGCCGGAGCGCTCACCATTGCCGCATTAGATTTGCTAAAAGACGAAATCAAGGGTAAAAACGTAGTTTGTTTAGTTGGTGGTGGTAATAATGATATCACCCGAACGGAAGAAATAAAAGAACGGTCGCTGTTGTACGAAGGCCTGAAACATTATTTCATCGTCCGGTTTCCGCAGCGGTCCGGGGCCATGCGCGAGTTTTTGGATAACGTCCTTGGTCCCAACGACGACATCACCTTATTCGAGTATTCCAAGAAAACGAATCGGGAACGAGGCCCCGCTCTGATTGGTATCGAACTGAAAGCCAAAGCCGACTTTGACCCATTACTCAGCCGGATGCACGAAGCCAAAATTCACTTCGAGTATCTGAACGACAAACCCGATTTGTTTGAATTCTTAATTTAATCAGATAGATGTATGTCAAGCCCGATCACCGTTGATCCTGAGATTCAATTTGGCACACCTGTTTTTACAGGAACACGGGTGCCAGTCGAATCTTTGTTCTGGCATTTGGAGAGTGGTATTTCGATAGATGCTTTCTTAAACGATTTTCCGTCAGTCACACAAGAGCAAGTTGTTGCTGTTCTTGAATTAGCTGGTAAGGCATTTAGCAATGACAAACTGTTGCATCTAATTTATGAAATTGCTGATTGACGAGAACTTGCCCAAGATTTTGAAGCAGCATTTTCCCGAATACAGATATACACAGTTCGTGATATGGGTTGGCAAAGTGAAAAGAACGGCGAATTATTGGCATTGATGTTGGCTGAAAATTTTGATGTACTTGTCACCTTCGACAAGAATTTGCAACATCAGCAAAACTTCGATAAATACCTGATAGCCGTCTTAGTTCTGAATGCTTTTGAGAATGCCTTCCCATTTTTGGAGCCGCTCATACCATTAATGCGTGAGGTTCTGAAACATTCGTTACCTAAAGGAGCGACTATTATTAATCTTGCCTAATGAATCAACCTACTACGCTTTTCGATAAAATTTGGGACGCCCACGTCGTTAAACAAGCTGAAGGCCACCCCGACGCGTTGTTTATCGACCGGCATTTCATCCATGAAGTTACCAGTCCACAGGCGCTCGACGGCTTGCGCAAGCGTGGCCTTGGCGTGTTCAATACGGCCCGCACCACCGCCACCGCCGACCACAACGTGCCCACTAAAGATCAGCACCTGCCCATTCGCGAGGCTCTATCGCGGCATCAGGTCGAGACATTGCGCCGGAACTGTGCTGATTTTGGTTTGGAGCTATATGACCTGGGCCATCCGTTTCAGGGAATTGTTCACATTATTGGGCCGGAGCTTGGTCTAACTCTCCCTGGCATGACCATCGTCTGTGGCGACAGTCATACCAGCACCCACGGCGCATTTGGTAACGTCTCGTTTGGAATCGGCACGAGCGAAGTGGAGCAAGTGCTGGCTACGCAGTGCATTCTACAGTACAAGCCTAAACGGATGCGCATCAACATTGATGGGCAGTTGGGCAAAGGCGTCATGTCGAAGGACATTATTCTGTACATCATCTCCAAAATCTCGGCCAGCGGAGCCACCGGCTACTTTGTTGAATACGCGGGAGAGACTATCCGTAGCCTATCGATGGAAGCCCGGATGACGATTTGCAACATGAGCATCGAAATGGGTGCCCGTGGCGGTTTGATTGCTCCCGATGATACAACATTTGCTTACATACAGGGTCGGCGTTTTGCACCCAAGGGTGAGGCTTTCGACCAGGCGGTGGCTAAATGGCGCGAACTGAAAACCGATGATGGTGCCCAGTTCGATGTTGAATTAAATTATAATGCTGCTGACATTATGCCAATGGTTACCTACGGCACCAATCCTGGTATGGGTATTGGCATTAGTGAACATATCCCAAACCTAAGTGAAATTCCGGCCCATGAACTGGCTTCGTATACCAAGTCTTTAGCTTACATGGGTTTGGAACCGGGTATGGAACTGCTCAATAAAGCCGTTGACTATGTGTTTATCGGCTCCTGCACCAACGCCCGCATTGAAGACCTGCGCGTCGTGGCCGATTATGTTCGGGGCAAGCAAAAAGCCGAGGGCGTTGAAGTTTGGATCGTACCTGGGTCGGTACAAGTGTCGAACCAAGCTAAAGCCGAAGGATTGGAGCAGGTCTTCATCGACGCCGGTTTTGAACTGCGTCAACCGGGCTGTTCAGCTTGCTTAGGTATGAATGAAGACAAGATTCCGGCGGGCAAATACTGCATCAGCACATCTAACCGCAACTTTGAGGGCCGTCAGGGACCGGGTTCACGAACCTTTCTGGCCAGTCCTATCATGGCCGCTGCCGCTGCGGTGGCCGGCAGGGTGGTCGACGTAAGGGAGTTAGTGTAAACTTAAGGCAATAATGAGTAAAGAAACTTTCGATATCCTCACAACTAAAGCGGTTTTGCTGCCGATTGAGAACATCGACACGGACCAGATTATTCCGGCGCGATTTCTGAAAGCGACCACGCGCGAGGGCTTCGGCGAAAACCTGTTCCGCGACTGGGCATACAATCCCGATGGCACCAAAAAGACTGATTTTGTTCTGAATGACCCAACGCATTACGAAGGTCAATATGGGGCGCAGATTCTGGTGGCCGGTCGGAATTTTGGGATGGGCAGTAGCCGCGAACACGCAGCCTGGGCCATTCATGATTTCGGATTCCGAGTGGTAGTCTCCAGCTTTTTTGCGGACATTTTTCGGAACAATGCCCTAAATACGTTCGTATTGCCAGTTCAAGTGTCCGACTCATTCCTGACAGTCTTATTCGCCCGGCTTACCCAAAATCCGGATATGCTGGTGACCGTCGATTTGCCGACTCAAACGATTTCGTTAGAAACGGGTGAGCAAGAAAACTTTGACATCAACACCTACAAGAAAACGTGTTTATTGAACGGCTACGACGATATTGATTACCTGTTAAGTTTAAATAGCGACATTCGACGCTTTGATTTAGCACACGCATAGCAAAAGTGGACGAATGAAAAAACACATAATTGTAATTGCTGGCGACGGCATTGGTCAGGAGGTAACGGCCGTTGGCAAACAGGTTTTAGAAGCCATTGGCCGCAGGTACAATCACGAATTTACGTTTGACTCGGCTCTGATCGGTCACGCTGCAATCGAAGAAACCGGCAGTCCTTTACCAGAGGAAACTATTACGAAAGCCAAAGCATCAGATGCAATTTTGTTTGGTGCCGTTGGTCATCCTAAATATGACAATGATCCTTCAGCTAAAATCCGACCCGAGCAGGGTTTGCTGGGTATCCGCAAAGCGTTAGGTTTATATGCCAACTTACGGCCCATCAAGCTATTCGATGAGTTGTTAAGTGCGTCGAGTATTAAACCGGAAATTTTAAAGGGAGCTGATATTCTTTTCTTCCGCGAGCTAACCGGCGATGTTTATTTTGGTGAGCGGGGCCGCTCTGATGACCGCAACACTGCCTATGATACCATGATTTATAGCCGTTATGAAGTAGAACGAATTACCGTAAAAGCCTTTGAAGCCGCAATGAATCGCCGTAAGAAATTATGCTCAGTTGATAAAGCAAACGTGCTGGAATCGTCGAGGCTATGGCGCGAAATTGTGCAAGAAATAGCGCATCGCTACCCAGAAATTACCGTTGAGCATCAGTTTGTCGATACCGCTGCAATGCTGCTCATCAAAGATCCGTGCCGCTTCGATGTTGTGCTGACGGGTAATCTATTCGGCGATATATTAACTGATGAAGCCAGTCAAATTGCAGGTTCGATGGGCATGTTAGCATCAGCGTCGATAGGCGACACGACCGGCCTATATGAACCCATTCATGGCTCAGCTCATGATATTACGGGCAAAGGCGTGGCTAATCCCTTAGCCTCCGTACTGTCGGTTGCCCTTATGCTTGATATCTCGTTTGGGCTGAAAATAGAGTCTGAGGCTGTTGTTCAAGCCGTAGATGCGGTTCTAAAAGCTGGTTTTCGTACGAGCGATATTGCTGATAGATTCACAACGCCTGAAAAAGTTTTGGGTACTCAATTAATGGCAGGCCAGTTGCTTACTCAATTAACGACCTGATAGTATAGCTTGTTAAGCTACACATAATATTTTTCTACGAATTGTAGACTTCCTGAAAACCGCTATTTTTACAGTGTAATTACGCAGTTAGCGAATTTTCGCAGTGATTTCTTTATATGGTGGAGTTCGTTTACTAACTGCTACGAGGCTCTTGAAAAAGGATAAGAAAAGACATATCTTGATATGAATGCTTTCTTCGATTGAAAGAGTCCATTTACATTAATTTTTTACATAGAAAGGTATCTAACCGATGAGCCAGCGAGTTTATATATTCGACACTACCTTACGAGATGGTGAACAGGTACCCGGTTGTCAATTAACCACAGAAGAGAAGATTGTGGTAGCCAGAGAATTAGAGCGGATGGGCGTCGATATCATCGAAGCCGGCTTTCCGGTTTCAAGTCCCGGCGATTTTCGATCTGTCGTTGAAATTTCAAAAGCAATCACTGAGCCGACGATCTGTGCGCTTAGCCGGGCAGTGAAAGGTGATATTGACGCAGCCGGTGAATCGCTCAAATATGCGAAGAGGAGTCGTATTCATACAGGCATTGGCTCGTCGGACATCCATATTCATAATAAATTTGCCAGCACACGCGAAAAAATTCTGGAGCAGGCAGTAGCAGCGGTTAGGCACGCTAAGACGTACGTAGAAGATGTGGAGTTCTACGCTGAAGACGCGGGCCGAGCCGATCTGGTGTTTCTTTCTCAACTCACCGAAGCTGTTATTAAAGCCGGAGCTACTGTCGTAAATATACCTGACACTACTGGGTACTGCTTGCCTGATGAGTATGGACGTAAGATTGCTTACATCTACGAACATGTCTCAAATGTTCACCAAGCTACTATCTCTATCCACTGCCACAACGATCTTGGTTTAGCAACGGCTAATTCGCTGGCGGGCATCATGAACGGTGCTCGTCAGATAGAAGTGACAATGAATGGTATTGGCGAACGGGCGGGCAACACCTCTCTCGAAGAAGTAGTGATGGCACTCAAGGTAAAGAAAGAGCTGGGCTTCCACACGAATGTCGACTCAACTCGGTTATTTCCTGTTAGCAATCTAATCGCGGAAATGATGAACATGCCCGTACAAGCCAATAAGGCCATTGTTGGTCGAAACGCATTCGCTCACTCGTCCGGTATTCATCAGGATGGATTTCTTAAACATTCGGAGAATTACGAGATCATGAACCCTCAGGATGTAGGCGTTGATAAGTCATTGATTTTGCTTACCGCGCGCTCTGGTCGTCATGCGCTAAAGCACCGTCTCGAACTCTTGGGCTACCGCTATGACAAACCTACGCTGGATGGCATTTATACGAGATTCTTAGATATGGCTGATATCCGCAAAGAAGTGAATGATAAAGATTTGATGGAATTAGTGCGCTAAATAGTGCAAATGAGCTTATTTCAAAAAAAATAGATTAACCAAGAGCTTGCAAACAAAATTCAGAAACAGGCTGTTTTGCAAACAAAATATACTTACGAGACAGTAGAAACCAACTTTGAGCTATGGCAAGACCTACCCCCGAACTAATCGATGCACTACGCCGTACGGCTCGTAATCTGAAGAATGGTGCGCCCTACCAATGGGGACACATGGGCGGCTGCAACTGTGGTAATCTCGCTCAGGAACTTACTAAACTCAATCGTGACCAGATCCACCAATATGCAATGCAACGGTATGGCGATTGGAACGAACAGGTTGATGACTATTGCTCAACCAGTCAGATGCCAATTGATCTTGTCATCAACGAGATGTTGAATGCAGGATTAATGCTCGAAGACCTTAAGCACCTCGAAAAACTGGATGACCGACAGGTATTAATTCGTTTTCCAGTTGAGACACGTCATCTAAAGCACAATGTCCGTGATGATGTTGCAGCTTATATGAACCAATGGGCAAACTTACTCGAAGAACAAATTATAGAAAAGATCACATTGCCAGATCTCCAAGAAATAGCTTTTGCTTGAGCATTTCTGATTGCACTAACACCTTAGCTGATGGACATTATTTCTTATTGATATTTAGAGTAATGAAAAGGTCGCTTGCCAATTGGCAAGCGACCTTTTCATTACTCTAAATATCAACAGGTGGCACCTTCCTACTCTCCCGCCTTTGACGGCAGTACCATCGGCAGCACGGGGCTTAACGGCTCTGTTCGAAATGGAAGAG
>NZ_BAAGXG010000027.1:0-70117 GCF_054779955.1 Spirosoma arcticum
TCACCTCTTCCATTTCGAACAGAGCCGTTAAGCCCCGTGCTGCCGATGGTACTGCCGTCAAAGGCGGGAGAGTAGGAAGGTGCCACCTGTTGATATTATAAGGTAAGAAGGGCCGTATGCTAATCAGCATACGGCCCTTCTTATGTAAACAAAATCGTAATAGATATTTTTGTTACGTTCAGGATATATAAAAATAGCTTCTTGATAATTCAGGTTAATTTTTGTTTGAAATAATCTGAACGTTACGGACGGTAGCCTCTTCTACTGTGGCCGGATTGTGAGAGCAAATGAATAGTCCAACCATCACCTCGCCGGGTAAGTTAGTCATGTTATGCGAGCCAACGGCCTGCAAATCAGCTCCTTTCCTAGCGACCCGCATTGTATACGTGCTGCCCTTGCGTTCCAGTTGAACGGTTTGAATGTTCTTCTCCGGACTGAAGATTTCGTCCTCAGGATCGCGCATGGCGGCTCCTTTTGCTACCCGCCATTGGAGCACCGTTAATCCATCGCCGTGAACGACAGCGCTTAGGTGAGAGGCATTGTCGGCCATCGACTCCCGAACCATCCAGCCAACTTTGCGGTGTGGATCCTTGCCCGTGCCGACAAACTCGAAGTCGGCGGTGACGGTAAAATCACCGGAGATTGTTCTAAACAGGTATTGGAATTCGTCACGTTCAAACCAGATGTTGTAGCCAGAACCTTTCAGAGCATACGCTTTGGTCCGCTTATCGTATTGGGATGATCCGGCCAGTTTCGGTTGACCAACATCCTCGCTTTTCCGAAACACGCCAATTTTTTTGGTTGGGGCGAAACTCACCAGCAGGCTTAGAGCCAAAATACAGATTAGGAGGATTTTCATAGGAGTTTTCTAAGGGTAGAACCCCTCATGGGGCTGAGGAACGTAAATTTTAGAACAGGAGCAGTTTCTTGCGCCGATACAGTTTGGGCAAATCAGTCTCAAATAGGGTGTAAGGGTCCTGATAAAACCGCATAAAGTCGGGTACGCTGACCTGCCCCGGATACGGTGCGTAGTAGTGCGTGGGGCTGCGTGTGTCATTGCGCCAGACCAGCACGTATGCCAGCTTCATCTTTTCAGCCTTCAGCGATTTCAGCAGCGAATTTGTCCACCAGGTCGTATCGGGAATCGACTCTAAGCCGGTTTCCGTGAAGGCTGCCAGTTTTCCGGCTTTCTGGGCGTAATCCGAAACAATCTTGAGCTTAGCAATGCCAGCCGGGAGGTTATACTTACCATCGCGCCCGAAGTCGGCGTAGTTGTCCACGCCGACCATATCGACCCAAGCATCGCCGGGGTAGCGCTCCAGGTACTCGGCTTCGGTTTTGTAGCGGCAGTCGGGCGAGAAGGTGTAGATGAAATTATGCACCTGCAAACTATCACGCAAGTAGGAAACGGTGAATCGCCAGAGTGCCGTAAAATCTTCCTGTGTGCAATGCGGCTTTCCCCACCAAAACCAGCCCCCATCGAACTCGTGATACGGGCGAAATAACATGGGTACCAGCTTTCCATCCCTGCCCTTAACCGACCCGGCGAAACTGCTTACCGTTCTCAAAATTGCTTTATAATGCTCGTGGTGAGAGCCACCGGGAATGAGATTAGGCACCGCCGGGGCCGACACCGAATCTTTCCAGTAGAAACCGGTTTGCGGGGTTACGGGATTAGTAAAATGCCAGGCCACGGTGGTGATGCCGCCCCGGTCATAGGTATCGGCGATTTGCTTCCGCAGTGACAGTTTTGTCCGCTCAATGGCTTCGGGTGGTCGATCCGACAGCCCACTGAAATCGACGCCCACAACGGCAGGATGCGACCCACTCACGGATTTAACGTCCGAACGACTCGAATCGCCACGCCAACCGTGACCCGTCTCGGTCGCGTTTTGGTGCCCGAAAAGAATATGCTTTCGGGCGAGTTTGTGCAGGTTACGATGCAGTGCTTTGGTTTCAGCCGTGGCATTCAGATCAATTAATTTGGGACGCGGGGCTGCGTAGCCGACCTGAATAATGGAAAGGCCTACCAACAGACTCAGCGACCTAACCAGCGAAGCGTAATTAATCATAAAATAAAAACAGGTTTACTGGCCCGGAGCCGGGGCGATGGGCGCTGAGTTACTGATGAACGCAATCTGTTTACTGTCGGGCGACCAGGACGGTGTGTTAATCGTGCCCTGACCGCCGTAGATATAAGCAATGACCTTCGGCGTCGTACGGACCGGATCACCATTGTTGATTGGTAGTAATCGAAGGTATACCTGTTTGTAAAACGGGTGATCGGTGGACGTGACATCTTTGGTGAACGACAGGATCACCATCTGATTTCCATCGGGTGAGATGTGCGGAAACCAGTTGTTATACTCATCATTCGTGATTTGCTGCTGATCGCTGCCATCGGCCTTCATCCGCCAGATCTGCATAGTGCCGGAGCGAGTCGAATTGAAATAAATGTAGCGTCCGTCCGGTGAATACTCCGAGCCATCATCCAAGCCGGGGGCCGTGGTAAGCCGTGTTTCTTCCCTGCCATCCGCACCGATTCGGTAAATATCAAACTCCCCGTTTCGCTCCCCGGTGTAAATCAACGACTTCCCATCCGGCGACCAGCCGTGCAGGTACGAATGGCCCACAGGCGTAATGCGTTTGGGTTTACCGCCTTTTACGGGCACCGTATAAATGATGGATTTGTTGCCTTCCTCTTTCACGTGATGGCTTAGCCCCAGCATCTTACCGTCAAAAGATAGGACGTGATCATTATTGTTGCCAGTGGCAAAGTCGGTGTTGATGACCACCGGCGTTTTTTTCTTTAGATCGAACCGGTACATCAGACCCTTACTGTTATAGATCAGCGACCGGTTGTCGGGCGTCCAGTTGGGGGCCTGTAGCGACTCGGGCGAGTAGTGGAGAATAGTGCGTTTCCCGCTGGCTACGTCCATCACTTCCAGATTACTGCCGATGTATTCGCGGTATGGCACGAAATTTTCCCGCGCCGGAACGCTGATCCGCACATCCTGGAAAACGCCCCGTTCGAGTACGTCTTTGTTGTGCGACCCAACGAACAACCCAACGTAAACGGCATCGCCCAACGCCAGATCCGTCACCTGTTCCGTCACGAACGGCTCTCCGAATTTGGCTACCCGCATCGTGTACGTACTACCCCGCCGTTCCAGTTGAATAACGTCGGCACCGGTCAGTTTAGACCGAATCTCTTCCGTGTTGGCCCCGGCGGTCCGCCTGAATTGAAGCGAGGTAAGGCCATCGCCATGTTCAACGGCGTTGATGTGTTGGGCGTTGCCATCGAGGCTGCTGCGCACCATCCAGCCAACTTTGCGATGCGGATCGACGCCCTTGCCGATGAACGAGGCCCGTGTGTACAGGATGAAATCACCGGTCATGCGTTTCCACATAAAATGAAACTCATCGTGGTCGAACCAGACGTTATAACCCGAACCCGCCAGTTCGAACTGGCGGGTTTTGGGATCATATTGGGCGGAACCCGGTTTCAGCACGGCCCCGATGTCGTCGTGACCGTCGAACAGGCCCAAGGATTGCTTCTGCGCTAGAACGGAGCCGTTCATGGCCACTAACAAGCTGGCACAACCCGCCAGAACGGTCAGTTTTAAATTAATCATCAGTTTTTTCGGGTATATGTTCGGTACAGCTTATGGCCTGACGACCTTGACCGTAACGGCATCGGTCGGCGTACTTACCTGTAAGAAGTAGATACCCGGTGTTTTACTTAACGGCAGCGAATAGGAGACTATGGCTGATGCCTGTTCGGTTTTCCGCTCCAGCAACTTCCCCCCTTTCTCATCAATCAGGAGCAATTTCACCTGCGACCCTTCGGCTCCGCGAACTTCTACTTCGGCGTTGTCGCCCACCACCGGATTCCCCAGCACTGTCACCTGCAACGGCGTTGTCAATTCGCCGTTCGCCAGCCGTCCGCTTGCTGTGGCAGCCGGTTCGGTTCCGAACACTAAGCGACCCTTGTGGTAAACCGTAATGTGGCCGTTGGTGTCAAGGGGAGCCGTCTGCTCATACGAATAGTCGTTGATTTCGTCGAAAGCGGACCAATCCGCCTTTGCGATTCGATACTGAATGTCACCGGTACCGGCCGATGGATAAAGTGTACCGACGGTCGGTTTTACTTTCAACTCAAAGTAGGTGTCGGCTTTGCTGCGGCCTACGTTTCGTACAAACTGACCCGTCAAGTTTCCGTTTCCAAGTTTGGCATAGTCAATCCAGTAATTCAGACTCTGCGTTCCCTCGGCCGTGAACCAATAGCGCACCGATAGATCGCCGTACGCAACCGGCACGTTGCCTTCGTTGACTACCTGCAACTGCGTACTAATCGAGTTGCCGTTTGTCCGGTCGTTTTTATTTCGCGCATATACCGTCAGCTTCGTCACGGGCGCAACCACGTCGGGTTCCGTTCCCCAGATCAGTTGCGGAACGCCACCGGGAGCGGTACGGTAAAGCGTGATGCGGTCGTTCAAGGCGTATTGTGCAGCCGTTCGGTACGAATAATCGTTTGTTTCGCTCAAGTTCGCCCAGTCGGCGTTGGCAAACCGGGACTGAATTGGGCCGGAGCTGCCATTCGCGGCCAGAGTACCCGCCGACGGGTCGAAGCTGTACTCAACGTAGCCGGTAGCGCCGTTGCGGGGATTCTCCAGCGGTACGTACTTCATTTTCACTTTGCTGCTGCCTACCTCCGCATAGTCAATCCAGGTATTGATACCGGCATAATTCTCGGTTGTGAGCCAATACCGAGCCGTCAGTTCGCTGTATGGCACCGCCGTTGGTCCTTCATTGGTCAGCGTCAGGTTGGGTTTGACGTTATTATTAGCCACCTGACCGTTGTCGCTATCCTGATATTGCACCTTCAGCGTTACGGCTGGCCGCCAGTTTGGCAGTTCATCACGGGTAATAACGTCAGCATCGTTGAAAAGGGCAGTGAGCGCGTCAACCGGTTGATTTCGGATGTAATCACCCGTCCAGGTGGAGAACCACGACCACCACGTGGCAAATCCCCGCACTTTAGCCATGTTCGGCGGATTGCCCGTTTCCGACAGAGCCACTAACTTTTTGCCGTTGAGCTGGGCCTGCGCACTGGCCCAGTTGCTGCTCATGTTGGACGATGCGCTGGCGTAAATATCCATGCCAACCATATCTACATACTCATCGCCGGGATACCAGTCTGCGTTAAACGTATCCGTGGAGGTGTAGACCCAGATCAAATTATGCAACTGGTGGTAGTTCGTCATCCGGTCGTACATAATCCGCCACAGTTCCTTAAACGGTCCGGACCCTTTGGCTCCCCACCAGAACCAGCCGCCCGGCGCTTCGTGCAGCGGGCGCCAGAGAACGGGCACGTCGGCCGTCTGAAATTTCTTTAGTTGCAGGGCAATGGCATCCATGTCGCGCAGCAGCAGTTGGTAGCGCTCGCCGTTTTTGTCGGCGAGTACGGCGGCAATATCAAACGTAGTCGCATCGGTATAAAAACCCCGCCACCAGAGCTTATCCGGTGCCTGGTTGATGAGGTCGGTCGGTGCGTTCCAGTGCCACATCAGGCTGACGATGCCCTGTCCTTCGCCCTTTTTAGCCCAGTTAATAATGGCTTCGCTGGGTCGGCCGGGGTTGGTGCCGAACTGAACGCGGGATGGTGAGTAATCCATCAGATCGAACGAGCCGATGGCCGGTTCTTTGCCCGTTTTTTCCAGTACGTATTCCACATCGTCTTGCTGACCCGAAATCGTTTTACTGCCGTACTGGTCAACGATATACGAGAATAAACCCGTCGTCGATAAGGTGGCCCTGACGTCAACGAGGGTTTTAGGCGGCTTTGTCGGCAAGGTTGCCACCGTGGGTGTAAGCTGGAGGTAATCAACATCATAATAGCCCCAGCCCCGGTAAATGGTAATAGTATTAAGACCCTCTTTCAGCAGAAACCGACCGACGCCCTTTGAACTGAATCCACTGAGTGTTTGCGTCAGTAGAGCGCTGCCCCCATCCTCATTTACCGTAAGTTCTGCCGTCTTTTCTCCAAACGGCGAGGCATAGCCCATTGCCACTTCATAGAGACCGGCGGGCGCGTTGAACGTCAGCGTCAGCTTATCGGTTGCGTTGTCGAAGCCCGTTACGTAGCCAGTGCCCGAAAACCCGGTGTTGGCACTCGCTGCCTCAACGCCGGTCAGATCGCCCAGTTCGGCTTCAATGCGGCCATTAACCAGCGGCACAATGGTGGGTGGTTTAACGGCGGCTGGCGTTAGAACGATGTAGTCGATGCCATAATAGCCCCAGTTTTGAGCAAGCGTGACGGTATTCGTGCCAGCGGTGAGTTGAAATTTACCAACTGTGACCGCGCTGAACGTCGTGCCCGTTAATTTCAGCACGTGTTCACTGGTGGCACCGTTGACGGTCAACCGGGTGGTTTTGTCGCCGTAGGGTGAGTAATACCCGATAGTCAATTCATACTCGCCAGCGGTAACCGGGGAAGGAATGGTAAAAACAATGTTGTCGGCCCCGTTAGCGTCGTCAAAACCCCAGGCATAGCCGGTGCCCGAAAAGCCCGCTGGGGTGGCCGCAATCTGCACCCCATTGAGCGTTACGCCCTGAGCCGCTTCGGCCTCGATTCGGATTGGATCGGCGGCTGCAAATCCGGGCGTCATACCAGCCGCGAGCCACCCGACCAGCAAATAAAGGAACGTACGGCCACGGCGCCTAATCGCCTTATTGGAAGTAATCAGTAAATTGAGAAACATACAGATGAGGGGTTGAGGTGAATTTATGAATTGGGTAACTGCACGCTTTATTTACTACGCTGCTGCGTCAGGCGAACCATGAGCACATCGTGGCCAGGCACAACGGCTTTCAGGGGTTGGTTCGTTGCTCCGGTCTCTTTCTTGGTCCACAGATTTTTCACCGCGTAAGATTTCGTTTTCGCGTCGAGGGCTTTTCCAGATAGTTCGTCGACGACCGACTCACTGGCCCAGTTGAAGTCGACGGGTTTATCCGATTTGCTGCGGTTCAGGAAGCAAACCGCCCAGTCGCCACGTTGAAGCGGTTTTATCCAGGTTTCGACGCTGTCTTTCACGGCATATTTAAACGCCTGTACGCCCGCCGAATCCTGGTTAACTGCAATCACATCTTTGTCCATCAAGATGGCCTTCGTCTCCGCCGACATTTTCCGTAAGTCGTTACCGGCAATCAACGGAGCCGCAATCATCGCTCACATCGCGAAATGGGCGCGGTCCTCGCCCAAGCTCATGCCGTTGCCCACTTCGAGCATATCGGGGTCGTTCCAGTGGCCCGGTCCGGCGTATTTGCGCAGGCCGTCCTGCTTGTCCAAGATCTTCATAACGCCCCACGATTTGTAAGAGCCGTGGTCTTTGATGCAGTCGAAGCAGTTGTACACGTCGCCGGTTGTGCGC
The DNA here is from genome assembly GCF_054779955.1 of Spirosoma arcticum. NCBI lineage: Bacteria > Pseudomonadati > Bacteroidota > Cytophagia > Cytophagales > Cytophagaceae > Spirosoma > Spirosoma arcticum. The sequence goes on from NZ_BAAGXG010000027.1 coordinate 7,434, forward strand.
CACAGATGCCCGACGTTTGGCCCCCACACCCACGGTTTGTCGTTGCCCCACTCGCAGATGCTGAGCACCATGGGCCGACCCGCCTTGCGGATGGCTGCGGTGATGGTTTTGTAAGCGCCTTCAGCTTTTAGTCCCTCGGTATTGCACCAGTCGTATTTGAGGTAGTCAACGCCCCACTTGGCGTAGGTCTGAGCATCCTGAAATTCGTAGCCCCGGCTACCCGGCTTACCTCCGCAAGTTTGCGAACCGGCATCCGAATAAATACCGAGTTTTAGCCCTTTCGAGTGAATGTAATCGGATAAGGCTTTCATGCCCGACGGAAAGCGTTGCGGATTGGGGTGGATAAAGCCTAAGCTGTCCCGGTCACCGTGCCAGCAATCGTCAATTTTGATATAGGTGTAGCCAGCAGCCTTCATCCCGGTAGAAACCAGCGCGTCGGCTACTTCTCGGATGAGTTTTTCGTCCACGTTGCAGCCGAACTTGTTCCAGCTATTCCAGCCCATGGGTGGGGTCAGCGCCAGATTGTCGAACTTCCTGTAGTTCTGCTTGTAGTTGTTGCCTTGGCCAAAAGCCACGCCGACCGCAAACAGAGTGAGGAACAGAATTGATGTTTTTTTCATGGGAGTTAGCGGATGGCAAGAAAAAAGAGCCATCACGCAAGTATGCGTGATGGCTCTTTCCGCTGTCAATACAATCCTAAATCATCCACATAAATCGTTTCCGGCACGTTACCGCTGAACTCCTGGAACGTGATCTCGGTCAGGTTACCCGTAGCGCCCAGTTCGCTCAGCGGAATGGCAAAGGTTTGCCAGGTGCCCGATTTGAGGACCAACTGCTTTCCTCCGTCATAGTTACCATTCACGACCATCTTGATAATCTTGCCATCGGTGCCGCTGCCGCCGTAGAGGGCCAGTTTAATACCGGTATAATTGGCCAGAGCAACGGGGGCACCAATGAAATTCTGGAATCCACCGAAGCCACCCGTATAATCATACTGCATGGAAGCTGCGCCCCGTTTCACCACGCCTGTCGACGGCACGATTGGTTTGCCATTCCAGCCGCCAGAGGTGAAGCCCGTAGTTGGGGCGTCCTCAAAAAGCGCGTATTTAAATCCGAAAGGTACACTGTATGCGGTGGTGCCGCCCGGCGTGGTCACGGCAAGTGTCGTAGAGGTAATCCCGGTCGGCACTTTAACTTTCAGTTCGGTTGGCGTTTTGGCCGTGATCTCTCCGGGGGTCGTGCCAAACGTTACCGCCGACACGTTGTCGAAAATAGTTCCGGTGATGGTGATGATGTCGCCTGCATTACCAGCCAGTTGGTCGACGTTGGTGATGGTCGCAAACGGCTGTTTAATGGAAAAGCCGAATTCGGCCTGACCGCTTGCCGTTTCGACCCGCACTTTGTTGCTGCCGCTGAACGGCGTCGTTACCGGAATGGCCACCATGATGCTGGTGCTGGTCACAAAAGCCGGGTTGAAATACACGCTGACGTCGTTGAAGTAAACGGCTTTCGTCTTCTGTAGGTTTTCGCCGATAATGGCGTACAACCGGCCGGGCTGACCCAGCGTCGTCGTTGAATCGAGTGCGACGGGGATGGTTCTCGTTCCTGTGGTGGTAGCCGTCAGGCTGGTTTGTATCGTAGTGGTATAGGTAGAGTCCCGGCTGACGGTGCGGACCCGGCTGATTACCGGCGCAGGATCAACGGCATCGTCGTCGGACTTACAGGCCGTAAACCAACTGGCCAATCCAATAACCCAGCTCAAGGCAAGGGCATAACGCAATATGGTTTTCATAATTCAGTGCTTGATTATTTGAACGTGTAAGGCACCGGAGCCTGTGTCAGCAACGGATTGATAGCCGTTTCGGTGGATGGATACGGGAACAGGAACTTGTCGTCGCCGGGAGTGAAATGCTCGGAGTAGATTACGGTGCGGTCAGGTCCGAACGTGCCCCGTTCCTGCGCGGTAATAATAGCGGCCGCCTTCGGGTGTGTTTTGGCGTTGAAGCCGTCAATCCGGCCCAGATCGAACCAGTAGTCGCCTTCGATAGCCAGTTCCAGCCGACGCTCGCGCAGAATGTCGGCCTGCGTGAGGGCCGTTTTGGGGGGCAGCCCGGCGCGGGTGCGAACCTGATTGAAAGCCGTCAGTGCAGCCGGATCGCTCGTTGTGGCGGCTCCCGCCAGTACGGCCTCGGCTTCGATGAGCAGCACTTCAGCGTAGCGCATGAGGTAGGTGTTATTACCGGCCGACTGAGCTGCACCCAGCCCGCCGTTATCGGCCCGTGTGCCCACTACGTATTTTTTGATGCCCGCCCGCGTGTTCTGCGCGTTCACATCGGCGGGTACGGTAAAGCCACCCCCGGCCGCATTCAGTTCAGGATACCGGTCACCGGCCAGCATGATGGTGGCCTGCCGACGTACGTCGCCGGGTTCTTTAGCAAACTCATTCTGCAAATCAATCGTGGGTCCAATTACGCTGTATCCGTCGCCCGTGCCGGTGATCTGTGAGCTGATGGCGAACGAAGCCTGTAGCGAGTTACCATGCCCATAGGCGCTGCCGCCCACCCACTGAAGGGCCGCAATCGACTCTTCGTTGTTGTTGTTAGCTGTGCGAAACAGGTCCGTAAACGTTCTGCCCGCCACCTGCGTACCATATAGCTTGAACTCACCACTTGTAATCACCTTTTCGGCGTACTGACGTGCCTTAGCATAATCCTGCTTGTAGAGGTACACTTTCGATAGCAACGCCGACGCCGACCCGCTCGACACGTGGCCGTTCTCGATGGAACTGCCCACCCGGATCTTTTTGGTACAGTTGGCTTCGGCAAACTCCAGATCCCGGATAATGAAGGTATACACATCTTCCACCGGGTTGGTGTTGATCTTGGGCGAGTACACAAAATCGAGGGTGTTCTCGATGATGGGCAGGTTGCCAAATAACCTTACCAGATAGAAATAGGCAATTGCCCGCATAAAGTGAGCTTCACCCAGCGCGTTGTTCACGATAGCCGGATCAACCGACGACGGCACTTTAGCGGGCAGGTTGTTGATGAGCGCGTTGGCCTGCGCCACCACCGAAAACAGCGACCGCCAGGCGTTGGTCAACTCGTTGTTGTCGGCTGTGACCGAGAAGTTAGCGAAGTTCACCACGTCGCCCGAGTAAGTGCGGGCATTGCCACCCGACAGTTCGGTAATGGCCCACGACGCCTTGTTGTTAAAGTTGAACCAGGGTGAATTATAAAGGGCGTTGGTACTAGCCCGGACCTGTTCGGCATTCTGGTAATAGCTGTCCAGCGTCAGGGCATCTTCGGGCGCGCGGTCGAAGAACGAATCTTTACAGCCCGACACCGTGATGGCAAGCGCCGTCAGCAGGGTAACAATGTATGTTTTACGTGTGTTTTTCATGGTTTTGCAATGGATTAGAATTCAGCATTTACACCCACCGTAAACGTGCGGGGCAGCGGGTAACGACCATTTTCGACGTTCATCTGGAGCGAGTTCTGGTTGAACGCGCCCACTTCGGGATCGTAGCCGGAGTATTTGGTGAACGTGTACAGGTTTTGAACGCTGGCGTAGACCTTGAGCCGGTTCAGTTTGGCGCGGTTGATAAACGCAGTGGGTACGTTATAGCTCACGTTCAGGTTTTGAATGCGGGCGTACGAACCATCTTCCACGAACCGATCTGAGATGAACAGGTTCGGGTTGTCGATGCCGCTCCGGGGAGCCGGAATGTTCGTGTCGGTGTTGGTTGGCGTCCAGTAGTCAGATGCCGAGGCAAACTGGTTGGTGTACAGACTCGACAGGCCACCTGCCGTCCGCTGGGTCAGATTCAGGATTTTGGACCCGTACGAACCCTGTAAGAAGATGCTCACGTCGAACGCTTTGTAAGTAAACGTGTTGGTCAGGCCGAACGTAAACTTGGGGTTCGGGTTGCCAATAATCGTCCGGTCCTGCTCATTCACCACGCCGTCGCCGTTCACGTCTTCGTACTGCACGTCGCCCAGCCATGTACCGGCACCAGAGTTGGTCACCGGGCGACCAAACTGAATGGGAGCGGCTCCCAGTTGCTCCGTCGTCTGGAAAAGGCCTTTTACCTTATAGCCGTAGAACTGCCCAATGGGTTGTCCAACCGTGGTCCGCGTAACGGGTACGTTCAGGAAACCGGTGTAGACACTGTTAATGATTTCAGTAAAGTTCTCCGACAGTTCTTTTACCGAGTTGCGGTACTGCGAGAAAATAGCCGTCGTGGTCCATTTGAAATCCGACTTCACCATGTTCCGCGAGGTAATCGTCACGTCGACGCCCTTGTTCTGCATCTGCCCCAGGTTCACGTAGGGCGACGAAATACCACCTAAGTAGCTGACATCGCCGATCAGGTAAGCGGGCAGCGGCAACTGGTACAGGAAGTTCTTCGACAGTTTGTTGTACACGTCGACGGTTCCGTTAATGCGGTTGTTGAGCAGGCTCACGTCGACCCCAGCGTTGAACTGCGTATTGCTTTCCCATTTCAGGTTGGGGTTAGCAATCCGGTCGATCAGGAAACCCGTGCCCAGCCCCGTTGCCGACGCCGATAGTGAGGAGCCATAGAGGTAGTTGGAAATCTGCTGATTCCCCACGGCTCCGTAGCCGACCCGGATTTTCACGTCTTCGAGGGTGTTTTTAATTCCCGCCATGAACGGCTCCTCCGTCAGGCGCCACGACGCGGCAAATGAGGGGAAATACCCCACTTGTTGGCCTTGGGCAAACTTCGACGAGCGGTCAGCCCGGATGGTAGCGGTCAGGCTGTACTTGTCGCCGTAGGAGTAAATACCCCGTGCGTAGGCCGATTCGAGCGTCTGACTGCCTTTGTACTCGCTGTTGGTGGCTGTGGCGGCTTCGCCTAAGTTCAGCGTCTGGATGTCATTACTGTAAAAACCTGACCGGCTGCCTTCGATCCCGTTCCAGTTCGACCCCTGCACTTCGTGCCCCAGCAGGGCCGTTACGCTGTGCTTTTGGTTGAACAGGTGCGTGTAGGTCAGGTAGTTCTTCAGAATGTAGAACGACCCTTTCTGCCAGCGCTGGTTCAGCGACGCCGTCGGATTCACAAACCGGCCCCACGAATACGTCGGGCGGAAGTAGATGTTGTCCGAGTAGTTCAGGTCAACGCCAATTTCCGAACGCAACGTCAGGTCTTTGGTAAACCGGAGGTCGTTGTACAGGTTGGCGTTCAGGTTGTTGCGGTTCAAGCGGTTGGTGATGCTCAGCGCCTGGGCCACCGGGTTAATCACGCTCGACACGGCCGTGGGGTCATTAGGCGGACCGGCGAAAGAGCCATCCGTGTTGCGCACCACGAGGTCGGGCGACTGCTGTAGCGACAGGTACACAATGCCACCGACGTTGTCGTTGAGCGTCACCCGATCCATCGTGTTGCTGCCGGTCAGGGTCAGCCCCACTTTAAACCACTCTTTTACCTGCGCGTCGATGTTGCTGCGAAACGTGAACCGCTTGAAACCCGACCCAATCACGGTGCCGTCCTGGTTCAGGTAACCACCCGATACGTAGTAGTTGATGCCTTCCTTACCACCCGAAAACGACAACTGGTGATTGTGCATAACGGCAGACTGAAACACCTCGCGCTGCCAGTTGGTGCCGGGTCCCAGCAGGCTGGGGTCGGCGAATTCGGCCCGCCGGGGTGTACCGTACGCATCAGCCAACGTGTTTTGCAGACGGGCGTACTGCTTCAGATCCATCACGTTGAGGAACTTGGATGGCGACTGCACACCCACGTAACCGTCGTACCCAATCCGGGCGCTGCCGTTCTTACCCCGTTTGGTGGTGATGATGATAACGCCGTTGGCCGCCCGGTTCCCATAAATGGCCGTAGCCGAGGCATCTTTCAGCACGTCTATTGAAGCAATATCGTTGGGGTTGATGGCCGATAGCGGACTCACCGAACTCTGCCCGTTGCCGTTGAAATTCTGCACTGGCGACCGGCCGCTCGTGCTCTGGTTGTTGGCATCGCCCGAAACAGGTACGCCGTCGATGACGTACAAGGGTTCACTGCTGCCCGTCAGCGAGGTGATGCCCCGAATCCGCACCGACGTAGAGCTACCCGGCTGGCCCGAGTTTTGCGTGATGGTCAGACCGGCCGCCCGACCCTGCAATAACTGGTCGACGCTGGTTTGGGGAATGTTGGCGATGTCTTCGGCTTTCACACTCGACACCGCCCCGTTCACGTCCTGCCGCCGTTGCGTGCCGTAACCAATCACGACTACGTCGTTCAGCACGTTGCTGGCTTGCACTAACCGAATATCAAGCGACTGCCGGTTGCCAATGGTCACTTCCTGCGTGGTCATGCCAATGTAGGAAACAACCAAAACCTTGGCATTCGCGGGCACATTAAGCGAAAACCGACCATTTACGTCAGTTGTCGTTCCGGTTTGGGTGCCTTTCACCGATACCGACGCGCCGGGCAGCCCCGTCCCTTTATCGTCGTAAACCGTCCCCTGAATCAGGGCTTTTACGTCGAATCGACCGTTTACTGCACCGGTTGTGGCAAGCAGCGCGACTGCGTTGTTGCCGGTAACGGCTCTGCTGGCTATTTGGTCCTGCGCGTGGATTCCGATCCAGCTACTCAGGACGAAGGCCCCCGAAAGCACATGTTTAATCATGGGTAAAGAGATAATGGTGTAATTTGGTAAATAGGGAAACTATAGTTTGCAGCGTAATTCGTTCTAAAAGGACATGACAGTGTCGACTCCCCAAAAAGCTGCGCTTGAGAGTAGTACCTGGACTTGCCAGGATTTCAGTCAGTCTATTGTCGGAATTACAAAGTGAGCGGGTGGCGGAGAAGACTCAGGTCACTTCATAAGAGCGCGGGTGTTTTTCATAGTTCATAACGGTTATTGATGTTGCTGTTCAGGTCAATGTGTTATACCGGCTGGAGGTTCTTAACTAACTTTTGGGTGGGCAGTGAGATCATGACGGAAGTCCCTTTTTTAGGTTCACTCTGCCACATAACCTGTCCCCCCAGGTAGGCGATTCGCGACTTGATGTTGGCAATGCCATTACCTTTGGAGGGCGCATCCGCAAAATTGCCGCCTTGCCCATTGTCATCTATATTGATTAAGGTGGTTTCGTCACTGGCCATAATCTGCACCGTAATCGTTTGCGCGTTTGCGTGCTTGAGTGCGTTGTTGAGCAGTTCCTGCACAACCCGGTAGATCATCACCGAGGCTTCGTCGCCCCAGGCCGGTACATCTCCGTAATGCTCCAGAACCAGCTTTGTCTCATTAACTAAGTTCAACTTCTGCACCAGATCTTCCAGCGCCGGAACCAGCCCAAACGTCGACAGGGCGTACGGGCGCAGATTGCTGGAAATCAGCCGGGTTTCGGTGCAGGCCTCATCCAGAAACTGGTTCAACGGCTCCTTCACCGACAGGGGCAACTGCTCCTGATGGGCCTCCACAAACAGTTTAATCCGTGATAACTGAATGCCCAGACCATCGTGCAGGTCGCGGGCAATGCGGCTGCGTTCCCCTTCCTGCCCCTCGATCATGGCCCGCAGCGACTTCAGTTCCAACTGCCGGATCTGCTGTTGCGCGATAACGGCCTGCTGGTGAGCAATCAGCTTTTGCTGACGCCGAAGGAAAACCAGCGCGGCTACACCTAACACGCTGATAATCAAAATAATTACTAACGTTGAATTCAGTACGCGTTGATGACGACTTTGTTCCTCAACCAACTGTTTTTCAACCGCCAGGGTCTTGATCTGGCTATCTAACTCCTGCAATCGGATACTCTTGGTCTGCTCCGAATAATAAAACTGGTTCGTGTAATCCAGCCCCTGCAGCGAGAACGCATACGCATTCTTGAAATCACCCATCCGGGAATAGCTGTCGGCGAAGTGCTTCGATAATTCCCGCAGCATCGACAGGTTGTTTTCAGCTTTGGCAATTGCGTAGCTTCTCTGATAAGCGGCAACGGCCTCTTTCGGGTGATTCCTGAACTGCTCGACGATACCCAAAATAAAATGATTCAACGAGATCAGCCAGTTGACGCGCAACTGACGAGCCATTACCAAACTTCGATCCGCAAAATACTGAGCCGAATCAGGTTGCTTGGCCCGTGAGTACGTATTTGCCAGCAGATTCAGCGCATAGGCCTGGAAATAGGCTTGTTTATACTGAGCACTAAGCCGTTCGGTTTCGCGCAATTGGGTCACTAAACCGGCGGGCGTAGGTTCTTTTTTCTGATCGATGTTGGCAAATCCTAATCGGCACTCGATGATCTTAGGCCAGTTACGGGTCCGCTCAAAATACTGAAGCGCTTTCCTCAAATACTGCTCGGCGTACGATTGCATGAAGAAGTCATGCGTGTAATAATCGCCAATGACAATGTGCTGGTTGTAATACCCCAGCGAATCGCCCGTCAGGTTGTAATACTTGAGACCGTTAAAATAGCAGTCCATTGTGTACTTGTTGTACCCGTATCGTTGCTGGTAAAGCCACCCCAAATGCCCGTAGGATGTAGCAGCCTGTCCGTATTTCCTGTTCACGACCAACTGCCGAATCTGCTTTTTGAGACTATCAATCGCTACCGTTTCCGACGACGCCCAAACGGATTGGACGCAGCCCATCATCCCAATCAGGAGAACCGCTCCCAAACAGCTTTTTCGGAACAGGAAACGTGCAGAACCTAATTTCATTACTTACGTTACTACAAACCGTTGTCAGTCAATATATTGCATTTCCATAGCATGCTTAATAAGCAGTGCCGTGTTGGAAACGCCGAACTTAAGCAACAGGCTGCTCCGGTGAAATTCGACAGCTTTGGCGCTAACAAACAAGTGAGCCGCCATTTGCTGGGTAGTCAGTCCCTGAGCAATGAGTGCCAGCACTTCCGATTCGCGGGGCGTCAGGTTGGGCTTTATGCCCGCTCCGGTGGTCGACTTCCGCGTCTTGGGGCCATCGTTCAGCAGAATATGCGTGATGGCATCGTTGAAATACTGTTTCTCGTAATGAACTGCCTGAATAGCCTGCAACAACTCCAGTTTGGTTGTATTTTTCAACAAGTAGCCTTTTGCCCCCTTCTTTACGACCCGCTTAATCAGGCTGGCGTCGTCGTGCATGGTTAGCGCAATAACTTTTGTGGCTGGGTAGGTGCGGGTAATGTGCTCGCACAGGCCAAGCCCGTCCTCAATGTGTGGAAACGAAATATCCAGCAGGACCACATCAACCGTTGTCAGAGCCAGTCGCTCCATAGCCTCCGCCACCGAGTAGCATCGTTCCGTCACTTCAATTTCAGGAAACACCGAAATAAGCGATGCGATGCCCTCAACAAAAACATTGTGGTCATCCGCTATCAACACCCGTATCATTCAGTCAAAATAGTTTACGTCGAGTGTGGCTACTACCAGTACAATTCAGGGTGAACAAGTCATGCATAAAAGCGGAGTACACGCCAATTGTTCACCGTCTAAATAGAATTTTGTTTAGCAAAAGTAGGACTAACCAGATTATAATTAGAATAGTGAAAACCCGACTTTTACTAAATTTAGGGTAAACCCTACAGTCGAACCAATCGAATGGTAGCGATATTTTTAGTCGAATCGCAGCCGTTCAATGGTCCATTGAATCGTCTGAGTCCGTTGCTGACTCATCAATGCAACGGGCGCGGCTGCCCGTACTTCGCAGTCCGGGATAGGACAACGTTCGCAGGTTTCGCCAACGAGGGTTTCGGGAATGGCCGGGTCATCAATGAAACGGAATACGTAGCGAAGCTCCTCATTGAGCGGAAAGCCAATGTTAATACTGCTATTGTCGGTTGTGGGGGGAGACGATTTTGCTATCGAAAAGACGAAATAGGCGTTCCCGCTGGTTGAAAATTTAATTCGCTGCGCCCGGCAGATTGGCTGACCGTCCCACTGCCCATCCTGTTGCTGTTGCCGTAGCTCGTTCAATATCGTTACCGACACCTGCCGACGGCAGTAATGTTCGTCGCGGGCTGTGCCGTGTGGGGTATGTAATTTGCTCAGGTGCAGCTCTTTCGTGAGTTGAAATGTCGAGTTGCCCCGTAGCGCGTCTATCCGGTGATTGAACCGCAGAAAGAACAGTTCTTTCAACCCGAAATGGCTGGTTAGCAGGTTCGTCGTCCGCAGCAGAAACATTTCAGGCGTCACGGCAAACGGGGCCATCATGCCCAGCAGCCGGTCATTCTGCCAGTGGGGCAGCACCACCATGCCTGTTAACTCATCAAGCAGCCGCTGACGGGGAATCAGCACGGCCCGCGCAAAATAGGACGCCCGGAAGTTGTTCAGCACCTCATCGAACGACCGGGCTTCCAGCACCGACGATTCCAGTGGGCGCACGGTTAGTTTCAGCCGACGGTAGCCGACTTCCCGCGCCAGCGTAAACGCTCGTTGCTCGTTCGATAAGCGACTGTTGACCAGCAGCCTGTTTTTTTCGGGCAGGAATAAAGAGCGCAGCGCCGAAAGATTAGGGTGCTTTGCTGCGTCGTAGTCTTCTATCGCACAGCCATACTCGCTGATTAGTACGCCGGATAACCAGGCCGGGCAATCGGCGGGTGCGTCGGGTAGCGGATGGTCGGCTAAAAAGGCGTCGGCTTCCAGTTCTAGGTCTTCGAAGTAGTTGTCGTGCATGGCTTGGTACGTCCGCAGCACGGAGAAGTAAAACTGTTCGACTTTGAGGTCGTAATTCCGGCCAATCTCGATCAATGTACTGATAAACGCACTCAGCTTGGCGGGCGCGTTGGCCATCACTTCCAGAAAATATCCCGGCTCAATGCCAAACAAATCGAATGGTAACTCACTCAGGACGTTTGAGTTGAGAAGCTCAACGACGGGTTCGAGCTGTTTACTTACCTTCAGCGACACCAGCGTGTCGTAATCGGTACCTAATGCTTTGGCAATGGAAAATACCTTCTCCGTTTTAGGGTATTTCTTACCTTTCTCAATCTCGTTCAAATAGGAAGGCGACAAGCCCGTGCGGTTAGCTAATTCATACGTCGATATACCAAGGTCATTCCGTAGCTGCTTGAGTTTAAGCCCGAAGATGAGCCGCACTTTTTCCCGGTCTGATGTCATGGGGCAAAAATAACTATTCGCAGACAAACTTTCAGATAATAAAGAATTTTAAGCGAATGTGTAATTTTTAGCGAATGTTCGCTATTTATTTAATCATCGCTCTTTATCTTCATGCTATAATCAATGTGTCATGTAAAAAGAACGATGAATTATGGTAGCCGAAGCAATGTTCCAGACACCACGTAGCCGCATTAGTACGGCGGACGAGAAAGCGTTGAAATTTCTCAAAATCAGCGATGTGAAGGAGTTGAATTTTCAACTTTCACCGGCGGAGTTAGTGCAGCAGGCCCTGCTCAGACACGAGGGGCAACTAACCGATACGGGCGCGCTGATGTGCGCGACGGGAAAGTATACCGGCCGCTCGCCCAAGGACCGGTATATTGTCCGCGACGAATTAACGGCCTCCCGGGTCGACTGGGGTTCGGTAAACATTCCTTTCGATGAAACTCGCTTTGATCGGCTGCACCGCAAAATGTGCCACTTCGTTGAATACCGGAAGGTGTACGTTCGCTACGCAGTGGCCGGGGCTGATCCGCGCTACCAGCTCAAAATCTGCATTTTAACTACGTCGGCCTGGCAAAATTTGTTTTGTGCTAATATGTTCCTGCGCCCGGCGGAAGAGGATATTACCGATTTTACGCCGGATTTTACCATTCTGGCCGTACCGGAATTTCTGGCTCATCCCGACGAAGACGGCACTCGTGGGGCCAATTTTGCTATCCTCAATTTGTCGAAGCGCGTAATCCTGATTGGCGGAACGGGTTACGCGGGTGAAATCAAGAAAGGCGTGTTCTCTGCGCTTAACTTTCTGCTGCCCCAGCAAAACGTCCTGCCGATGCACTGCTCGGCTAATGTTGGCACTGATGCATCGGACGTAGCCGTATTCTTCGGTTTGTCGGGAACGGGTAAAACAACGCTCTCGGCCGACCCCGAGCGCGGCCTCATCGGCGACGACGAACACGGCTGGAGCGACCGGGGCGTGTTTAATTTTGAGGGGGGCTGCTACGCTAAAGTGATTGACCTGACCCGTGAGCGCGAGCAACAGATTTTTGATGCCATCCGCTACGGGGCCATTGTGGAGAATACCCGTTTTGTTCGCAACTGCCACACCGTCGATTACATGGACACGTCGCTAACCGAAAACACGCGGACCTCCTACCCCATTGATTTTATTGACAATGCCGTCGTGCCGTCGGTTGGCACGCATCCCCGTAATATTTTCTTTCTCTCCTGCGACGCCTTCGGCGTGCTGCCGCCGATTGCCCGGCTCACCCCCGAGCAGGCGATGGATTATTTCGTGCTGGGCTACACGGCCAAAGTGGCGGGCACCGAAATGGGCGTTACCGAACCGCATGCTGCGTTCTCGGCTTGCTTCGGGGCGGCATTCATGCCCTTGCATCCAACAGAATACGCTCGTATGTTAGGGGATAAAATTCGCGAACATAACGTGAACGTCTGGTTGGTGAATACGGGCTGGACGGGCGGTGGCTACGCCGTCGGGCAACGGATAAAACTGTCATACACCCGTGCCATGATCCGGGCGGCTCTGACGGGGGCTTTCTCCGATGTGCCATTCGTGGCGCATCCTGTTTTCGGACTGGACATGCCCACGGCCTGCCCCGATGTACCCACCAGCCTGCTCAATCCGCGCCAGACATGGGCGGACCCGGCCGCGTATGACGCGAAGGCTGAACACCTGAACCAGCTTTTCGTTAGTAAACGTAACGCTTATACCAACGTTACCCCACTACCATGATGACGTCATCCAATGGGCTTGCTCCTACCACAAAGCCTGAGTCCCCAAACTTAGCGTTACCCGTTGGCACCACGCTTGACCGCTATATTATGCGTCGGCAGAATGCGTTTCCCTACGCAACGGGCGAACTGTCGCAACTGCTGCGCGACATTGCACTGGCCAGTAAGATCATTAATCACGAAATTAACCGGGCGGGTCTGATTGACATCTCGGGGTCGGCGGGGTCGGGAAATATACAGGGTGAAACGCAGCAGAAGCTCGACGTCGTGGCGAATATCCGGTTTATCCGGGCGCTCAAGAACGGGGGTGAAGTCTGCGCAATTATTTCGGAGGAAGATGACGACATCATCCACACGGGCAACGTCAACGCTAAATACGTGGTGGCCATCGACCCGCTCGACGGCTCGTCGAACATTGACGTGAACGTCTCGATTGGCACCATTTTCTCCATCTACCGACGCGTGTCGTCCATAGGGAGCGAGGCCACGATGGACGACTTTTTACAGGGTGGACGCCAGCAGGTAGCCGCCGGGTACGTCCTGTACGGCTCGTCTACGATACTGGTTTTTACGACTGGCCATGGCGTAAGCGGCTTCACGTACGACAATTCGCTGGGAGAATACATTTTGTCGCACGCTGAATTACAGCAACCCGATACGGGCACTATTTTCTCCTGCAACGATGGCAACTTTGACGATTACCCGTCCCATGTACAGGCGTATTTGCTCAATTGCAAACGGCAGCGACTGACGGGGCGGTACATTGGCTCGTTAGTCGCTGATTTTCACCGGAATCTCATTAAGGGCGGCATCTACTTATATCCGCCAACGGCTAAATCACCCAACGGTAAGCTGCGACTTCTTTACGAATGCTACCCGATGGCCTTTATTGCCGAACAGGCAGGCGGGCAAGCCACCGATGGCAAGCAACCGATACTGGATGTCCCGCCGGTATCGCTGCACCAGCGGGCGGTGCTCTACATCGGCTCGACGGATATGGTCAATGCCCTGTAACCGGAGGATGAAACCGTATCGGCAGACCGGCGGTTTCGTCCTCTTTTCAGGCCATCGCGGTTAACCGCTCTACGAACGATGCGCTGGTTTTGGCCCGCACGTCGTCCAGGGTGGCACCGGGCATTAGTTCGAGCAGGATTAGCCCATTATTTTCATAGCCAAACACGGCCAGGTCGGTGATGACCAAGTCAACGGCGTTGAGGGCCGTGAGGGGTAACGCACACTCCGGCACAATCTTAGAAGAGCCGTCGGGGTTGGTGTGCGTGAGGGTAATAATCAGTTTTTTGGCCCCCGACGCCAGGTCCATCGCCCCGCCCACGCCTAAGAGCGGCTTGCCCGGAACGGCCCAGTTGGCCAGATTTGCCCGTTCGTCCACTTCCAGACCGCCCATAATGGCCACGTCGATGTGTTTGCCCCGGATCATCCCGAACGAGTCGGCACTATCGAAGTAGCTGCTGCCAGGCAGGGCCGTCACCGGCACTTTACCCGCGTTGACCGGAAAATCCATTGCCCCACCGTCGCCATCGGGTTCGGGACCAACGCCCAGCATTCCGTTTTCGGTGTGGAGCGTAATGCCGTCTTCGGGACGAATGAGGTCGGCCACCAACGTGGGAATGCCAATGCCGAGATTTACCACATCGCCTTTTTTGATCTCCTGAAACGCCCGATGCGCCATGTTCAGCCGGTCTTCGCTTACCTTTTTGGCACTCGACTTCACCGATGCCGACGAACCTAACGTATCGAGACTAATATGGGCCTGCACTAAATAATCCACAAAACAGCCGGGGGTGTGGATGCCGTTCGGGTCCAACTCACCTTCGGGCACGATCTCTTCTACTTCGGCCACGACCAGATCGGCGGCCGTGGCCATCGCCCGGTTGAAGTTCTGCTCGGTCATGCGGTAGGTGAGGTTCCCGGCGGTATCGGCTTTCCACGCCCGCACAAAGGCCACGTTAGCCCGGATGCCCTTCTCGAACACGTATTCCTTGCCGTCAATCAGCATTGTAGGTTTCCCTTTGGCGATCACTGTTCCGACCGAGGTGGGCGTATAAAATCCACCGATGCCCGCGCCACCGGCCCGGATGGCTTCGGCCAGCGTTCCCTGCGGCAACAATTCGTACTCGACCGCCCCTGACTGTGCCGCTTTAACCGCGTCAGGATTGCTGGTGAAAAATGACCCGATCATCTTCCTGATCTGACCATTGAGCAACAACTTACCCCCGCCGAGATTCGGTTCACCGACGTTGTTACCGATGTATGTCAGGTTTTTGGTGTTGGTGTTGGCCAGCGCGTGGAGCAGATGCACGGGGTTACCGGTCATGCCGAAGCCCCCGCCGAACAGGGTGTCGCCATCTTTTACGAGCGCGGCCGCTTCATCGGCGGTAATTTGGGGTACGTGTTTCATGAATCAAAGAGTGAAAGGGTGAATGAGCGAAAGAGTGAAAGATTGCTACAGTGCGAACAAGGCTCATTCGCTCATTCACCCTTTCACTCTTTATATCCGTTCCAGCACCACCGCGTAGCCCTGCCCAACGCCGACGCACATAGTAGCGAGGGCGTAGCGTTTCTGCTGAACGTGCAGTTCGAGGGCGGTCGTGTACAAAACGCGGGTTCCCGACATACCCAGCGGATGGCCGATGGCGATAGCGCCACCCATTGGGTTGATGCGCGGGTCGTTGTCGGCTATGTTCAGCAGACGCGTACAGGCTAAGCTCTGGGCGGCAAAGGCTTCGTTAAGTTCGATAACGTCAATTTGATCCAGCGTCAGTCCGGCTTTGGCTAACGCTTTTTGGGTAGCACCCACCGGCCCGATGCCCATGATGCGTGGCTCAACGCCGACCACCGCCGAACTCACGATCCGGGCCAGCGGCTTCAAGTCATACTGGGCAACGGCGGTTTCGGAAGCTACCAGCACGGCAGCGGCTCCGTCGTTCAGGCCCGACGCGTTACCCGCCGTCACGGTGCCGCCCTGCTCCAGTTTCTTGAACGCGGGTTTCAGTTTCGCCAGTCCTTCGGGCATGGTAGTCGGTTTGATGAACTCGTCTTTGTCGAATAGAACCGCATCACCCTTGCGCTGCGGAATCGGTACGCCAACGATCTCCTGCGCCAGCCGTCCCGATTGCTGCGCGGCCGTGGCCTTCTGCTGCGACCAGTACGCAAACTGATCCTGATCTTCCCGGCTGATTTTATACAACTCAGCCAGGTTTTCGGCCGTCATGCCCATCGCATCGACGCCGTAAGTATCGCGCATTTTTGGGTTAATAAATCGCCAGCCGAAGCTGCTGTCGTGCATTTCGGCATCGGTGCCGAACGGTTTCGAGGCTTTGGAAATCACCCACGGTCCGCGCGTCATATTTTCGACGCCCCCGGCAATGAAGAGGTCGCCGTCGCCCGCCTGAATCGCCCGGCCCGCCTGCACCACTGCCGACATGCCCGACGAGCACAACCGGTTGACGGTTTCGCCCGGCACAGTCATGGGTAGGCCCGCCAGCAGCAGCGCCATCCGGGCCACGTTACGGTTATCGTCCCCCGCCTGATTGGCACAGCCCAGAATCACGTCGGCGTAAGCATCCAGCGGGACGTTCGGGTTTTTCTCAACCAGCGTTTTGATAACCAGCGCGGCCATATCGTCGGCCCGGATGGTGGATAGTGATCCCCCAAAACTGCCGACGGGGGTACGGATTCCGTCAATGATGTATGCGTTCATAAGTTGCGGTTCAAATTCTTCCTCATCACCTCCTCATTAACTCCCATCGTCTGCGTGATATTGATTGCGTGGTGAAGGGCCGTTCCGGCATTAATCATCATGCGGGGCAGGTTCTCCCATTCCAGCATCCAGGCTGTGGCGTCGCGCTCGTTGCTGTGCACTAAGCTTTGCAGTTGCAGAGCCGCAAACTGCGCGTTTTGCCGGGCCAGGGTTACCAGTGCTTCACTCAGCACTGGATTATCTTTGTGGGGCATCGCCGACGATTTACCGCCCCCGTTGACGTTCTCGGTCACTTCGCCGATCTCGGTTTGGGCCATAATCAGCATGTCCTGACCGAATTTGCCCAGTGTTCCCGTCAGCAGGGCGAGCCAGTTGGTCCACTCTGCGAATCCGTCGCGCTGCGTGTGCCAAGGAGTCGAATAGCCCAGCCCCAGCGCTTCTGCCAAGGCTTGCGCAACGGCTTCTCCCTGATCCCCCAAGGCAGAATTATTACCAACCGCCCCACCCAATTGCACTACCAACACGCGGGGTTTTAGCTGCGCCAGCCGTTCCAGATGCCGCACGAGCGGGTTGCGCCAGGTATCAACTTTGTGCCCGAAGAGGATGGGCATGGCCTGCTGCGTCCGGGTCCGGCCCATCATCGGCGTATGGCCTAAGCGGGTTTGCAGCTTGTCTAAATTAGTGAGTAGTTGCCCAATGCGTGCTTCCAGAACGACAGCTACGTCTCTGATGATCAGTGCCTGTGCCGTATCCATGACATCCTGCGAGGTTGCCCCGACGTGAATATGGTTCTTTGCCGAAGCAGGCAGATGCGTCTTTGTCAGCGCCAGCAGTGGAATGGTCGGAACGCCATTTTTCAGCGTACCCTTAGCCAGTGATTCTGGCAGGATAGTGATACCGGCCAGTGTCTCGGCAATAGTGCGTGCGGCATTGGCCGGTATTACCCCCAACTGACCCTGCGCAGTAGCCAGCCCGATTTCAAAGGTCAGCATCTGCCGGACGAGTGATTCGGGTGAGCAAATGCTGGTTATTTGGGGGTCGGACAGATACATTGAAAACATAGTTACACGTCAAAAAATACAGTTTCCCGGTCGCCCTGTACGTAGATGTCGAAATCGTAGAAGACCAGGCCATTCTGCTCACGTTTATGCGCGATGAGCGTCGACCGACGATCTTCGGGAACGGCGTTCAGTAACGCATCCTTCTGATTGGCAACCGCTTCGTCCGAAAAATACAAACGGGTGTACAGGTGCCTCAACGAGCCGCGCATGAACAGAATTACGTTGATGTGCGGGGCCGATGCTTCATTAATTGCCCCCGGCTTTACGGTCGTAAAGGTGTAGCGGTGTTCGGGGTTAGTGCCCGTACCCAGCCGCCCGAAACCTGTGAAATGAGGTTCGTTCACCTTCTCAATTTTCAGGCTTCGGTAGGTGCCCTCGGCGTCGGCCTGCCAGAGTTCGACTAAGGCATCCACAATCGTGGCACTATTGCCGTCGTGAACCCGACCCGTGATGTAAATGCGCTCATTATCAGCGTACTGGCCGGGTGTGGCTTCGCTGATAAGCGACCCTCTGATGATGCTGTTGTACGGATAGCCGTACTGCTCGGCGGTCAGGCTGTAGGCCGAAAATGGACCGAGGGTTTGCGAGGGGGTTTGTCGTAAGCGTTCGGTTTCCATCACTCAAAAGGGGTCTGTCTACGGCCGTTCAGCACAATGTTAAATTCGTAAGCCAGCGCAAAATCGGGGTCAGTCCAGTCCATGCGAAATTTGGCGATCAGCAGGTCGCGGGCGTGTTTGGGAACGGACTGAAAAATAGGATCGTAGTCGAACAGCGGGTCGCCGGGGAAGTACATCTGCGTCACGAGCCGGTGGGCAATCTGGTGGCCCATCACCGAAAAATGGATGTGATTGGGCCGCCAGGCGTTGTGGTGATTGCCCCACGGATACGCCCCCGGCTTGATGGTGTAGAATGAGTAGCGCCCGTCACCGTCCGTCAGCAGTCGGCCACCACCCAGAAAGTTGGGATCAAGCGGGGCGTCGTGAATTTCCGCTTTGTGAACATACCGACCCGCCGAATTGGCCTGCCAGATTTCGAGCAGCACGTTGGGCAGCGGCCGCCCGTAATCGTCGGTGACGCGGCCCATCACCCTGATGCGTTCGCCGATGGGTTCGCCATTGACACGGGCATTTTTGGTCAGGTCGTTGTCCAGCGGACCAATCACCGACTCGCCAAATGCGGGCAGGCTGAGGTCTTTCAGGTACTCTGCCACCAGCATCAGCGGCCGGGTTGGACTCCGCAGCACCGACGATTTATAGTCGGGAAACAGGTGGGACGGGTGTACGTCGTAATTGGTTGATTCCATCTCAACTTTCTTTTTCGGCGAAGATTTCTTTGGCAATTTTCAGGGCACCGTTCGTAACGGGTACGCCCGCGTAGATCGCCGTGTGCAGCAGTGTTTCTTTTACATCGTCGGGCGAGGCCCCGGTATTTTTGGTGGCGCGAATGTGCATTTTCAGTTCGTCTTCGTGTCCCATTGCGGCCAGCAGCGCAATCGTAATCAGACTGCGTTCGCGGTAAGTCAGACCTGGTCTCGACCAGATGCTACCCCAGGCGTTTTCGGTGATATAACGTTGAAAGTCAACATCAAGGGCGGTTTTGTTGGCTTCAGCGCGGTCTACGTGCGCATCGCCCAGCACGGCCCGGCGGGTTCTCATGCCGGTTTCATAGAGGCTTAACGGATTGGTTTCTTCCAACACGAAATCAAGAATCAGTCCGGTAACAATGTCGGGCATTTGGACGCAGGGAATATGCCCCGCTCCGTCGATTAGTTCGTAGCGGGCGTTTGGAATAGCGTTGGCCATTGCCCGCACTAAATCAGGTGGCGTAGCGAGGTCGTCGGTACCGCCGATGCACAGTGTTGGCACCTGAATTGAAGCAATCTGGTCACTAAGGTTTTCGTCGCGGATGGCGGCACAGGCCCGGACGTAACCCTCGGTCGATGTTTGTTCGATCATACGCTGGTAGCCCGCCAGCTCGGTTGGGTATGCCCGCTGAAACGGAGCCGGGAACCACCGCTCCAGCACACCTTCCGTGATCGCTGTCATGCCCTGTTCCTGCACAGTCCGAATCCGATCATTCCAGCCGTCGGCGGTGCCAATTTGGGGAGCGGTGTTGCTCAGTACCAGCTTCTCCAGTCGGTCGGGGTGCATCAGGGCGAGTCGCTGCCCGATGATGCCGCCGATGGATAAGCCGACGAATACGCATCTCTCAATTTTTAGCGCGTCCAGCAGGCCAATCACATCGGCCACATAATCGCTGATGGTCAATGGGCTGTCCACAATCTCTGACAGCCCGTGTCCCGGCTTATCAAACCTGAGAATTGAGCCGTGGGGCCTCAGCAGTTTAACGACCCCGTCCCAGATTCGGAAGTCCGTACCAAGCGAATTGACGAACACGAACGTGCGTTTGGTGCCCGTTTGCAGGTACTGATAGTGGATTGTATGACCGTTGATGGTTGCGAAGTTCATAGCTCTTTCAGTCCCACGTAGTTCTCGGCGATGGTGGTCGCCATTGCTTTTGACTGGCCAATGTAGTCGAATTTTGCCTGCTGAATCTGATTCTCGAACGAGCCGTGTGGTCCCTGCTTGTGAAATAAGTAGGTCATCGTATTCGAGAAGTCCTGCACCCGCCAAATCCGGCGCAGACAATCGGCGGTGTACGAGTGCAATAGTGTTTCCTGCCCAGATTCGTAAAAGGCAGCCAGCGCATTGGCCATAATCCGCACGTCGGCCACGGCCAGATTCAGCCCTTTGCCACCTGTGGGGGGCACAATATGGGCCGCGTCGCCCGCCAGCAGCAGCCGCCCGTGCTGCATATTGTCGATCATGAAACTGCGCATCGGCGTAATGCCTTTTTCAAAGATTTCGCCCCGGTTGAGGGTAAAACCGTTACCGTCGCTGAGCCGAATGTCGAGTTCGTCCCAGATTTGGTCGTCGGTCCAGTTCTCAATTTTATCGTCGTTGCCTACCTGAATATACAGTCGGCTAACGGTGGGTGAGCGCAGACTCAGCAGGGCAAATCCCCGCTCGTGGTAAGCGTAAATTAGTTCGTCGGACGCGGGCGTGGCATGGGCCAGAATCCCCAGCCAGCTAAACGGGTAGTCGATGCGGTGTTCGTGGTACGTGTCTTTGGGCAGCGTGGCCCGGCTGATGCCGTGGTAGCCGTCGCAACCGGCCACAAAGTCGCAGGCGAGCGTGTGCGATTCGCCGTTTTGCTCGTACTGAATCGTGGGTGAATCCCCGTCAATACCGTCGATTTTGGTCGCTGAAGCCTCAAAGTGAATGGTGCCCCCGTCCGCTAACTGGGCGTTAACGAGGTCTTTCACTACCTCCTGCTGCCCATAAATCGTGATGCAGCGGCCGTTGGTCAGTTCCGTGAACGGTACCCGGTGGCGAACGCCGTTGAAACTCAGGTAAACGCCGTGGTGCTCGATGCCTTCGCGGTCTAAGCGGTCGGCCAGGCCCAGTTCGCGCAGCAGATCGACGGTGTTTTGCTCTAAAAGCCCCGCCCGCACCCGCGCTTCAATGTAGTCGCGGCTGCGGTTTTCGAGGATGACTGAGTCGATACCCTGCCGCGCCAACAGCAACGAGAGCATCAATCCGGCCGGACCGGCACCAATAATGCCAACTTGAGTCTTATGCTGCATCGGGGTAAAGGACTTGACGTTTTTGTACGGCAAAAGTGATAGGTTATGTTGGAATAATACTTAACTAAATTTAATTATTACTTATACAAATCAAACATGGCATTGTCTGAATTTCCCGGTTAAATAGATTAGTTTACAGTTTCAATCTAAAAAAAGAGCTTTCTTCGTTAATTAATTTATACTCTTATCTGCTCTGAATAGAACGAATCATACATATAAGTTGATAGTGAACCACCGATGAAAACAGCCCGAAAAATAGTTAGTTACGGGCTTTACGGCGAGCAGGACGGGCCGTTCGTACCCGATTTTGTGCATTGTGAACTCCTCGAAACCCGTAGTCAAACCTACAATTGGGAAATTCAACCGCATTTGCACACGCAGTTATGTCAACTGTTTCTGATCGAATCCGGCGAGGTGGTTCTCAAACGACACGATCAACTCATCGACCTGCCCGTTCCGGGTCTGTTGCTGATCCCCGAGAATACGCTGCATGGCTTTTCGTACCCGGCCAATGCCACCGGGCGGGTACTCACGCTGTCGGTTTCGTTCGTCGATGCGCTCTTCAGGGCGTCGCCCGACGTGTTGCGGGTGCTCGGCGAATTGCAGATTATTCCGGCCCGGCAGCAGGAAACCGCGTTTCAGCGGATCAGCACCCTCATCGTGGCCATTCACGACGAGTTGTTTGGCGAACTACCCGAGCGGAACCGGGCGTTGCAGGGCTATCTGAGTCTGCTCTTCATCGAGTTGTTCCGGCTGTCGGGTCAACCAGCAGAAACGTACCGATCCGAAGACCGCAGCCTGAACTATTATACGGATTTTCAGCGGCTCATCAAGCAATCGTACTTGGCCAAATGGCCGCTGAGCCGGTACGCCGGACAGTTGAATATCACGCCGATTCATCTGAACCGGATCTGTCAGTTGGTTGTCGGAAAATCTGCGTCGCAGGTGCTTCAGGATTACGTGGTTACCGTGGCAAAACGGTACCTGAAACACACGTCTTACTCTATTTCGGAGATTGCTTTTCTGCTTAATTTCGAGCATCCCGGTTACTTCACGCGGCTGTTCAAAAACAATGTGGGCGTATCGCCGAGGGTGTTTCGGGAGGTCCTGGTTGAGTAGATACCTGTTTATGCCGCCGACATCAAACCGGATAATTTGTACAAAATTTTTACAGATTATCCGGTTTGTGGCTCTGGTAAGGTACAGCTCTCAGACAATTGTTCAGGGTATTTACCACGAAGGCTAATTTATCAGATTTAGACAATAAAATAGCTAAAAATCACTATAATTGATTGTTAACACTGGCGTCTTGCCAGACTTGATTAATTAGCCGCCGGAAGGGTGTTATAGTTTCAGTAAGAGTTAGTTACCTATCAATGGAAAAGTCTACAAAGGTTACCCAAGTCCCCACCCTGGCCCCGCCCGACCTCGATCAGCACCATTTCGATGCCAGCGTCGGCTGGCTTCCTACACTGCTGAGTGATTCGCACCTGTTTCACTTCAATCGCTTAGAGACCTATCGAAGCCATATGACGTTTCCGCTGTCGCCCCACCGCAAAACGGTTTTCGACTTTATTTATCTGACCAAGGGGCATTCGGTGCGCAGCAAAGGGCTGGATAACTACGAATTTGGGGCCAACTGCTTTTTCTTTTTGCCTGCTTACCAGATAACGGCCCACGAGTGGATGAGCGAAGATGCCGAGGGTTTCTTCTGCCATTTCGACGCGCAGATTATTCAAAAACATTTTAGTAAGCACGACTTCGCCAACGAGTTTTCCTTTCTCCAGTTCATTGGTGACCCCGTTGTGCGGACTAACGCCGACTTCCTGCCCATTATCCGGCCGGCTTTTCAGAAATTAGAATCTGAATACGAACAGAATCACCCGTTCAAACTCGATCTGGTGAGTTTCTGCCTGCTGGCCATGTTCACGGAGCTAAAACGGTTTACGCAGTTGCAGACTAAAGTTCAGGAGAATTCGGCCCTGCGGATCACCCGGCAGTACAAAGATGCCCTGAGTCAGTACATTTACCAGAAACAAAGCGTAACGGACTACGCCAATCTGCTGGCTGTTTCGCCCAATCACCTTAACAAATGCGTAAAGAGCGCAACCGGAAAATCGGCGCAGGACCTGCTGAACGACATGATTTTGCTCGAAGCTAAAGTACTGCTCCGCCAGAGTGATTTCCCCATCAGTGAGATTGCGCAGCGTATAACCGGACAGAATCCCAGTGATTTTACCCGATTTTTTAGGGCGAAAACGGGATTTACACCCAAGGAATACAAGAAACTGGATTGATACTGCATTTTTTTAGCTTTTTTCTGCTTAATCAACCCTGCCAATTGGACTTAGTTTTGTGCAACAAATTAGCAGCTTTCTCATAGCTGTCGTTGTAAACTAAATCCAGCATGAAAAAAGCTACAATCTCTCTTATGCTTGGGCGCACGAACCGGTCCGCGCTGGTTGCTCTGCTCACGGTGCTGCTCTCAGTGGGTATGGCCCAGGCCCAGAACCTGGTGCAGGGTAAGGTTTCGGACGCAAGAAACACGGCACTCGTTGGGGTCAATGTGATCGCGAAAGGAACCACCACTGGTGCGACAACCGATGCTGACGGTGCCTACAAACTAACGGTACCCGACGGTGCAACCGAACTGGTGTTCAGCTTTGTGGGCTACACGGCGCAGACGGTTTCCATCAACGGGCGGACAACCATCGACCTTACCCTGGCCGAAGATAACGCGACGCTGAACGAAGTGGTTGTAACGGGGGTGTTCGACAAGCGGACGCTCATGGAATCGTCCATCGCCATCTCGACCATCAACGCCCGGGTCATCGACCGGCTCCAGCCGGTGAGCGCGGCCGATCTGCTCAAAAACGTGCCGGGGGTTTACGTCAACTCGTCGGCGGGTGAGGTGCGTAACGTCGTTTATTCGCGGGGCGTGTCGGCCAACTCGGTCGCCAGCGTTACCGACAACACCAACGGTTATTATTACGTATCGCTCCAGGAAGACGGGTTGCCCATCACCGCGTTTTCGAGCGGGCTGCTCTCGCCCGATTTCTTTTTCCGGAGCGACGCCACCATCAACCGGCTCGAGGCCGTGCGGGGCGGCACCTCGTCCATCACGGGCGTAAATGCACCGGGCGGTATTTTTAACTTCCTCACCAAATCGGGTGGTCTCAATGCGGGCAGCGAGGTTCGGGTGAAATTGGGGCTGGAAGGCGACGGCCGCAACCCGTATTACCGGGCCGATTTCAACACGGGCGGGGCCTTCGGTAAGAATCAGAACGTGTTTTATAACGTGGGTGGTTTTTACCGCTACGCCAATGGTGCCCGCTACGCCGGGTATCCGCTCAACAACGGCGGGCAGCTCAAGGCGAGTATTACCAAAAACTACGGCGCAGGCTCTATCAAGCTGTATGCCAAGTATCTGAACGATCAGAACGGCATTACGCCCCCCACGCCGGGGCAGGGTTTTGATAACATTACACTCGCGCCGGGCATCAAAAAGTTCGATTCGTTTCTGCTGCCTAAAGGGGCGGTTTCGGTCCCGAACGGCTCCGAAACCAATTTCTCAACCTTTGATCCGGGCCGCTCCAACCAGTCGAAAGACGTGTCGGCGGGGCTGTTGCTGAACCATAACTTCGGTGATTCGTGGTCGGTGAGCAACAACGCCAAATACTCGTCCAAGTCGTTGTTAATCAACACCAATGCAGCCACGAGTTTTACCAGCGTGACCGACCCGACCACGTTTGTTTTTGCCGGCGTACTCGGACCCGGTGCCGCAGCCACGTCGATACCCGGTGTGATTACCTTTAAAGACCGGCAGTCGGGACAAACCGTGGTGCAGGTGCAGCAGGCCATTGGGCCAATGGGGCCGCGTTATACGGTGCTGAATAGTAACCTGCCGGGCGCGGTGCCCAATTCGGTGCTGTACTTAGGCTCGGCCATGTCGGAAACGAAGGTCAATGATTTCATGGATCAGCTTTCGGTAACCAAGCGGTTTAAAAACGGCTCCGTCACGGCCGGGGCGTTTTATGCCAACTCGCACATCGAGTCGAACCCCAATATGGCCGCGTCGGTGCTGGGTTTGTCGACGGTGAAAGACCGGCCCCAACCGCTCGACATTAGTTTCCAGGGCGTCA
The DNA here is from genome assembly GCF_054779955.1 of Spirosoma arcticum. NCBI lineage: Bacteria > Pseudomonadati > Bacteroidota > Cytophagia > Cytophagales > Cytophagaceae > Spirosoma > Spirosoma arcticum. The sequence continues at coordinate 32,839 of NZ_BAAGXG010000027.1, forward strand.
ATAACGTGACCACGCAGATCAGCGATCCCAATTCGGGTTACCTTAAGTTCGGCGGTAGTTTTGGCTTCGGCATTTTCGACTACCGACAGAGCCAATTAGCCTTTTTTCTGGGTAACAACCTGAACCTGACCCAGAAACTGAACTTTGATTGGGGCGTTCGCTACGAAACCAGCAACCTCAAAGGCACCAACAGCCGCAGTGTTCCGAACACCAAAGTGGGCGGGCTGGACGGTAATCCGCTGACGGCCTACGACGGTTTCTACGGCGTACTGGGCCGCAACGTCACCACCTTCGACAAGAGCATCAGCAGCTTTTCGTACTCCGGTGGGTTGAATTACAAGTTCAACGACAACAACGCGCTGTATGTGCGCTACACCAAAGGGCAGAAATCGCCCGACCTGGCGTTTTACAACGCCTACACCTCGGCCTTTGTGGTGAACAACAGTCAGCCACTCAATCAGGACATTTTACAGATCGAAGCGGGCTATAAGCTCAAAACCGGGAAGGTAAAAGCGACCATTACGCCCTTCTACAGCCAGTTGAGCAACGTGGCGAACACGCTGCTGGTGGCCGACGAAAACAACCAGTTTTACTACACGCCGGTGCAGTACAACGAAGTGCATACCACCGGGGTAGAGATAGAGGCCGACGTAAATCTGTTCCGCCATTTTGACCTGCGGGGGGCCTTCACGGTGCAGAACGCCGAGTATGCCAACTGGAAAACCTGGTCGGTGGGCGCAGCTACCCGGTCTGACGATAAGCTGGTGGACTATACAGGTAACAAGGCCGAGAACAACCCCAGCCTGATAATGACCATTACGCCAACCTATTCGACGGATAAGTTTTACGCCCTCGTGCAGTGGAAATACCTCGGCGCCCGGCCCGTGAATCAACCCAACGCCTACGATATTCCGGCTTTCAGCCAGTTCGATTTCTCAGCTGGTTACAACGTAACCCGTAAACTGTCGCTGGCCCTGAACGTCAATAACTTCACCAACGTGCTGGGCATCATGGGGTCGCTTTCGCCGGGGCCGATTCTGGAAGCGTTCAACGGGCAGAACATCACCAAAGAAAAGGTAGCCGCCGATCCGAACGCCATCCACAGCATCATTCCGATTCAGCCACGGGCGTACTTTCTAACCGCTACGTATCGATTCTAAAACCAATAGAACCGCACGGCAGCGGCCGACCGGCAGGTTTTTATGATCCGTATGGTTTAAAAATAATCTTAATTTATCATAACGATCCTAAAAATCCGCTTGGGCCGCCCGTGCGGTTCCATCACCACAATCATGATAAAGCAAATGGTAGCCGTCCGGCGTCGCCCCGGCCTCACGCATCAGGAGTGCCTTAACTACGTCGAAATTGTTCACGGCGACATCGCCCGCAAAGAGCCGGCCGGGGTAGTTCGCTACGCCCAGAGTCACGTGTTCGATAGCGCATTTGGGTCGAAAGCCGACATGACGTATGGGCAGTTTTTCGGCCGCGATTTCATTACGGAACTGTTTTTCAACAGCCCCGAAGACATGGTTAGCAACGCAGCCACACCCTACGTCCGCGAGGTGGTGATGCCCGACGGCCGGCTCTTCAACAACTTCGAGGCTCTGATTCTGAGCACCATGGCCGAAACGGAGGTTCCCGTCGCTAATCCCGGCCCCGGCAAGGTAAAGGTGATTCATTACCTCAAAAAAGCCGAAAGCGTCACGGAAGATGCGTATAACCAGTGCTGGGCCGATGCCCACGCGTCGATTCTGGCCAGGCAGCCCGACATGGTGGCCGGTCTGCGGAAGTATATTCAGAGTCGCCCCATCCCGACACCGGGCGAAGCCAGTACGCACTTTGGCGTGGCAAAAGGCCCGTTCTACGAAGGCGTCGCCAGCATGTGGTTCGACGACGAAAGTGCGCTGCCGGTCTTCCGGGCGTATGAAACGGAACTGAGCCGGATCAACGCCGAAGACGGCCCGCCGTTCATCGACTTTTCGCAGTCGTTCTTTCTGTACACCCACGAGAAAACCATCTTCGAGGTTAGCTAAAATCACCCCCGTCGGCCGCTGCCGACGGGGGTGAAAAACCTGAATAACCTCCAAACCGTCGGACCGCTATGAAAGCTTTCCTGAAAGACAACGCCATCAAATCGACCATTGGTAACCTGGTGATCAATACGCTGTTTCCGTTCCTGATTCTGCTATCGGATTCAGTCGTAAACGTGAAGGGGCCAAGGCCTAATCTGATCTCGATTCTGGTGCCGGGCGTATTCATGTCGGCCCTGATGACTACCATTATCACGTACGGCGTAATGACGAGTCAACGAAAAAAGGGGCAATTGACCCCGTCTCTTAGCGCGGCAACCGGCTGGTTTCCAACGGCCCTGCTGAATGGTATTGGTATCGGACTGCTGTTTGCCGTGCCGACGCTGCTGCTGATTATGGCGGTACAGTCAATGATGGAAAACCAGCCGATTCCGAAGCTAACAGTGATTATAGTATCAGCAATTATTGGCGCACTGACCGGACTGTTCTCCTCGCTGGTGGCGGCAAACCGGGCTATTAAACTGGGTAGTAGCCTGACTTAACGAACCTAATCATGGAAAAACTCACGGCTGATATCATCATCATTGCCAGTGGTCCCGCTGGTCTTACGGCGGCCATCAGTGCGGCCCAGCGGGGGGCGTCGGTGCTTGTTTTCGAGAAGAACGCCACAACGGGCGGCACCGCCAACCGGGGCATGGGGCCGCTGGGCATCGAAAGCCGACACACGCGGGGCCGGTTGCTGCCCCCAACCAAAGACGAAGCCTTCCGGGCTTTCATGGATTATACGCACTGGCGGGTAGATGCCCGGCTGGTGCGGGCCTTTCTAAACAAATCAGGCGACACCATTCACTGGCTCGAATCGCTGAGGGTGGAGTTTGTCGAACCGGCAACCTATTTCACGGGGGCGTACTCAACCTGGCATTTGGTTAAACCCGAAACCGGGCCTCCGGGACCGGCCGGAGCCGCTACCATGATGAAAATCCTGACGCAGCGGGCTATTGAACTGGGCGTACAGATCAAACTCGAATGCCCTGTTCATCAGATCATTTGCGAGGATGATACGGTCATTGGGGTACGGGTGACCGGCCGCGATGGTAATGAACTGGAAGCCCGGTCGAAAGCGGTGATTGTGGCAACGGGGGGCTTTGGCAATAGCCCGACGATGATCCGCGACTATGCCGGTTTTGAGGTAGACAAAGACATTTATCCGTTCCGAATACCGGGCGTCACGGGCGACGGCATCCGCATGGCCTGGGCGGTGGGTGCCCAAAAAACCGAGATGACGATGGAGTTGATCTACGGAATGCCCGACCCGCTGAACGTACCGCCCCCGCTGCACGAAGCCTGTCGGCAGCCGCATCTGCTGGTCAATATTCAGGGGGAACGCTTCCTGAACGAGGGCATCATGCCCAACGTGACATTTACGGCCAACGCAATTGCCCTCCAAAAAGATAAAACGGCTTTTTTGCTCTTCGATGAGTCGATTCTGCGGCTTATGGAAACCGATTTCGATACCCGAAACCGCGTACTTCCAGCAACCCGGTTTGAGAAGGCAGAGGCCATGATTGCGGGGTATCTGGCGTCAGGTAAAGGCAATTTCTACGTGGCCGATACGCTCGAAGACCTGTGCGCCCAAACGGGCATTGATTCCGTTGGCCTACAAACAACCATCCACCATTATAATGCATGTTGCTCAACCGGTTACGATGAGTTATTCAACAAAGACCGCCAGTACCTGCGCCCGCTGCGGGATGGGAAATGGTACGCCGGGCGGCATTTTCCGAGCGCCTATGGCAGTGCAGGCGGGATAAAAATCAACGAAAAAACCGAAGTGATTGGTCAGGACTGGAAGCCCATCAACGGCTTCTACGCGGCCGGTACGGATGCCTGCTCGATTTACGGCGATAGTTATCCATTTATTTTCCCCGGCACCTCCATGGGCTTTGCCGTAAACACGGGTCGCATGGCGGGCGAGAATGCGCTGAAGTACGTACAGGCACAAAAGCATACAAACGAACCTGAATTGATTACAACCTGATATGGCAAAAAATCCGCATTACCTTTCTCAAATGGCGCACATCGAGGTATTCAGCCCCGTTGTTGAGGAAACCGTTACGTTCTTTACCGACATTGCCGGCCTGGACGAAACCGGCCGCGACGAACACGGCTCGGTGTACCTGCGGGCCTGGGGTGATTATTTTCATCACACCCTCAAAATCACCTATCGCGATCAGCCCGGCATGGGTCACCTCGGCTGGCGGGCCGACAGCCCCGAAGCCTTACACGAGGTGGTGGCATACTTAGAAAGCACCGGCGCGGGTATCGGGTGGGTCGAGGGCGACCTCGGTCACGGCCGGGCCTACCGCTTTCACTCGCCCGATGGGCACGTGCATGAAGTGTTCTGGGATGTGGTCTGGCTGCGCGAAACGGGTGCCCGCAAGAGCGTGTTCGCCGACCGCTACGCCAGCAACCGTCGGCGCGGTATTTGTCCCCGCCGGTTTGACCACGTCACGCTGAACACCACCAATTACGTGGCTGATAAGGCCTTCTGGAAAGGAATGGGTCTGAAAAACCCCGATGAAATTCGAATCACCGACGAAATACCACCCGTTGGCGGCTTGTTTACAACCGGCAACCTGTCGCACGATATTGCCATTTTCACCGACCCGCACCTGAAGCCGGGGCAGGGTGCGCTGAACCACGTAGCCTTTAACTTCGACAGTCGCGAGGAGGTGCTCTTAGCCTGCGACTGGGTGATAGAAAGCGGCTACAAACTGGCGATGGGTGCCCCCACCCGTCACAAAGCCGACGAAGGATTTTTTGTCTACGTGGATGAGCCAGGCGGCAACCGCTTCGAGTTTTACGCCGGTGCCCGCCTGATTTTCGCGCCTGACCATGGCCCCGACGTGCATTACCTGAAAGACAATCCGAACGATGCCTGGGGCCTGACCAATCCCTGGAAAGGCGACGGCAGTTTCAAAGATGAACACGGCAGTATCAAAAAAATACCCGCAACGAATGGTGCCGTCGATCCAACTCTGGCATTGTAACATAAACACCTCCAACCGATACGTCGGACCGCCCCTAAAGGGGGCTTAGTTCGCGAGTGAGTAAAGTCCCCATTAGAGGCGGTCCGACGTATCGGTTGGGGGTAAAATCCAAAATCCCATGTGGCAATATTATCCGGAACACTACATGTTCTCCTACCAGCTCAACCGGGTTCTGACGCAGAGCCATTACGGCGGGGGCGAGTTTTTTGAAGCCATCGAAGCCGCCAGCCGGATTACGGCTGGTGACTTCAAAAGTTTTTACGAAAGCTGGTCGCAGGCCGGTCACGAAGCCCTCGACCTGGCCGAAAAAACGGAAGCTGCGGGACACGTCGTTACGGCACGGCAGGCCTACCTGCGGGCCTCGAATTACCTGCGTACGTCGGAGTTTTTCCTCAAGCCGACCGACCCGCGCAAGGTGCCGGGCTACCAAAAATCGGTCGACGCGTTTCAGAAAGGAGCCGCCCTGCTGCCTAATCCGCCCCAGTTTGTCCGTATCCCGTTTGAGGGGTCGGAGATGACGGGCTACCTGCTGCAGCCGGTGAACGCGCCCGACAACGGACCGCTGATGATTATGTTCGGCGGGCTGGATTCGACCGCCGAGGAGCTTTACTTCGGGCCGTGGCAGAAGCTGGAAGAACGGGGTATTTCGCTGCTCATGCTCGACGGGCCGGGGCAGGGCGGTTCGCTGCGGCTGCGGCATATGCTCACCCGCTACGACTACGACGTACCCGCCACGGTCGCCTTCGACTGGGTGCTGGCCAACCTGCCCGTCGACCCAAAGCGAATTGGAATGCTGGCTGTGTCGATGGGGGGCTACATGGCGGCCCGGTCGGCAGCGTTCGAGACCCGGTTTAACGTCTGCTGCATTTGGGGAGCCGTCTGGAGTTACTACGACATTTGGAAGAGCCGCCCCGACGACCATCCGCTGGCGGGCGTGATGATGCACATCACCGGCTCGACGGATATGGCTGAGGCCCGCGAAAAACTCAAAAACTTCACGCTCGAAGGGGTGGCCGACAAGATTCAGATGCCAACGTTTATTTCGCACGGCGAAGACGACCGGCAGAACACCGTCGAGAACGCCTACAAACTCTACGAAGCCCTGACCTGCGAAAAGGAGATGAACATTGTGCCGAAAGGCCGAACCGGCTCGGCCCACTGCCACATCGACAATTTTACCAAAGCCGACCCCATGTTCGACTGGCTGGAAAAGAAAATGGGCACAATGCCGACAACGGTTAATACGGGCGAACTTCAGGCCACAGTATAATTATGAAATTAGTCACGTTCAAGACCAATACCGAGACCGCAAAAACCGGGCTGCTCACGGGCGATGGCGTGGTCGATCTGGCCAAAGCCAGCAACGGCCAACTGCCCGGCGATATGCTCTCGTTCATCGATAAGCATGAATCATACACGCAGATTATCAATGAGTTGAATTTGGAAAGTGCCCAGTCAGATTATGCCCTAACCGACGTAACCTCGGGCCGCGTTCGGCTGCTGGCTCCGCTGCCCAATCCGCGCAGTTTCCGGGATTATGTGGCCTTCGAGCAACACATGCTCAATGCGGGTAAAACCTTCGGGCATCCAGTGGCGCCGGTCTGGTACGAGATGCCGATTTTCTACTTTACCAACCATCAGGCCATTTCGGGAACGGGGCAGAATATAGCCCGGCCACCGCTCTGCCGCAAGCTGGATTACGAACTGGAAATGGCTTGCGTTATCGGTAAACAGGGCGCAGACATCAAAGCCGACGTAGCCGAAGACTACATCTTTGGCTACACGATTTTCAACGATTGGTCGGCGCGGGACATTCAGCGGGAGGAGATGGGCATGCCGCTCGGTCCGCACAAAGGCAAGGATTTCGCCAATACCATCGGCCCGTGCATCGTCACCAAAGACGAGATGAATGAATACCGCACCGACAACGACCGCTTCGATGTGCGCATGACCTCGAAAATCAACGGGCAGCTTATTTGCGACGGTAACTTCAAAACCATTCATTACACCTTCGGGCAGATGATTGAGCGGGCATCGGAAAACGGCGTGACCCTTTATCCGGGTGATATTTTGGGGTCAGGAACTGTCGGCTGGGGCAGTCTGATCGAGACCAATTTTGCCGCCCACCGTCCGCTCGAACCGGGCGACGAGATCGAGTTTGAGATTCGGGGGATTGGCATTCTTAAAAACAAAGTCGTCTGAGCCATGCTGATTCAGGAACGTAAAGTAAATCCACTGCGCGGCTGGCAGGTCGACCGGGCGTCGATTCAGTACCTCGGCCACGACCTGCAACGGCCAGAGTGCATCCTGGCCGAACGCAACGGCACCATTTGGACGGCCGATGCCCGAGGGGGTGTCATGCGCTTGAACCCAGACAGTTCACAACAACTCATCAATCCAGTCACCGAAGTGGTTGATTTACAGGCCGGTGAGGTAAATTTCGACAAACGGTACGTTCAGTCTGTCGGATCGTTGCCGAACGGCCTGTGCTTTACCGACCAAGGCGATTTTATTGTTGCCAACTGGGGAACCGACGCTATCGAACGCATGACCCGCGAGGGGCACCTGACGACGCTCTGTACCGGAATCGACGGGCAACCACTGGGCAAAGCCAACTTTCCCCTGCGCGACTCGAAAGGCCGTATCTGGTTCACTGTCACGACCCGCACCCAGCTCTGGACGGCCCAACTGAACACCAAAGCATCCGACGGCTACATTGCCGTACTGGACGAAAACGGTGCCCGAATTGTGGCCGATGGCTTTTGTGGCACCAACGAAATCCGCTTCGATCCGGCTGAAGAATGGCTATACGTGGTCGAAAGTACGGGGCACCATATTTCGCGGCTGCGGCTGCAACCCGATGGCTCACTCACCGACCGCGAAATCTATGGCCCGGCTGATCTGGGAGGCTTTCCCGATGGTTTCGCCTTCGACGCGTTCGGCAACCTGTGGATTACGCTCATTTTCACCGACATACTCATTGCCCTGACGCCCGATGGCGAAATTCTGACGCTGTTGGACGATAGCAATCCTGATACGAAGAAGCAGTTGCTCGACCACTTTGAAGCCGGTACCTTAACGCCCCAAATTATGGGTGCGACGCACGGCACCATTGCCCCCTGGATGGCCAGCCTGACCTTCGGCGGGTCTGACCTACAGACGGTTTATCTCGGTAGTCTGCGTGGCACGACGGTCCCGTATTTCCGCAGTCCCGTTGCCGGTCAGAAAATGATTCACTGGTAATAGATGAGAAACCTCTTTGATCTCACTGGCAACGTAGCCCTCATTACCGGCAGCAGCAGCGGCATGGGCCGCGCCATTGCCGAAGCGATGGGGCAACAGGGCGCTACCGTTATCGTATCGAGCAATGACGAAGCGGGTTGTGAGGCTACCGTTGCGGAATTTACAGAGCAGGGCACCACGGCGGTGGCCATGCCATGCGATGTATCGAAAAAGGAATCAATTGACGTGTTGTACCAAACGGCGTTAGCCCAATTCGGGCGGATTGACATTTTGGTCTCGTGCGTGGGCATAGCTCCGGTTGGCTCGTTTCTGGACATAACAGCGCCTGATTTCGAGCGACTCATGACTATAAACCTGCAAAGTGCTATTTACCTGACCAAACTGGTATTACCGGAAATGGTGGAACGGCGCGACGGGGTGCTGATTTATTTAGCCAGTATTGCGGGCGTGCGGGGCAACAAAAACATTGGGCTGTACGGCCTGTCGAAAGCTGCTCTGATTCAGTTAGCCCGAAACTTAGCGGTGGAATATGGCCCGCATAACATCCGGGCAAACACCATTTCGCCGGGGATGATCGACACGCCGTTCTCCAAATCGTTGCTGGAAAATCCGGTCTTTCTGGAAAAACGACTGGCGCTGACCCCGCTCCGTCGGGTCGGACAACCCCACGAAATAGCCGGAGCGGCCGTGCTGCTTGCGTCGAAAGCGGGCGGTTTTATCACCGGTCAGAATCTAATAATCGACGGGGGGACCGTAATAAGTGACGGAAATTGATTTGTTTAAAACTCAACTACAAGCATGAAGAAACTAAATAAAGTACTCGTTATCGGCGGTGGAATCGGTGGCCTGTCCGCCGGGGTCGCGCTGCGAAAAATTGGCCTCGACGTTGACTTGGTCGAACTAAATCCAGAGTACAATGTCTACGGCGTGGGCATTATTCAACCCTCCAATGCCCTGCGCGCGCTGGACGCCCTGGGGCTGGCCGATGAATGTACCCGGCTGGGGTCGCCCTATAACCATTTTAATCTCGGCTTGGCCGATGGTACGCCGATTGGCAAAACCGGTACGCCCGGCATTGGCCGCCTGCCCGCGCACAACGGCATCTCGCGCCGGATGCTGCACGAGATTCTGCACAAAGGAGCCGTAGATGCCGGGGTGCGCTTTCGGATGGGGCAGACCGTTCCGGGTCTGGACGATACGGGTCAGTTGGTAAACGTGACCTTTTCGGACGGCTCGACGGGTACGTATGACTTCGTCGTGGGGGCCGATGGCATCAACTCCAAAACCAGGAAACACCTGTTTGGCGACGCCCTGAAACCCCGCTATACGGGTCAGTCGGTTTGGCGGTACGCGTTTGAACGCCCCGCCGACCTGGACAACGCCATAATGCTTTTTGGCAGAAAAACGAAGGTGGGCCTGGTGCCAATGACGCGCGAGATGATGTACATGTTCTGCGTCACGGCGGAGGGTGAAAACCCGTACATCCCGGAGAATGAACTCGTTCCCCGCCTGAAAGCGCATTTGCAGGAATATTCGGCGCCGAGCATCGCCGGACTCGTTGATAAGATCACCGACCCGAAATTAGTCATTTGCCGCCCGCTCGAAACGATCCTGGTGCCCAAACCCTGGTACAAAGGCCGGATATTGCTCATTGGCGATGCCGTTCACGGCACCATTCCGCAGTTGGGGCAGGGGGCCTCGTTAGCCATTGAAGATGCCGTTGTGCTGGCCGAACTGGTGAGTAGTGAGCCGAGCATTCCGGCCGCTTTTGAGCAGTTCATGGAACGCCGGTTCGAGCGTTGCAAAATGGTCGTGGATATATCGGCGCAGATTGGCGAATGGGAACTGCTCGACTGGAAGGGCCAACTCCCCGAAGGCGTCAATATTGGCCGCACGATGGGGCAGACGCTGGGCGCAATGATGGCTCCTATTTAACATAGCGCACGGATTGAACGGACGGTATGGCACTGGCCAACCGTCCGTTCAATCCGTGCGCTGTTTCTTCCATCAAAATCATGAACAGATTCAACCAAAAAGTTTGTGTTGTTACGGGGGCAGGGTCGGGTATTGGTCAGGCTACAGCCTTTGCTTTTGCCCGCGAGGGAGCCAGCGTGCTGGTTACGGACATGAACGCCGACGCGGGCCATGCCGTCGTGGCCGAGATTACGGCAGCGGGCGGTAAGGCCCTGTTTCTGGCCGTAAATATTGCCGATCAGCCGCAGGTTGAAGCGATGGTCAGACTGGCCGTCAGCGAGTTTGGGCGGCTGGACTGCGCCGTGAACTGCGCGGGCGTAACGGGCGGCATCTCGGCCCCGACCCACGAATACCCCGATGCGTCGTGGGCGCAGAACCTCGCCGTAAACCTCACCGGCACCTGGTACTGCATGAAGGCCGAACTCACGCAGATGCTTGGTCAGGCGGGCGGGGGCACGATTGTAAACGTCGCGTCGGCAGCGGGATTGAAAGGTCATCCAAGCAACATCGGCTACTGTGCCACCAAACACGCCATCGTCGGTATGACCAAAACGGCCGCGCTCGAATACGCCACCAAAAACATCCGCGTGAATGCCCTGTGCCCGTCGGCCATCGAAACGCCGATGATTATGGACGGTCGCCTGAATCTGCGCAACAATCCCGAACTTAGGGCCAAATTCACCAACGATCAGGCCATGAAACGCATGGGCCGTCCCGACGAAGTAGCCGACGTGGCGCTGTGGCTCTGCTCCGACCAATCGACGTTTATCACGGGTCACGCGATGGCGGTCGATGGCGGTATGTTTGCGTAAACCCTTTATAAATCAATGATTAACAAAGTGATTTCCGGGGCCGATGCCGCCGTGGCCGACATTCCCGATGGGGCGGTGTTGATGCTGGGCGGCTTTGGTTTGTGCGGTATTCCCGAAAACTGTATTGCTGCTTTGCTCAAAACGGGCGTCAAAAACCTGACATGTATTTCCAACAATGCCGGGGTCGATGACTTTGGCATTGGCCTGCTGTTGAAGACCCGGCAGGTCAAAAAAATGATTTCGTCGTACGTGGGCGAAAACGCCGAGTTTGAGCGGCAGTTACTTTCCGGCGAGCTGGACGTGGAGCTGATTCCGCAGGGCACGCTGGCCGAGCGCATTCGGGCGGGTGGGGCGGGCATTCCGGCGTTTTTCACCCCGGCGGGCGTGGGCACCGAAGTCGCCGAAGGCAAAGAAGTGCGGGAATATAACGGTAAACTCTACCTGCTCGAAGAGGGACTACGGGCCGACTTTGCTCTGGTCAAAGCCTGGAAAGGCGATACGGCGGGCAACCTGATCTTTAAGGGAACGGCCCGTAATTTCAACCCAATGATGGCTACGGCGGGTAAAATCACCATCGCCGAAGTGGAAGAACTCGTGCCGGCCGGTACGCTCGACCCCAATCAGATTCATACGCCCGGCATCGTGGTTAACCGAATTTTCCAGGGCAGTAACTACGAAAAACGCATTGAGCAACGAACGGTATCAGTCAGTAAGTCGGTAAGTTGACCAGTCAGTAAGTGGCTGCGCGGGGACCACACTGGTGGCCATAATCAACTTACCAACTCCCGGACTTGTCAACTTACCAACTATCATGCTTGACAAACATCAGATTGCCCGCCGGATTGCGCGGGAGCTTAAAGACGGCTTTTACGTCAACCTCGGCATCGGCATTCCCACGCTGGTAGCCAACTACATTCCCGACGGCATCAACGTGGTACTGCAATCGGAAAACGGGCTGCTGGGCATTGGTCCCTTCCCAACCGAGAACGAGGTGGATGCTGACCTGATTAATGCGGGCAAACAAACCGTAACCATGCTGGCCGGGTCGTCGCTGTTCAGTTCGGCGGATAGCTTTGCCATGATTCGCGGGGGCCACGTCGACCTGACGATTTTGGGCGCGATGGAAGTGTCGGAGAACGGCGACATCGCCAACTGGAAAATTCCCGGCAAGATGGTCAAGGGTATGGGCGGGGCCATGGACCTGGTGGCGTCGGCGGAGAATATTATTGTGGCCATGCAGCACGTCAACAAAGCCGGTCAGTCCAAACTCCTCAGAACATGCACCCTCCCACTGACGGGCTTACGTTGCGTCAAGAAAATCGTGACCGAACTGGCTGTACTCGACGTGCTACCCGAAGGGGGCTTCCGGCTGCTCGAAACCGCACCCGGTGTGTCTGTAGATGAAGTCAGAAATGCGACGGAGGGGAAACTAATCGTTGATGGTGAAGTGCTGGAGATGCGTTTCTGCTAAGCTAATGATGCGCACATCAAACCCATCACCTTGGCTTCTCAATCAGTCATAGCAATACCAGTAGATATAAGGGGTGTACTGTCCCTAAATCCGGCAGAATTGGACGCAAACTAATCACTCACTTAACAGTGGGCCAACCGGCTGCATTCCAGACAAGTTGCCTGATAAGCAGTTTAGATTTGCCTTTGCCAGCCGCATCGTAGCCGTGGTAGATGAGATAATCCGCCCCGTCGAAGGTGTAGACTGAGTTGTGGCCAACGCCGTACCAGTCTTCATCGCCCGCCAGCACGAGCGTTCCGCCACCCTGCGTCATTGGCTTGCCTGCCTGGTCAAGCAAGATAGGGTCCCGTAATCGTAGCCGAACGGCCCACCATCATTTTGTACGTACTATTAGGCCCACGACAACAATAGTCGAACGACGCAAAGAGGTAATAATAACCGCCGTGGCGAAACAAAAACGGCGCTTCAATGGCTGCGTTACCGGCCTCGCGGTCGCCGGTTGTGTCGGTGCGTGGACGGCTGGCCAGGGTGTACCACTCCGCCGGGCTGGCTGGAGCTGTCAGATCGTCGCATAGCCGAACCAGTTTCATACCACCCCAAAACGAACCGAACGTCAGCCGGGCCTTGCCCGTCGAGTCCACCAGCAGGTTCGGGTCGATGGCGTTCCAGTTGTCGCGACCCGGCACCGACTGAATCACTAATCCCTGATCGATCCAGCGGTAGTTCGAGTCAGTGGAGCGTAAGGTCGTATTGGTCGCCAGCCCGATGGCCGATGAATTTTTGCCAAACACCGACGACGAATAATAAAGATAGTACCGGCCGTTGTGGCAGGAAATGTCGGGTGCCCAGAAATCGTTGGGCTGCGTGGCCGGGTTGGCGGCTATAGTCCAGGCCGGTGCCGAGTCGAAAACTGGTTTCTCGGCCGTCCAATGCACCCGGTCCAGGGACGACCATACCCGAATGCCCCGGCCGGTGGCAAAGACATAATACGTGCTGTCCTGCCTAATCATAACCGGGTCATGCACCGAAATTGGTGGTACCGTCTGTCCCCAGCTAACTCGCCCGACAAGCATAACTGTCAGAGCAACAAGCCACCGATAACCCTGCGTCGGCACGTTGACCATAACCGGTTCTATTTCGTCAGTCAGTTCGTTTCACGCTCCTTGCGTATGACTATTCGTTCTTTACCGAAAACTGATACACGGTAGTGGTTTTATACGTCTGTCCAGGTCGGAGGACTGTTGTTGGGAACGGGGGCTGGTTAGGCGAATCGGGGTAGTGCTCGGTTTCAAGACACAGCGCGTACCGCTTTTTATAAGGCACACCTTCCCGGCCCGTTAGTGTACCATCGAGAAAGTTACCCGTGTAAAACTGCACGGCAGGCTCGGTCGTGCTGACTTCCATCACCCGACCGCTGGTGGGTTCAAATACCGTTGCAATGGATTTTAAGCTACGGCTACTATCGCTCAATACCCAACAATGGTCATAACCCAGCCCGTACTTGATCTGCACGTCGCTCGAATCGTTGATGCGCGTGCCGACAGCAGTTGGTTTAGTGAAATCGAAGGGTGTTCCGGACACGGGTTTCAGTTTGCCGGTTGGAATCAAGGTTTTGTCGACCGGCACAAAGCGGTCGGCGTTGATTGTCAGGATGTGGTCGAGAATGTCGCGTTTGGCCCCGCCTGTCAGGTTAAAGTACGTGTGATTCGTCAGGTTCACCACCGTGGGCTTATCCGTAGTTGCCTGATAGTCAATTTTTAGCGCATTGTCTTTTTGTAGTGTATAGGTTACTGTTACTGATAGATTGCCGGGATAGCCTTCATCGCCATCTTTCGAGACATACGTCAGTTTGAGCGCGGGTTCATCACCGTCGACGGGGGTAGCGGTCCAGAGCATTTTGTCGAAACCCACCGTGCCGCCGTGCAGGTGGTTGCCCATGTTGTTGGTCGCCAGCGAGTACGTCTTGCCGTCCAGCGTAAATTTTCCCTTCGCAATCCGGTTACCATACCGACCCACCAACGCCCCAAAAAATGGAGTGCCTTTCACATATGCCGCCAGCGAATCCATGCCCAGCGTAACGTCCTCAAATTTACCCGCCTTATCGGCGGCTGTCAGCGAAACAATGATACCGCCGTAGTTGGTAATGCCGACGGTCATACCAGCCGCATTGCGCAATGTATAGAGGTCGGCTTCGCGCCCATCGGGCAGTTGACCATAAGCCGACTTTTCGATACCCGGCTTTTGCTGGTTGTCGGCTTTTTCGGAAGAGCAGGAAGTCATGATTAGAAAACCTATTAATAAGGCGATGGTTAGGAATAAAGGTGAAATTCGCATGGGGTTGAGAAAAGGTTTAGGCGGAATGATTCGGTGATTGTTCTTTAACCTAATGGAGGGAATACCTATTAGCAGCCCTGCCCATAGTACGCGTTTGTGCCGTGCTTGCGCTCGTAGTGCTTCAGCCGGAGGGTGTCTTTGATGCGGGGTGTATCGGGGTTAATTTGTAACGTCAGGTATGCCATGCGGGCCACTTCTTCCAGAACGGCCGAATTATAGACGGCCTTTTCGGCGCTTTCGCCCCACGTAAATGGACCGTGATTCTGTAATAACACCATCTCGACTTCGGTGTGCGACAGCCCTTTCTGGCTGAAAATGTCGAAAATCTGGTTGCCTGTTTCGTGTTCGTAGTCGCCTTGAATCATTTCGTCGGTCAGTGCCGGGGCGCAGGGGATATCCCGGTGCGTGTGGTCGGCGTGGGTCGTTCCCAGAATTGGAATGTCAATTCCCGCCTGCGCCCAAGCTACCGCATAGGTGCTGTGGGTGTGGACAATGCCGCCAATGTCGTCCCAGGTTTTGTAAAGCAGGGCGTGGGTTTTGGTATCCGACGAGGGACGCAGGGTACCTTCTACCAGTTTTGCCTCGTAATCACAGATCACGATGTCGCTGGCTCGTAGTTTCTCGTAAGGAACCCCACTCGGCTTGATTGCGAACACGCCCCGGCTGCGGTCCACCGCGCTGACATTTCCGAAAGTAAACAGCACCAATCCCAGCTTGGGAAGCTGCATGTTGGCCTCATAGCACTCGTCCTGTAAGGTCTTGTACATGGCAGTTTTTGAGTTTGTGGCTCGCAGATTCACTACGAACCACAAACCGATTTCAGTTTAATTCCAGCACCACCACCGATACGGGCGGCAGCGTTACCGTGAGATCATTGCTGTTCAATTTAGCACCGTTGAAGGGTACCGGCTTAATTTTGACTGGACTCTCAAACGTGTTATGGTCCTGCACCTTCGCAGAAGTTAACACGCGACCCGTCACGCCTTTCGCCTGGAGACCTTTCAAATTGACCGAAATTGCCTGTGCCTTATTTGGATCAATATTTACTAAGGAGACGTGCACTTTCCCTGCTTTGTCGCGCGAAGCGGATACCGACACCGCCGATAATTTGTCGTTTTCCACCTTATAATCGTCCGATTTGACATCAATGGGCAGCATCGTTGCATCCTGATGTACATTGTACATTTCCAAGACGTGGTAGGTTGGCGTCAGCAGCAGTTTATCGCCCTTTGTCAGAATGACCGCCTGCAACACGTTAATGGCCTGTGCCAGATTAGCCATGCGGACCCGATCGGCGTGTTTATGGAAAATGTTGAGTGTCGCCCCGGCCAGCATCGCGTCGCGCATGGTGTTTTGCTGGTAGAGGAAACCCGGATTACTGCCCGGCTCCACGTTGTACCACGCCCCCCACTCGTCGACCACCAGGGCGACTTTTTTCTGCGGATCGTATTTGTCCATAATAGCCGAGTGCTTCTCGATTAGCTCATCCATCCGCAACGCCTGCTTCATTGTCCGGAAGTACTCGCTCTCGGTGAAGTCGGTGGCGGAACCCTTTTTACCTTCATCCCAGCTAAACACTGAATAGTGGTGCATGGCAACTCCTTCGAGCATGTTGACCGGGATATTTTTCATGAGCGTCTCGGTCCAGTTGAAATCGTCGGAACTGGCTCCCGACGCAATCCGAAAAATCTTTTCTTTTCCGACCTGCGGATTCATAAATGTGCTGTACTGCCGGTAGATGTTAGAGTAATAGTCCGGTTTCATGTTGCCGCCACAGCCCCAGGCTTCGTTGCCCACGCCCCAGAACCGCACGTTCCAAGGTTTCTGGCGGCCGTTCTGCTGACGCAGATTCGACATGGGACTGTTCTTCTCGAAGTTCACATACTGCACCCATTCGGTCAGGTCCTGCACTGTGCCGCTACCAACATTTCCGGCCAGATACGGCTCAGTGTCCAGCAGCTCGCACATATTCAGAAAGTCGTGCGTACCGAAACTGTTGTTTTCTGTCACCCCACCCCACCACGTATTGACAATCGTCGGGCGTTTGGCCTTTGGCCCGATACCATCTTTCCAGTGGTACGTATCTGCGAAGCACCCACCTGGCCACCGTAGATTGGGAATTTTCATCTTTTTGAGGGCGTCAATTACGTCCAGACGAACGCCATTTTTATTCGGAATCTTCGTGTTGCTTTCGCCCACATAGAAACCATCATAAATGCACCGGCCGAGGTGCTCGGCGAAGTGACCATAGATGTGACGGTTGATGACGGTCTTGCCTTCATCGGCGTTGATCGTTACCCGGTTCTGGGCAAACGCGGTAAAGCCTAAACTGACGGCGAGGATGGTTATGAGTTGTTTTTTCATAGTAGGATACTGCTTATCGATAGGCTGCTTCGCTCCAGCGCAGTTCGTTCTTCAATTGGCGCAGATTCGTGTTCTTATCAATCACGACGAGTTCGACGCCAAAAATGTCGGCAAAGTCATCAAGGTGCTCCGTCGTCAGATTTTGACTGAAAACGGTGTGATGCGCTCCGCCCGCCAATATCCAGGCTGCACAACCCGTTGCCATGTCAGGCATGGGTTTCCACAGGGCGCGGGCAACGGGTAGCTTCGGTAAGGATTCGGTCACGCCAACGACCTCTACTTCGTTCACAATCAGCCGGAACCGGTTGCCCATGTCGATCAGCGACACATTGATAGCCGCACCCGCCGGGCGGTGCGATGGGTCGACGTTAAACACCAACCGGACGGGGTCGGCCTTGCCGCCAATGCCCAGCGGATGAATCTCGCAGGAAGGCTTCCCGGCCGCAATGCTGGGGCAGATTTCGAGCATATGAGAGCCGAGCACCAACGAATTTGCGGAACGGTCCGACGGGTCGGCGAAATGGTACGTGTAATCTTCCATGAACGAGTTGCCACCCGGCAGTCCAGCCGCCATCACCTTCAGAACGCGCACCATTGCCGCCGTTTTCCAGTCGCCTTCGCCCGCGAAACCGTAGCCGTCGGCCATCAGCCGCTGCGAGGCAATACCGGGCAACTGCGCCATGCCGTGCAAATCCTCAAACGTATCGCTGAACGCGCCGAAACCACCATCTTGCAAAAACGTCCGCATCCCAATCTCAATCCGGGCCGCGTCGCGCAGGGAACTATGCTGCGCCCCGCCCCGGTGCAGCGACTCCATGAGCGTGTAGCTGTCAGCGTATTCAGCCACTAACCGGTTAACGTCGGCGTCGGCTACCTGCTCGATTACCGCCACCAGATCGCCGATGCCATGGGTGTTCACCGACATACCAAACGTCATTTCAGCGGCTACTTTGTCGCCTTCGGTCACGGCCACCTGCCGCATATTATCGCCGAAGCGAACGACCTTCAGCGTTTTCAATTCGTGCGCACCCACGGCTACCCGCGCCCAGGCCGCTATTTCCTCAACAACGGCATCTTCCTGCCAAAAGCCGACCACAATTTTGCGGTTCAGCCGCATCCGGGTCATCATAAACCCAAACTCCCGGTCGCCATGCGCCGACTGGTTTAGGTTCATGAAATCCATGTCGATGTCGCCCCACGGAATGTCGCGGTTAAACTGCGTGTGAAGATGCAACAAGGGCTTTCTCAGGATGGTCAGCCCCCGAATCCACATCTTGGCGGGCGAAAACGTGTGCATCCACGTTATGATACCCACGCAGTTCGGCGCTACGTTAGCGGCCTGACAAATGGCATAAATTTCGTCCGGCGTTTTAACGACGGGTTTGAATACCACCCGAACGGGTACCGGAGCCGCGTTGTCCAAAAAATTCGCAATGATCTGCGAGTGGTCATCAACTTGCTGGAGGGTTTCTTCTCCGTATAAATGTTGGCTACCTGTTACAAACCAAATTTCAAACTGCCTGAGATTGAGCATTCTTTATTGAAAAAATGAGTAATACATGATTGATTAACCCACAATTTAAATTATGAGAAATTAGGTGGTTTCCACCAGCGACGGCGCGTGAACCGGTGAATGCTCGATGAACTGCCCCAGTTTCAGGTATTTCTGATAGAGCGTTTCATACACGGCAGCCTGTTCGTGTCGGGGATGATACTCGGCGTCGAAACCTGACCCCATTGCCCGCTGGGCGGCTTCCAGCGACGGGTGAACGCCAGCCGCCACGGCTGCGCACATGGCCGCACCCAGCGCACAGGCCTGATCGGATTGGGCCACCTGAATGGGTTTGTTGAGCACGTCGGACAGGGTTTGCATTACGAATGGCGACTTCTTCGCCACACCACCGATGGCAATGACTTTTTTGATGGGTACGCCTTCCTCCACAAACCGATCCACGATGCTGCGCGAACCAAAAGCCGTTGCTTCCACCAGCGCCTTGAACACGGTGGGCGCGTCGGTGCCCAGATTTAGTCCGGCGATAGCGGCCTTGAGCGTGTGGTTGGCGTCGGGGGTTCGACGCCCGTTGATCCAGTCGAGCGCAATTAGATCGTTTTCGGTGACTGGCAATTGCGCGGCCTGCTGCGACAGGTGCGGAATGAGTTGGCGCGCCATGGTATCGGCGGCTTCGTTGCCCAGCAATTCGCGCACGGGTCCCGTGAGCAAGCGGGCAAACCAGGCGTACAGGTCGCCAAAAGCCGACTGACCCGCTTCGAGTCCGAGCATGCCCGGCGCTACCGATCCATCGACCTGACCACAAATGCCCCGGATCAGCCGATGACCGATTTCCTCATTCGGAGCCATCAAAATGTCGCAGGTTGAGGTGCCAATGATGCGTACGAACGCGTAGGGCTCAATTTCGGCTCCTATCGCGCCCATATGTGCATCGAACGCGCCTACGCCCACCACAACGTTGGTTGAGAGACCCAGTTTATCGGCCCACTCCGCCGACAGGCTGCCCATCGGCTGGTCGGACGTGTATGAGTCGGTAAACAGACGGTCGCGCAGTCCGCTTAACAACGGGTCGAGCTGGGTCAGAAATTCGTCGGATGGTAAGCCGTCGAACTCGCTATGCCACAGTGCCTTGTGGCCGGCCGCACACCGTGACCGACGAAGCGTTAGTGGGTTGGTGTTGCCCGTCAGCACGGCCGACATCCAGTCGCAGTGCTCGACCCACGAGAAGGCATGTTGACGAACGACCTCATCAACCCGCAGCGTTCGTAGAATTTTGGCCCAAAACCACTCTGATGAGTAGATCCCGCCGACATACTTGGTGTAATCAGTGTCCCAATGGTGCGCCAGGTCGTTAATCTCCTCCGCTTCGGCGTTGGCCGTGTGATCTTTCCACAGGATAAACATGCCGTTTGGGTTCTCGGCGAAGTCAGGGCGCAGGGCCAGTGGCAGGCCGGTTTCGTCCACGGGGCCGGGCGTTGAGCCAGTGGTGTCAATCGAGATACCGACAACCTGCTCCCGAACGTCGGCGGGCGCGTTGGCCAACGCGCCGTTGATGGTTGCTTCAAGTCCTTCGAGATAGTCGAGCGGGTGCTGCCGAAACTGCGACTGAGCCGGGTTGCAGTACAGTCCCTGTTTCCAGCGGATATACTCATGAACGTGCGTCCCGGTCGCTTGTCCCGTTTGGGTGTCGACCAGTAAGGCCCGTACCGAATCGGTGCCGAAATCGACACCAATGACATATTGGTTTTTCATGGCGAACACAATGGTTTGTCTGAGGAATTGAGAAAACCGGTGAGATATTGTCCTACCCGTTTCTGCACTTTTTAACTTATGTAGGCTTCTATAGGCTTAGGTTAAGGTTAGTGCAGGAGTGCGATCGTTTAATGACGGAAATTTAGACCGCCGTTAATTCAGCCAGTTCCGGCAGGAAGGTATAATAGCCGTCTAAGTACTGTTGGTACTTCTCGGCGTTGAGCGTGTAAAGCTGGCCTTTCTTGGTAGCCGAATTCGTGTCTTTCTCACCCGTTCCCATCAGTAAATCCGTCGCCATAATCTTCCGGCTGAAATTGCGCCGGTCAAGCTGGGTGTTGTAAATGGCTTCGTAGAGTTTTTGCAATTGCGGAACCGTGAACCGTTCGGGTAGCAATTCGAAGCCAATCGGGTGCTGGGCGGCTTTGTAGCGCAGTCGCTGGAGAGCCACCGAAACCATCTGGTCGTGGTCGAAAATAAGCGTTGGTTTGTTTTCCAGGCTGATCCACGATGCATTGTGCGCCTGAATTGTCGATACGTCCTGATCGGCGATGTTGACCAACGAATAATAAACGACCGAAATAGTACGCTCGACGGGGTCCCGGTTAACCGTGCCGAACGTTTGCAACTGCTCTAAGTAATTGTTGCGCAAGCCGGTCAGGTTGTAAAGAATTCGCCCGGCCGCTTCATCTAAGTTTTCATCTGCGTTTAGAAATCCGCCCATCAACGACCATTTTCCGTATTCCGGCTCAAAATTCCGTTTGATTAACAGCAATTTCAGAGTCTCACCGTCGAACCCAAAAATGATACAGTCGAGCGCGACAAGAATACGGGTATTGTGTTGGTAGAATGACTTCATAAGGGCAAAAAGCCAAAAAAAGTGTATGTTTAAAACATTAAAAGTGTGAATTTGACACAATAGTAGAAATGTAGAGCCATCTCTCCAAATAATACCACTAATATCTTTTAGATAGTATTAAGACCTTAAAAGAGTAGATTAAAAATAGAATTCAAGCTGAAAAGAAGACCGGAAATAGGTCTTCTTTAAGTGTAAATTAGGCTTGATTTACGGCATCATGACCATCGCTTTAATGACGCTGTTGGCCGGATCGAGCCAACTCGAAAACTCACGGCTCACCTGGTCGAAGCCAACGCGGTGCGTGATGTACGTCGTAGGATTTATTAATCCTTCTTTCATACTGGCGATGACCAAGTCAAAATCGGCTCTTGTGGCATTTCGGCTGCTCATCAGCGTCGCTTCACGCTTGTGAAATTCAGGATGGCTGACGCTGATGTCTGCTTTTTGTAAACCAACCAAAACGTACCGACCGCCATGGGCCAGATACGCGAAAGCTGTATTGATAGCTCTCAGGCTTCCCGTGGCGTCAATGACGACGGTGGGCATGTCGCCGTTGGTAATTTCCCGAAGTTGATCGAGTACATCGGTAGCAGCCGCGTTGATGGTGTGAGGAACGCCCAACTGCTCTCGGCAAAAGGTCAGTCGGGTTTTGTTGAGGTCGAGGGCAATCACCGTCCCTCCGGCAATTCGGGCAAACTCCATGATGCCCAGCCCAATTGGTCCTGCCCCGACCACCAGCACAAACTCGCCCGCCTGAATAGCGGCCCGCCTAACCCCGTGGGCACCAATGGCCAGCGGCTCCACCAAGGCCAGTTCATCGTAGCCCAAACCCCCGCCGTGTACCAGTGAATAGGACGGCACGGACAAATAGTCTACCATCCCGCCGTCGATGTGAACCCCGGCAGTCTGCAACTGAATGCAGCAATTCGGTTTTCCCGACCGGCAGGCTATGCAATGGCCGCAGTTGAAATACGGAATAAACGTGATGGCTTCGCCCGGCGAAAAATCGGGGGCACCGTCGGCTTCTACGAACTCCGTTGCCAGTTCATGACCCAAAATTCGGGGATAGTTAAAAAATGGCTGTGTACCCTCAAACGCGTGGAGATCGGTGCCACAGATGCCAATTTGCCGCACCTTCAAAATTGCGTTTCCAGCCGTCAACTCAGGTTTCTGCATTTGCTGATACGCAAACTGGCCGGGGGTGGTACACACTAAAGTATTCATACTGGGGTAAGGTTGTCGGATTAGGAATTAGCTAATGCCCGGTCCAGATGGACGTAGCCACCATCGACGTAGAGTAGTTGTCCCGTGGTGTGGCTCGATCGTTGGGATAGTAGAAACGCCGTTGTATTGGCAATCTCCTCGGCCGTTGTCATGCGGTTCTCCAGCGGAATATGCGCCGTAATCGATGCAAGTTTTTCGGCCGGATTGGGCAGCGTTTGAATCCAGCGTTCGTATAGAGGAGTCCAGCATTCGGCCACGACAACCGCATTGACCCGAATACCATATTTCAATAATTCCACGGCCCATTCGCGGGTAAGGGCATTACGCCCACCATTGGCCGCTGCGTATGCTGACGTCCCCCCCTGGCCCGTATCGGCCGTTTTAGAGGTGATGTTGACAATGGCTCCCTTTGATGCTTTCAAGGCAGGCAAAGCGTAGTGCGCCATCAGGTAGTAATGCACAACGTTCTTGTGCAGCGACGCCATAAAGCGGTCATAATCGCCCGACTCTAAGCTAACGCCGTCGTTTTCTCCGGCATTGTTGACCAGACCATCAATTCGACCGAATTGTTGAAGCACCGCGTTGACCGCCTTCTGGGATTCGTCGGGCTGGTTTAGTTCAGCTACAACCTGAAACGCCCGCTGCCCGGTTGCTTCTACCCCGGCTACCGTAGCCTGGTTGTGCGCTTCGGTACGGCCAATAATAACGGGAATAGCTCCTTCCGCGGCCAGCACACGTACAATTCCCTCACCAATGCCTCTGGCGCCACCGGTTACAATGATCACTTTATCCTGAAGTTGTAAGTCCATAACTGTATAGGGTTCACCTCAGCCAAAGTAGACGGCAGGACGGTAGCTACTCAATCGCCATTGAGTCATTTGGACACGGCCCGCGTCAACTGTAGCCCGGCTACTCGGATCCGTCCCAGAACTGAGCGATCATTTCCAGCACGTCATCCACCGACTCAGCGACGAGCAGCAGGTCTCGGTTTTCGGCTTTCAGGAAACCGTCAGCCACCATGCGGTCGAGTTGCCGGAGAATCAGGTCGTAATAGCCATTGGTGTTAACGATGGCGATGGGTCCTTCGTAGAGTTTAAGCTGCCGCCAAGCCAGAATCTCGAACAGTTCGTCGAGGGTGCCGTAGCCACCGGGCAGGGCAATAACGCCCTTCGCCAACTGCACCATGCGGTATTTCCGCTCGTGCATAGTTTCCACGAAGTGAATTTCGGTGAGGGTGCTGTGGGCCACTTCCAGATCGGCGAGGAAATTGGGAATCACGCCCGTTACTTCGCCACCGTTTTGCAGCACGGCGTCCGCTACGTTGCCCATGAGGCCGAAGCCACCGCCCCCATAAATGAGCCGGATGTTACGGGCTGCCATTTTCTCGCCAAGTTCAATGGCCACCTGATTATAAATTGGGTTCACGCCGAGGCTCGACGCGCAGTAAACGACAATGCTTTGGGTTGCCACAGGTTTTGTTGAATTTACAGGGTAAGGTGTGTTTGAGCGTCTTGCATCCATTGAAACGCAAACACACATACACGTAAGAACTTACATGCAAGTATTTATACGTCGGCTATTAATTTCTCCGCCAAAACGTCCAGGTCCAGCCCGCCGAACGTACCAGAACTCATCAACAGGAATATGTTGGCTGCGTTGCGCTGAGAAAGCAGGTACGCCTGTAATTCAGCAGTGTTGGTGAAGACGCGCAGATTGGGCCGGTCGAAGGCGGCAATAACGTCATCGGTCATGATGGGTTCCAGCTGCTTGACGGCGAGCGTGTGGGCGTTGAAATACACAACGGCTTCGTCGGCGGCATCCAAACTATCCTTGTACTGATCCAGAAAGGCCCGATTTAAACTACTGAACGTGTGCAATTCAACGGCCGCCAGTAGTTTGTGACCAGGATACTGATGTTTTACCGCTTCGGTGGTGGCTTCGACTTTGGAGGGCGCATGGGCAAAGTCCCGGAACAGAATCCGGTCGCCCTGCTGCGTCACTTTCTCCAGCCGCCGGGCCGCACCTCTGAATGTTGGGATCGCTTCGTAAAACTGCGTGTCGGTGATGCCAATCCGGTCGAGTACGGTCATGGCTCCCGCCATGTTTTTCATGTTATGCTCCCCAAAGAGCAGTACCGGAACTCTAACTTTCTGCTTTGTGACGAGGAACGTCTGTCCGTCAACAATCTCGCTGGGATGCGCTTCGTATGGGATTTTAGTGATGTCGGCGCGTTCTTTCTGACCAATAACGTCGAGCATGTTATCTGTTTCATCAAAAATCAGGATGCCTGCTTTAGGCATTCCGTCGGCCAGCAACTCAAATTGATCAACGTATTCATCCCAGGTTGGGTAAATGTTGACGTGGTCCCAGGCGATGCCGCTGATGAGAGCAATATGGGGCTGATAATGAAGAAACTTCGGTCGGGGGTCGATGGGTGACGATGCGTACTCATCGCCCTCTATAATGATAACGGGGGCTTCCGTCGTTAGTTGCGCCATTGTCTCGAAGCCGTCGATCTGCGCTCCAACCAAATAATCGAACGTGCGGTTGTGGTATTTCATCACGTGCAGAATTATGGACGTAATGGTCGTTTTTCCATGACTGCCGGCGATTACCACGCGCTGTTTTTGCCGACTTTGTCGGTATATGTACTCAGGATACGAGTAGATGGGTAACCTCAATTCCTGCGCTTCGGCCAGCTCGGGGTTGTCTTTGCGGGCGTGCATACCAACGATGACCGCGTCCAGACTGGCGTGAATATTGGCCGGAAACCAACCCATTTCGGCAGGCAGTAGACCATGTTCTTTTAAGCGCGACCGCGACGGTTCGTAGATTTCGTCGTCGGAGCCAGTGATGGTATAGCCTTGCTGCTGGAGGGCCAGGGCGAGATTGTGCATGGCACTACCGCCGATGGAAATGAAATGGATGGCCTGTGGCATTCAGAGTTGTCGTCGTGTCGAGGGGCAAAAGTACAATGTATTTTGGCACTATTAAATTTCAGCCCTTCCCGAATCAAACACCCCTGCTTTTGTGTTGATTAATTCGCAACCAGTGGACTTCCCTGGAAAAACTCAGGTGGAGTTCTCATTTTTAAGCCTGTTTTTTCAATAATCACAAACCGCAACGGCTGGTATCGAACCGGCCAGAGCAGAACCGTCCAATTTACGCGTCGTACGTAGGAATGAAGACATACTATGACTTAATTGATCAGACGTTTGAGTTCCCTACGCGGGAGTTCAACGTTGAGAATAATGAACTGATGTTCAACAACGTCCCGTTGATGGATATTGTCAAGGAGTATGGTACGCCCCTGAAACTGACGTATTTACCGAAAATCACGGAGCACATTGAACATGCAAAGCTGCTGTTCAGGAACGCCCTGAAACGGTATAACTACAAGGGAAACTACACGTACTGCTATTGCACAAAGTCATCCCACTTCAAGTTCGTGCTTGATGAAGTGCTAAAGAATAACGTGCATCTCGAAACCTCATCGGCCTACGATATTCCCATTCTGAGGGAGTTGTACAAGTCGGGTAAAATATCGAAAAGTACGTACATTGTTTGCAATGGCTATAAACGGCCGCTGTACACCCAATACATCAGCGAACTCATCAATGAAGGGTTCACCAACTGCATTCCCGTACTCGATAACCTCAAAGAGATTGAGTCTTACGAGAGTTCGATAACCGCTGATTCGGTCAATTTCGGCATCCGAATTGCGACGGACGAAGAACCGGCGTTTGAGTTTTATACCTCGCGGCTGGGCATTCGCTACAGCGACGTGAACGAACTGTACCGGAGCAAAATCCAGCCCAATGAGCGTTTTAAGCTCAAAATGCTGCATTTCTTCATCAATACGGGCATCAAAGACAGCGCGTATTACTGGAGCGAGTTGAGCCGGTTTATGTACAAGTACTGCGAACTGGCCAAAATCTGCCCCGACCTCGACTCCATCGACATTGGGGGCGGTATGCCGATTCAAACGTCGTTCCAGTTCACGTATAATTACCAGGCCATGATCGACCAGATTGTGGAAAGCATTCAGTGGATTTGTAACAAGAACAACGTGCCGGTGCCGAATATCTTTACCGAGTTTGGTTCCTTCACGGTAGGTGAAAGTGGCGCGGTCATTTATAAAGTAATCGACCAGAAATTGCAGAACGATAAGGAGTTGTGGTACATGATCGACGGTTCGTTCATTACGCAACTGCCCGATTCGTGGGGCCTGGGTCAGAAGTATATCATGCTGTCGGTCAACAACTGGGAGAATCCGTACCAAAAAGTGAACCTTGGCGGCCTGACCTGCGACTCGCACGATTTCTATAATACCGAAGCGCACAGTGCCGATTTGTACCTGCCAATTTTCGATCAGGAAGCGGAGGATCAGTATATTGGCCTGTTCCACACCGGTGCCTATCAGGAATCGCTGGGGGGCTACGGCGGTATTCAGCACTGTCTGATTCCGGCTCCGCAGCACGTCATCGTTGACAAGGACGAGGACGGCAACCTGCGCACCCGCCTGTTTGCGCCGGAGCAAAATAGTGAGGTAATGCTCAAGATTCTGGGCTACGGTGGAGCCGAACCCGGTATGACCGAACTGGAAGCGACCGAGGCCGCCGAAGAGCGCGAAGAGGAAGCAGAACTGGTTCGGGAAGAGGTTTAACTAACCCATCGCTAAAGCGGTGGGCTGATAGTCATCGACTGATCTATTTGCTTTATCAGCCCACCGCTTTAGCGATGGGTCATTGAATGCGCAAATTTTTATGTACAGTTTTGCCAACTATATTCGTTTTACAATCTGATAATTAAGCACAGAACACGACGTAATATATTCATGAAAAAACTACTGATTTTAGGTACTCTGCTGGCGACGCTGTCGCTTGGGTCTTGTGCCCGAAAGAGTTCGTGCCCGGCATACGGGAGCGTTCAAAAGCCCGCGCCGACGCAGGTAAAGGTTTAGTAACGAGAAATTGCTCGGTGAGAAACCTGAGTCATCCTGAATTTTGAGTTAAAGCAAAATTATTATTAGCGCGTTGGCGATGGCCAATTGTAGTCAGTAAATTGGCACTGAAGCCGTTCGGGATGACTCAGGTTTCCGGTTCTTAATACCCACTGTTTAAGGAAAAGCGGCATCCCACCGGGCCACGCTCTGAGTAAGGACGGTAAAAAATCATATACTAAGGCCATAATCGCCAACAGTTTCGGCCTTTTTTCCCACAACCAGAGCCGGGGCGACTCCAAGCCCAACTCGGCTTTCCTTGCCCGCAAGACCTGCTCAATCTGTCCCGGCGGGGAACTGCATCGGTACATATAACTGTGCACCATCTCCCAGGCCTCCCTGACCATTTTGATCGCTATTGAAGTCAGCAGATACATCGTTGGCTGGAGGTTTTCTTATTGCGAATCACGCGTTGAAACAGCTCACGCTTGGGAAAGTCAGGATAATCAACGGCTAACCATCCTGCACTAACATGTTTGGTGCGCTTATGCTCTTTATTGTGAAGTAGTTCGTGGCTTTGGGCTTTACAGTTACAGGCTAACAAACGGGTCTGTTTGGTGACTTTCTGGCGATGAGTTAACAGGTGATTCTTTTTCCAGCGGATGAGAAAGTGCGACTCTCTGTGCTTACCCGAGGAGGTCCACCAACTCATCTGGCAGACCTTGAGCGAGGTGTCCAGGGCTGACACCAATACCCCCATCCATTGAAAGCCGGGCACCCAGATGCGGGCTGAAGGGGCTTGTATTAGCCCTTTCTGATCTTGGCCAGGCGTTTGCTCTTGCTACTCTCCAATAAACATAGCCACTCGAAAACCAACCGCTTCGGCGGTCCGGTCCCGGATTTTCCTGATGAGGTATAATCCCATGGTAGCAAGGGTCGTTTGTTGCTCCCACAATTGCGTTACCCGCTCCTGAGTTCGCTTGAACAAGTAATTGTCAATATTCTTCATATATAACAAACTGGACTAAGCTATTCCCTACCGGACTACAATACAACGTTTGGTTATTGAAATCAGCGAATAGGACGCCCACCTTTGATTCAACAAAATGGCTGCTCAATGGCCGGGCCGACAAGTCAGCAACAACATAAACAGCTATACATCAATGTCATCCTAAAAACACAAAAAAATGAAAACGCACAGAAACCAAGCATCTGATTATACTTTCGACGTATGGGTCAATGACCAGGCCGATTTTCCGACTTACATCGCCGACCATGACGACCTCGGCTCCTTTGACGACAACTGGATTGTGTCGGCTGGCGACTTATTTGGTAAGATGGACCTGCCGACCGATGAGCCTGTGAGCTACAATGACGAAGCGGCTTGATTCAATGAATATGCTATAACCAAATCGAATAAATTAAAATAGCAAGTTATTGATTCAGAATTAGTTAGCAATCAACTTTGCATCATCAATAACAACAATGGGCAGTCAATATAGAGATTCTTACGCGTACTAATAGTAAGGTAATCCTACGTAGTACCGTAGCTACGCCGGAAGTGATACATAGTAGTACATACAGGTGGATAGGGCAGATACAGCAACTCCCCCGTGCCTATAGCGGGGGAGTTCTTATCGCCAAGATAATGGGGGTTTACGTTTATAACCAGATCGAATAAAATATAACCGGAGGTTATTGAGAATAAAGCAAAACCATTGGATATTTGCCTGCTTCACACAGAAGCCTATGAATTGTTGAGATCTTGCGTGTTTAGAAATTTTGTCAGTCTATTTGTCAGTTATGACATAGAATATTCGGTCAATTTTGTCCTGACATTAACTAAACAGACAGAAATCATGAACTCATTGAACGATCAAAAAGGCGAGAAGACGGTCACTGCTGACCAAACAAACGCTTCAACTGTTTCTGTTCACCCCCCAGCAGAGCCAAACACGGAGGACATGGAGTTAAACGAAGAGCAGTTAGATATTATATCTGGTGGTGGAGGTCGTCTTATTAAAGAATGATGAAGTCGTGGATGTGTATACTGCCGGTTCTTTTTCTATTGAACGGAATAGAAGCGAAACTGTGTGCACAAACCACATCTGTACAAGAGACCGCTACACCTGTAAACGAAATAACGACTCATAACAAGAAAGTAGCCGATAGTCTCTTTAATTTGGGTTCACACTATCAGGATAAACAGTCATATCAGAAGTCTTTGGTGATGTTTGAGACAAGCTTGAAGCTTTATCAACTCATTGGTGATAAAAGAAAATTAGGGAATTGTTTCAATTACATGGCGATAAGCTACTATTACTTAGGTGATTTCTCCAAAGCAATAGGTGCTTATAAGAAGGGAGCGAAAGCTTTTAAGGAGATACGCTACGAAAAAGGGGTCGCTTCAACGTTTAACAACATAGGCATTGTATATAAAAGTCAGGGGAACTATATTCAAGCATTAGATTACTACAGGCAATCGGCTCTTATTTGGGAGGAAATAAAGAGCGCAGAAAACTTGGCAACGACTACCCACAATATAGGATCAATATATGCTGAGGCGAAGGATTACAGTAACGCCATGAAATATTACAGTCAAGCTCATATTGTATATAAGGAGAAAAATAACCAAGAAGGAATTGCTCAGGTTCTAGACGAGATAGGTAAAATTTACACGAAGCAAGCCAAGTATGATAAATCTTTTGAGAATCTGAACGAGTCGTTAAAAATTGCTGATAAGAGACGAGATAAGCAATTACAAATAATGGCATTATCCAGTTTAGGCGATTTATTTTATAAACAAGCAGATTACACACGGGCACTGACTTATTATAACCGTTGCTTAGCTTACTCCAGTCAAATAGGAAATGTACAAAACCAAAGCGAATCACAAATTGCTATTGGCAACATTATGCACCGGTTGGGTAATAGCAAAGATGCAGTAGAGAAATGTCGAGACGGGCTAAAGTTGGCTGAAAAACTGGGATCTGTTTCTATTAAAAAAAATGGATGCGATTGCCTATACGAATCGTATAAAGCGTTGAACAACAGCCAGCAGGCACTTCGGTACTACGAACAGGCCAACACGCTGGAAGACAGTTTGAACTTAGCGGAAACTGCCAACAAGGTGATGGGCATGGAGTTTCAGAAACAGCAGTTGGTGGATAGCATTGCCTACGTAAAGAAAGAACACGCTATCCAGCTAAAGCATAAGGAGGATGTTCTGCGACGGGAGAAGCAGAGAAATATGATTGTTATCTCTCTGTGCTTTATACTCCTGATCGCGGCTGGTTTGTGGACCCAACTAAACTACGTCAGGAAGTCAAGAACAGCAATAAAGACCGAGAAAGACCGTTCCGAAGCCCTGTTGCTGAACATACTTCCAGCAGAAATTGCTGAGGAGTTGAAAGAAAAAGGTCATGTGAATGCCAGAGACTATGAGTTGGTTTCGATTCTGTTTACCGATTTCAAGTCCTTCACGCAGACCGCCGAAAAAATGACGCCACAAAGTCTGGTGGAAGAGATTGATACGTGTTTCAAAGCCTTCGATCTGATTATGGAAACGTATCAGATTGAGAAGATAAAAACAATTGGCGATGCATACATGGCGGCAGGCGGCATTCCCAACGCCGACGAAAACGCACTGAAAAATAGCGTGTTGGCTGGTTTAGAAATGCAGGGGTTTATGCAAAGAAGGTATCACGAAAACCAACTAATGGGCCGCCCTGCTTTCGAGATGCGATTGGGCATTCACGCGGGGCCAATCGTTGCCGGGATCGTAGGCGTGAAGAAGTTTCAATATGATGTATGGGGCGATACGGTTAACACCGCCAGCCGGATGGAAAGTAGTGGCGCGGTAGGGAAAGTGAACATTAGTGAAACACTGTACCAACTGATAAAACACGAACCCTGCTTTGCTTTTGAGCACCGGGGCAGCGTCAATGCAAAAGGCAAGGGAGAAATTTCGATGTACTTTGTCGAAAAAAGCAGCGTAGCCCAGTTAGTCGCTTAATTCGCTAATGCTTTAACCAAACCGTACTATGAGTACAGACGAAGACTACACAAAGATGACACTTGACGAGTTGGTGTCAGAAGAAAAGAAATTGAACGCACAAAAGACCCTAACGGCTGCACTAATAGGCTTATTTGTCGGCGTGGCTTTTTGGTCGGCTATAGATAGAAATTTTGTCCTCACTGTTGGGATGCTGATTTTTGCTTTTCTAATAAGCAGCAGTTACAACAAGAAGCGAAAGAGTATCCAGGCAGAAATCAGCCGTCGGAATACTGTTGGTTGAGAACCCGCCATTGAGCGGAAACTTATTGAGAAAAACCCGTAAAGCAATGAAAGAGTGCAGAGTAGAAGCCCTGATTTACTATTCGAAATTGACGCTCGACTCCGAACACATCGTGAAGAAGTCAAAGGAAGAAATTCAGGCAAAGCTTGACCAATACATGTCTCAGGGCTACCGATTGACCTCGACAACATCAACGAATTTTGGGTACGCTATATACATTTATCTATTCTTTGAAAAATAACCTGTATAGGGAATCATGACCTCAACACATCAACCGGCTCGGCGCACCGATTCGTTGGGTAGGTATA
This sequence comes from Spirosoma arcticum, assembly GCF_054779955.1. NCBI lineage: Bacteria > Pseudomonadati > Bacteroidota > Cytophagia > Cytophagales > Cytophagaceae > Spirosoma > Spirosoma arcticum. The sequence continues at coordinate 65,007 of NZ_BAAGXG010000027.1, forward strand.
TCAATCAGTATTTCAACGTTCAGCTTTTCGGCGGCAGAGGAGACGATACCAAGCTGATAACTGATTTGAGCGTATTAGAAAAGTTTTCAACTCCTAAAATTTCACGTTGACTATGAGAGCCTTCCTAACTACCTGGATGATTTTACTTGCTTGTGTTGGCTATGCACAAGGGATTGATACGACAAAGACTAAACCGGCTACCCCGCTTCCTACATATCAGCAGCCAAGCCGCTCCGGGGCTACGTCGTTAATGGTGGCACCGGCATCAACCTCTTCGGTACCAGCTTTCTCTAACCCATCCCAAAGTCGGGTTCAGTCAACCTACAAATATGAGAATGGTCGCGTAATTGGAGGTTCCACCACTTGGAAGCTTGGTAAGAAAAAGGATTGATACGTCCGAACAATGAAAAACCTTCTATTTCTATGCCTGCTGATGGCCGGTTGTCAGCCAAAGAGCAAACAGCAGTCAAACGATCAACAGGCAAGCGTCACCATCAACGGCAAGGAATACACCGATTCGGTGTCGGTCGATTCTGCCGGGAACCGTGTCCGGGTCAAGTCGGGTACTGGTCGGGCTAAGGTCAAGGTGTCGGGTAGTGGTAACACGGTGGAGATTGAGTAATGTCGCCCGCTGACCCCACGCTATTTTACTGATAAAACAACAGATGTAGATTGACACTTTTGACGGTTACTTTGGCAAATTCATAGAAAGATAGGAATATAACTTTGTATCATACAAATAAGGATATGGAACAGAGAAAACAAGAAATCATAGAAGTAGTCATATCGAAAGCTTGGGAGGACGCCAACTTTAGAAAAGAATTGATAACTGATCCCGTACAAGCGATAGAAAAACTGACTGGCGTTAAGGTGGCTGTGCCTGAGGGAAAGAGTTTGGTATTTTTAGATCAGACCGACAAATCTAAGATTTACGTCAACATCCCAGCAGAACCCGAAGTAGAAAACATGGAACTGACCGAAGAGCAACTCGAAGCCGTTGCCGGAGGTGGGCAAAAAATTTGGGGTGATTTTGTTAAAGGTCTGTTCCCAAAATTTGGAGACTGTATTACCCTATAGTTCATATATAAATAAACCAAAATAAACAAAACAATGGAAATTACCCAAGAACAGAAGCCTGAGGATAACGTACAGGCTAAGCCCAGCACGGAGGATGTGGAGCTAAACGAAGAGCAACTCGAAGTCGTAGCGGGGGGGACAGGCGAGGATATGCCTCTCCCAGATGTACTTAAGCTTATCGGTTCTATCGGTACAATTAGATTTCATGTTTAAATATTTTCTTCTCTATTATCAGTTAAACAGTTCAAACAATCAATTATATGGAGTTTACACAAGAACAAAAGCTGTATGGCGAGGTCGTACAAAAAGCCTGGGAGGATGCCCAGTTCAAAAGCGAGCTGATGGCTAACCCCGTAGCAGCTATTGAGAAACTAACAGGTCAAAAGCTCAACTTGCCTCAAGGCAAGACCTTGGTGGTGCGTGATCAGACTGATGAAACGACGGTATACATCAACCTTCCTACCAAGCCTAACACGGAGGATATGGAACTGAACGAAGATCAACTTGAAGCTGTGGCTGGGGGAGTTAAAGGTGGAATTGTAAGAGGGCCTGGAGGTGATTGTACTACAGGGCCAGTTATTTTTGATCCAATTATTTTTGATCCATTGACTCCGCCCATGACTACCTCTCCGATTGATCCATCCGATTTTTATTAATCATTAACAGCTCTCTTAAATTTTCATACAATAACTCAATTTAACTACTTAAAAACAAAACAATGGAATTTACACAAGAACAAAAGCTGTACGCTGAGATCTTACAAAAAGCCTGGGAAGATGCCCAGTTCAAAAGTGAGTTGGTAACTAATCCCGCAGAGGCCATTGAGAAGCTCACCGGTAAGAAACTCAACCTACCTCAGGGTAAGACCCTGGTAGTACGCGATCAGACCGACGAGAGGACGGTGTACATCAACCTCCCAGCTAAGCCTAATACAGAGGATGTTGAGCTAAAGGAAAAAGAGCTTGAGGCTGTGGCGGGAGGAACCGGTGCTTTCCTTTTTTTACCCCTTGTTGCATCTCTTCCGGCAGTACCATCCCACTCCTAAAGGAGGGAAAGCTTGAAATATAGTTATTCAAAATAAATAAAATGCTGTAAAAAGTACAAAAATTTGTAATTATGATAACGCAAGAACAACAAATGCAAGGTGAGGAGTTAATCAAAACTTTAGCACAAAAGGCTTGGGAAAGTTCAGCTTTCAAAGAGCAATTAGTTAGTAATCCTGTTTCTACGATTGAATCAGTTACGGGGCAAGCTATGTTGCCAAACACAAAAATTGTAGTAGAGGATCAAACAGACAATTCTGTTATCTATCTAAATATTCCAAGAAAAGTTGAGTACGATGAATTAGAACTAACAGATGAACAGTTAGAAACGGTTGCAGGAGGGTCTACTCCTTGGTGTCTGTATGCTGGGTATTTTGTGGTATGTGCTGGTTTAGTTGCAGCAGGTGTTGCAGTTGGTGAAGCAGCAGGGAACGCAGTAAAATAATAATGAAAATATTTCTGGAGGGTCTACAATCTACTCCTTTGAGTCTGTATGGTGGGTATGTAGCAGCTTGTGTTGCTTTACTTGCAGCAGGTGTTATAGTTGGTAGAAAAATAGGGGATGTAGTTAAACGATAAAAAAATTAAAAAATTATGAACATTACAGAAAATCAAGATCTTTATCACGGGTTAATTTCACAATCTTGGCAAGACGAATTATTCAAAAAAAGTCTTCTGGGTAACCCTGTTCAGACAATAGAAAACTTTATTGGAAGGCCTATTAGTCTTGAAAGTGGAAAACAAAGGATTGTTGTTGAGGATCAATGTGATAGCAATATTATTTATCTCAATATTCCTGAAAGACCAAATTTTAATGAATTAGAATTAACTGATGAACAATTAGAGATGGTTGCTGGTGGTAGCACTCCACTCTGTTTATATGCGGGATGTTTTCTGGTAGGAGTTGCTATTGGGTATGCTGGTGCTAGTGGTGGTAGTAAGAGTGGTGGTAATACTACTGTTATCATTAATAACTATTAATGATAGTATTTAGATGTAAAACAAATTTGAAACATATTTAGGCTAAAATATGTTTCAAATTTGTTTTATGTTTATATTAAACCTTTTCAGATATGAATAAGAAAAACTTATGTATATTTGGTGGTTTCGCATCAATTTGTACTGCTCAAATGTTCGACGACAATCCATATGCAAAAATCGGACTGGCTTTGTTGGGTGCTATATTATTATTAATGTCTGGTAAGTATGGAAACAATAAAGTATAAATGAAACGGGCATTATTACCTATTAACTGATTTTATCCGATCAAAATAAATAGTATTTGGTTGCCTAATATAATGGTACACCTTAATAATAATTACATTCTAATACTTATTTTAAAACGATATCGCTTACTTGAATTAGTATTTGACAATTCCCCAAAAAAGTTGCCAAAGTATTAGTCACCGTTAAGTGTATAAATTAACGTAAGAAAAAATTGCAGATACATTATGAATATTTTAAATATACCATATTTTGCTGGTGGATTATCACATCTAATTCCTCTGTATACTTTACACCATAAACATTTAAGAAAATATACTGAAATTAAAAATCATTTTTTGGTCAGTAATCACATACAAAACTTTCTTAAAATACAGGGTATAAATTGTGTAACATCAGATTTTTTTAATGATGAAAATGAATATACGTTAAAGTCGAAAGATAATGTAGAAATAATAAAGTATGTAGCAGAAAAAGAGAAAGAGGCATACGAGCAAATAAAGCCCATGCTGATTATTGAGGACACTTCTTTAACCACTCCTCTCATAGCAGAAAAAAACAACATTCCCAGAATTTCAATTCAAAGAACAGGCGTTTTTAGATCCATTGATAAATGTTTTAGAAATATTAATCATGTACATTCACTACAGAAAGGCGAAAATACGAAAAGAGCTTTGTTTGTTTCAAGTACTATTAGTTTAGAAACGCAAATATTTAATCATTCTGAAACACTTTTTTTGCAACAATACATAAAACCTAAAGCAAAGATTATTCCTGGGATACCAACAATTGAGTGCTTACCTGATGATATAGAAGATAGAGAATCGTACTTTTATTCTGGACCCCTTCTTATCATGGATAAACCTTCGAAGGAGTTATCTACCAGATTAGATGAGTTTTTTGATAAAAACAAACAGAAACCAATTGTTTTTATCACTACTGGCACGATAGATAGAACACCCATAGAAAAGTTTATTGAGTTTTTTGTAGAGCGTGGCTATGCTGTTATAACTACTTGTAATTGTGATATAAAGGAACCTGACAAACAAGCGGTTTTTTATAAGAAATTGCTTCCACTAAATTACATATGTGGAATTTCGAACCTTATAATTCATCAATGTGGCTCAGGAATGTATCATTACCCAATTATGAATAGAGTTCCTTCTTTGACTATTGGTACATTATGTTACGATAGGGAAGATGTAGCACAAAGACTACAACAACTTGGTGTCTCTGGACATATTCCACACCCAGATGATAATCCCCATTATTGGGGCATTTTCCTCGAATTAGTAAAGAGATTTGAAGAAAATACACTAATAGATTTCGAGACAGTAGATAGATTACGTATTGAGATAAATGAAACATTATCAAATTTTGAAATAGAGAAAGTTATACAATATGCTTTACAATAAAAGAATCTTGAATTCGCATTTGCAGTGCATATTACTTTTTCTCCCCTTTTGTATCTTTTCTGAGTTGGCCAGTCTTAACCGGAAACAACAAAAGTCAGCCGCTTAACAGATTCCAGTAGCTTTGGGGTGACGAAGCCAACCAAGGCAATGGCAACCTACAAACGACTGACCCTGGCACAAAGGTACCTCATTGAGTCGCTCCACCAGCAACGCAAAACCCAGCAGTGCATGGCTCAGCAGATTGGTGTCAGCCAGGCTACCATCAGCCGTGAACTGGCCAAAAACCACCAGCAGCCTAAACAACCCTATAATGCTCAACAGGCTCAACAACGGGCGGGGGTGGCCAACAAAC
>NZ_BAAGXG010000028.1:0-64262 GCF_054779955.1 Spirosoma arcticum
TTAAAGAGTATGGTTCAACGTACACCATCAATTTCACAAAACTCATCATGAAAAATACTCAAACTAATATCAAACTTAATTCTGCTTGATTACTTAAGGTAGAAAGTATTATTTGCCGTCGTGAAAACGGCAACTTGCTTGCCATTAAATCCCTACTTAAGCTCCTGGGCGAAGGATTCGGCTTAGGAGCTTAAGTAGGGATTTTTGGCCTACAGTACTGCTCCGTTTCCCTCAGGCAAAAAATAGCTCGATTATCCCTCGTCAGGTCTCTGGTACTGGTTACGTCGCGTATTCTTTACGCCATCTACCTGGTTATATCCGTTCAGGCTTCCCGCCTACTCAACCGGCCGTTTTCGTCCAATAAAAAGGTAGATCGTGCTATTTATTGGACTCGATATTTTGCTGTCAATGAATGGGTTGTGTTACCATCAACTACCGCTGAAAATCGTCCACCAAAACCTCCGATTGCGGCCGGGTCCAGCTAGGATGTGAATGGAGAGTGAAACAAGCTTTTTATTCTCCTTTCAACTGACTGAATTGAAATAATCAGTTGATTGAAAAGCTGCATCAGAAGAAACTGGATGCGGCTCTTTAATCCTATAAAGTGTGCCGACGAAAGCACCTGAAAGCATGTTACGGTATAATTAATTCTGCTACCTTTTTGTAATCGTATTTTTAAATTAATAATCTGTTTAATAAATTAACGCTGTATAAGTAAATATATGGCGCAGCAAAGCAGTTAGGGTACAGCCCAAGTTTACTTTTCCATTTAAAAACTCGAAATTCATACTAGACCAGTGGTGGAGTCAACTAGATTACTGGTCAGCATGCGGATTGGATCAGCATCCTTGGGTCTCCTGGTACGCCTTCCTATGCTCGATCAAACTCGAAGTAAGCTTGATTTATGGACGTTGCTGAGCCTGTCTGATCGTAACACCCGGTTTAATTTAGCTGCTTGACCCTATAACTGGCCTGATGCCATTCTGTCTCGCAACGAAATCTCTAGTTAATCTTTCTCATTCAACCCCTCAATTCCTAACGCTTCATGAAACCAATTGTACAAATCGGTAGCCGGGTTGCGGCTCCATTGCTCTCCGTGCATTTTTCATTGGTTGCCGTGAGGCAAATCTGCCTAACCTGGGGCTACCTGACAGGGCTATTTCTACTGGTGAGCAGCACCGCTTTCGGTCAGTGTTTCCAGCGCAGGGAGGTATTCTACGGATCGCATAATGGCCCTCGGGCCATTGCAGTGGGCGATGTGGATAACGATGGGCGACCAGACGTGATAACGGCCGACTATTTTAATCACCAAGTGACGGTGCTACGGAATTATTATAGCGGGTCCGGGGGCTTCCAGATTGCTAATAGCTACGGGACGGGTAACGGACCTATCTCGGTTGCGGCAGGTGATGTCAATGGCGATGGGTTTATTGACTTGGTGACCGCTAATGCCGAGAGCAACACCGTCACGTTGCTACGAGGCAACTCAAGCGCGAGTTTCGACCGCGTTGAAACCGGCAACCGCACTGACTATAGCGTGGGCACTGCACCTTACTCAGTGGCAATAAGCGATGTAAATAGAGATGGACGGCTGGACCTGATAACGGCCAACATTACCAGTAACAACGTGACGGTGCTACGGGGTAAGGCGGGAGGAGGATTTGATCGTGTTGATTACGCAGTAGCGGGTGGACCCGGGTCAGTTGCGGTGGGCGATGTGAATAACGATGGGCGACCGGATCTAATAACGGCCAGTTTCTCTAATAATACGCTTACCGTGTTGCGGGGTAATGCCAGCTCAGGTTTTGACCTAATTACCTATCCGATAGCGGAGTATGCTAACTTTGTCAAGGTGGGTGACGTAAACGGCGATGGGCGGCTCGACCTGATCCTAGTCAACATTTCTATTAATAGCGTAACGGTGTTGCGAGGCAACACCGCCGGGGGATTTGACTCCACTACCTATGAGGTGGATACATCCCCTACCTCCGTTGCGGTGGGGGATGTGACGGGCGATGGACGGGTCGACTTAATAACAACCAACGTTTTCCTCAATACCGTCACGGTACTGCGGGGCAATGACAACGGTGGGTTCGACCGCACCGACCATGGTGTTGGCGGAGGGCCTAACTCGGTGGTCGTTGCCGATATCGACGGCAACCAACGACTGGACTTAATCACGGCGAATTATGGCGAGAATAGCGTGACAGTGCTCTTCAACCAACCCCCCCCCACCTTCATTGCTACTGATCCTGCCGCCATCTGCTCTGGGCAGAACATCAATTTAGCCACCACCGTCAGTGGCCAAACGCTGGCTGGGGGCACCCTGAGCTATTATGCTACCCTAACCGACGCTCAGACTGCCCGGAATCGGCTGCCTTCGTCAACCGTCAGCCCGACCAGTTCCACTACGTACTTCATCCGCTACCAGTTAAGCGGCAGCGGCAGTTGTTATGCCGTTGAAGACGTGCGGGTAACCGTCAATCCCCGGCCCGCGCCCCCCAGCCTGCTCACCCAAAGCGGGCAAGCGTACCCCGGCGGTCAGCCCAGCGTCACGGTCAGCCAAAATAGCGGTACGGTCAACTTGGTGATTGGAGGCTGCAACGGGGGTACTCTGGCCTGGACCGGCTCCGGCAACACGGCTGGTAGTTCCACGCCCATTGCCGTGCCCACCTCGGCTGTTGGTACAGTGGTGTATCAGGCGACCTGTCAGCTTAACGGGTATAGTTGCATCAGTGCTCCCGCTTCGGCAACGGTCATCGTACAGGGAGGACTTCCCACGACGACGCTGAGCGTCCTACACCAGAATGCCGACTACAACCAGCCCAACAATAACACCATCAAGCCTTCTCTGCAACTTCAAAACGAAGGCAGCTCGTCCATCCCGTACTACGAAATTACTCTCCGCTACTGGCTGACGGTGGAGCAGTTTGCCCCCCTCACCAACCTCGTGGCTTCCTACGCACAGTTGGGTACCGACAAAGTCAGGATGAAGTATGTAGCTACAGACCAGCCCCGTCAGGGCGCTTTCGGCTACATCGAGTATAGTTTTGACGGCTCGGCAGGTAATTTAGCGGGAAACAGCAACTCCGGGCCTATCCAGAGTCAGAACGGCATTCGCAAGCAGGACTGGACGGTGGTCAATGAGGGTGATGACTATTCCTATGCCAATAGTAGCAGTTACATCAGAAATAATCGCATCACGGCCTACCGCAATGGAACACTGATCTGGGGTGCCGAACCAGCGGTGCTGACTCCCGTGCAAAACCTGAAGGTATACACCGAGAACAAGAGCAGTACCACGGCCAATTCCATTAGTACCTACCTTCAACTGCGCAACGAGGGCAATGTGGCAGTGGCCTATGAGGATATAACGGTGCGCTACTACTTTACAGCGGATAGTGATCAGCCGCTGAACGCTCAAGTAGGCTACGCCGTGTTGGGCAGCAATAATGTGAAGGTTAAGTTCGTCAGGGTTAACCCGCCCTTAGCCAACGCCGATACATACATAGAATTGGGCTTCAGCAATTTAGGTCAGTTTTATCCCTTAAGCAGCACAGGTAACATTCAATACCGGATTACCAAGCAGGATTGGAGTAATTTTAATCAAAGCAACGACTATTCTTACCAGAACGGCAGCAATCCCCTGGCGGAGAACGACCACGTTACCGTCTACTACAAAGGGGCGTTGGTGTATGGTAGCCAACCGACATTGGGTGCTCGCTTAGCTGCTGAAGCGACAAAGAACACGCTACAAGTCACTATTCTGGGCAATCCAGTGCAAAGTGATCAGGTTAATCTTGAGATTCGGGGAGCTGACCATCAACCCGTTCACTTAGACTTGGTAACGGCAGCCGGTACCCCCGTTCTGAGTCGCCACATTAGGCAAGCTTCTGGGATTGAACACCAATCCTTTCCTTTAAGGAAAACCGCGGGTGTTTACTTATTGCGGGTCAGTACACCCGACGCGTTTGTTGTACTAAAGGTGGTCAAGCCCTAGCGGACTTGCAATAAAAACGTCTGATTTAATGAATTTCTTGTTAGATTAAGTGTAGAGTAGTCCGAAATCTGCGTGGAATTTACAACCTGCATGTAAGGTAAATTAAACTAGTTTTTTAGCACTGGTTTTAGGTGTGTTTTTAGTGCTATTTGTCGTTAAAAATTCAGCTCACAAAGCGCTACTTACTATCCCGTTTCAGCTTTTCTAAAACGGCCTCCACAATCCAGTCATGGGTTGACACGCCTAACTTGGGCGAACCGGGCTTACGGGGACGCTTGGCCCGGAGCCCGTCAATCTGGGTGAGGATATCGCCCGTCAGACGGATATTGAAATGCTTCACCGTTGGCTCGGCTTCGGCCTCGACCGTTGGCTTGCCGCCTTTGTTAATGACGGCCTCAATCTGGGCCTCCGAGGGCGCTTTACGTTTGGGAGGTGATAGGGAAACGGCCATGAGTAAATTGGTTAAATAGGGCGTTAATCTCCGTGACGGCTTTTAGATCAGATGGATCCATCTCAAATACGGTCAGCCCCTTGGCTCCTGCGTTGGGATATGCTTTTCGGTTCTTGATGTCGTGGGCCACAAAACCCAGATCCGGCATATCCCGCAAGGCTTCGGCCGTTTGGCGATTGTCCGCCGAGGTAATGTCGGCCCGGTTGAGGAATGAATAAACCGTCAAGGGGTTGATTCGGCTGACCTGAATTTCGCCCAGCAATTCCACCAGTTTGGCCAGCGTCCAGACGTCGTGGCTGCGGGGCTGGATGGGAATTAGCGCTATATCTGCGACAATAAGGGCCGCACGCTGACTGGTCGTATCCCGACCACCGGTATCAATGACCATGTGGTCGTACTTAGGCTTCATGGTTTCCACCTGCTTGCGCAGATTGGCTCCAACCAACTGAACCAGGGTGTAACCGACTTGTCCATCGAGCGTATGTTCCCGCCAGGCCGTAAAGTCACTGACCGTACCCTGTTCATCGGCATCGATCAAAAGGACGTCAGCGCCCTGCCGGGCCAGCCAGACGGTCAGGTGTTCGCTGATGGTGCTGCGGCCTGATCCTCCTTTAATACCTCCCAACACGTAGATCATAAATAGTGCTGAATCTTACACCTGAATCAGTGCTCAAATAACGTGCATAATTAGCATCAAAACAACACCTATTTTTAGTGCTAATTATGTGCATTAATTATGCTCGGTTAACTTAGGTAAACCTCCCATCGAGTCGTTGCACGCTCATAGCCAGAAACGCCTTGCCCCGCCGGGTCCGGTAGCCCATCTCATTGAGCTGCTGGGCAATAGCCTGATAGGTCAAACCCTCCTTGCGGTACAAGCGAATCAGTTCAGCTGCTTGCCGGTTGGCCTGATTGGTCAGCGCATTCTGCTTACGCACCTGTAAGCCCAAGGCCGTAATAGCGGGTGTGATGTTGGGCATGCCCAATTGGAAGCCCTGAGCTTTCTTGGCCGCCAGAGCTGCTTTGGTGCGCTGGCCAATCAGTTCCCGTTCGTGCTGAGCCAGCACGGCCATGATGCCTACGGTCAGGGTATTGGCATCCGGGATGTCGCAGGCCACAAAGTCGACCTCCGAGTTGCGCAGCGAAAAGATAAACGACACGTTGCGACTCAGCCGGTCGAGCTTGGCGATCAGCAGCCGGGCGTGGTGCTGCTTGGCCCAGGCGATGGCGGCCGTGAGCTGGGGTCGGTTGGCTTTCTTGCCCGACTCGACTTCAATGAATTCAGCCAACAACTCATCGTCGGCTTTGAGGAACCGATGGACGATCTCGCGCTGAGCCGAGAGGCCCAATCCACTCTTCCCCTGACCGGCCGTGGAGACCCGGTAGTAAGGCACGTACTTCATAATTATTCTACATGGTGTGTATAGGCGTTGGAAAGGAGATCGAAGTATAGGGTATTTACATCCTCAACCAACCCGTACTGATTAATTGTTGATGTTCCACGGGCGAAGATAGGCAAAATAAGGTGTTCATAACGTTATCACAACGGTCGTTGTGAAAATGTTATGACCGTAGTTCAGACCATTGACAGTCGTTCTTGGTTTGTACCCCTTGAGTTTAGATCCGCTATAAACGGCTGAAAGGATCAGCCAATTACAGTCACACAGAGTAAATACCGAACAATTAAGCTTGCAACAGTACGAATTAGTCATTGAGCGAGCGGTAAAAAGCTCCAAAGTGCCGCTTCGTACTTTTGCAGATATTAAATTAACCCCGCAACACCTTCCCAATGAACATCCAACAAAGAAGGATCGAACTTATAAAGGAGATGGACCTGACCGAGGCCCACTTTCAGCGCAAAACGCGTGACCTGACCCTCACACAACGAGCCAAGTATTTTAAAGTAGAACCCAAAGACCTGACTATCTTTCCACTCACACTTACGCCCGGTGTACCCCGAATCCAGCAGAATAATCTGTCATTCTTCTCGGCCATTATGTTACTTACTGAAACAGCAGCCAGCAATAACCTCGCCCTGTTTAGTTCAGCCTACCCCACTGGAGGTAACCCCTCGGTGCAGGTTGAGTTCAAGCAGATCAAGCCTGGCAAGGCGCACCTGGTCGAATTCAACGTTTCGCTCGTTAATGAGGCGATCCCCTACAAATTCCGGGTGTTCCAGTATCCGTTGGCTACCTTTCAAGATATCACCCTGACCAAGCAGCAAATCATTGCTGTCTTCATTCCTGGAATTCCGGGATTCACCGGCACCTTGGGGGCCTCCATTGATCAAACCAATACCAAGAATGATAACGCGAGCTGGATGTTCCGTTCGGTACGCATTAGCTCGGTAGGCTGAATTGACCCGAACGATGAAAAGCAAACCCGCCCGGTCTCCTCAGTCTAAGCGAGCTTTCAAATTACTCACTAACTACTATTTTAGTTGATTAATGTGTAAATCCGCTCCGTTGGAATAACAACCCCTACCAAAGCTCAGGAAGCAATCAGGTGTGCTATTGAGCATTACAATCGACTGCGGCCGCATGGGAGTTGCGACTACCACACCCCTGAGCAGGCTCACCTGATGCAGGGCGAGTTAGCCAAAAGGTGGCGAAAGCCCGCGCCCCGGAATACCGAAAAAGTACAACATCAGGAAGCCATGTCCGTTACCCAAAATGAGTCCTAAATCTGTCAAGCTATTTCGGGGTGATACATGGCCTGGAAAAGTGCTATTCATGGAGATTGTTATGCAGGTAGCAGGAGTCATCCAGCCAACCGGGCGAGGCTCGGCCGCAGCCCCGCGCCGGCGGACCGGTACGATTCTGTGCAGAGACCCTAAATTAGTAAATAGAAGACGATGGAATATGCTCGGCCTTAGAGAAGGCGAATCGGTAGCCAACCTCAATCCTGGGCAGTTCAGCACTTTTACCCTGCATTTTAAGGGCTTGGTAAAGACCCACTAAAGACCAGCCATTTCTGGGGTGATGAACTAGATCCTGACGGTATACGGATTCGGCTGCCTTCGCCTTTTGCATCCTAAGCAAATAGGCCCCTAAAAACTGCCGGCTGGGTAAAGGCCAGTCACTGGGCTCGGTGTAGATCAGTTGATCTTCAATACGAATCGCCTGATGAAGGCTAGTCACGGCCTGCTCAACTTTCTCATCAGCAAAAAGGATTGATGCGTCCAGAATATGATAGGCAATGCGGGCCACGGGAAGCGCAGCATTAAACGGAACGCGTCGCTTTGCTAGGATCGGATCCGTCAATCGCTCCTCCAGCAATCGCATTTGTTTTTGGGCTTCAGTAATTTTTCCCGTACCCATAAGCGCCATACCTCGGGCGAAATGATCCAGCACGGTAGCATACGCCCACTCTTGACGGGGGGGGGGCGTCGCTAAAATCTCTTCCCATTTACCTAGCCTGACCAACGTCAGCGAGGGCAGCATGTACAGATATTGATCATAAGCGTTCTCGGCTACCGGAGACACCGACCGGCGGCAGCGAAGGGCATCCTTCAGGCCAGCTTCATACATGCCTCCGGTCAGGGCGCAATAGGTCTGCACCGCAAAATAATGAGGTGAATGTTTCACCAAACCTAGATGAGCGGCCAGTGAATCATACGTTAACAGATTTTTATCGGCTTGGTCGTTGACCAGAACCCCCTGGTCGAAAAGACCATTTCGCTGGTATTCATGACTTGCCATATGGACCATATGGGCGACGCCGGGTAGCCCTGTTTTGAGTTTATCGGCATTGGCCAGCGCTATTTCCGGATGCTTCGAGGCCTCCGTTAGATGAATTTGATAATGCAGGGCGGCCGGATGATAAGGATATTTTTTAAGGACGGCTTGGGTGAGCTTTGTTACTTCCGGAGTCCAGGCTTTGGGGGTACCATCGCTATTCCAGAAATCCCAGGCGTGGATCAGCATGATGGCGTCCACATAGAACATTTTAATGTCGGGCTCGTCAAATTCGGCGATTAGTTGCCGGGTTGCTGAAGCATACGCCTGATTGAGTTTTTGGCGTTCAGAATCAGTGGGATCCGCTGCATACCGGGTATTCATCACCTGGATGAGTCTCTTTTCTTTCGGGCTGGCGTATCTCAGCAGTTCGTTCATCCGGACCAGTACCCCAGCCATGTCGGGCGAAACGGTATACAGGTGCGCTGCATTGTAATAGGGCCCTCCCGCTAAAGCCTGCCCCCACCAAGCCATCGGGCAGGTGGTATCCAGGCGTGCCACCTCTTTAAAGGAAGCTATCGCTTCTTTTATGTGGTAACTGTAATACATGGTCAGGCCCTGATCAAAGTAAAACTGAGCACTGTCAATGCGGGTAGAAATCTTAAAAGAGTACTTGCCCCAACCGGGTAGGGCCACCATAAACTTTCCGTTGGTCATCGGATTGATACGACCTTCTGCACTGACTCCACAAACGGCTATCGGGTTGGTTGGTTCAGTTTCAGTAATGGAGCGGTAGGATGGTGTCAGCCTACCAAAAGCTGTTACCAGCAGAGACAGGCTCAAAAGCAGCAAACCAGTTTTCATCGTGGTGTGGTTTAAGCAGGTTATTGATTGAGTTAGGGCAAGTAGGTCGTCTTGCTATTTCAATGGGTTTTAACCAGTGTAGAGTCTACTGTGAATGGAAGCGCCCGTTGGTGTGATTTAAGGCGTGCTTACGAGTATTGCGCGTCGGGCGGATTGATAAAAAGGAATATCAACGATTTTACCCTTTCTAAGTCGATAGGCTGGAGATCAAGCCCAGCTAGGGACATTTTTCATAGCCAGGTGTGCGGGTGGCCAGAAATGAACGGGGTTAAACTACGGCTTTGGCCGCGTAATTACAAATTCGGCCCCTTATCAACTCATGCTTTCTTCTCTTATTATCCCATCATATCCTTTCTGGCTACTGTCATCACTCAGGCTTAAACTAAGCCGGTACCTTGGCCAGCAGTTTTGGTCAAACTTTGCGCAGGTACAAGGTAGTTATGCCCTGCCTGATGTGGATGGGAAAGGTATCGAGTTCGCGGTCGATGAGCTTGTGATCGTGGGGTACGGGCCGGTTGATGTAGTGGGGATCGATAAAGATGATGTTGAGTCGCTCATGGACCTGCCCCGGAATACGTTCGGTGTGTTTAAGCAGGTGCTCACTGCTGGTGGTGGCTTTGGTTTTCTCCTGATCGTCAAAGAAGCGGTAGGTGCAGTACCAATAGCGGTAGTAGTGATAGTAATTGGAAAAGCAAGCTTGGTAAGCAGCAGGGTCTTGACGAACAGCCCGCAGGAGTTGATCAGCCTGCTGGAGTTGCTGCTGCTGAGTGGGGCTAAGCTGCTGCATGAGCGACTTATTCAAGAGTTCGTCGCGGTAATTCTTCAGGTGCAGCACCACATCGACCTGCATTGCGTTGCGCTCAATGGAGTATTTATGTTTGAAGAAGAAGGAAAGCGAAATAGCAGGTTTATCGAAGTTGATGAGCTTAAGATTCTTAAAGGGTTTACCGGGCCGGTAGTAGGCCTGGTATTGTTGCATATACTGCATGGGTACGAAATAGTACTCGAGCTCTTTATCCACAGGCAGAGCACTGACTTGATTGTCTATGGGGTTGAGCAGAACTGCCTGCTGGTTGAGCACTAAGCGCAGGGCGTCAAGGGGTGCCTCCTCCTCTCGTTTGAGGGGTTTCTTACGGGGTTGCGGTTCCATAATACAAAGAAACCAGTTATTTACTAATAAAGTAAATAACTGGTTTCTCTATTCTGTTTCTTTTCTTCCCCTTTCCAAAAGCAACACTTTGATGTAGTTATCACACTTGTCTGATTTATGAGACCTTGTTACTAGTTGTCTTTCAGAAATTTGCAAGCTAAAAATACACAAAAAGGAGGTTTAAGGGACCTCATATAGGATTAGATACTAAATTTGGGCGGTGCAAATACAAGGTTTGATCGATAATAGTGAGGTTTGTGAGATATAAAAACGAGGTTTAGGCCGTGGTCATAGCAAGTTTGCTCCTCCCCCACCCTTATTAGTTGTGGTCTCTACTCCGTGCATGTTATATTACCCCGAATACTTTCGCGGTATAAGCACCCATATTGAGAATTTTGCGGGATGTATTCTTAATCTCTATTTCGTACAATTTCCTCATGATATATACTGAATCGTAATTATTAATCACGTACTGAGCCTGATCCGCTCGCAATCCAAATTTTTCAATAAGCCTTTGGTGCAATTCAGAAGGCGGGGGAAGCTGAAGCTCGGGTTTCTTAACTTTAATGGTCCAAATTAGACCCGTTGTTTTACGGCTTTCTCGTTTTGGGTAGTAAGTGACCTCAATGTCGGTTTTAGAATTAATTTCTTTCACTGCTGGATCCAATACCCGCCGCTTAAAATTGTCCCAATCGGGATATTGTTCAGTGTCTTGTCCGGTCTCTTCATCATTGCGAATTAACCGTAAACGCGTTTTTAAATCCTGAATCGACACTTTCATTATACCCAGGTTCTTCCACTGAGATAGCATTTCGTACAATCGTTTGGTATACTTGCCGGATACGAGTAAGGCTTCGTAAAAGCCATAGGTCGTAAAGCGGTTTTCCAAGTTAAATAAAAACGGACGAAGCTTGGGGTCAATGCAGATGGCAATCGTCCCCTCATCGGTATTGTAGAATACAGATGAGAAAGGAGCTACCTGTAATAAGTTGCCGTCAATGGGTATTTCCAAGATCTTTTGCATCATTGTCTTGGTGGCCAGTCGTAGATTAGCATACGGGTTAACCACGTTGGTAACATCCACCAGGTCCTTGATGCGAATAATGTACTCTTTGTTGGGTGCATCATCAGCCCCTAATTGCGATTGAACCATGTAAAAAATATTCTTCTGCAAGGCGCTCATTTCGTAATTAGCAACCGTTAGCGCATTCGCTTGAAAGAGCATCCGCACCGCATTATCAACTTTTCCTAAAATAGATAGCTGGTTGGCAGGAATCCTTTTCTTCATAGTTATCCACACTTTCTGAGGTAAACCTAACAGAAAAAATAACATGTACGGAATTGACTACTATTTTGTACGGATATCTTAGGAACTCACTACTATTTTGTACGGAGTTAGCCCAAAATGTTACGACTATTTTGTACGGTGCTGACGACTATTTTGTACGGTGCTAACGACTATTTTGTACGGAGAGAGCCTTTGCAAGCCACTTATAATCAATAAGATACATCTAAGTTAAAATAAGCAAAATAATAAAAATAAAATTAATCACAAATAGTTTGATAAGTTCAGCTTTTAAAGCTAATAATAAAAACATTCTATGGAAAACCAGAAAAAGTACAACTGGAAAAGGAAAAAATCAAAACTCAATCACTATTGAGCCTACCGTGACTACTATTTTGTACGGGGTTAGTGTATAAACTATTATAAATCAGAGGGTTATACAGGATATTTACTTTGCGTAAAAAACGCTTTCACCTGCATTTTCAATTATGAGGTACTACCAGTACTACTATTTTGTACGGAGTTAGTCAATAAGTAGCTGACATCTAATTAGTTATATAAAACAAATAGAAAATCAGCTTAGCCTTTAAAACCTATTTACACTAGCCAATTACGGCTTTCTATAGAGTTTTGTACTATTTCCCACCCCAATTGGTAAAAATTTATACTTATTTTAGTTAATATTATAAGTTTGGGTATAAATTTAAGGCAAATCTTAACCCGACTGCTATGCTCACGCACGAGGAGGTATACGCCTTTCTAAAAAAGAAGTCCACCCTGTCGCACTCCGGACTAACCAAAGAATCGGGCTTGCCTACGGGCACGTTAACGAAAGCCATGAATGGTCAGCGAAAACTAACCGAATCCCACTTAAAAGCATTAGAGCCAATCCTACTTCAGTACGGTATTGACGACTTCCGTAACCGACAGGCTATAGTCTTATCAGTCGTAAACCATAAAGGAGGGGTCGGCAAAACGACGACAACCATCAATCTGGGCAAAGGACTAGTAAATCGTCAGCAGTCAGTTCTTTTAATAGACATGGATTCTCAAGGCAATCTTTCCCAGAGCCTGGGTATTCATAATCCTGAACAACAATTATTGCAAGCGCTTACGCAAGGTAGTACCCTGCCGGTCGTCTCCTTGTCAGCGGGTTATCACGTGGTACCAAGCGATCTAGAATTAGCCAGAGCCGAAGCGGAACTGATAAAAACGCCCAGCGGGGTTTTGCGGTTTCGCAACGCCTTAGCGCCGTTACTGGTAAAATACGATTACATCCTCATCGACTGCCCACCCTCCTTAAACATATTTACTTATTCAGCTCTGGTGGCTTCTTCGGCTGCATTAGTCATTTTGGAGCCGGAAGCCTCCGCCGTAAAAGGCATGTACAACCTATTAGAACTCATCCAAGATATAAGGGAGTCATTCAACCCAAAATTAAAAGTTGAAGGCATTGTAATGGCGCAGGTTAACCCCCAGTTAGTACTCCACCGTGAATTGATGGGTAAGGTTCGGGATGATTTAAAAGGGCAACCATTCTTTAAAACCGAGATTCGGCAAAACGTAGCCATTGCTGAATCCCAGTACGTAGGCAAGACCATTTTTGATTACAAGCCCAATTCAACGGGGGCAACGGATTATCAATCTCTGGCCGATGAAGTATTCACTAACCACCTCGTTTAATCCCCCTTTCTACACTATGAAAAAATTTGCAACGGCTACAGGAACCCCGCCTGTGCTACACAGAAACACGGCTAATTTAATGCAAAGTATGTTGGATGAAGTCAAAGCCAACATTACGGTTTTACCCGAGCTGAAATCCTTTATTCCCTCACTGCAAACGGCTGAATACGAGCAATTAGAAACGAACATTCAAAAAGACGGGTGCCGGGAATCGTTGTTGATATGGCAAACCACTCAAGGAACAGTTGACGAATCCAGTAACGATTCTCCACTGAATGTATTGGTGGATGGCCATAACCGCTATGCCATCTGCCAAAAAAATAATATCGATTTTAAGGTCATACTCCGCGAGTTTTCCAGTCTCCAGGCTGTACGAGACTTTATGATCGATAACCAGTTAGGCCGTCGTAACTTAACCCCCGAGCAGACATCCTACCTACGGGGACTTAAATATCGAAATGAGCGCCAGGCCACTGGTCGACCCATTGTCGATGGAGATTCCTCTGCGCAAGAAGAAGGTGAACACTCATTAGCGCAGCGAACACAGGACCGTCTTGCGAAAGAGTTTAATGTTTCCCCACGAACCATTCATCGGGACCGGGAATTCTCAGAAGGGATTGATAAGCTCAGTCCCGATTTAAAGCAAGATGTATTGAAGGGGAAACAGAAGGTATCGAAAGAATTGATTCGCGCTATTGGAAAAAATAATGAGAGTAATACGTCCCCACTTACGCTGCCAGAACTGTTGGCACTTAATAAAGCGCCTGTTTCCGCTAAGCCCAAGCCGCCAGCGCTTGATAACAAAAAATTACAGGATGTAGTAAACAAAATCGTCAAGATAGCCGCTGAGTTGAGCCCAAATTCCTCAAAATTTGCAACGACCTGTGATAAACTCATTGCGCTTTCGAATGAAGCGAAACGCTTGAAGCGTGTTTAGACGTATTTTAAGAATAATGTTGCCAAATTGGCAACATTTATAGAATAACGGGATAAACCTCACATCCAACGGAAGAGCATAGTCTCTAAATGGATATGAAATATGTCATTTTTAAGGTTTATGGCCCTAATCAGCTGATCCTCCGGTCCAGTAAGCTCTAATTTAGATTTCCTACTTTCGAACCCTTCTTTGATACGAAAGTTAACCGGAAAACTGTCTGTTTTTACGTGGCAGGAATAACACAAGGTCCGGCCATTATTTACATCCCAGAGCATAGCATAGCCAATGGCCTCTTCCAGATAGGTAACCGCATTCTCACGGATCAAAGTAGACAAACTAACGATATGGTGAGCCTTAATGACTCGCTTCCGTCCATTGTTAGCTCCGCCGTCAACACACAGGTAAACTAATCTCTCACAAGTACGGCTCTTTTCTGGTCTTCGTACTGCTAGCCAGTTGTATAAGCTGAGTAAATAGTTTACGTTGTTGTGTGGGATTTGGTCCCAAATAGGATGTGTAATCAGTTCGAACTGCTACTTGTAGAGCTATTCGTTTTAATCCGGGTATCAATTGCAACACTCGGAATGGGGCTTCTATACCGGTACCATTCGTCCGTAACCGACTACCGGAAAGCCGAATCGGAGTATAATTGGGCCACACGATAAAACTCACTACGACACCCCAAAGCAACCCGCCATGTTTGCTTAGAATTTGAGCCGCCCCTCGACGAAATGGCCTTTGCTAAGACTCGTCCAACAAACTCGGCTCTACCACAAACCAATATGCACTGGCTCTACCACCAACAGGCACCCCCTTAAAGAAACCCGCCATAACCTCCTGGCCTCCCACGAACCGATCACTCCAAAGGGGCTCTTAACCGTGTACTCACTGCCGACCTGCTCAGCAGGAGAACAGTACTCTTGTGACCCTGCCCTAAAGCAGGCATTTTTTAGCCCCGACCCCTGTACTGTTGGCTCATAAAGTGACTATTCTTTACCCTATGTTCCAATGTTTACCCTTGTCCATTGTACTCATGTATACTTGTACAGGTGGGAGGCCAAACCAAAAGCGATTCATTGATACAAAAAACGTTCTCCGTTAACCAGTTATGTCCAAACCCCACAGTACCCCCTCTTTCGGTCAGTTGGCTCAGCCCCTTGCCGCTCACGCCCAACAGGCTGGCCAAACACCACCCGCTCAGTCAGCCTACAAAGATAACTTTGGTAAATTCGTCCGACAAGGCGCCACCTACACCCACGTTATCCGCTTCGCCGACACCCGAAAAACCACCCTCATCGGCTACAGCCGGCCCCGGGGCGGCCGCGAGAAGGACGACAAAGTAGTCCTCTTGCAGGACATCATCCGCCGACTGCTGGCCAGCCCCAAAGCCTACCTGCAGGCGGGGGCCTGCATCGAATTTTACAACAACCGCTCCGATGATGACCGCGACTCGATCTGGGTCTTTACCCTGCACCACAGCCGGGCCGAGCCCAGCCACTACGCCAGCCAGCTGCCCTGGCTGATGGCCTACCTGGAGGGCCTCTATAAACCCAAACCGGATACCTACGTGCAGGGTCTCTTCACGCCCCCTACTGGCAATCCTGCCGCTTACTCACCCCCGGTAGCCCTGTCCCCCACTAACAGCCCACCGACGATTACCCCCCAGCGGGGGAGCCTGCCCTTGGCTACCTACTATGCAGGGGCGGGGACCCGGGCCTTATCGGAGACCAAATGCTTCCAAGACCGCATGGAGCTCGACGACTATCTCAAACCCTTTATCATCGCCGGGGTCATACCCCCCGGTGAGATCGAAGGCTACCGCTGGAAGGTGATCCGCAACCAGCAACTGCCCGACAACTACATCCGGCGCTAAGCCCACGGTTTAACGCACCTAAGCGCACCAGTCCATCCCGGGGCCGATTAATGAGGTGGCATTTGGGTAGGGATCGGGTTTAGGCCGGATGGAACAACGAGAATAAGTGGGATAGAGAATCGCTCGAGGACAGGTTGGTGAAAAAAGTATGGGGAGTTGTGAAGGGCATTTTTGAATCAGGTGCCCAGGGTTAGCCCCAGCCTTCGTCTTATTATATAAGTGAAATGGACTTGAGTCTTAAACGCACCAGCGGGCACCGCGCTCACCCGCTGGACGTCAGCTGCCAGGGTACGGATTTAGCGGACCGGTAACCATTCGGGGCAAGGGTATCAACTGGACTGTACCTTCCTTCGTACGGGTAGAAAGAGGTCTAACCTGGTGGGGCCATGCGTCTCTCTTGTGCATTCCGCCACTCAAGGCCAACCTGTCTGCGGTAGGAACGGTCCAAAGCAATCTCAAGGCGGGAGAGTAGCCCTCAGGTTGTCGGCTCCCCACTTAGCCGTGGTACCGTCACTTGACCACTGTCACGGCTTTAAGCCCGCATTGTCCGCCTGGCCTGAGTCTACCCTAACGAAGCCGTAAAGAGTGGCAAACAGCGGCTAGTTGGAGTAATTAAGCGTCACCAACGCCAGACGACGGCAACTGACAGCATGTGATGCCAGCTAACAGCACCTCATGCCAACTAACAGCACGTGACGTTCGTGACAGCCCGATAGCGGCAAAAGGGCCTAAAAACCGCAAAATAGGGTAATTAGAGGGTGTGCCGAGTGGGGGATGGGCATGTGTTGGTGCGTTCGCTTCGTTGGTTGCCTAACGGTAGCCGTCCAGCGCCTGGTAACGTACCTCGTCCTGAATCCCTCCTGCCACCTGATGGACAAGATGACGGTTACGGCCGTTGCTCAGGGAAGGCCTCAACTACCAAACCGGCCCAAAGCACCTGCCTGATTATCCTTCTTTCCTGGCCCCGGTATGCAGGAAAGACGATATAGAAGCCCATGGGAGGGAGGGTCCAGGCAAGCGAACGAGTCAGAAGTGGGCCAGCACCCGCGTAGCGACAAGCGGGTTTGACTCCCCGCCCCAGGTCAACACGCAGTGTCTTACCGGGTCGGATGAGAGGGGCAGGTGAAACCCGTGCTAAGATGAGGGGCTGCTCGCCAGTAGCTGGAGAACGTGAGGGCGTGGGTGAATCAGCTGACCGCCAGGATTTCAATTTTTACCATTTCTTACCATAAAATAGAAGAAATTACCATAAACCCCTTCTTCGGTATTCACCACGAGTTTATACCCAATGAAACCACTCATATTTGTAGCCGAACGGGTGTTAATTTAATAAGTTGAGATCCAAAAACCCGATAAATCATGAATGACAAGCAACCCCACGAGCGCACCTGCCCGATTTGCAGCACCGTGTTTATCAGCGCCAAACCAACCCGCAAGTTCTGTTCGAATAACTGTCGCTCAGCTTCCGACCGCTTCAAACAAAAACAAAAGACGAAGGATTTGGCCAAACAAGTCGAGCAGCAAAACACCCAATTGGCGAAAGAAAAAGAGCGGGTGATTCCCTTGGCTAAAGTGAGCAATAGCCACTGGCAGGCGGCGGATCTACTCTGCCAAGCGCAACAAGCGCGCTGTACGCGGATCGAGCAAGCACTCGAAGAAAACAAGGACGCAACCCGAGCGCTAACCAGGCCGGGTGAGAACTATCAGCGGGGCTGGGCGATTGGTGTTTTCCTGGCGTTGATCCTGGTATCCATTTGGTTTAAAGCTTACCGCCGTCGTAACAGGACGGCAGATACGACGTTTTGGCTGGTTTCCTTAGGGGGTGTAGTGCTGAGCGGTTGGTTGGTGGCCCAGAGGGGGAAGGAGGTTGATGATGACCGAACAACGTCCGCTCAAGAAGAGGCGTTACATGACGACCTGGAAGAGCAGCAGCAGGAGAAGGACGTCTTGACGACTGCGCTCAAGCAGGCGAAGGCCCGTCTGAACGAGTTATACGAGGCACGGGATAAATTAGATCCATTCGCCGCGGATTCACCCCCAACTACCCCAGAGGATGAAGACCCTTTATCACCTACTGACCCAACTTAATTGTTTTATTTTCCCGGTTAGAGGCCGAGGTTAGCTGTTGAGAAGGTAAGTGAAGAAGTGATGGTGAAAAGTCAAATGCCCTCTCAACGTTAGAGGCATTGGCGGTTGTCTGAAGCAGGTGTCTGGTTAGGGGCGGGTTTAGGTAGGGGTGCAGTAGCTACTTCCCTGCCTAAACCCGCCCCTAATCAAACACCTTGTCTTGTCCTGACAAATCAAAGGGAGGTTTTTCTGAACGATTTCAGCGGTAGCTGCTCTTAACGCAACCTATTCATTGATAGCAAAATAACCAGTTCATTAAATAGCATTAGCTGCCCATTTATGGACCGAAAACGGCTTGACCCGTCCTGAAATGTTGACCGTTTGTTAGTTATCCAGCTTTATATTGACCAGTAATTTAAACCCTTTTTTCATCAGCCACCATAGTCACCGCATGCCCTAGCCAAGAAGCAGCCAGACCGGCTAACTGCCAGGTTACCCAGCCGCTGCTACCGGCCTTTTTGCGGGAAAGCTTCGGGCGGATGTTGGCAGCCACTTCCGCTTAGCAACAAGGACTTTGAGGCATCATTCCGCGTTGCTCTACGCTCGCCACCGCCCCGCCTACTTGAGCTACTGACCAAAGCAAAGTTGAGCCCCTGACCAAACCTACCCCTTACTGCTTGCCCGACCTTTGTCTTAGTTTTCACCGCAGCAAGTCGCGCACCCCGGTCAATCCCATTGGCCCCAACCGCAGGCGCTGCACAAACCTCTTCAGGTTATGAAAAGGACAGTGTTAGTTACCGGCGCTTCGGCCGGCATTGGCAAGGCCACGGCGTTGCACCTAGCCCAGCAGGGCTATACCGTCTACGGGGCCGCGCGCCGCCTCGCCAGCATGCAGAACCTGCAACAGGTCGGCATCCACGTGCTGGCGATGGACGTCACGGACGAGGAGTCGATGGTGCACGGCGTGGAGCAAATCTTGGCCGCCGAGGGCAAAATTGATGTGCTCGTCAACAGCGCCGGCTTTGGTTCCTACGGGGCCGTAGAAGATGTGCCCCTGGCCGATGCCAAATATCAGCTGGAGGTAAACCTATTTGGCGCGGCGCGCCTCACGCAACTGGTGTTGCCGGCCATGCGAGCCCAGCATTGGGGTAAGATTGTCAACATCTCTTCGGTGGGCGGCAAGCTGGCCAACCCCTTTGGGGCTTGGTACCACGCCAGCAAGTTTGCCTTAGAAGGGCTGAGCGATTCGCTGCGCAACGAGGTGAAGCCCTTTGGCATCGACGTGGTCGTGATTGAGCCCGGCGGCATCCAATCCGAATGGGCCGGCATTGCCTTCGACAGCCTGCTGAAAACGTCCGGCCACTCAGCCTACCAGGCCATGGCCCGTAAGTTCGGCGACATGGTGAAAGCCACGGAGTCCAAGCTGCCCGGCCCCGCGCTGATTGCCGCCCTCGTGCAACGGGCTATCGAGGCCAAAAGCCCCCGCACCCGCTACGCAGGCGGCTACTTGGCTAAGCCCCTGCTGTTTTTGCGCCAGGTTCTGTCCGACAAAATGATAGACCGGCTCACTATGAGCCAGTTTCGCTAACTTTCCGCCCGCACTTATCGCCGCCATGTCGCCCGTATCGCTATCGCCCACTATTTTGTATTCCTGCCTCGATACCCGGCAGCGCAACTACGAGCAGTTCGTGCCCGAACATGTGCTGGTGTACCTGATTGCCGGCGAAAGCCACTTCCAGACACCGGAGGGCCCGCACGTGTACCTACCGGGCACCATTGGGTTGGTGCGCCGCCATCAGCTAGTGAAGTCCCACAAAGTGCCCCCGGCCGGCGGGGGGCCGTTCAAAGCCATTAACATCATCCTGACCCAGGAACTGCTGCGCGGCTACAGCGTGGGGCACCACCTGGCTGCCGATGGCCCGTACCGGGGCCCTGGTACATGGCAGATGCCCCCCGACCCTTTTTTGAAGGCTTATTTCGATTCGCTGCTGCCGTACTTCGACCAGCCGTCGCAGCTTACCCCCGCGCTGGCTGCGCTGAAAACGCATGAGGCCGTGGCGCTGCTGCTCCGCCTCGAGGCCGGGCTGAAGAACTTCCTGTTCGATTTCAACGAGCCGCACAAAATTGACTTGGTCGGCTTTATGGAGCAGAATTTTTCCTACAATGTGCCGCTGGCGCAGTTTGCCCGGCTCACGGGCCGCAGCCTGGCCACGTTCAAACGTGACTTTCAGCGGGCCTATGGGCTGGCCCCGCAACGATGGCTGCACGAGAAGCGCCTCACCCAGGCCCATTTTCTGATTGCCCAGCAGCTTCAGGCCCCGGCTGTAGTGTGTCTGGAAGTAGGCTTTGAAAACCTGTCTCACTTCTCGACCTCGTTCAAGCAGCAGTTTGGCTACACCGCGTCCAGCCTCGTGCACCGGCGGGCGGCGGCTTGAGCCAGCAATGGGGCAGCGCCCTTAGTCTTTTTCCCGGACACTTTTCTCGAATTCCGGCCAGCGGTGTCTTACACTGAAATCATTGGGAGGGTTTTTTGGACGATTTTTTTGATGACTACCTCTACTGCAAACTACTCATTAATAACATGTTATAAGAATA
Source organism: Spirosoma arcticum (assembly GCF_054779955.1). Taxonomy (NCBI): domain Bacteria; kingdom Pseudomonadati; phylum Bacteroidota; class Cytophagia; order Cytophagales; family Cytophagaceae; genus Spirosoma; species Spirosoma arcticum. Next base: position 20,583 of record NZ_BAAGXG010000028.1, read on the forward strand.
AAAAAGTTATAAACTAACCTTTAGATGAACGAAATCAGCTGATGGGGATGGGGATAGGAGGGGAGCGAGCGTGTACGTAAATAAACGTGTACGTTACGGGAGGGAAACGCTATGCAACATTCACCAGATGCTTGCTGGGAGGGTTTCGACCTATTTCTTGTCTGAATACCGTTGAGCACCATTGTACCGATGAAAACACTACTTTAAAGTAATCCAGTTTAGTGGCCATGTCATGAAATGACCTCCTCCAGTCAAAACTGGGTCACCAGAGGAGGTAAGGACGGTTCTACCGCCGTTAGTGAAGCAATGAAATATGTCATCGGGAGTAGAGTTTCACCTAATTTGACTGGCGTCCGAATTAGCCTCCTGATCGTCATTTGAGCTTATTGTAGGTAACCGTCTTGCCCAGCATCGGTACACCCAGATAGCCCCGAAGAAGAAGCTGTCCCTTCTCCATTTTTACGTTGCATTTGTAGGTTTTACCGCTGGTTGCATCGTAAAGCTTGCCATTCTCCCACTGACCATCGCTAAACGTTAAACCACTGATAAAGACTGTCTTCTCTAATGACCGCTGACGTAAGCCAGCGTCAGGGTTTTTTACGTCTTTTTTAAACGTTTTGCCATCTGCCTCGGTGATTTGTTTACCCCAGAGTAATACCCCGGTATAGCTGTTACCGGTTTTGGTTATTTCTAACTTGTTGTCTTTGTCGTCCATCTCCCAGATTCCCAGGATTTGGTCAGATTGTTGAGCCTGCAAAGGAGTAACCGCGAGTAGGCCCAAGGACAACAGGAATAGTACGTGTTTCATGGTTTCAATTGTTTATGGATTTGTGATTGATAAGGTCATACCCGGAGCAGGTAGTTATTCCAATGGGGTTGACGGTCGAATTAGGGCGTTAGGACGACTTTGCCGGTCGGTTTGTCGTTTTCAAGCATGGCCTGGGCCTGAGCGGCCTGACTGAGGGGAAACGTTGCAGCGACAATGGGCTTGATCTTACCCTCGTCCAGCCACTTAATCATGGTCGCCATCGTCTCGTAAATACCCGCTCCCTTTTTGGTCGGCGTAATAAAAGAGGTAACTACCTGTTTTGTGTTGAGTCGTAGTTTTAAAAAGACCCACCTAATCATCGTTTTAAGGATTCCCAAGGTTGGATTGCCACGACCATCCAGGCTTGAAGAAACCCCGAACAAAACGAGGGTTCCTTGGGGATTGAGCGCCTTGTAGGAACGCGACAAATGGGTCCCGCCGATGGGGTCCAGTACTGCATCCACGCCCTTGCCATCCGTTAATCGCCGGATTTCCTCAACAAAGTCGTTCCTGGTATAGTCAATCGGGATACCCCCTTCGGCTTTAACAACAGGCGTTTTAGCCGTCGAGACCGTTCCATACACAGTGATACCCAAAACACGCCCCAGCTGTAAAACGGCGGTGCCCACCCCACCAGCCGCCCCGTGGATCAAAACGCTGTTGCCCGCTTTGAGCCTGGTGGCTTGGGTCAATAATCGGTAAGCCGTGGTGTAGTTCAGAATGACACTCACTACCGCCGGGGGCGATAGGTGAGCCGGTACTGGCACCAGCTCGGTTTCTGGCAGACAGCAATAAGTCGTGTAGCCACCAGTCACGGGAATAGCCGCTACCCGATCCCCAATTTTAAATCGGATGGCAGTGGTACCTACTGAATCTACTTCACCCACCAGATCATAGCCGGGAGTGATGGGAAATGACGTTCCCGGATTACCGCCCTTTCGCAACGCAACATCACCAAATGCCACCCCGCTGGCCAGTACCCGAACACGTACCTGATTATCTTCGGGTATTGGGAGTGGCTCTTCGATTAACCGGAGGGTTGCGATGCCTCCTGGCTTGTCAATTACAATCCGTTTGTTAATCATGCTGTATTTTCTTAGAGATTCAGTAATTGATCGCAACAAATCTATGTATATTTGCTATTCACAGGATAGTAGTATACTAAAGGTTAGTGGTAACCTTTTCATTAGCGAACGACAATGATAAATCTATGTGGTGTTGATGAGCTGGAAAAGCCGATGGGTCAGCGATGTGCGGCCCTGCTGACTACCATCGGCGACGCTCTGTACGCAGTGGGTGGCAAATGGACGTTGCGGGTCATTATCGCTATAGCGCACGGCAACAAGCGGTTCAACGAATTGCAGCGAGCCGTTACCGGCATCTCGGCCCGCGTGTTGTCGAACGAATTGAGAGAGCTCGAACTGAATGGCTTCGTCAAACGCACTGTCCATGCCGATGTTACGCCTGTACTGGTTGAGTATGTGCTGACGGACTACAGCAATACCTTGGAAGGCGTGGTACAATCGCTGAGCGAATGGGGTGCTATGCACCGGAATAAGGTGCGGCAGCCCGTAACTTAAAACGGTGCCACCGTAGCACGGTCAAGGAGACCCTCGGTCTCGACCTGCCCCTAAAGAGTAAACCGCTCAAAGATTTGGAATCAGACGTTCATTTGTTTTCATTTCTATTTTCCTTCCGATCTCATTTAGCCGGTCCGCTGGTGCAGCTAATCCATCGAAAGAATTATCAACTCGAAATGAGTTAGGTGCGGTTAAAAACAGGAGAACACCATAGCACAGCATGAATTCACCCTGTGCATGAACATGCGCAGGGTGAATTCATGCGTTTAGGAGCCGTCACTATGATCTGGTCAGTATAGCGTGCTGATCTAATCACTTGGTTTTTTAAGAAAATCCGGAGTCAGATCACTGAGTTTCGCCACTAAACGGTAGTTATCCCACTAATTTCTAAGTCTGTTGCTAAGCAGTTTTTACAGCACAAATGAATGCCTGTACCGAAAACTGTTTCCGGTACAGGCACTCGTCAACACTTGTCAACTAACTAATTCATTTGTTTCAATACGCCCTGCGACCGGTCGATCTGCGACTGAGGGATGGGATAGTAGTAGTCCTCTTTGCTGATGGTGCGGACGTAGCTCAGCTTTTTGGACTCGTAGGCGGCATAGGCATCCAGCGTTTGCTTGAGGATACCCCACCGACGCAGGTCGAAAAACCGATGTCCGCCTTCCATCGCAAACTCCAGCCGACGTTCCCACTGAATGGCTCGGTTCGCCATCGCCAGATCAGTGAACGACGTGTACTGACCAACGTTGTACATGGCGGCATCGATCATGGCACCCCCCACCTCAATCTGCTTTTTGGGCAGTCTCGCGGCCCGCGCCCGTACTTTATTGACCAGCGTCAGGGCCGTAGTGAGGTTATTGGTGTTAGCTGCGCACTCAGCCGCCATCAGGTACACGTCGGCCAGCCGGATAATGTGAATGTTCAGGTCACTCAGGTACGAAATGCCAGGCTGCGTATGGGCAGCAATCTGGGCGGCATCAGTCACGTTGCGGTACGGCACAAACGGACCACCCGCCCCCGGATTTCTGATCCAGCTATTGCCCGCCATCAGGCCCCAGTCGCGGTAGGGGACGCCCTGCCGACCCACGGTATAATCCAGCCGGGTATCAACAGCAAGGGTGACGGGCACCTGGAAATTCGGGTCGAAACTCGATGGGAAGTAGCTCGTGTGGATATTGGCCATGTCGGGCAGGCCGTTGGCGTCGACGCGGTAGGCGTTGGCCAGATCGAATGATGGTTGAAAAAAGCCGCAGCACGTCACGGGCAGCGAACCGCCGTAGGGATTGTTGAGAATGTCGCCCACGTTGCCGCGCTCGCCGTTGGTGCCGTCCTGCACCGACGATTGCACGTCGAATACCATTTCGGGACCGTTCTTTTTGGTTACGTCGAAGTTGTCGCGGAAGTCCATCGTAATCAGGTCCGCTTTGGCCGCGATCACCTCATTGAGCAACGGTAGGGCCAGGGCGTACTTTCTCTGGTACATATAGATCTTGCCGAGATACGCTTTGGCGGCATTCAGATCGGCCCGGCCCACCTCATTGTTCTGTTTGGCAGCGGTTAGATTCTGCCGGGCAAACAGCATGTCGGCCTCAATGTCGCTGATGATGTCTTTATCGTTGGCAACGGCCGACGGGTCGGGGGTCAGGTCCGTGATGTAGGGCACGAACTTGAAAATTCGCCACATATCGAAGTAGTAATGCGCCCGCAGAAACCGGGCTTCGGCTTCGATGGTTTTGGCCCTCGGTGTGCTCTTCAGCCCCGTTGCCGCAGCCAGCAGTTTCAGCGTGTTGTTGCACCGGACCACCCCCTCGAACCGCTTCTCCCAGATCAGCGCGAGGTCGATGTTAGCGCTGATGGGGTTGTGGGTTTCGATGGCTCCAATGTCGGGCTGATCGCCGGGATCACTGCCTTTGTGGGCATTGTCGGCCGCTACGTCGCCCCACACCCATAGGCTGGCGGCTCCCGAAAAAGTGTTGAACTGGTAACTGGCCTGCCCGTACAAATTACCGTTCAGCATGGCGTAGGCTCCGACCAGAGCGGCCTCGACGCCCGCCGATGTTTGCAATTGAACGGGCGTTAGCTGCGCCTGCGGATTGACTTCCAGAAAGCGGTCGGAGCAGGATTCGGCCAGCAGACCACCGGCAACGAGGGCGATGAAACTAATAATTTTTTTCATGGCGGTTAGGGGTTTAGAAACTGGCGTTAAGACCGACGATAAACTGGCGGGGCGAGGGATACACCCCAAAATCGAGACCGGGTAAGCTGAATCCCTGGTTGACCTGGGTAACTTCGGGATCGAGGCCAGAATACTTCGTGATCGTGAACAGGTTGGTGACCGAGCCGTAGACGCGCAACCGCGAGATACCCAGTTTATCGGCCAGAAAAGCGGGCTTGATCGCGTAGCCGAGTTGCAGGTTCCGAAGCCGGAGGTACGACCCGTTTTCGACGTAATACGACGACGACTGATACTCCAGCGCACTCGACCGGGCCGACGGCGACGGAATCAGCGAACCCGTGTTGGTCGGGCTCCAGGCGTCTAATAGCCGGGTGCTGGCCGCCGACGGAAATGCCTGAAAGTCAGTGTAATACTTCTGAATATTGTAAATCTTGTTGCCCTGACTACCGTAGAAAAACGCGGCCAGATCGAAATTTTTGTAGCCGATATTCAGGTTGGTACCGTAGGTGAATTTCGGCAGCGGACTCCCCAGCGTCGTCCGGTCGTCGGCCGAGAAGGTACCGTCCCCGTTGGCATCGGCGAACTTGATCCCGCCAATCCGGGCACCGGGCTGCGTACTGCCCGCTACCTCGTCGGCATTCTGGAAAATACCCGCCACTTTATAGCCGTAGAACTCGCCGTAGGGCTTGCCAACCTGGAAAATGGTCGTCGTCAGGCTTCGGAAGTTGCCGTAGGGCGCATTCTGAATACCGGGGGCCAACTGGAGAATCTCATTCTGGTTGGCCGCCAGATTCAGCCCGACATCAACCGTCACGGCCCGGTCGCGTTTGGCCGTGTAGTGGTAGTTCAGCACCAGCTCGATGCCCCGGTTGCGCATATTGCCGGCGTTGACGTACGGGCTGTTGACCAAACCGCCGGTTTGCGCGGGCAGCGTAATCGGAAACAAAACCCCGTCGGTGGTGCGGCTGTACACGTCCACCGAGCCGTCGATTGACCCGTTCAGTACGCTGAAATCGACGCCGAGGTTAGACGATTTCAGCGTTTCCCACTTCAGCAGCGGGTTGCCGATCTGCACCTGAGCCGCGCCCGGTACCAGCGTATTGGACCCACTGAGCGGGTAATAGCTGATCGTATTCAGCAACTGATACACGTCGATGGCGTTGTTGGCCGGGATGTTCTGATTTCCCGTCTGACCGTAGCCGTACCGCACTTTCAGGTCCTGCAACCACTTCACCGACGCTAAAAACGGCTCGCTGGATAATCGCCAGGCCACGCTGGCTGCCGGAAAATAGCCGTACCGGTTCGCGGCCCCGAAGTTCGACGAGCCATCGCGTCGCAGCGTGGCCCCGGCCAGATACTTGTCTTTGTACGAATAATCGACGCGACCGAACAGCGACGAGAGGGTGCTGATTCCGCCAACTTCGGCATTGCTGATGTTGGTCGATCCCGAATTGAGGTAATAATAATCCTGGCTACCGAGCAGAAAATAGCCGTTTCGGGAGCCGGACAGGTTCCGGAAGTCTGTGCTGATGGCTTCCGAACCGACCAGCAGACTCAGGTTCTGATCCTGACTAAAGCTACGCTTGTAGCTCAACGTGTTGGTCCACGTCCACTGCGTGCCGTAGCCCTGGGTGGCCACGTACCCATTGACGGACGACGCCGGTGAGGTTTCCAGATTGGGATACCGCAGGGCCTGACTGTTGAAATTATTCAAGTTGACGCCAAAACTCGTGCGGGCCACCAACCCCTTGAGAAGGTCGGCCTCGGCGAATATGTTACCGAAAAAGCGGTTCTCATTCGTGAAATCATCTTTAGCCCGGAACAACTGCGCCAGCGGCTGTTTACCGTCGCCGAGACCCGTGCCCTGACTCCCGGCAAAATTCCCGGCGATGTCGTACAGCGGAATGATGGTCTGCTGTTTATAGACCGAGTTCACCGGGTTATCCTCAATCAGGTAATCGCCGGGCGTGTTGTTGTTGGTTGAGAAGCCAGCCCCCTCGGTGCGGCTGAACAGCATATTTTCACCAAAGCGGAAGTGGTTGTCGAAGGCCCCGGTCTGCACATTGGCCCGCAGAGAGTACCGTTTAAAATCGGTGTATTTCAGAATCCCCTGCTGATCCTGGTAGCCCAGCGAAAACGCGTAGGTCGTGTTTTTGCTGCCGCCCGACGCGCCCAACTGATAGCTCTGTACCGGTGCCGACCGCGTGATGGCCCGCATCCAGTCCGTGCCCGTTTTGCTGGCTCTGGTGATCTGGTAGTAATTGGCCGGGTCGTTGCTGTATTTAGCCGGGTCGGCATCGGCGGGCGTCACGTTCTGCCCCGTAGCGCTGCCCGCCCGCAGGTATTCCGGCAACACAGCCGTAGCACCCTTGCCGTACTGGTCACCGAGGTAATCGCCCGGATTCAGCCCCGCGTTGGTGTAGCCCTGGAACAGGTAATCGGCATACTGCTGGGGCGTTAAAAACGTAGGAAACCGGGACGTTATCGGCGTGGAAACCCCGTAATAACTGTCGAAAGTGATCTGAGCCGGGCCTTCCTTGCCGCGTTTCGTGGTGATGATGACCACGCCGTTGTTGGCCCGCGAGCCGTATATAGATGCCGACGACGCGTCTTTCAGCACCTGTAGGGTCTGGATGTCGTTCTGGTTGAACCAGGACAGTTTCCCCTGATACGGCACCCCGTCGATGATGTAGAGCGGCTCGTTGTTGTTGATGGTGCTGTAGCCGCGTATCCTTATTTGGGGCGTCGAACCGGGCGACCCGTCGTTGACGATGTTCACTCCGGCCACTTTGCCCTGCAAGGCCTCCGTGGCACTCGCGGCCGGTTGCGATTTCAGGGCCTTGATGTCCGCAATGGCCACCGCACCCGTCAAATCCTGCTTCCGCTGGGTACCGTAGCCCACCACAACCACTTCCTGCAACGCCTTGCTGTCTTCCAGCAGGGTAATATCGATGGTCGTTTTACCGGCTACGGGCACCACCTGTGAAACGAAACCGACGTTGGAGAAGACCAGATTGGTAGCCGTAGCGGGCACCTGCAACTGAAACGTACCATCGGCCAGCGTGACCGTGCCCAGCGTTGTGTTTTGTACCACGACTGACACCCCCGGTACCGGTTGGTTTTTGGCATCGATCACCTTCCCCGACAGGGCCGTATTCGATTGTGCGTATCCGGTCATTGACAGGAGAAGGAACGCACTCAGCAGGAGTGCGCGGGCAGCACGTAGCGGCTTGTGCCGGGAACCGTACCGGTTGAATAAATAGTAACTCATAAGGGTAAAAAGGTTAGAGGTTAATGAATCATACGTCGGGGATTTGAAAAAAAAGAAAGGGGTGTAAACGCAACGGAGCCGGTTTGTCAACTGGCTTTGATCAGAAAATTAACGGGCAACCGCGCTAATCCGGCTTGCTCGCAGTAATTGAACGGAAGCCAGATTAAGTTGAGACAAAGTAATAGAGAGAAATATTATGAAACAAAATAAAACTTAATAAAATTTAACGAAATATAAAAATAAGCTATTTCAACTGGTTATAGAGCGTAACGGATTGGGATAAAGCGTCTGAACGGGATACTCGTGCGGGTGCATTCGGGGGATGCTATCAGTTGGGGGACCGCCTGAGTGGGAGCACCGGTACTATCTGGTTGAAAACGGAATGAATCTGCATTACTTTTGAAAGGAAATGCAAGCCACTGCAACAGTATGTGTAGCCAATAGCGTAAATTCTCAGTAGTATTGCTTCAAACGAGTATCATGGCCGTAAAGACAATCACAGAAAGACACCAGTTTATTCTTCAGCGGGTGAAGGAGAAGGGCAGCGTCGCCATTCAAGAACTGAGTGACCTGATGGACGTATCGGAGGTTACCATCCGAAAGGATATGAAACTGCTCGAGGATAAAAGCCTGCTGTTTCGGACGAGGGGTGGCGGGTCGATCACGAATCCGTATGCCTTTGAAAAGCCCATCGACGAGAAGGAACTGATTAACGCCGACGAAAAGCAGAAGATTGCGCTGGCCGCCCTGCCGCTCGTAGAACAAAACGACTCGATCATCATCGGATCGGGGACAACCGTTTTTGCGCTGGCCCGCAACCTGCAACCGGCCAAACCGCTGACCGTCATTACGCCCGCCCTGAAAGTAGCCCTCGAACTCAGCAGCCGGAAAAATGTGGAAGTGCTTCAGTTGGGCGGACTGATCCGGGCCAATTCGTCGTCGGTAGCGGGTGCCTACGCCGAGCAGATATTGGCCAGTATATCGTGCGGGGCCTTGTTTATTGGCGTCGACGGGATTGATTTTGAGTTTGGGCTATCCATCAGTAACCTCACCGAAACCAACCTGAATCAGAAAATGATCGACGCGGCTCAGACGCTGGTCGTACTGGCCGACCACACCAAATTCGGCAAGCGGGGCATCGGCAAGGTGTGCGATCTGGATCAGGTACAGTACATTATCACCAATGGAGGGGTCTCGTCGGAAACCGTCAGAGCACTGGAAGACCGGGGCATTCAGGTGCTCATCGGATAGGTCTGTTTTAAATCCTATCTTTTCTGCTTTCAATAAATATAATTTACTTTAAATTTGTTTCGTAAGGTTTCGTTCTGCTATTTTGGCCCAACGTAATCTACGTCAAGCTCAACTGTGCGCTTGCGCGGCTCAGGCTCGCGATCCATACCCGACCCAGTTGCGAAGGCGTAGTCGTCAACCCGTTTTGCGCAGCTCTGTATCTGTATCACTGATGGAATCGACCCCACTGTTTACCAAAGCGGGATTGCCCAAATCCCTCGCCTGGGGCTACCTGGGGATTCTCATTTTTATGATGGGCGACGGGGTGGAACAGGGCTGGCTCAGTCCGTACCTGCTCGAACACGGCATGACTATTCAGCAATCCGCGCTGCTGTTTACCGTCTATGGCATCACCATCGCCATTTCTTCCTGGTTTTCGGGCGTGCTGGCCGAGGGCTACGGCCCCCGGAAGGTGATGCTTGCGGGGCTGTTGCTGTATATCATCGGCACGGTGGGCTTTGTGGGCTACGGCATGGCCCGGCTCGATTTTCCGCTCATGCTGCTCACCTACGCCATTCGCGGTTTCGGCTACCCGCTGTTTGCCTACTCGTTTCTGGTCTGGGTCACTTACCGCACCCCGCAGAACCAACTGGGCCGGGCGGTGGGCTGGTTCTGGTTCGTTTTCACCGGCGGCCTCAACGTATTCGGCGCGTATTACGCAAGCTGGGCCATCGGCGAACTGGGCTATTCCAACACGCTCTGGACGTCTATTTTCTGGGTGCTGGTGGGGGCATTCTTTGCCCTCATCCTGAACCGCGACCGATTCGTGCCCTCATCGACTCAGACCGGCACTAAAGCCAGTGAATTGATGAACGGGTTTACGATTATTAAAAAGGAGCCCAAAGTATTGCTGGGGGGCATCGTCCGCATCATCAACACCACCGCGCAATTCGCTTTTCCGGTATTTCTACCGATTTACATGGCCACGCACGGATTCAGCACCACGCAATGGCTGCAAATCTGGGGCACTATTTTTACCGCCAATATCATTTTCAACCTCCTGTTCGGCTTCATCGGCGACCGGCTGGGCTGGCGCAACACCATTATGTGGTTCGGGGGCGTTGGCTGTGGCATGTCGACGTTGCTTTTCTATTATTCGCCGGTCTGGTTTGCCGGTAGCCAGGCTATGGTGATGCTGTCGGGGATTCTCTGGGGCGCCTTGCTGGCGGGCTACGTGCCGCTGTCGGCCCTGGTGCCTTCGCTGGTTAAGGAAGACAAAGGCGCGGCCATGGCCATTCTGAATCTGGGGGCCGGCCTACCGGTCTTCGTTGGACCCGCCATCGTTGGGCTTTTTATCGGCACCATCGGCAGCGAGGGTGTCGTCTGGATTCTGGCCGGGCTGTACTTCCTCAGTGCCCTGCTCACCCGCTTTATCACGCTACCGACCGAAACGATAATGGTTACGAAACAACCCGTTTCCACCGGGAGCACAGCCGCCTGAGGTGGTAATTAACGGACTTAAAAATAGCAGTCAATCTCATGAAAATCGTCATCACCGCACCCTACCACCAAAAAGGACAGGACGAACTCGAACGTCTGTTCGGCGAAGTCATTTACCGGCCCTGGAAATTGCAGGGGCATGGCTACACCGAATCTGAACTGATCGACTTGCTGGAGGAAACCCAGGCCGATGCGCTCATTACCGAACACGACGAGGTTACGGCAGCGGTCATCGACGCCTATCCCGCCCTGCGGTTCATCGGCGTGTGCCGGGGAACGCCCTCCAACGTGGCCGTGGCCACCGCTACTGAAAACGGAATTCCGGTGTTCAACACCCCGGCCCGGAACGCGCAGGCCGTGGCCGAAATGTTCATCGCCAACTTAGTCACCATGATGCGGTACACGCTGGCGGGTATCCGCTGGTTAGAAGCCGAAAAGTGGGAAGCGGGGGCGCACACGGCTTATTTGCAATTTAAGGGCAACGAAATTGCGGGTAAAACCATCGGTATGGTCGGCTTCGGGGCCGTTGGGCAAACCATCGCGAATCTGGTACGGCATTTCCCGGCTACCATCCAATATTACGATCCGTTCTACACCGACAGCAACCTGGATTACGTGAAGACCGATCTGGAAACCGTATTTCGGACGAGCGACGTGGTGTCGATTCACCTGCCGGTCAACAAACAGACCGAGGGCCTGATCGACAAAAGCCTGATCTCGCTGATGAAACCCGACGCCATTTTCGTCAATACCGCCCGCGCGGTGGTCGTGAACCGGGAAGATTTGCTGGACGCGCTTGAAAACAACCGGATTCGGGGAGCCATTCTGGACGTGTTCGACCATGAGCCGCCCGATGAGTTAGACTATAAACTGATCCACCGCGATGACGTACTGGCCACGCCCCACATCGCCGGGGCCACGTTTGAGGTCGAAGACCACCACGCCGACATCATGAACAATGCCCTGCGGAGTTTCCTCGTGGAAGACAAGAAAGAAATCCGGCAATTGGTTAACCGCCAGGTGCTGGAAACGAAGGAAGTTTAACACGCCCTCACCCCCGAATGATACCAAAACCTGCCTATTTGATTATTGACGTTGGTACGGGAAATGTCCGGGTGGCCGTGGCCGAGCCGAGTGGCCATCTCCTGAGCATCGACCGCGAAAACGTCCGTTATGACCGGGACGAGCACTACCCGGAATCCATTCAGTTTGACCCCAATCAACTCTGGCAACAGATTCTGCGACTGGCAAAAACCGCCCTGACCGCTGCGGGTCCGGTTACAATTCAGGCGATTACCGCTACCAGTCAGCGCGAAGGCATCGTGGCCATCGGCAGGGAGGGTGAGTCGCTGATCGGGATGCCCAACATCGACCACCGGGGCAGGGAATGGGAACACTGCATCGACGATAAAAGCCGGGTCTACGACCTGACCGGGCGGTACCCTACCTCGCTTTTCTCGGCCCTGAAGTTAGTGGGCGTCCGCGAGCGGAGAGCCGATTTGTGGGATCAGGTGGCTACGTTTCTGAGCATCAGCGATTGGGTGCAGTATCAACTGAGCGGTATTGCCCGGTACGAGCACTCGCAGGCGTCCGAAACGTTGCTGTATGATGTGGCTGCTAAACAGTGGTCGCCCGAATTAGCCGACCTGTTTGCCCTCGGCATTGCTCCCCCGCCGTTGCAATCCGCCGGGACGGTGCTGGGGCCAGTCAGGCCGGCAGTAGCGCAGGCGCTGGCGATTTCACCGGAGGCCATCGTCGTCGTAGGCGGGTCGGATACGCAGTTGGCCATTCGCAGTATGCAGCCCTCGGTGGATGACGTCGTCATTGTGTCGGGAACAACCACACCGATCATTAAAATCGTGGATGAATACGTGACGGACGCGCATCAGCGCACCTGGACCAGCCGCCACATCGACGCCAACAGTTTTATTCTGGAAGCCAACGCGGGCGTAACGGGGCTGAACTACCAGCGGCTCAAAGAGATTTTTTACCCCACTGAATCCTACGAGGTCATTGAAACCGAAGTCGTCGCCAGCGAACAGTCGCAGTGTGTGGCCGCGCTGGGATCGTTGCTGGCCGACGAGAAATCGCCCCTGATTCGGGGTGGCTTCATCTTTAACACGCCAGTGTCGCACCAGTTAACGCGCGGGGATTTTGTCTTCGCTACACTCTGGGACATCGCCTGTAGCATCTACGAAAACTACAAGAGTCTGTGCGAGGTTACCACCCACCCCCAGGACTATATCTGGGCCTGTGGCGGGGGCGTCCAAAGTCGCGTGTTGCGCCAGTACATCGCCAACCTGACCGGAAAAAAGGTGATCATCCGCGACACCTACCGCCAGGCCTCAGTCGTGGGGGGCGTGTTCACCTGCAACGATGCGCTGGGAATAGGTGGTGTTGACCCGGAGATTCTGGAGGAAGTTGCGCCGAGCCGGGAAAACCGCTATCAAGGCCTGTACGCCGACTGGAAAAAAACGCGCCAGGCTTTTAAAACCATGAACTGATGCCCACCTACTTCATTGGAATTGACATTGGTACCCAGGGCGTTCGCGTCGTTCTGATCGACGAGGCTGGTACCGTCAAGGGCAGTCAGGAGGCCGTTTTCGACCTGACCGAACGTTCCCGCGAAGAGCAGTCACCCCGCGCGTGGTGGGAAAGCACGAAGCACTGTTTAACAAAATTACTCAGCGCCCCTGACGCCGAAATCAATTTGCAAAACGTCCGGTCCATTGCCGTCACGTCTACGTCGGGGACGGTGATTCCGATCGACCGCCACAACGAACCGCTGCACGATGCTCTGATGTACAGCGACCCCCGCCCGGCCGCGGAGGGGAAGCACTGCCGGGCCGTGGCCGAAGCGTCTCACCCTGAGGGCTACACCGGCTTTAATGCCTCCAGTGGCCTGTCGAAAATGGTTTGGTTCGGAAAATACTTTCCCGAAAAAGCCGGACAGATTCGGACCTGGATTCACGCGGCCGACTACATCACGGGGAAACTATCCGGCAACTTTCGGGTGACGGATTATACTAATGCCCTGAAATCAGGCTACGACCTCACGAAAGAGGAGTGGCCGCCGTACCTGTTCGATCAGTTGTTTTTGCGCCGGGAATGGATGCAGACGGTCGTTCCCTCTGGCCAGCCCATCGGCACGTTATTGCCTGAACTGGCTCGTGAATTAGGTGTGCCGGCGATTAGCGTCGTGGCCGGAATGACCGACGGTTGTGCATCCCAAATCGCGTCAGGGGCAGTTCGTCCGGGCAACTGGAATACCACGATCGGCACTACGTTGGTCGTGAAAGGGGTAACGACGCGGGAGTTGAAAGACCCCGAAGGCCGACTCTACAGCCACCGGCATCCGCAGGGCTACTGGATGCCGGGCGGTGCCGCTAACATTGGTGCCGACTGGGTAACAACGGGTTTCAGCGACCGGCTCCAGGAACTGAACGTGGCCGCTGCAACGCTCATTCCAACCCCGCACATCGCCTATCCGCTTCGGCAGGCCGGAGAGCGTTTCCCGTTCATTTCCGCTACGGCCCGTGGTTTTGCGCCGGATGGACTATCTGATGCTGAACTGTTTACGGCTAATATGGAGGGTGTGGCCTACGTGGAGCGATACGCCTACGAACTCATCGAAACGCTGTCGGGCGAGACGGTCAGTGCCGTTTATACCGCCGGGGGGGGCAGTAATAGCGACACCTGGCTCACGATTCGCAGCAATGTGCTGAAACGCCCGGTGTACAAATGCGCGCAGGTAACGGGTGCAGTCGGGGCAGCTATTCTGGCGGCCTCCCAAACGCATTTCGGCTCGTTGATCGAAGCGGCTGAGGTCCTGACCCGCGTCGAAAAGGAGGTGCAGCCCGAAGCCGGGTTGATGCGGGCGTACGATAGTGGTTATTCCGCTTTTATCCGGACAATGCAGGAAAAAGGATTTATCAATTAAGGACCAGGTGCAGGTTGTAACGTGGTGAGTGGCTACCTGCCAGACTACCGTCAACCACTTACTACTTCATTACTTACTACTTTATTACGTACCCCTAACTACTTGATCTGCCGCCCATGTTGACTGTGTATTTGCTCCGGCATGGCGAAACCCGCTGGAACGCCGATGGTAACCGCTACTGCGGGACTACCGACATTGAGTTGACTGACAAGGGCGTTCAACAGGCCCACTTCGCGGCCGATCTGCTGAATGGCCTTGCGTTCGACGCTCTCTATTCGTCGCCCCTGAAGCGGGCTCTTTTGACCGCCCAAATTGCCTCGGGTAAGCCCGAACAGGTGCAGACCGACGCGCGGTTGATCGAAGCTGATTTCGGAAACTGGGAAGGAAAAACCAGAGCCGAATTTGTTGCCCAGAATCCACAACTGTGGGACGACTGGAGCCGGGCACCCGAACACACAAAAGCCGGGGAAACGGGCGACACCGCGATGGTCGTCGTCAGTCGGGTAGATAATTTCTTTCGGGAGATGCAGCAAACTCACCCATCCGGGACGATCTTAGTCGTGGCCCACAACGCCGTCAACCGCTTTTATTTAGCCTGGAAACTGGGAATGCCCCTCCGAAACTACCGGAAATTAGTGCAGGACAACTCGTCAATCACCCTTTTCTCCTTGGACCGGCAGGGTGAATTAGAACTGATACAGTTAAACAGTAAGTAGCTCCATTAACTCAACATGTATGTCAGGAAACTGCATTAGCACCGGTAGACCGGCATGGGTCTAGTTGGCAACTCACGATAGTATCGGCAGTCGTTTTTTGGTAAAACCCGATAATCTATCTCAGGGTAGGACAGCCGAGCAGCATCAGAGGATATCACGCAGGAGTTTAACCGTTTGAACAGTTCGGATACTTTGGCGTCTCCCCATTTGATGCTGGCCATGTATAACACCTACTGATTGTAGCAAACCTTGTAGCAGCGGACATAAATACATATGCATACACCCGTGTTTACTGTTTCAGAAAGCGCAGCGTTACCGGCGATTTGTTTTCAGGTAATACCTGCAGTAGGTAACTGCCCGACGTCAGGGTTGATACGTTCACGCGGTCAGCCGCCACGGCCCCCGTGAGTACCGGCCTGCCCGCCGTATCCACGATCCGGTAGCGGCTTCCGGTCAGGCTGTCATGGGTTCGAATCAACAGGAAATCGGTAACCGGATTTGGATACAAGTCCACCCGATCAGGCGCATCCGTAAGCGTCAGCGGGGTGGCCGCCACAGCGGTTCGGGCACCTGACACTTTCGTGATGCGCAGCCAGTTCAGATTCCAGCCACCCCCCACCGCGCGTACGTTCAGTGTATAGGTGCCAGTGGGAACCGTCACCGTTTGCGATATCGTCGTCCAGCGTTGCCACTCACCCGTAGCCGGAATCGGAACGGTGCCCAACTGGGTAGAACTACCAGTCAAATCGGCTGATAAACTGCTGCCGTTCGGACTGGCTACGCGGTACTCAATGGTGTACGTACCCGCCGTGGGAAAGCGTACGCTGGCATAACTCAGCCAGTCGCCCGCGTCGATATAGCCCACATTCTGTCCACCGTCGGCATCGGTAGTGGGTTCTACCTGGATACCTTGCATAGCAGCAAATGACTCGGCCTCGATTTTAGTGGCGTTTGCCACGGCGCGACCGTATACCGCTACTTCGTAGATGGAGTAACCAAACGCAGTAGCCCGGCGCGTCCCGTTGATCCGCAAATAACGGCCCCGAACGCTCAAACCTGTAATGTCGTCAGTGCCCCCGTCGCCGTTCAATATCGAGTGGATGGGCGTCCAGGACGTGCCGTTGGATGAAGTCAGCAACTGGTAGTCTTTGGCGTAGGCGGCTTCCCAGGTGATTTTTACCCGCGTGATGTCAACATCAGCCCCGAAATCCAGTTGCAAATACTGGGGGTCGGCCCACTGGCTGCTCCAGCGCGTTCTGGGGTCGCCATCGATGGCCAGCGCAGCAAGGCTCGTTGTCGTCTGGTTTGAGGAGGCCGTGGCCGACACCGGTTTCAGCACCGCTTCGACCGGGGTGCTGCCGGCAGCGGGTAACGATACGTATAACTGACCCAACTCGGTTAACTGCCCCGAATTACCCAGCAGGTTGATATTGGGAATTTCGTTGTTGCGCCCCGAAAACCAGGCGTACCGAAACACGGCCGGTTCATTTTCCAGGTAGTTTACCGCATCGGTCAGGTATTTTTTCTGGGTCGCCAGCGTAATCTGACTGTGGGGCATGTCCCCGCAGGAAAACTCAGTCAGCCAGATCGGCTTGTTGTATTTCCTCAACTCGCCAATTTTTTCGCGCAGCCACCGCTCCTCGCATACGTAGGTGTGCACGGCAATGTAATCGACCCGGCAGGTGGGGCAGGCGGCAAAGAAGGCGTCCAGATACTGGGTAGGCGAGTAATAGGTGGTGCCGTTTTCCGAGACGCAGTCTCCGCAGTAGTTCACCGCTGGGGACACTAATTTGAGGTTTCTGCGCCGGGCTACGTCCTCCAGCATCGGCCACAGGGCTGCGGCCTGCGTTGGAGTCAGATTAGCCTGCGACCGGAAATTCGGCTCGTTGAAGCCCAACAAATAGGTAGTTCCGGCGGGGATGGTAGCCGCCAACTGGTCGGCGGTGAACGGCTGGCCATCCAATTGACGCCCCCACTGCATCGGCACGTAGTCGACGCCCAAACCGGGGTATACGGCGGCCGCTCCGGCATCGGGTTTGTGATACCAGTTGTACCACCAGCTCAGGCCGGGTGCCAGCGCCTGCATATCGGCTGCGGAGTGATACCCGTACGCGATGCCTCGTTTGGCACTTTTGGTCTGGGCGTAACCAGGGGAAAACCAGCCGGATACGAGGAATACAGTCCATAGAACAACAAAACATTTTGGGTTGATTTTTTTCATGATCCGTTGGAGTAAGCAGGTAACGATACACTCGGTTTCGGGCGGTCAGTTGCGCGGTGCGCGGACCGATTCTGTACTTGTCTTCGGCAAATGCACGGGCACCGCACGCAACTCGCTGACCCGGTAACCATAGACTAATTTTACAACTATTTTTTTTCTATTTACAATTATTTCTTTCTTTATTGGCTGATAAATAGCGTAGTACCACAAATCTGCTTTGCGTTACCTCTTCTTTTTCGGCCAGCGCGAAGCAGTTACAAACCACACCAGACTTCCACCGTCTGTTTAGTCAGGAGCCAGCGGACAGTGTCCGTAACGGAACGCCAACCGTCGGTAACCCGACGCAGACGCATTTGTTATCGGACTTCCCCGATGACGCACGATCTGCCAGACCCCAGAACCGTCCTTAGCAACGCAACGCCCGGTGGCCAGCTTTGCGAGCTCTCCGGACCCTCTGTCAGCACATCAGCGCTACCTGTTTCCAACGGGTCAGCAGCCGGGCGGCCGTAAATACCGCAGTGGGTCATTACCCCGTGATGTTGCCAGTACCGTACGCTTTTCCCTAACAAACCGATCACAAACGATGAATCATCCAACGCTTTACCAACTTGTTGGCCGCATCCTGAACGTATGCTGCCTGATTGCCTTCTTAGCCGTCGGCCCTGACTTTATGGCGTATGGTCAGTTACCGGCCGGGTTCACGCAAAAGAAGTTAACCGGCGACGATATCAACGAAGCAACGGCCACCGTCCACACCGCCGACGGCCGGGTGTTCATCGCCGAACGGGGCGGTATCCTGAAAGTATTCCAGAACGGAACGGTCGCTACGGTGCATTCGGTCGCCACGACTAAAGATAGTGAGCAGGGCCTGCTGGGCATCACGCTCCACCCGCAATTTGCCACCAACGGCAAGTGTTACCTTTTCTACACCGATCAGGCCAAGACCCTGCACTACATCGACGTGATCGTGATCAACACCACCAATCAGGTGACCTCGTCGAGCCGGGTGATGGCCTTCGATCCGATCCTGAACGGCTTTCACAACGGCGGGGCCATACTCTTTAAAGATGGTCTGCTGTACGTGGCCATCGGCGAGAGCAACATCGCCGAGGAAGCCATCAAATTAGACACCTACCGGGGTAAAATCCTCCGCCTGACCGAAGACGGTCAGCCTGCGCCGGGTAATCCGTACTACAACGAAGCCGGGGCCAGCCGTCAGAAGCGCAGCATCTGGGCCATTGGCATGCGCAACCCCTGGAAAATGTCCCTCGATCCGGCGTCGGGCAAGGTGTTCGTGGTGAACGTGGGCGGGGGGTACGAAGAAATCAACGATGTTACTGCACCCGACGCGTCGAAAAACTACAATTACGGCTGGGACGGCCGGGGGCAGTCGGGTCCCGGTCAGGCCCCAAATACCATTCTGCCCGTGTTTGCCTATGGCCACAACGGCTGGGGCTGTGCCATCACGTCCGGCGTCTTTTTCAACCCGGCCACCACCACGTATCCGGCGCAGTACCGCAACCGATTCTACTTCACGGACTGGTGTTCGGCCTGGCTCCGCAGTGTAGACGCCACCAATCCGGGCGCTGGCCACGCTGAATTATCCAACACCGGTTTTGGCCGGATTTTAGGCACCAGCGTGGGCATCGACGGTAACCTCTACTACGTCAAGTACGATACCCGGGGTAGTCTGTGGCGCTTGGAATACGGAACGGGTCAGGCCCTGGCTATCGTCAACCAGCCCGTCAGCCGGACGGTGGTGACGGGCGACGCGTTCACGGTTGCCGTAACGGCTTCCGGCGCAGCACCCTTAGCCTACCAGTGGCAAAAGAACGGGGGAGCCATCGCCGGGGCTACGGCCAGTGCGTACACCATCGCCCGGACGGCCGCGTCGGATGCGGCCAACTACCGGTGTGTGGTTACGAATTCGGCGGGCAGCGTCACCTCGTCGGAAGCGACGCTAACGGTTACGGCCCCCAACGCCCGACCCGTGGCGCGCATCATTCAACCGGCTTCGTCGCTGACCTGGAGCGTGGGCGACGTAGTGCGCTTTTCGGGGGAAGCCACCGACGCCGAAGACGGAATACTGCCGGTGTCGACTTACCGCTGGGAAGCCCGCTTTTACCACAAAGATGGCCCGAACGATGAGCATTGGCATCCGGGACCCGGCCTGCCGGGGGGGGTGGCATCGGGCACGTTCGTCGCCGATAACGGGGGAGAAACGTCGCCCAACATCTGGTTTCGGCTCCTGCTGACGGTGACGGACGCGCAGGGACGCACAGGCGTCGACTCGGTCGATATTTATCCCAACAAGGTGGTGCTGACGGCCACGGCCAACATTCCGGGTTTGCAGTTGGTGCTGGGTACCCAGCGGACGGCTCCTTTTTCGGGAACGTTTGTGGTCAATACCGCCGTCAATCTACAGGCCCCCAGCCCGCAGGTCACCGGCGGCAACTCCTACACCTTTACCGGCTGGAGTCAGGGTGGAGCGGCTAATCAAACCCTGCGGGCACCGGCGACCAATACCACCTACACCGCCACGTACGGCACCAGCACCCCCCCACCGGGGGGCACCCAAAGTCCCTACCTGGGTGCGGCCGTGCTGTTGCCGGGTAAAATCGAAGCTGAGAACTTCGACCTTGGCGGAGAAGGGGTTGCTTATCACGATGAAACGACGGCCAACAGTGGCAACAAACACCGGCCCGGCGACGGAGTGGACATTGAAGGGTGCGCCGAGGGCGGATTCAACATCGGCTACGTGGCCACCGGCGAATGGCTCGAATACACGGTCAATGTGACCACCGCCGGACCTTACACCCTGTCGGCGCGGGTTGCCACTCCCTACAACGCCAATAACTTCCATGTGGAACTGGATGGGCAGGCCGTTTCGGGTTCTATTGGGGTACCCAACACGGGCGGTTTTCAGGCGTGGCAAACGGTTAGTGTTACAACGCCGGTATTGACCACGGGTGTCAAGGTCCTCAGAGTCGTGATGGACTCCCCCAATTTTAACCTTAACCACCTGACGTTTGCCCTCGCCGGTGCCACCAATAGCGTCGCCGTGACGATTGCCTCCCCAACGGCCAACGCCACGTTTGCGGCCAACTCGACCGTTGCCATCAACGCCAATGTGACCAGTACCGGGGCGGCCATCAGCAACGTGGAATTCTTTCAGGGAACCACCAAACTCGGCGAAGACCCGACCGCGCCCTACACCTTTAGCTGGGCAAACGTGGCGGCCGGCAGCTATTCCCTCACGGCGAAGGTAACCAATGCAGAGAGCCAGAGCGCCGTCTCGACTCCGGTTCCCATCACGGTCAATCCGGCCACCGGTGGCAACCCCAACTTGGCGTTGAACCGGCCAGCCACTGCCTCGTCGGTCGAACGGGCATCGTTCGACCCAAAATTAGCGGTCGACGGTAATATGAACACCCGCTGGTCGAGTCAATTTGCGGATCCGCAGTGGATTTACGTCGATTTGGGCGCGGTGTACACGATCAGTCAGGTAAAAATAGTTTGGGAAGACGCGCGGGGGAAAGAATACGAGGTGCAGGTTGCCACCACGGTAGGCGAGTGGAACCGGGCGGTATTCGTTCCTAACAACGCCGATCTCGTCAACAACCATACCGGGCTTGCCGTTACGGGCCGTCACGTCAGGATTTACGGCACGAAACGGTACACCCCTTACGGCTACTCCATTTTAGAACTGGAAGTATACGGCACTGCCGGGGCGCGGCAGGCGGCTGTCAGTGCGGCAAACCGCCCGTCGGATGAAAAACAATACCAACTTTATCCCAACCCAGCGCATGATGTGCTGACTCTCGACGGTATTACGGATGACGGTATCGTCAATGTCATCAACGTGGGTACGGCCCGAACGACCAAAATCCAGTCCGTCAATCATACGTTGGATGTGAGTCACCTGACAACCGGCACGTACGTACTTGAATTTATTGACGATAAGCGGCCGGTGCGCCTAAAGTTCATAAAACGATAAGACGAGCAGTGGTGAGTCCTTTACCTGATGGTTGAATAAACGTCTCCAACGCCCAATCCGTCGAATGCGCCATGATGGGAGTGGCACCGAATCCGGCCCTGCTGTAGGCGAGTGCTCGGTTCATCTGATGAGAAACCGGTTTAGCTGGCCCAGTCAGAGCTAGCTAAACTGGTTTCGGACAAGGGGCAACTGATTGAGTGGTACAAGGATCTTGTGGCTACGTTAAATAAAACACGCATTCATTATTAAGGGTCATCTTTTGGGTTGGTTTGGCGAACGAGACGAACAGCGTTGTTTTCTTGCAGATCAGTACGTTTATTCTAACCTCGACGAATCAAATTAAACGAATCCTATTTATCAGGACGGTGAAAGACAATACGAAACTATGGTACAGTTCAAGGTTTGGTGCATTAAATGAGGAACGGTATGGTAAGCTTAGAGGAATGGTCGAGAAAGAATTAGCCGACAAAATGACCAACTCTGTTGCCGGGATTTAAATTTGATTGTTTTGTCGACTCACTAAACTGAGTCAGAAAGCCGCGTTCGGCTTCTGCCGATGTGACTTGTCAGCGGATTGATTGTTTCGGTGCAGTCAGTTGGAAAGGAAATAATAAGCCTAACTCACTCCCCATTCACATCTGGCTGGACACAGCCGCAATCGGAGGGTTTCCTGAACGATTTTCAACAGTTCCTGATATTGATACAACCTATTCATTTATAGCAACATATTGAGTTCATTATATTGCATTTGGTGCTCTTTTATTAACCGAAAACGACCGGTAGAGTAGAAGGGGAGACTGTACGGATATAAACAGGTAAGTTGCGAAAAGAGAACGCGACGCAACCTATACCGGAAGCTTAATGAGGAGTTTTCAAGCTATTTTTGCCTGAAAGAAATGGAGCAGTAGTGTGCGCCATTAAACATTTGGTTTTGATTGTTTTCAACTTTAGTAACTATTCAATATAATCATAAAGCACACGGCAAATAACGCAGATTGTATTCACGGTAGGTAGTCACATAGAAAAAAACCTTGCTTAGAGCAACGGGACCGCTACGGTAAAATGAGTAGCTGTTTTAGTCGTGCTAACCTGGCGTCGGCTCAGGTAGCCATACAAGGATTTGAGACTGGCTAAGCCCTGTTTGTTTGACGTTTCCACGAAACCTTTCGGTTGGAGTGTGTTCATCACAAACAGCGTTTCCGCTGCGGTGTAAATTCGAATGCGGAGCGGATCATCGTCGCTAACAATGTTATGTTTTGTGGCGTTTTCGAGCAAATTCTGGATGGTGACGGGCACAATCCGGCGGGTCAGGTACTCGGTACCTATGTTCAAGCTGATCTGTAAGCCGTCGCCGAAACGGGCCGTTTGGAGGTCAATGTAGTGCTGAGTGAAGGTAAGTTCGTCCTGGAGGCTGACGAGTTCTGAGTCCTTGTTTTGCAGAATGTACCGGTAGATTACCGACAATTTTCTCAGAAACAGGGAAGCCTCTCCGGGTTTGGTCAGAATCAAACTGTTGAGGGAGGTTAAGCTGTTGAATAGAAAATGAGGGTTGAGGTGATTGATCAGATTTTGGTACTGAATCTGGGTTTTGTCGTGTTCGAGCCGGGTCATCTGAATCTGAAAGTGGTGCAGCCGGGCCACTTGCCGGGTGCGGTACTGGTAGAACCAATAAATCAACGCCAGCATGAAGGCAAACAGCGCAGCCCGAAACCAGCCGGTATTGTAAAAAACGGTAGCGATGTGAATGGCCAGTTTAGTTTCACTGGTCTCCGTGTTGCCCGCTACGGCTTTCACTCGAAACGTGTAGTCGCCCCCCGGTAACTTCGTATAGTTAGCTACGGTCCGGGCGTCGGCTTTCACCCAGTCGTCGTTGTAGCCATCTAAGTAATAAAAATAAGTATAAGTCTGCCGGGCGCGATTAAGTACCGAATAGCTGATGCTGAAATCGTTCTCATCAACACCCAGCCTGAGCATGGGATCACCGGCCCCAATGCTGATTGTTGTGTCGGGCAGGGCCAGTGTGCTAATCAATACGCTGGCCGGCGCGGGTTGGCGATTGACCCGGTTGGGCATAAACTCGACCACGTAGTTCTTCAGGGTAGTTAGAATGTTTCCGTTGCGCAGGGGAAACATATAGTCGACGTAATTAATGTTTGATTCGGTGAGCGGCAGGGTAAAGTTTTGGACCGATGAGCGGGCCGGGTTCACAATCGACACATTGTTAAACGAGGCCATCCAAATCTGTCCGTATGCATCAGTGCAGGCTGCTTTACCCTCATTGGAGCATAAACCGTCCTGCTCTGTCCAGGTCCGGTAGGTGCCCCGGCCGGGGTCAAACTCAACCAGGCCATACCCTGATATTGGTTTCCAGAGCCGGTTCCGGGCGTCGACGGCAAAGCGGTAATGATCGGTAAAACCCGTTATAGGCGGCTGAACCGGACAGGCCACGAATCGCCCATCTTTCGGCGCAAACCAGATAAATCCTTTAGAAAGTACATCGGCCCACAATCGCCCGGTTTTGTCCAACCCCGCTGAGATAACCTTAAGCCGGGTTGTTCCGGTCCCAAACGGCAAG
Organism: Spirosoma arcticum; assembly: GCF_054779955.1. NCBI lineage: Bacteria > Pseudomonadati > Bacteroidota > Cytophagia > Cytophagales > Cytophagaceae > Spirosoma > Spirosoma arcticum. The sequence goes on from NZ_BAAGXG010000028.1 coordinate 44,600, forward strand.
GAATGGGTGCGCCACTTTTTGGAAGGCAGATGACAACTAAAAACAACATCGCTGGTGCCGAACAGCCAGAGCCAGTCACCCTGCCGGACAATGGCAATCAGATCAGTAGCGTGATTGAATACCATCGGGGGTAGGAAAAACGGCGTAACGGTCCGGGTTCGCTTATTGAAAACGTCTATCGACCGCGTCTGGCAGATGTAGAGTTCATCCTGGCCAAAACCCGCAATTATCATGGGTAGCCCGAACCGGTAATCATCCGGCACTGATTTCGACAGTTTATAAACCGCCAGCCGGCTAGTCGTCGGCCGGTAATGGAGTAACTCACCCTCCGCCGAGGTCAGCCACCAGTTTCCGTCGGCTTCTTCGAGGAAAGATGACAGCCCCCTGCCGTTGGCCAGTGCCGGGTGCTGCCGAGCCAGGTTGTGCACGTGATAGAAGGTTTTTTCCGGATTCGTGTACGAGATACCGTTGACGGTTCCAAACCAGATGGTACCATCGTTTTGCTGCCAGCCCGTCCAGAAAAAGTCACCGGCGATGGATGTTTTTTCGGCATCATCATGGAAAAACTCCTGCCCCCGATACCCGGCGGCCCGGATAGCAAACATCGAGTACTGCCAGGAACAGGCCCACAAGTTATGACTCCGGTCGACAACTATGGTAGCCATTGGGAAAGCCGGACGGCCTATCTGACTGGCCAGGGTAATGGCATTCGTCACGGTTTTGGTGACCAGCTTACAAATCAGAATCCGCTGGTCCGTATTGTCGGCAAAAATCAAGTGGGTTGTACTGTCTAAGGCCAGCGACGAGGTATCGTGCGGGCGAAAAATGGCCAGTTTGTCCGGGTTGTTCCGGTAGTTGATAAACTGTCCGGATTCTATATCGAAGTAATTAAGTCCTTTGTCGCGCGTGGTTATCCAAAGCCCGTTGCGGTGCGGGTCTTCCAGCAAGCCATTCTTACTAATCTCATCACTCGACAGCGAGGTGAGCTCCGCCGGAACATGCTGAAAGCTTGTCGTTTGGTTCGTTTCAGGGTCGAACAGAAATAAGCCCTGGTGTACGCTGGAGAACCATATTTTTCCAGTCCGGTCGCATAAAATGTTGCGGCACTGGCCAAAGACTTTGCCGCCACCTGAGCGGATCATGCGAAACTGACCCGTGCGGCCGTTGTACCGACTGATGCCATCGTCTGTTGCCAGCCACAGATTTCCGGCCTGGTCCTGACCAATATCATGCACGACGTTGTTGCCCAGACTGCCCGGCCGCCGACGATCCGTTTTAAACACGGTGAAGTGGCTGCCGTCGAAGCGATTTAGTCCTCCGTAGGTGCCAATCCATAAATAGCCACTGCGGTCCTGCATAATGCAGTTTACGATGTTGGACGACAATCCCTGTGCTTGCTGAATGTGGTCGAACTCAAGCTGAACGGGCTGCTGGGCTGACACGGGCCCGGATGTGCCCGCCAGCAGCCCAATCAGCCAAAGGTCATACCAGCGAATTCGAAGACTTATTTTTCGAGCCATTTCCGGAACGAAGGTGCCTTGTCGCGGCTGATGTCAAGCCCCACCGACTGATTGGGCACTTTCAGAATTAGTTGTAGCTTAAGATTGGCCATCCCCTTGAGGGTCTGTACGGCGTTGATGTTGATGATGCAATGCCGACTGATGCGATAAAAGTGGTCGGGGCTGAGTACCGATTCGACCTCGTCGAGGGTGTCATAGTCGACAATGTAGCGCTCACCGGTGTTGGTGACCAAAAAAATCAGTTGATCCCGGATAAAGTAAGCGATGTCCGTCACCCGAATGGGTACCCAACTGTTGCGGGCATTGCCCAGAAAATGCTCTTTGAAGGCAGGCTTCAGTGCCGACGACAGGTTCAGCGCGTCCATCAGTTTCTGCACATCGAAGGTAGACTGGCCCTGTACGCGGGTGAGCTTCCGGGCTTTGGTAATGGCCAGCCGGAGTTCGTCCCGGTCAACGGGTTTGAGCAGGTAGGCAATGCCGTTGACGGTGAAGGCCTGAATGGCGTATTCATTGTAAGCGGTGGTGAAAATAACGGGGCACGAGATCTGAAACTGGCTAAAGATACTGAAGCTAACCCCATCGGCCAGTTGAATGTCAGCAAATACCACGTCGGGTTCGGCGTGTTCGGCAAACCAGTTCAGGGCCGTTTTTACGCTGCCCACCGTGCCGACTATGTGAATTGTGGGATCAACGGCGGCAATGCTGGCGGCTAATTCCTGGGCCACTAATTTTTCGTCTTCAATAATGAGCGCATTCATGGCGGAACGTAGTAGAGTTTAAAGCTACTCGTAAATAGCTAATTCTCAGTTGATGTTCTCACTGATTTAACCCTGAACCGTTGCAAAATGAACATCAATGACGCAGAATTGGCAACTAGACGTTCGGAACGTACTAACCAGTACTGCTTAGAGGCAACCCGATACGACTGGTTAGCTTATAGTGACGACTCGTGCGAAAAAAATTGGGCGTTGACTCATTGACCCCTTATTTAGTTCTGGTATTAGAACAGACCTACGCAGACCAGCCATGACCAATCAGCAACTCACTCTCGTTAAACAAAGCTGGAAACTACTGCGCGACGTAGACCCGGCCATCCTGGGCGACGTTTTTTACGGACGGTTATTTATCACCTATCCAACGCTGCGGTCAATGTTCCGGGGATCGATGGAAAGCCAGTATCAGAAATTTGTGGACATGCTCAGCATCATTGTGGCCCGCCTTGACCGGCCGGATGCGGTAGCGCAGGAAATAGGTCAGTTAGCCAAAAGCCACGAAGGGTACGGCGTAAAGCCCGAGCATTATGAACCCGTTAAAGAGGCTCTGTTGTGGACGCTGGAACGGGGCTTGGGCAATGACTGGAACGACGAAGTAAAACGGGCCTGGGATGTCTGCTACGATTCGATCACTCTGGCGATGCTCCAAACGGTGTGAGGGCTGGCCACCCATTCCCGGCCCTTTTTTAAGCGGAGCGGACCAAACCCGCTAATTCTCAACCTAACTGGGACTACATCCCTCTTCCTCTTTTAAGGGGAGGGGCCGTGGGTGGGGTAGTCCTTTGAACGCAAAAGTCCCCCGTCGCTCGCGACGGGGGACTTTTGCGTTCAAATACGTCCGGGCCTGGCAATACTACGCGGGCTCTGAAAGCAACTCATGGTCAGGAGGATACGATTCAACCGGTGAATCCTCACCACTCAGGCTGAAATTTTTGAGGGCCCGCTACCGCCCCGCCACCTTTGTAACACAATAACCAACAGGGGTGGCCGAAAACCTGAAAACGAGTAGGCAACACGAACAGCAAACAACATTTTTCAAACTCAAAAATCATGTCACACACGACATCTTTCAAAAGCCTCCTGACAGGCGTACTCCTCCTGACCACCTCGCTTAGCGCATCGGTCACTTTGGCCCAAACCACCCAAGACCCCACACCACTCACAGTGGGTGTTTATCCCACCAGGCAGGTCGATAAGTTTTGCTTAGCCGTCGAGAAACAGCCCAACACAGTGGCATCCGTCCAGCTGATGACGTCCGGAGGCAACGTACTGTACGCAGCCAGCTTACCCAAAAAGGAAGCCCGCTTCCGTCAGATCTTCGACATGAACGAACTTCAGGACGGCACCTACACCATCCGCATCGAACAGGGCGACAGTGTCATCGTCAAGTCAGTTCAACTGCGGACGACGGCCCCCGAGCCGAGCCAGCCAACGCGGTCGCTGACGGTGGGTAAGTAAATCTGCTGTTGCCTGGACTAACCGGGGCATTTCCTCAAATCAACACTGTACAACCACTAATCGAGTCGATGTCAACCAAAAAACGAACCCAGTACTAATGAACACCTTACTTCAAAAAACCATCACCGGCCTGGGCCTGGCCCTGTCGTTAAGTTTTGCTTCCTGCGAGAAAGACAATTTACTCGATCCAACCCCGGCAGGCAGTGCCCGGTCGGGAGCCGTAAACGACGACATCCTGCCCGGTAGTTCCCAGGTGCACAAACTCACCAAATACGGTGCCGCTACCCTGACGTATGCCGACAATGGCCAACTCCTGAACGTGACGACCCCCGTCTCCGGCAGTTTGGCTATCCAGACCGACTACACCTACAGCCCCGGTAAGATCAAAGCGTTTACCCACCAGGGAAACACCGTACTGCGCGACGAAACCTTCACGCTCGATGCCAGCGGCCGCTGTACCGAATCCGCCCAGGCGTATACGGTTATTAACAACAACACGCCGATGCAATACGCAACGCAGTGGGTATATAAATACACGGCGAAGGGACAGTTGTGGTCTTGTTATAATAAAAACAGTTGTGTTGGCGGGACCAATTACACGTACAATGCTGACGGCGATATGATTCTGGCGACGGTGGCTACCAGTGCGTTCGACTTTACGGACATAACATTTGCCTACAGTCAGCGCACCGTTGCCGGTCTCCTGAACGATGAGTACCCGGTCAATCTAAACGTCCCCAAGATACCGGAGCACGATGCGTACCTGCGAATTTTTGGCAAGCCGAGTAAGCACCTGGTGCAACGGGTATCGTATGAGCCGTCAGGATCGGTGGCTTTTCCCGCACCGAGTGACCGCTTCTACACCTACGTGCTGAACGCGGATGGCTACGTCAAGCAACGAAGCATGTTCCACACGCTGGGTGGCAGTTCGGTTGAGAACACGGCGTACGAATACCTGGTAGGCAATCCTACTATGTAGTTGTGATAAACCCCCGTCGTTCGCGCCGGGGGTTTTTTTATGACCTGTTTATCAAACGGTTGCCGTTCAATGAGCGGGTGTTACTACCCAGACGATTCGTTCCCGCCCACACGCAACTCAACTACCCAATCTATACGATTCGTTGGGAAATTTTTGCTCAGGGGGTCTGCTCAGGCCACTTTTATCCCCGTAAGCACTATTGTAACGCATTCATTATCACTCAATCACCACGAAAACCATGACTATTCAACCGCTCCTCCAGATGAACAAGCGAAACGTATGCCGAACTGCTACCGTACTTTGTGGCCTGCTGGCCCTTATCAGTCATACCCGGCCAGTGTCCGTTGCCGGACACTGGCCCACCGACAATCTGATGGGAGCCGCGCTGGGCCTGTTGAGCGCCATTTTCGGTACCCAGTGGGCTGAATACCAGAAACGGCAGGACGCCACGTCGGTTCAGCCGGGCACCCCGACTTGGCTGCGTCGGTTGCTCTTCAGCGGCCTGTTACTACTGATGATAACAGGTACCAATGCCCAAACCACCTGGACGCGCCGGTATCAGACACCGAGCTACATACTGTTCGATGTGGCTTACGGAGCCGGTAGATATGTAACGGTCGGCAATAATGGCCTTATCCAGATTTCGGGTGATGGGGTCACCTGGACGACGCAGGTTGCCGCTTCTCAATCAGCCGGGGCCTTAATCCGTGTTGTTTATGCAAACGGCCAGTTCGTGGCAGTAGGAAGCTCCGGCCACGTCAGTACATCGCCTGATGGTCTGACGTGGTCGAGCCAGGTGTCGGGTACGACTAAGTCCTTGAGCGGGCTGGCTTACGGGGGCGGGCGGTTTATTGCCGTTGGGGATAATGGCGTTGCGATTACCTCGACGGATGGCATCACCTGGACCCCCCTGACCACCGGCACCAGCGTTGAGTTGAACGATATTACCTACGGGAGCGGGACGTTTACGATTGTTGGCGACGGAGGGCTAATCCGAACGACTCCCAACGGCATCATCTGGACAGCGAGAGCATCGGGTACTGTCGTCTCGCTGAAAGGCGTTACGGCCGGGGCTAACGGACAAGTTGTGGCCGTTGGCGATAATAACACCGTAATCCGTTCACCTGACGGGATCGTTTGGACAGCGCAGGTCGTAGCGGGCACCCCGCTGCCTCTATCGGCTGTATCTTACGATCCGGTACAAAGTCTTTACGTGGCCGTAACGGAAAGCTCTTTTGGCTCTCATCAACTGTTCAGGTCGCCGGACGGGATAAACTGGTCACCGTGGTCATCTGGAACCAGTTCGGACTTGTACGGGGTTCGGTACGTCAACGGTCGGTTCATCGCGGTGGGACTGCTTGGTCTCGTCCTCTCGTCGCTGAACGGCATCAACTGGCACCCCCTGACAATAGGTTACTACACCCAGTTTAACGCAGCGGCTTACGGCAACGGGCACTACGTAGCCGTGGGCAAATACCCGATTAATCTCCAGCCCGCCATTGGCAGCGTTGCCGCGACCTCGACCGACGGCATTAACTACACACTGGGTACGACCGAGCACGTTGCCGGTGCCGGGGAAGGCTTCAACGATGTAGTTTGGGGCAATGGCCAGTTTGTGGCCGTTGGGGGTGAGGCCATCATTCAAACCTCTGTAGATGGCAAAGCCTGGACCCTGCGTTATTCGACCATGGGGGCCTCGCTTTATGGCGTTGCTTGCGGGGCCGGGCAGTATGTGGCCGTGGGTGCGGGATTTGGCGGGAATGTTGTTCGCTCGACCAACGGTACCACCTGGACCAAGGGTACCACCGGACCTAATACGTTTTACTACGGCATCACCCATGCCAATGGACAGTTTGTAGCCGTGGGCTTCAACGGAGCCATTGCCACCTCGCCGGAAGGAATCGACTGGACGGCCCACTCCTCCGGCACCGGTAATCTGCTCACAAGTGTCGCCTACGGAAACGGCACGTATGTAGCGGTGGGCGTTGGCGGTACCGTAGTCAAGTCAGTCAATAGTATCATTTGGTCGGTTGTGCCCTCGTTCACGGGTTCGGATATCAACCGGGTTACGTTTGGTAACGGCCAGTTCGTGACCGTTGGTGAGGATGGCGAACTTTTCACCTCTCCCGACGGCACCGTCTGGACGGCCCGGCTATCGAAGAGTGACGGCAACACGCTTAATGGCGTCATGCATGGCAACGGCCTGTTCGTGGCCGTTGGGGCTGATGCCACGTTTGTTACCTCACCCGATGATGTGGTCGTGCCGCCGGTCAATCAGGTTCCCGCTATTACGGTCAATCCTACCACGCTTTCGGGGTTCACTACAGATCATGACACGCCCTCCTCGGCTCAACAATTCACGCTGGATGCGTCTGGATTTCCCCCATCAGCGGCATTTACGGCGTATGCTCCCGCCGGGTACGAACTCTCTTTTGATGGTATACTTTACGGTACCAATCTTAGTATAGCCGTCAATAACAGCGGTACCCGGAATGTCAACATTTACGTGCGCTTAAGAGCTTTGCAAGCTTTGGGAGCACATACCGGCGACATAACCTTTGACTCGAAGCTACCCAATCAACCCATTTTGACCACGGTGAGCCTCAGCGGCACGGTGAGCGTCAATCCAGTGGCTCCGGTGGCACCCGCGCTGCCTAACCAAACCGCCACCGTGGGTAGCTTCTTCAGCTTCGTAGTGCCTGCCTTCACCGGCACGGCTCCCATTACTTACCAGGCCAGCGGCTTACCCGCCGGCCTGAGCTTTGACGCGGCTACCCGCACTATCAACGGAACGCCAACCACGGTTCAGGCACCCACCGTCACCATTACCGCCGTCAACGCTGCAGGACAAAGCACGGGTCAGTTTTCCATCACCGTCAGTGCGCCCCCCCCCGTCAATCCGGGGGCCTTTGCCATCACGGGGGTAACCTTAGTAAGTTGCCAGGCTGTCTCGGCTACCCAGCGTCAGCTCGTCTTCACGCCCCAGTACACGGGAACTAATGGGCAACCCATCAGCTTTGAGGTCGTTAACGAAATGGTGCCCACCACCAACGCGGGACCCTATACCCTGGGCATGTACATCGACAACCCCACCATCACGCTCAAAGCCACCCAGAGTGGAACGCCGGGCCAGACCTCGTTTGCCTACAACTGGCTGGCGGCTTGCACTGGCGGAGTACCATCGAGCAATCAGCCACCGGTGGCCCCCGTTATTGCCAATGCCAGTGCTACGGTGGGTCAGGTCTATTCGCAAACTATCCTCCCCTTCACCGACCCCGAAGGACAGCCCTTGACGTACACTGTCATTGGTTTGCCCCCCGGTCTACTGGTCACCGGTGGAGGTAACATCAGTGGTCCGCCTTCTACAGCCGGGGTATACATCATTACCGTGACGGCCACTGACCCGGGCGGCCTGAGCGCGAGCGCCACCTATACGCTGACCATCAACCCGGCTGGGAGTAACCCAAATGCTTTTGCTATCACGGGGGTAACCTTAGTAAGTTGCCAGGCTGTCTCGGCTACCCAGCGCCAGCTTGTCTTCACACCCCAGTATGGGGGGAGCAATGGCCAGCCCATCAGCTTTGAGGTCGTCAACGAGATGGTGCCCACCACCAACGCGGGGCCCTATACCCTGGGTATGTATATCGACAACCCCACCATCACGCTCAAGGCTACTCAAAGTGGAACACCGGGCGAAGCCTCGTTTGCTTACACCTGGTTAACAGCCTGCCAGAACCAAGGTGCCCGAATTGGGGTAAGCCCTTTGGGAGAAAGACAGACCGCCCTGGAGGTACGGGTGCTGGGTAACCCGGTGGAGAACGGGGCGGCGCTGGTTGAGGTTCGGGGTGCAGGTGGCCAGCCCATACAGATGGAGTTGACCGATCTGCGGGGGCGGGTCATCGGATCGCACCAGGTGGGGCAGGCGGAGTCGGTCGAGCAGCACAGCTTTGAGATTGGTCATCAATCGGCGGGCCTGTATCTGCTGCGGGTCAACACGCCCACCCAAATGCAAACTGTAAAGGTGCTCAAGCGGTAATTAATTCATAGTGAGCATCGGTCCGTTCCAAAACCCTTTCGACGCTGGATACGGAGGGGTTTTGGTAAACTTGATTCTTAATCGGCCACCAACAGAGCCGTTGCGCCACGAGCTGAAAACGACTCGTAGTCAACCACATACGAATCACCGGTTGAATCACGTCAGTCATAGAAAAATTTTTGCTGACGGGCTTGGCCAACGCCACCTTTGGTATGCCAATACACTAATAATTGCTGATAAGCCGACGTAACGGTGTTTGTTCCACCTTTTTCTAAACCAGAATTTTCATGAATCCTTAACCGCCTTTGTAGACGCTTCCTGAGCTGCTCTCGGAGCCGGTATATTCGGCTACTTAATTGGACTCTGGCGCTCCGACAGGCTGCTGAACGAGATGGGGTCTATTTCACCATCCTGACGTTTGGCATTTTCTCGGTGGTATCGGTACAAAAAAGCGGGAAAGACCGCGTAGAGGGGTTGCCCGTAACCGATATCTGTAACACGATCTGCTGGTTTGCCATCACCATTCACGTTGCCTGGAACTCCACTGAAACAGGAATTTTCGGGGCATGCATAGCGGCAAATGCGGTGGACGAGGCTTTATCAACAACGAAGATGGAGGGGGTCGACTAGCTCAGCGGCAGAAAATACGGACCGCAGGTTTCCATCCTGTCAACTCTGTTCTGTTTAGCAGCCACCGTTGTTCTGCTGCTATTAGGTTACCGGCACAATAAACGGCTACTGCCTCCTACCCGCCGTAACTTATTTTACGGCGACGAAAATGGTTCAATAACGAAAAACTGATCGATTTATTCATTCACCTGTTAACGCATAGCTACCATGATGATACTTGTAGCCGGGCCATATCGCTCCGGTACCAAAGACAACCCGGCTTTAATAGCTGAAAACCTTCATCGGCTCGAAGCCGTAACCTTATCCTTGTTTCGGGCAGGCCACCTGCCCATGATCGGCGAGTGGGTAGCCCTCCCGCTCTGGCATCTGGCGGGTGGTCAAACGCCAGGCGACGCAGCGTGGCAGGAAATCTTGTATCCTGTCGCACACCATCTCCTGGATCGGTGCGATGCCCTATTACGGCTCCCCGGCGAGTCTAAAGGAGCCGACGAAGACGTTCGACTGGCTACCGAGCGCGGCCTGCCGGTGTACCATCGGCTGGGTGATGTGCCGGGGCTATCACAACCCTAAAATTTTGCCGGCGAGACTATTATAATCCACACGCTCAGGGCAAATCGCTATAGGCTTATCAATGAGTGTGCCAGCGGCCTGAACCTGCCCAAGGCGGTCAAAAAGATCACCGGCAATCGCTATTTTCGGTCCGTAACGGCGACAAATTAGCGGAGCAGGAGCAGTGATGTTGACTAACAAACTTGTTCAGTTGTGAATAGCATTTAGTCACTCCCCATTCACAATCGAACGTAACTGATTGTAGTTGACAGATACTGAATTTTTGCAACGCGGTTTAAAACTGGAGTAGGACGTTTTTATAAACGCTATTTAGGGCGGATCATGAGTATGGGTTATACTCAGCAATACAGTCTCAATTGGTAATTTTATTAGTCTTAAAGATGATATCAGCCTAGAGAGAGGCTTAAGGTAGCTATTTTCTCTACCGGACGGACACTCTCCTGTAGAGGTAGAGCTAGGACGATACGAGGACGATACACCTGGCTGGAATCGGAGGTTTAATTGGACGGTAACAGGGGAGGAGGTAGGTCACCGAAAACAGGCCTTTTGGCGTTCAATAAAACCGTTCACTTTAATAGTATAGCGTATTTTGTAAGATTTAGGTTTTTCTGGCCATCGGAGACTACAGATTACTGCTAATACCTTGGTTTACAGAGTAACAAACGGATAATGAATGTCGTCAAGCCATAGCTCGTGGTTTCGGCACGGTTAAAATGTCTTCTCCTAGCGCTTCCTCAATCCGGATGATCGTTTTCAGCTCTAAGTTGTGGGTACCACTGACCCATTTGCTGATTTCAGATTCTGACTTGTGTAAAGCAACCGCCAGGTCTTTCTGGCTCATACCCTTTTGCTCAAGAATAGCGTGAATACGATCCGCTACATCGAGCATCTTGTTGACTAAGCGCCGGGTTTGGTCGGGAGTCCGGCTGGCAATTCGGTCGAATGCGTCCATAATTTCTGTTTGTTAAGCTAATAGTTCAAGTCGGTCTATATCTACGATCTGTTTACCATCCAGTAGCAGATCTCCCGATTGGGTCAGCTCAGTGAGTTGCTGAGCAATTTTGTTGGCAAATCGAAAATGAATCAGTAGTTCAGGACTATTCTGTACAGTCTGACTCACTTTTAGTCCGCCGTTCGCTAAGATGACAACCTGGTCGGATAGCCGAATGCAATACAGGCGAAACAGGCAATAATCGTTGCCTAACTCCGCCATGATGCGAGCAGGAGGAGGTAGAGCGGATGCCGCATTTTCAAATCGAAAGTACCGGGCCTTCGCTCCTCGTCGCTGGCCGATCTCCTGTATCCAGGCTACCAACAAATTCAAATCACGGGCTAACGACTCATCTTGTTCATAGCGAGTAAAAAAACGATCGGTCTCCGATTGTTCTCTTCCCTCCACCTGTAGGGTATAGTAAGCTACCCGTTCAAACGTTTTAAAAAGCCGAATGGTTACAAAATTATTCACTTTTAAGTTAAGTATTAATCAACGAAGGTAGTTTTCATCCGTGACTAAACCTAAGGATTCACGCTGTTAAAAGCACTTGCTGAGAGGGGTTTGTCCAAGTCTTATTGATCCTTCACTGAAGTTCATTTGATGAATGTCCAACAGAATCCATCTACAATTTTCTACGTTGTGGTAACTGTGGTTTCAACTGAAGCGCCAATTTCGACCCCGCGTAAACGGAGATACTTATACAGGGTGGTTTTGGAGATGTGTAACTCGCGGGCGATTTGTTCAACCGGGTACTTGGCCTCTTTGTAGAGACTTTCACCAAGGCGGGCTTTCTGCTCACCGGTTTTGGATAACCCTTTACGACGGCCTAAGAGTTGACCTCGTCGACGGGCGGAGGCCAAGCCGGCCAAAGTCCGTTCCCGAATTACTTCCCTTTCAAACTCAGCCAGACTGGCAAAAATGCGAAAAACGAGCCGACCTTGAGCCGTAGTGGTGTCAATCGGGTCGTTCAAACTGACTAAGCCAATGTGTTGTTGCTCCAACTTAGTCACTATCTCGATCAAGTGATTCAGGGAACGGCCCAGTCGATCCAGCTTCCAAATCATCAAGGTGTCCCCCTCCCGGATGATTTCGAGTAGCCTGGTCAATTCAGGCCGTTCGGTTTCAGACCCACTGGCTTTCTCCTGAAAGATCTTCGAGCAGCCTGCTGCATTAAGAGCATCAAGCTGAAGCGCCAGGTTTTGATCTTGTGTAGAGACGCGGGCGTAACCTAACTTCATGATATAGTAGTATCTATCTCACGTATTTGACGTGAGTGTGAGAAATCTATTTTCGATCTATGAAGCAGGTTGTTGGTCTTGAAGGTACATAATTATCAGGTTGTAAGGCTAACAAAAAGAATGATACCATTAACCTCTTCAGAAAGGGGGTATCGCCTTTAAACGACTGATTTAATCGTTCAGTCATCATTCACATCTGAAACCGTTCACGTAAAGGTTGCTTTTTTTGAACGATTACTATGAAAAGTACAAAATATTGGAAAGGGAATAAAAAAATGTATTTAGTTCAACTCTACGGGTAAAGTACCATTTTCAAGGCCGATTTTGATTAACTGTTGGCCCCTAGTTAGCAACTCTGTTCACCAGTTGACGGACGTCTATAGGTATTCGAATTCAGAAAAGCAAAATGCCCTTTTGGGCATGTAACGAGTGTCAAACGATAAGGGGGTTTTATGGGACGATTACTTTTAAAAGCTATCAACCATTATTCGTAGCATACGGCCCAACTGTCTCAGAATTGCTTAGTCAAGATCCCTACGCCATCAAAGGGGAACTTGCAATTGTCAACTGATTGTTGTATAATTGTCAACTGATAACTGCAGCTATGAAAACCAATCAGCACTTAGCCCCCCACCTAATGGGACTGCGAGCCAAACGACCTGTTCAAATTAAACCCAACGGACTGGATGCACGGCTTAACCAGTTAGCTCAACAACTCGGCGTTACCCTGAAAGAATTAGCTCCTCTGTTGCAGCTCTCGGAAAGTACCCTACACCGATTACGGCACCAAACTGCTTTGAGCGGACCCACGGCCGAACGGGTAGAGTTACTCCAGCAAGTTGTCCAGCATGGCCTTCGGGTGTACGCTGACGATGAGGAGGCCTTGCGGGACTGGCTGCGCTATCCACTAGGGGAGTTAGATGGTCGTACACCGTTACAAACGCTAACGACCATTGCCGGTTTCACCCAAGTCAATGATGTGTTAGGCCGGATTGAGCACGGCATCTTCTACTAACACTCTCCTCGAATTACCCACCTGATTACATGTTGGTTTACCGTTTACTACAGGCCGCTTATCGTCATGAGCCCCTGTCTGGACAAGGAGCTTCCTTGTATGGCGGCCGTTGGAACCCCAAGGGGCTATCGCTGCTGTACACCACTGAATCCCCAGCCTTAAGTTTGCTGGAAGTGATGGTGCATCTTAATCCTAAACACATACCTCAGTATTACTTAGTCACCATTGAGGTGCCGGACTCGATACGTTCTTTTCAAGAGCAGGACCTGCCTGCTGATTGGCGCGCCACTGGTAGTGGCCCCCTGTCCTCTCAAACCTTTCTAGTGGATTGGCTGCAAAGGCCGGACCGCTTAGTCGTCCAGGTGCCTAGTTCGGTGGTACCCATCATGGCCAACTACTTGATCAACCCCCGCCACGAACTGTTTTCCCGTTGTCAAGTCGTCAGGTCGGAAGTATTCGAGATTGATGAGCGGCTGTATGATCCTTCGCGACGCGGACACTAGTTAGGTGAAGACCAACCAATTACCATGCATGATTATGAACGTTTCTCTGTCTCAAGGAGGGGCGTTCAGTGAGACGAATAATCCATGAGCAATTAGTTTACCGCTTTTCGTACTTTAGCTAAACGTTAGCTTTAGCTTTAGCTGGTTATACAACCCGTCTATGAATAGGGCTAACGTACTGTAATATAAACGGTTGTAGTTGCCCCTTATCGTCCTTCCAATGGGTCTTTGTTCTTTTATGCGTTGTCTTGTGTCCCTTTACGCCATCAATCATCCGCTTCCCTGAACTCAATGAAAAAATGGTTTCTACTGACCCTGTCTGTCCTCTTACCCCTGCTAACACGATCCCAATCAACTACCCAAATTGTCATCGGTCAGATTGACAGCCTGGCCTCAAAAATTCTCCAGGAGAAGCGTAAACTATGGGTGCATGTCCCAGACAGTTATCGACAGGAAGCATCATCCAAACGACGGTATCCGGTCGTCTATCTGCTGGATGGCGATAACCACTTTCCCTCGGTGGTGGGCATGATCCACCAACTAAGCACCGTCAATGGCAATACGATTTGCCCCGAGATGATCGTGGTGGGTATTCTTACTACCAACCGGCTGCGGGATCTGACCCCCACACCGGGGGCGGCATGATTCCATCGGCTGCCGACAGTTCAAGACTCAAGAACTCGGGCGGAGGGGAGCAATTCACCGCCTTCATCGAACGCGAACTAATGCCTCACATTGACTCTTTGTATCCCACTGAGCCCTACAACGTGTTCATCGGCCATTCGCTGGGTGGGCTGCTGGTCATCAACACGCTCATTCATCACCCCAACCTGTTCAACGCCTACGTGGCCATCGACCCGAGTATGTGGTGGGCGAATCAACAACTGCTCCATACCGCTCAGCAGGTCATTGCCAGCCAGCAGTATGCGGGCAAAACCCTGTTTGTCGGTATCGCCAATACGATGGAGTCGACGATGGATACCTTGCGGGTACAGGCCGATACGAGTGGCTCGACCAAACACATTCGCTCCATCTTAGCCCTGGATCGTTTACTGAAGGCCAATGGACAAACCGGCTTACGCTACCAGGGGAAATACTACGGCTTCGATGACCATAGCTCGGTGCCACTCATCACCGAATATGACGCGCTGCATTTCATTTTTGCTGCCTACCGATTAAAGCTGACCGACCCAGACTATGAGGAAGACAATACCGGGTTAGCCGATAAACTGACAGCCCATTTTAGGGCCGCCACCCGGCAGTTGGGCTATGAAGTGAAGCCCCCGGAAAGTCTGGTCAATGAACTGGGTACTTACATGGTATCCCAGCAGAAGTTTAAAAAAGCCGAAAGTCTGTTCAAACTCAATGTGGCCAATTACCCCGCCAGTTTCAACGCCTATGACTCGTATGGCGATTACTTGGTGGCCCAAAAAGACACCCTCGGTGCCATCGCCAATTACCAGAAAGCGCTTTCGCTGAAAGAGGCATCAGCAACGCGAAAAAAATTAGTGGCTTTACAAACCCAGAGTAGTACTCGCTCATCCCCCGCCGATAAGCCGAAAAAATAACCGGCTACTTAGCGATAGAATCAGTTATGTCAACGCGGTTATATAAGTGGGGCGGCCGTCAGACCCGTATACAAGTGTTTACATGGACGCCCCATTTGAGAAGTAGATACGTGGTTCCTTCTTTGTTTCACTTTGAGGAGCGTTTTTATAAGACACTTACTTCTTTAACGGTCAAGTGGCCCGCAGCGACTTGACCGTCGCCATCGCGGTTCAGTGAGTCGCATACGCAACCAAGTTGAACTGAGCAAATGGCAACAGTAAGTCAGCAGTGTAAGTAGTAGGCAAAAAAATTGGGTTAGCAAACAGTAGGAATAATAGCCTATTATTCCTATAGTACATGAAAGCACAACTAAATGTCAATTATGAAAAAATCAGACATTACTGAATTCCCAGAGTATTTTGATTACTATATTAACTTAAACCAGAATATAGAACTTGCCGAGGCTTTCGACAAAAGTTTGAAACAGATTGATGATATGGACATTCAACAACTGCAACGGATCGGTCTGAAGGTTTATGCAGATGGGAAATGGTCTACTAATAAAATAATACAACATCTGACTGATTGGGAACGTATTTGGTGCTATCGTACCCTAGTTTTTGCTCGCAATGAAGGATCAATTCCTGATGGGAACGATGATAAGGCGATGGCCGATAATTCAAACGCTGATGAGTTGCCGATTGAACAACTAATGGCTGAACTTCGTGCCGTGCGTTTAGCCACAAAAGCCATGTTTGACACATTCAATCACCAAATATTAGTTACAAATTGTAAATTTTACAAATACCAAATGTCTGTTTTGGCCATGGGTTTCAATATCATTGGGCATCAACTTCATCATTTTACTATCATTAAAGAACGATATAGTCATCTCGATAAATAGAATCTATTTTGTGGGAGTAAACCGACCCAACCATTCGGCGGGCTTGATTGAGCTCGGTCAGCTACCTAACTGCTACCACAACCTACCCCTGGTGAGGTGTGCTAAAGCTGGATTGGGAGACCACCGTGTTGAGACTGCCTGCCGTGTACGGAGTGAATGATAAGCAGCGATTTGTGAGACGACGGTATAATCCGGTGAATGGTAAATACCTGATACATTTAATAATCTCAAATTACCATCTCACTAATCTAAGTATCATTTTGACGGCAATAGATGAGTTTGTAAAACAATGGGGTAAGTATTCGCCTCGTTAGCAACTATATTATCGACAATGAAACAGTTTTAAAAGTAATCTACCGGAAATATACAATTTTGAAAAACTCTAAATGCTTTTTGCACTATTAACTTAATCACCTAATAGTGCAAAAAGCTATAAGCTTGATTTCGTCCAGCAAATCGCTTTGATAAGTGGACATCTATTTTAGAAGACTTTCCTATGCAATCCCTAGCATACGAACCTAAACCGTTCACCTATACCTGCATTAATCGTACAGGTTTTTCTACTTGTAGCTGCCGTTTACCAGCAGATCACCGTCTTCAGTGACCGAGTAGCTTTCAACATTCTCGTATTCTTTTACTTCACATCTTTCCACTGACTCAAGGTTGTACTTTTGCTTAAACATGTCTTCGGCCTGCTGCCGGGTTTGATTCACAAAAACGGCCACGTATTGATACGGCTCTTTCTGATACACAATCAGGATGACAGGACTCGGGCTGGGTAAATAGGACGCAATTTGATTTTGCATGGCTGGATCTAGAGTTAAGTTGGTCAGTCAGAAAACTACCAATTAGTAACCGTTGTTTGATGTGCCCACGTAGGACTCTGTGCTTTAATACAACGCTAGATTCAGCGCCCTAGGTTTGCTATTGGCATGATCCGGGCGAGACCGGCGCTATGACCCGCCATCAAGTTGGGTATCCAAATCCAGGGATTCAGCTGGACGATCGGCCAGTGCCGCCACCTCCTGGAGCGGCACTAAGCATCAGGGCCGCTTGCCCATCTGCCCAAAGTCAAAACTTAATAACTTAACCAGTCATGGCTACGTGTGCCACCAGTAGAAGCGCATCGCGGTTAATGAATTGATTGGTCAGCTTACCCAGCGCCTCAGGCCCCGAGTGATATTGGGGAGAATGAGCATCCGTTTGGTGTTGAACAAACCCGGTGTTATGTTTAACTAATCGACTAATCTACCACAGGGGTGGTTTATGAAACAACACGAATAAGTGTAACCAGAACTTTATTTCGCTTAATGCTAATTTCTTACCCACCAGTTACGCCTATATGAGCAAAAATGAGCTAATTCAAACTTGGGCATGGAGAAGCTAAGTTAAGTTCAATGGTCCATTTGCCTGGAAACCGTTAACCCTTCCCTTTATGAATGACAATACGCTTGCTGAATTAGAACAGCTCATCCAACTCCGTAGAGCGGGCTCACTATCGGCAACTGAATTTGAAAAGCGAATGGCCAATCAGCTAAATTTAGCTCAAAGCCAACCCGTTATCGATCGCGCTGACTCCCTTCTTTCAATTACCCCGCCCCCTAAATGGAGCTATCTAAAAACATTTTGGCTTGAAACGCTTCGAACGGCCTTACTAACCGGGGTGGGCCTTTTGGCAACGTCTTTACTGCTAAATCCGATTCAAGGGGCAATAACGAAACAAGCTAATGCGGCTGAATCGCAGGCTAGCGCAGCTGTGTCGGAGCGGGATAAGGACATCCGAATCAGGCTGGTTGATCAATTTTTGGAAAAGAGCTATATCTACACAGCCGTTATGAATGAGGCTCAAACGTATCCATCTTACAAAAAAAGGTATGGAGGCTCCGTTGACGAGGGCTATGGCGATATGAAGAACCGCCTCCGGCTCTATTATTCCACCCATAAAGCGATCATGGATAGTTTGGCGAAAAGTGATGAGTTGGCTAAGCAACTTTTTAAGTCAATAGAGGCAGGCTTACCAAAGCGTAGCTGGGCGGCTAATCGAGATCAGTTAAAACGATTGAACAACCAGATTGCGGTGAGCTGTCTGCAAGCGGTCGGGGTTCAGATTGAGCAACCAAACATTAATGGCAAATCGATTAGGTAAGCGGTTATTGCACGAAGGTTCACGATCAACTCTCAAGATAGTGAGAGAACAAAGCTGATTACCTAACATAGTGGCACTTATACAACACAAAAAATGAGATCCACCTTCGCAGTCTTTGCGGTCACAACCTTCGTTCTAGCTCTGTCTTTGTTTCGAGATTTTAACTTTGAAACTCTACAATTTAAAAGGCCATTGCTAGACCCTTTATATGCAGTAGCACTCATTGGCGCAATCTTCTTTCTGATAAGAGACGTAAAGAAAACAGGCCATCCCAACAAATAGATTTCTCTAAAAAGTACAATGCCTGATCACTAATTAAAGTAGTCAGGCATTGTACTTTTTAGAGACTCGTTTTATAACTACTTTTATGTCAAGAGAATAAAATTTGAAACCGTCTGTTCGTCGCCAAGATGGTAACAGACGAGTAGTGGAACAGATCACTTTTTTTCTGTTTGCTTGCCTATTACATACTGCAACAAAATCAAAGCTCCAATAGAAGCGGTGGTGCCTACTGAGCCGAATTCGACAGCAAGACCGTAGTAAAATCTCTGAACTAAATAGTAGACCAGTCTCCCCACTAAGAGTATAAGCACTATGTTACGAAGCCAAACAAGGTATTTTATTTTCATGATTTTTACCAATATTTAATTTATCCTGTTGTATAAGTGCCGTGGCTGTTGCAAAAGTCGAAACTCACTTTTCATGGCTCCCTAAATAAGCCATTCTTTGGCATTCAGTAACCAGAAATTGGCTGACTAACCAGACACTTTGTCCTCATTCCACCCTTTTGCAACAGCCACTACGGATATGTTAATAGACTAAAAAAAGAAATCTAAAAAAAGTGATAAAAGAGGCAAATAAATAAAGTACAACTATCTGTCTCTACTAGCCATCAACGCTACTTTTTTAACTGGTTGATTGGGAGGACATACTCGTTTAAAACCATGCTCCTCTCGAAATTTATCCTGTTCAGCTTCACTCATCGTTTTAAGTGCCCCTTCGCTTACTCCTTGGAAAAACTCTTCTATTTTACCCGCTGGCTGGAAAGTCATTAATAATCGGCCATCACCCGAGCCTACTTTGGCAAAACAATGCGGTACGTTTCGCGGATAACGAATTTCTTTTTATCGGATGCTTTCATGATACCGTCTTGAATTGATCGGTCAGCAGGCCGACAACTAATTGGCCTGATTTTGTCATTTCGATAAGCAAAGATAACGGCGAGTATACTGGTAGCTACTTAGCAGGAAGCTCTGTAGCCATTGTGAACAAATAGTAAAGCCTTACTATAAAGTGAACAAAGCCCTTGAACGCAATGTCCTTCTTTGGTACAGTAAAATCACCTTCCA
>NZ_BAAGXG010000029.1:0-50220 GCF_054779955.1 Spirosoma arcticum
ATGGCGTGAATCTTTCTGATCGGCTGAGTCAGCCTGGATATGCGTAATTACGTGGTGATCGGACCGCCGAAGCGGCACAATCGACGGCCATACTGGCCAGGTAATAGAGCCGGAAGGCCTTGTTGGGTTTGGTCGCTAAGCAGGCTTGTGGATCGTTAGGACTATAATAAACTCGATTATTGCGAGTTACTTTCTTTGGATTAATATATTGTTTCTTCTTATCAAAAGACACCCGATCCGAAGCTTCAGCCAGTGGCTGCTCATTTTTCTCCAGTGTCCATTTTGCCAACGGCTTGGCTTCTAACTTATCCAGGGAAGCATTGGCCTCGACGAAAGCAGCATCGATGGCTTGGGTGTGCCCATCAACCAGCCCTAGCTCAGCACAGTGGGTCAACACATACTGGAAGCACTGTTCGAAGACACTTTCGGGCAGGCGCTGCCGAGTGCGCGATAGGGTACTATGCCAAGGTAAGGGTGCTCCCAACTCATAGTCCAAGAAATACAGGATGTCCAATCGGAGTTGGCAACAGCGAATAATAGCCCGATCAGAGGTGAGGTTTTCTAAATGCCCCACCAGCATTAACTTGAAGAAAACAACCGGATCAATCGATTGTTGCCCGCATTGGCCATAGAAGGGCTCGACGACTTGATACAGAAAGGATAAATCAATGGCGTTTTTTAAGCCGGTCCGCCGGTGCGGTCGGTATAGGTTCTGCTGGGGTACACATTGGTCAAGTAGCAGACTATGACCTTGTTGGGGAGCGTTGAGTTTTTTGCCTACCATCCTTCAAGATAAGTATCTACCTCAATATTAGGCTATTAGCGTTGTGCAACAGTCACAAGCGATTCGAATCATAACCCGATGCACAGAATTTTAATAACTGTCCAAAACAATCCGTCGCATACGCAAGTAATGCGTTGATGGCGTTACACACTTTTTCAGGGACTGACGCAACCCTTTCCCAATCTGTTCGTATAGGCGAATGAACCGGTTCAACTTTTCTGCTTTTCACCCCTAAGCATAGTTGATACAATGTGCCTGTTTTAGTCTAACGCAGTTTATCGTTTTTACAGCTTAGCAAACTCTACAATTGTATGAAACAAACACACAAATTTTCCCGTCTGGCCATGAGTGCCAGTCTGGTGTTGGCTTTGGCGGCCTGCCAGCAACAATCAGAAATTACGCCAGGCACCGGATTCAGCGGAGCACGGTTAGGCGTTGACCTTAATCCTCCCGTCTTCGTAAAAGGGATCGTACTGTCAGCAAATGAGGTGATCGGTGGCGAAAAAATTACCGCCACTGCTTTTCTCAACAAGCCTGCACCCGCTGGTGGCCTGACGGTGACAATTACCAAGAACTCGACCAACTCTCCCTTGTTGGACCTGCCCCGGTCACTGGTCGTACCTCAGGGCGATACGGCGGCCAGAATAATCATTCAAACCTTACCCGTCATCGGCAATACGATTGATATCCTGTTTGGCCGTCCGGCACCGTTTGTCTCCAATCTGAGGACGATCGTTATCCTGCCTCGCCCAGCTTCAGACCCACGACCACCGCTGCAGGTGTTGGAAGCCGAGAACGCGCGATTGACCAGAGCCGTCGTCGTAGATGCCAGATCCAACCAGGCATCATTTTCTGGCGGGGCCTTTGTCAGGTACACCAGGCCATCAGGTGGTATTATCAGATTTAACGTCACACCGGGGCAGGTGGGTGAGAACATTCTGATTTTTGATTACTCTCCCCTCACGACCAGCGACCCGGCTTTCCAATTGGTGCTGGACGTTAACGGAACCAGCTATCCAGTTACGTTTCCACCACTCAGCAAGATAACAACTACGTCCGACGGAATTACCACAACCGGTAACATATCGCTGAGAGTGCCCTTAAAAGCAGGCCCCAATGTAGTGCGTTTGCTGACGACGGGGCAGGGTGGGCCTAACATTGATAAATTGACCGTGGCCGCTCCCTAATCGACGTAGCCGGTCTGGTATTAGCAGTCCTGTTCCCCGTTTAAGCAACGCCATCAGGCCCGGAGCACTAGTGCTCCGGGCCTGATGGCGTTGCTTAAACGGGGAACAGGACTATGTAGTTATTAATACTGATTTGAATCGATTATGACGTATTCTTGATGTAGGGGTAGGCCGTTAGTTGGACCACCCAGTCGGGGTTTTGAAAATAGCTGACCAAAACCAACTCTACACCAGCTTGTGCCTCAGCTAAGGTCTCAAATACCCGACTCTTCAACGCCCGCCCTAACTCTTCAAAAAAACGCTCCACCGGATTTAGTTCAGGGCAGGCGGTAGGCAGATGAGTCAAAATTAAACGGGTAGCTGTCAATAATTTAGCCTGATGCGCCGTGGCCCGATCTGCGACCAGTAAGCTTGGCTGAGTCAACTCCTGATCGAGTTGTTGGCCAAATAGCTGGAAACAGGCCCGGTTCAAAGTAGGTAAAAACATAGCGAAAACCTGCCCTGTCAAGGGAGCCAACGCCACAAACAGATGCGTAAAACTGTAGCCGATGTGAAGCGGAGCCAGGGGGCGATGTCCGCTTGGCCCCTACTTGCGGCCCAACTCAGTGCGGGTACCTAAGCGCATCTCATCCTGAAAAAAAATGGCTTCAGGTGGGTAGGCTTGGGCTAGTTGAGCGAAGTTTTTTTAAAGACCTCAGCATCCCACGGCTTCTGCCTACGGTTAACAGGTCTACCGGTTTTAGTCTTTATTTTCAGGCGGTTACAAAGTCTGCTGAGTCCACTGATGGAGTAGGTAATAGCCCATCGCTGTTGGACATAGGTCTGAATATGGGTTAAAGTTTGGGCCTGATCAAGTCGTAACCAGGCTTGCAGTTGGCTGATCTGGGTAGCGGAGAGCTTGCCAAATCCGGGCTGGTGTGGTTGGCCGATAAGACCGCAGATGCCGAATTGGGTGTATGTTTGCCAGAGTCGTTGGCTTTGTCGCTGGGCGAGATTGATAGTTTCTCCGGCTTGCCCTTGAGAAGAAGCGGTTTTTTCTTTAAGCAGGCGTAGAAATCGAACGCGATCCCGATCACGGGCGAGTTTCTGACGGGTCTCAAGTTGTTTGAGTTCAGAGACGGACTCGGTGATGTGGCGGCTATAATCCATACTCAAAAATACGTCATACCAAGTTCAAATCAGTATTAAATGCACCCATACATATAATTCTAGTCCAGTGAAAACTGATTTTTGTAGTTGCTGCCAGCAAGACAGCCCCCGTCCGCCATTAGTCCGTTGTCACAGCCGCCCGCAACCGCGCTACTTCAGCTTCAAGTTGGGCAAGGTAATCGCGTTGCGGGGCCAGTGCTTCATTAATTTCGTCGGTGGTGTAGCGCGGGGTAATGTGTTGCGGGCAGTTCCAGTCGTAGGCTTCCACGTGCAGTAACATCATCCGTTCGGGGCGGTGTTTGTAGTCGGTCGGGTCTAACCGCTCGAAAAGGTCGGGCCGGTCGGTGAGTTCCACGAGTTCGGCGTTGGCGTAGATTTTCAGGCGGGTTTGGTGGGGGTAGTCCATCAGAAAGAGCGATACCTGCGGGTGGGTCAGCAGGTTTCCGACTGAGATATACTGCCGGTTGCCGCTGAAATCGACAAAGCCAAGCGTCATCGAGTCAACCGCTTTCAGAAATCCGGTTGGCCCACCCCGGTGCTGAATGTAGGGAAACCCGTTTTCGCCAATTGAGGCCATGTAGAAACTGTCGCGCTCGGCAATGAAGCCTATCTCATTGTCGGTCAGGCCATTGAAGTGGGTTTGTTGCTCAACGCGGGCGTAAGTGCTCCGGCTGCCAAAACCCTCCTGTACCGCTTTGACGGGTTCGGTAAAGGCAAGGGATGCATAGTTGCGGGCCATGAGTTGTGGACGATTAATGATGAATACTGCTTTGCCGGTCAATACGACACTTTTAGAAGCGGTTAACACTAATCACTTCTAAAGCGATAAAGAGGCAATGCGTAGGTTACAACCGTATACATTGCCCCTTTAAATCAAAGTCAGATAAATTCAGGCCAGTGCGTACCCGCTTAGACCTGACCAAACCCACCGTCGGCTACAATCTCGGCTCCCAGCATGAATGATGAATCGTCGGAGGCTAAAAATAATATCCCCTTGGCGATCTCCTCAGCCGAACCAAACCGGCGCATCGGCACCTGGTTCAGAATGCCCGTGGTGAATTCCTGAAGGGCTTCGGCGGGCATTCCCAGCCGGTCGTAAATCGGCGTATTGACCGGACCGGGGCTAAATACGTTTACCCGAATGCCCTGCGGAATCAGTTCGTTACCCAGCGTACGGCCCAACGACCGCAGGGCGGCTTTGCTGGCGGCATACACACTCGAATCAGGGAGACCCATCTCATTGACCGTCGAGGAGACCAGCACTACTGTAGCCCCGGCATTGAGGTAAGGGACTGCTTTCTGAACTGTGAAGAAGGCACCCTTTACGTTGATGTCCATGATTTCATCGTAGAGCGTCTCCTCGGTTTGGGCCAACGGTGCGCCTTTGAAAATACCGGCGTTGACAACCAGTATGTCAATCTTGCCAAACTGCTCGTTCGTCTGCTCAAAAAGTCGACTTAAACTGCTCAATTCCAGCACATCACCCTGCACGGCAACGATGTTTTCGCGCCCGTCGATGGCCTGACGTAAGGTCTCAGCATTCCGACCGGAAATGACCACATTAGCTCCCTGAGCCAGAAACTCGTAAGCCGTTGCCAGCCCAATTCCACTGTTACCTCCCGTAATGACGGCGACTTTACCCGCTAAACGACTCATACTATTGGTTGTTTTGGTATAATTTTTTATTTGCTTACTTGACAAAAGTAGTCGGGTTAGCGTACATTTGTCAAGCAGGCACCTTTTTGTCGTGCAATGGTATTTAAGTAACTAATGTTGATAATGAGATGGTTGCAAGAAATAAAATAACAAAAAAAGTACATACTTGCCCTATCTTGGCATCCGTCGAAACGGTGGGCGGCAAATGGAAACCCTTTATTCTGACGCATCTGAAAGATCACACTCTGCGCTTTGGCGAACTGATGCGGCTAATGCCCGCCGTGTCACAGAAGGTGCTGACTCAGCAGCTTAAAGAACTGGCCGATGATGGCATTGTGAAGCGTAAGGTATATGCCGAAGTGCCCCCCCGTGTCGAATACAGCCTGACACCCTACGGTCAAACCCTCCGCCCTGTGCTCGAAGCCATGTCTGCCTGGGGTCTGATTCACGTCCAACGGAGCCAGTCGGCTACTGTATAAAGCAGAGACGTAGTGGCTATTGACCCGTCAAGACCGGTCTACTGCTCCACCCTGGCGTAGTTACGGTCCATAAGTTGAAAGATTAGAAAACGCGCCGGTCGCTTTCGGCGATGGGTGCGTCGTTGATGCTGGCGAATCGTTTAGCCATCAGGCCGTTCTCGTCAAATTCCCACAACTCATTCCCGTAGCTGCGGAACCATTGACCGCTTTCATCATGCCACTCATACTCGAAGCGCACCGCCATACGGTTCTCCCGGAATCCCCAGAGTTCTTTCTTTAGCCGGTAGCCTTGTTCTTTCTCCCACTTGCGGGTCAAAAAAGCTTTCACCTCGTCGCGCCCATTGATGAACTCGGCGCGGTTGCGCCATTCGCTGTCGGGCGTATAGGCCATACTGACCCGTTCGGGGTCTCTGGTATTCCAGGCGTCTTCGGCCAGTTGTACTTTTTGTTGGGCCGTCTCGAGCGTGAAAGGCGGCAGGGGTGGTCGTTGCGGAGTCATATCAGCCGTTAGTTGGTTTAGTACCGTCTCGTCCCACATCGTGTCGCCACATTCTTCACGCACGAAGGGAACACCATCGTAAAATTCGTCAGTTGGATTCATCGTTAATTGGTCGTTAGTCAGTGTGCTAAGCTGTCGTCATTGGCTAATGATTCTCATGACCAATGACAGCGTAGCGTCATCACTATGCGTTAGGCGGCTTCCGTTTCCAGAGCCGGTGCTATCGGAAAATCAATGGGTATCTCGGTCAGGTTATGGAGGTAGTTCATCGCGATTTTATCGCTCACCTGCAAAATCACATCCACCAGATTGCCGTTGGTATAACCGGCTGCGTAGAAGGCTTCGAGGTTCGCGGGCGATACCCGGCCTTTGTTTTCGGTAACGTCTCTGGCCAGGGTAACCAGCGCGTTCAGCTTCTCGTTGCTGCTGTGGCCCGCCCGCAGGTCGAGAATATCGATATCCGAAAAACCGTTCATCTTGCCCAGAACTGTGTGTGCACTCTGACAGTAGCGGCACCCGTTTACTTCGCTCACCACGAGGTTAACCGCTTCTTTTTCCTTGTTAGACAGCGACGTTTTAGCCCCCTGGAAGGCCAAGTACTTGGGCAGGCCGTTGTCGGAATAAGCGATGGTGGCGTACAGATTCGGGACAAAACCGAGGGCTTTTCGCAGGCCATCGAAGGCTTCCTGCGATGCGGGCGACACCTGGTCGCGGGTTGGGACAGTGAATTGTGACATGGTTCTGGTTGATTTGATAAACTGAATTGGCTGAAACGGATTGAATAACTTTACCGAATGTTCGGTAAGTATTTTAACCACAATAAATCATCGGTACTACCAATTGATTTACTATTCGGAACGAAAATCGGCTTCTATGTCGCGCAGGCTCTGCTCAAAAATACCCGGCTGTTGCAGCGTCTGCGCCAGAATCAGCGATCCCTGCACCCGAATCAGTGTGGATTCGGCCAAGCGTTGAGCAGCTCCGGCCGCAAAGCCAAAGTCATAGGCCAAATGAGTAAACGCAGCAACCCATTCACTGAAAATACTGGCAACCTGCTCCCGAAACAGGTCAGCGGCTGTGCCGTGTGACAACGCCCGCAGCACGCAAGCCAACCGCCCCCCGTCGTAAATCTGATGGATAGCAGTCAGCGCGGTGGTCAGGCGGGTTTCCGTCGGGGCCGATGAATGCAGCACGTCGGCAAGCTGGGTGCGGTTCCACTCGGCTACGTGGTCGAGTACGGCAGTTGCCATGGCCTGTTTGCCGTTGGGAAAGCGGTGATATAAACTCGCTTTTTGCAGACCGGTAGCGGCAGCAAGTTCGCTCAAACTGGCTCCGTCGTAACCAACCGACTGGAAAACGCCCATCAATCGGTCGATCACTACGTCCTGCTCTACTTTTACATTTGCCATGTTGTCCTTGCGGTTGGATATTTTTTAAACCGAACGTTCGGTAAAATAATTCACCGTAGACAACTAACTTTTTATTTGGTTAAAGCAGCCCATTACTGTAGTGCCTCGGTCACGGCCCGCAGCACTTTGGCCGACACGCGCTCTTTGAAGTTAGGGTTGATGTGCTCGTATTTGATGACTCCCTTCGTATCCAGCACGAACTCGGCCGGTACGGGCAACAGCTTCATGGTGTTTTGCCGCCACTGCTTTTCACCAGCATATCGCCGTAACGTTCGGGCGTATGCTACGGATTGTAGTTGACAATTAATAACAGTTTTCGCTCTTCTCCACTACCCTATCACCGTTCATTTAAACCTCCGATTCCGACCGGGACTAGCCAGGATTGTATCGTCCTAAAATCATCCGATTGTGCAGGCACTATTGAATACCAAGGACAACTTGAAATGGGCAGCTTGAGCTATTTTCCTGTCTTGTCAGAACTTCAGTCACAAGTCCCTCAACATTACTGGTACTCGCAAGTCCTTCCTAAAATCTGACCTGGAATGTATTAAGCCTCTTAAGGAGGCAATTGTTGAATACACTGGCCCATTTCTCTAAAGACTTTCTAAGTTCTTCTTAAGCTAATTCTAAGTCGACAGGCCTTACTTTGTGGCTGTACAAGTTGCACAGGCAGAACCCCGCATGACGCTATGAAACTCGTTACCAGACTTTCACAGGCTACCCTGGCCATTTCGTTTCTGGGTTTATTGATTGGTACAGTCGAAGCCTGTAAACTCGCGTCGAAAATCCGAAGACGAGTCCAAATCAAGGATTTTCTGATGTGGTGAGGGGTAACAGTGACAACCCGCCAATGGGGAATGCATCGTGACCACGTAATTCAATTGCCATGGCTATGACTCAAGCAGCCTTATACCAACAAACGCCCGGTATCACCTTCAGGCCCAACCAGCCCGCTACGGTCTCGGTATGGGCACCTTTTGCCAGACAGGTTGCCCTTTCCCTTCAGAACCAGGAGACTAATCTGCCTTTAACTAAAGATGATACCGGCTATTGGCAACTTACGACCGATCAAATCAGCCCCGGGGATTTATATACATTCTTGCTGGACGATGAGCTAATCTGCGTCGATCCGGCCTCACGTGCACAGCCGCAGGGCGTATTTGGCCCTTCGCAGGCTGTTAATTTAACCACTTTTTACTGGGAAGATTCGTGCTGGGTTAACCCGCCCCTCGACGAATATATCACCTATGAGCTTGATATTGAGAATTTTATACCTGAAGGTACCTTCAAGGGAGTCAGCAAAAAACTGGGTTACCTAAAAAAACTGGGGGTCAATGCCATCGCCATCAGGCCCCTAGCGACAATGGGTAATTCAGATACGAAAGTTGTCGGAAATGTATTTCTATACGCAGTTTCGGCTGCTTACGGCGGCCCTGCTCAACTACAGCACCTGATCAATGCCTGCCATTACGCAGGTATAGCCGTACTGCTGGAACTGGACGTTAGCCCGGTTGGTCATCGGGGTGATTTTTTCTCTGATTTTCGGACGGATCGATCCCGCCGACAGCGGAATACACAGGATACCTCCCCCGACAGCCAAGAAGTCCAGCGCGAAGCTGGCCGACGGTATGTTAGCGAGAACGCGCTAATGTGGTTGCGGGATTTTCACGCCGATGCCCTCCGCCTGAACGGTCTTATCTCCCGACCCGACACTGATCTGCTGCTTCGATCAATCAGGGAACGGGTCGACACGCTCTCGACTCTGACCGGTCGACAATATTATCTGCTTGCTGAAGATACGTCCGCCCCCAAAGTTAGTGCTGACTGGCCTTATGCTAACTTTCTGCTCAGAACGTACCACAAAGATTACCTCTACGACCAGCGTTTTTATGGCATTCTGCAGGAGTGCTTCGACCGCCCCCCCCATGGGCCGATAAGCTGTCTGTCGCGCCAGCGGTCACCCAAAAGCGGGCACTCAGTGGAGTTAATTAGTACGGAGGTGCAGAAGCTGACGGCCGGAGCGATTATGGTCAGTCCGCACATTCCAACGTTGTTTATGGGCGATAAATGGGATCCGGCCAATCTATTTGGCGAGTTGGTACAACCCGACCAGGAAGGAGCCGGTGCCATGCCGGTGTTGCCGGACAGCGCGGCTTCGGGCCAGCCGACGACCGCAATCCTGTACCGCTATTATCATGCATTGACAGCCCTGCGACGGCAGCAGCCGGCCCTCCATACGACGAATCAGCAACAATCGACCGTCATAAACCAGCCGGGGCAGCAAACGGTGCTGCTGCACCGCTGGCACAACCAACATCACGTGCTGTGCCTGATGAACTTTGCCCATGACCGGCAGTCCATCACGACCCCATCACTCGGTACGGCGTGGCAAAAACTGTTCGATTCTGCCGACCCGGAATGGCTGGGACCCGGCGCATCACCTGACAGCCTTCCGGAGGGTGGTCCAGTAACACTTCAACCGGAATCCATTGTCGTTTACAAAGCCTGCTTGTAGCATATTGCCCACCACTAAGCTCTGGCGTGTTGTCTCTTATCAACTTATTCAGTCAGTCTGCGATACAGGGTGAAATCGCATGTGCATGGAAAATCTGACGCTAACCGGGCTGCTATTGGTTTCCGTTGGTTACAGCACTACGTCGCTCGCTCAATGCCTTATACCTAGCCGTGGCCATGAGCAAACGGCACGGGGCCGAACGGCGGCTCACGTACATCCTTTACCCCAGTCATTATATTTTTAGCCTGGCAGATAAACGGCCGGTCGGTCTGGAAGGCCAGGGGAAACTCTCATCGAAGCAGAGATGTATAAGCGGCAAAAGCT
The DNA here is from genome assembly GCF_054779955.1 of Spirosoma arcticum. NCBI lineage: Bacteria > Pseudomonadati > Bacteroidota > Cytophagia > Cytophagales > Cytophagaceae > Spirosoma > Spirosoma arcticum. The sequence continues at coordinate 10,003 of NZ_BAAGXG010000029.1, forward strand.
GGCAGAGAGTGTATCCCCAAATCAAGGAGTTCTTCGTTAGACCGACTGTCGTATTGACATTGTAGAGAGTAGGTTGCAACCACTAAAGCGGGCAGTCAGCCGCTGCTGCCAGCTATCAATCGGAGCCGCACCGGCCGAAGCGGCAGCCCGCTTCAATTCAACCGAAAAGGCGTAAATAAGCGTTAAATCGGAGCCGCCCCGGCGTACCGGCTGAAGCGATGGCCTTTTTAGACAATTGAAATTGTACGTTTTCATTTGACTTCGGGGCAAAGTAAAAGGAACGTTTATACTCCCATTTGATAGCTGGCCGCGCCACGGTGGCCCTGATTAGTAGTTACAATCCTACAGCTGATAAGCAACACATTGTATACCGGGACTTTGTAGCCAGCCAGCTATCAATCGGAGTGCCAATTTGCTTACGAGGATACATGGGGTATGTATTCGCCAATACCTGCCCATTCCGGTTCGGGAATTGGTGTGACCGGAGTGGCAACGATTGATTGTATGAGTTGCAGCGGAACCCGCACCCAGTCGGGGCGGTGGTTAAGCTCGTGCTGTAAATCAGCAACGGCTTTTTCAAGCAGGAATGTGTCGAGCAGCCGTTGTAAGTCGTCGGGATTGGCAGGAACAAAACTACTACCCTGAACCGTATTGATGTAAGCCTTCGTAAAAAAGCCACTCATGTAGCGTGCCCAGAATTCTGCATAGGGCAGCAGCCGGAGCGTTTCCTCGTCTGCCACCTGGTTATTTTGCAGAAAGCCTTCGTAACCAACATAATAGAACGACCGGATCATGGCCGCCACATCGCGCAGGGGTGAGCGTTTCAGCCGCCGTTCGCTGTAGCTGCGACTGGGGTCACCGCCAAAGTCACGGATGGCAATGTCCCGGCCTGTGAGCAGAATTTTCTCCAATTGTAAGTCGCCGTGAATGCGAATTTTCATGGTATCTATTTTCCGGCCGTAAATCCGTCGGAGAATGGACAAGACAACTTCTTTCTGGCTCAGTATCTGCATAACGTCATCCCGGATGTCGATCGGGAGTCGCTCTATGGCCTGTGGCTGAGGGTGGTAACTTTCCCGGACCAGCGACTGTAAACCTGAGAAAAGCGACCGCTGATAATGCAACGAGAAGGCTTCGGGCGCGAAATCCTTCAGCGTAGCATTAGAGGCCAGGGCGTGGTGCATCTCACCAACACGAATGCCCAGCAACCGGGCCTGCTCTGCCGCCCGCCGACCCAGCAATTCCTGCGTCCCCTCGGGCAGGTCGCCATACGCAACGGGTTGGCTCAGTGTACCAGGCGGAGCCGCCATAGCATCGGCCAACTGTTTTTTGTCGCGTGCCAGAATCCGTTCGATGTAGTTGTTGACCCGTTCCAGCACGTACTCTTTTCCGTTGCCGTGCCGGGCAATCATCTCTTCCAGGTTACCCAGCATGACTGGCTCACCCCCCGAAATAAGTTCGAGCGTCCCGGTCAGGGCGAGTACGTGGGCGAACCGGGCCGTTTCGGAGAGAAACTGCGTCAGTTCAGCATCAGGATTGATGGACAAATCGACCTTACGGTACAACTTTAGCAGAAAGTGGCTATCGTAGCTGATCGACGCATAGTCGGCTCCGTTCCTGATAAGTTTCGTTTTTATGTCACGGTTCGCCCCAACGTAGGCGACGAGTTCCGGTTTTTGGTGAAACAGCAGACCACCCACCGGATCGACCCGTTCCGACCCCATCTGGTGCAGCAGTGCATACTGCACATCGGGCAGATACAGCCCGTCGCAGATGACACCGCTATCACCGCCCATATCGACGGTGGCCAGCACGGCCTGCGGGCAGTTTCGCATTAGTTTCGTCGCCTGTATTTCCGGTGCAAAAGCCATGAATAACTGGAAAATCTCGGGCAAACCCCGTTCGTATGCTACTTCAATCAGTATTACATACGCCGTTCCTTCAGCCAGCGTCAGGGTGGCGTGGCTCAGAATTTTCAGGTCACGCATGGCCGGTTTTTTTTCGGCGAACCAATCAGCTTTAAGCAGATAATCGGGCAGCACCACCGTTTCCAGCACCGTGCGGTTGCCGTTTTGGAGGAGTTCGCTCCAGTTGTTGATATGTACGGTCGGCAGTGAGTAGGTACTATCGGTGTCGATCTGGGTTTTCTCCAGCACAAACCACTGGTAATCATGCGGGGCCAGGGTAAAGAAATACCCCTCGGTGTCGGTAACCGCCGGAAATGCATTTTTACTGAATGCTTCAACCGGCACATACCCACTATAGCCCCGTAACTCCACCTCGGCTGGTTGCGCGTATTTCGACAGGTTCACGATGATTAGCAGTGTTTCGTCGGCGAAGCTACGGGTGAAGGCCAGCACTTTAGGGTTCGTAACGGGCAGAAAAACCAGATCACCCCGACCGAAGGCTTTATGCTTTTTACGCAGATTGATCATCCGTTTCATAAACCAGAACAGCGATGACGTGTTGCGTCGCTGGTTTTCAACATTCACGGACTCAAAATGGTACTCCGGGTCGAGAATGGTGGGCAGGTAGAGTTTTTGGGGATTCGTGCTGGAAAAACCGGCGTTGCGGTCGGGCGACCACTGCATGGGCGTTCGTACCCCGTCGCGGTCGCCGAGATGAACGTTGTCGCCCATGCCAATTTCGTCGCCGTAATAAATCACGGGTGTACCGGGCAGCGAAAACAGCAGGCTGTTGAGGAGTTCAATTTTCTTACGGTTATTGTCCATCAGCGGAGCCAGCCGGTGCCGGATACCGAGGTTAATTCTGGCCTTCGGATCTTTGGCGTAGGTTTTATACATATAGTCCCGCTCTTCATCGGTAACCATTTCGAGCGTGAGCTCGTCGTGGTTACGCAGGAAAATGGCCCACTGGCAGGTATCGGGAATGGCGGGTGTCTGATCGAAGATGTCGGTAATCGGATAGCGGTCCTCCATCTGCAGGGCCATGAACATACGAGGCATGACCGGGAAGTGATAGTTCATGTGGCACTCATCGCCCTCACCGAAATAGGAAGCCGAATCTTCGGGCCACATATTGGCCTCGGCCAGAAAGACAACGCCGGGGAAATACTCATCGACATGAGACCGTAGTTTTTTCAGGAATGCGTGTGTTTCGGGCAGGTTTTCGCCGTTGGTGCCTTCCCGCTCGAACAGGTAGGGAACGGCATCCAAGCGGAACCCGTCCACGCCCAGGCCACACCAGTAGTCGATCATTCGGAAGACTTCCTCCTGTACCAGCGGATTGTCATAGTTGAGGTCGGGCTGGTGATGAAAAAAGCGGTGCCAGTAGTACTGCTGGGCTTCCTGATCCCAGGTCCAGTTGGAGGTTTCAAAGTCCTGAAAAATAATCCGAACTTCCCGGTATTGGGTCGGGTCGTCGGTCCAGACGTAGTATGCCCGCTCAGGCGACCCCTTCGGTGCTTTTCGGGCCCGCTGAAACCAGGGATGCTGGTCGGAGGAGTGGTTGATGACTAATTCGGTAATAACTTTAAGGTTGCGTCGATGCGCTTCTTCGAGCAGGGTTTTAAACTGCCCGATAGTGCCATACGATGAATTAATCCGGTAGTAATCGGCAATGTCGTAGCCATCGTCGCGCAGGGGCGAGGGATAAAAGGGCAGCAACCAGATGGCCGTTACGCCCAACTCCTGGAGGTAATCCAATTTTTCGAGCAGCCCCTCAAAATCGCCGATTCCGTCGCCATTCCCATCATGGAACGCTTTTATGTGCAGTTCGTAGATGATTGCATCCTTATACCAGTGAAGATTATCCTGCACGATTCCGTTGTTATGTGTTGGCATAGTCGTTTTCGATTGACAGGTGGTGCTACTGTACCGTCTGGTCCCCTACCTGTTGAGAAGGCAACTACACCAATCCCTGTAAGAATTTGCTTATAACCGGCTTAGAAAATGCTTAGAAAGCCGTTTTTGCTCATCCCGAGTATGTTTACTGCTCCATTCCTGGCTTCTAAGGAGTTTCTAAGATTTGCTTAAGGCCCCTCTAAGTCGCAGGGTCGTTCTTTGCTTATCTATAAAGAGCGTTCAGCAACGCACAAACCCGATGATGACATCGAATGCCTCGTTTAACCGACTACTAATTGTTTCTTACCGACTGCCGTTCACGGTTCAGCAGACGACCAACGGGCCTTCCCTCGTCCAGAATTCAGGGGGCTTAGTGTCGGCGGTGCTGTCGATGGCCGAGCAGATGGGCCATAACCCGAATGAACTGGCGGCCAAAATCCATTGGGTTGGGCATGGCGACCCGTCGCTTCAGCGGCTCGACCCGGCCGCGCTGGAAAACGATTCATTCGTGGCACACCCGGTATTTATGGATGAGTCGGTGCATAAAGGGTTTTACGAGGGCTTCAGCAACGACCTGATCTGGCCCCTGTTTCATTACTTCCCCTCGTACGCGTCGTTTCGAGAAAGCGATTTCGACAACTACCAGCAGGCCAATACCCATTTTCTGGAGGAACTGACAGCACTTATCGAACCCGGCGATCTGGTCTGGATTCATGATTTTCAACTGATGCTGCTTCCCCAACTGGTGCGGCAGGCCATCCCTGAAGCAACTATCGGCTACTTTTTTCATATTCCCTTCCCCACTTACGAAATCGTTAAACTGCTGCCCCGCACTTGGCGTCAGTCCCTGATTAAAGGCATACTGGGAGCCGATGTAGTGGGCTTCCACACCACCGACTATGTACAGCATTTTAAGCAAAGTGTTGAGGAGGTGATGGCCCTGCCAGTTATTGGGTCACGAATCATTCTCCCCAATCGCTCCGTGCTGGTAAGGGCATTTCCAATCAGCATTGATTTCAATAAATTCAATCAAAGCGGTCAGGAAGCTGACGTTGTGGCTACCCGGCAGCACTTCCGGAACCTGCTTCGGCACAATAAAATCATCTTTTCGGTCGACCGGCTCGATTATACCAAAGGAATCACTTACCGCCTACAGGGCTACGAGCGATTTCTGATTCAAAACCCTGGCTGGCACGATAAGGTGACGTTTGTAATGACCGTTGTGCCGTCGAGGGACAAAATCGGGCAGTATCAGGAAGTTAAGCGGGAAATTGAAGAGACTGTCGGGCGCATCAATGGCCGGTTTGGTACCATCGGCTGGCGGCCCATCGTCTATTCATATACTTCCCTGACTTTTATTGAGTTACTGGCTCTTTACACGGCCTGTGACATTGCCCTGATTACACCCATCCGCGATGGCATGAACTTAGTCTGCAAAGAGTTTGTAGCCAGTCGGCAGGACTATAAAGGCGTATTGATTCTGAGTGAATTAGCCGGTGCTGCTCAGGAGTTGACCGGGGCAGTCATTATCAATCCGACCGACACTCAGGAAGTAGCTGATGCTATTCGGCAGGGTTTAGATATGCCCTTGTCCGAGCAGGAGCAGCGGTTGCTGGCCATGCGCCAACAACTGCAAAACCATGACGTGTTCCGCTGGAGCCACGATTTTCTCACCGCTTTCCCTATCCGTATGACCAATCAAACCGATTTAGAAACTGATTTGCCCGTTGAGCCATTTATTTCGGCCTTCGGCGATGCTACCCAGCGGCTGCTGCTGGTTGATTTCGACGGAACCCTGGCCCCCATTGTTAATGACCCGGCAAATGCCCGGCCTTCGGAGAAACTGAAACAAAGCTTGCAGCATCTGGCCGAAAGCAGCGATGTGGTCGTGATCAGTGGGAGAAACCGGTCTTTCTTAGAAAAAACCTTTGCCGGTATTCCCGTTCAGTTAGTGGCCGAGCATGGCGCTTTTCTGAAGAAATCCGGTCAGCCCTGGGAACGGCTCGATTTATCGGCCGATGACTGGCTCGGTTCCGTTAGGAGCGTTATGAACAAGGCTGCCGACCGACTGGCCGGTTCATTTATCGAGGAAAAGGAAACGGCCATTGCCTGGCATTACCGCATGGCCGGGGCCGACGATGTGGAAGGGCAGGCCATTGATTTGGCCACTCAGTTACGCAATACCTCATCACCCATTCCGCTTAGTGTAATACAGGGCAATAAAGTGATTGAGGTGAAACCGGCGTTTCACAGTAAAGGTACGGTGGCAATCAGCCTGTTTGCCCAAAAAACCTACGATTTTGTTGTCAGTATTGGCGACGATACTACTGACGAGGATATGTTTCGGCAGATGCCCAATTGGGCTTACACGGTGAAGGTTGGGGCGGGGCCATCATTTGCGCGGTATCGGCTGGCCCGCCAATGGGATGTCGAAACGCTACTCAGCCGGATGAGCGACACTGTGGCCGAAGCCTGAAGTCGCCACAGAATGCACGTCATGCCGAACAGGATAGAGTACGGATGCGCCATCCAGGCAGCTTATTGATTGCCCGAAGAAGCTTCCTCTTGTTCGGGCTTCTTTTCGGGGGGAATAGCCGGGTTGTTCTTTTTTCTTAACCGGTTAAGCAGGTGGCCATAATGTGGGGGTGTTGGACCAACATTTGACGATTGGTAACCGAACCAGGCACTGCTCAGGTAACTGATGAACCCGATGACCAGTATACTGATCAGTATGATGAAAAACGTAAGCATAGGTTTTGGCGTTAGTCGTGTGAGCGGCTACAGACCCCTTTCCAAATTGAGGGAACCAGCCCGTAAGGTCGGAAAAGTAGTGCGGGCGAATAAGGATGGCCTTAAAGAGACCTTAGAATTTAATTAGAAGCCAGATTGCCAGATTACGGAACTCCGTTTCGGGTAGGAATGGGCTGGTAATTCGTTATTAGGCAGTGCCCAGACCAGTAATGAAGTATCCCGTTTGTGTAGCTGATATGAGATTACTCGTTGTTGAGGTGGGCGAGTCGCTTTTCAACGACCGCGTGGGCGTAGTGGTATTTGCCTTCATATATCATATCGTCACCAACGGCACGGCCAATGTCAGTACGGGGAGCATTGACCTGCTTTTTGTGGAGGAAGCCGGTGAGGGCGTTTTGTTTGGGCTGGTGCTGAGCTACGGCATGAACCGGCAGCTGCGAACCTTCGATCATTACCAGACCGAGGTAATCCTGACCGTAGCGGGCGTGATGGGGCTGTCTGCTGGCGCAAAGCCTCCACGTTTCGGGGCCGCTGCCGGGCTGCTGGTGAGCGATAAGACGCGGCACCGGTTGATGAGCGCAGTGTCGGAGGATTACATTGATAAATTCTGGGAGTTGATCGACGGTTTGATGAATGCTCTGCTCTTTATTTTGATGGGTGTCGAACAACTCCTGATCATGTTTCAGGTTACGCAGTTGACAATTTGTCTGCTGATGATTCTGCTGGTGCTCCTCGCCCGGTATCTTGCCATTCTGATTTGGTTTACCCTGGCCCGACCTCGACGATAAAGCCCCCTGATGCTGACCTTGGGTGGGTTACGGGGTGGTATGTCGATTGCGATGGCCCAGTCGATTGATGATGGGGTGCCCCACAAAGAAATTATCGTTACCCTCACCTACGCGGTGTTGCTGTTTTCGGTCCTTAGCCAGGGATTGACGCTGGAAGGCTTGATCCGGCGGCTCTACCCCGAATAAGACGATCCGGTCATAATGCGGCTCCTCCTGACCGGTTCTTATTCGGCCACCGGTACCGTGATCACCGGGGTAATGGCGTGCGGCTGGGCCATCGTTTCCCGAATGAAGCCTTCTTTCAGATGCTCGTAGAACGACACGGGGTCAATGAGCGATGCGGCCCCCTGTGCCATCAGAGCGCCCAGTAAAAGTTGAAAAATGACCGAGTGCCGGTCGGTCATTTCCAGCACCAGAATAGCCGCCGTGAAGGGCGACCGGACCACCCCCGTTAGAAAGCTGACCATGCTCACCAGAATGACCAAGTTATGATCGGCCGGCAGCACACCGGTTAGTCGCGCCAGGCCGTCGCCCAGAATAGCCCCCGCGCTGAGCGACGTGGCAAACACCCCCCCCGCTCCTCCACCGCTGTAGCTCAGGGCCATCCCCATAAACCGAACCGGAAACAGATACCAGGGTGTCAAACCTGTGTTCTGAAACAACAGCCGGTTGATGATGGGTTTACCTGTGCCCATCGCATCGGGGCCAAGCCAGTAGGCCAGTCCCGCCAGCAACAGCCCGCAACCGGCTACCCAAACCGCCTGCGCCGATAAACTTTTGAACCGTTTGCGGTAGTTGTTGAGCCACAGCAGCGATTTGGCGAAAAACGCCCCCGTCAGACCACACACAATGGCTACCAGCACCACAATACCCAGAAACCAGCCCGCTGAGGCCGACACTTTGGGATAACCGAGGTATAAATAAGGCCCTAGAATGGCCTGCGCCGTCATACCGGCAATGATAACGGCGGTAAAAACGGCATTGCGAAACCGGGTAATATGGATCCGAGTCAATTCTTCGACCACGAACACGATGCCACCGAGGGGTGTATTGAAGGCGGCTGCCAGCCCGGCCGCTCCGCCGGTAACCAGGGCAATTTGCCGGGAAAGCTGCGGCCAGCCAGGGGGCTGCAACCGGTTGATGGCCCGAAAAATAGCCGCCGACACCTGGATTGTTGGCCCTTCGCGGCCGATAACACCGCCACCCAGCAACAGGGCAACGCTGCTCACAATTTTGATGATGGCGACCCGCAGACTCAGCAGGTAGCCCGTGCGGGTATGCGCAGTCGGCGTCGAGAGTTCAATGGCAGCCATGACCTGCGGAATGCCGCTGCCCCGCGCGGCGGGGGCCAGTTGTTTCACCAGCATCCACGCGGTCAGAAAAGCCAGCGGTGTGAGCACAAAGGCGAGTAACGGCTGACTGTGCAGCCAGTCAAAACTGATTTTTTCGGCCCATTCGAACGCTTCTTCATACCCAACGGCCATCAGCCCGGTGAGCAGGGAGGCTACCCAAAACGGCAGGCTCTGGAGAATTGCCCGGCGAACCCGTTCGGTGTATAATTGACGAATGAGGTGCTGGTCGAGCCAAGCCAGTACCCGGGCGTAGCGCGAAACGTGGTCAGTCATGCCGTGGAGAGTCGTACATAGGTTTACTTCCAACGCAAGTCATTCGTATTAAATTGATAGTGAACGAAAGTCTAAGCAAATTCTAAGGTTTCTTTAAGCTTGACTTTAGCCATAGCTTGGGCCGCATAGGGCTAAAGTCAAGCTTACAATCTGAATGGGGTGAAAAGTTACTGGAAGGCATACCCAATAAACCGGGCCAACTCCTCTCGTCAAATGGCCGGGGTATGGGTGTACTGGCGCAGGTTACCGGTATTTTTTCCAGTACGTTGGGCGGTCTGGTCAATGTATTGATCGTTATCATAACGGGTATTTACCTGGCCTCCAGCCCCGGCACTTATCGAAATGGGTTTGTTAAACTCTTTAGTCCGTCGTATCGCCATCGTCTATTGGGTGTTCTGGATCAGTGTTATACGACGCTGAAGAACTGGTTTATCAGCCGGTCAATTACTATGACGGTTGTGGCCGTAGTAACGGGTCTGGGGCTGGCCATGTTGGGTATCCCTTTTCCCATTGTCCTGGGAATCATAGCCGGGATACTCAATTTCATTCCGAATCTTGGGCCTTACATTGCCCTGGCTCCGGCTTTACTTGTAGCCCTGCTACAGGGATCAAACTATGTTGTCTACGCTTTTGCGCTTTATATGGGTGTTCAGTCTCTGGAAGGGTATGTGCTGACGCCCCTTCTCGACAAAAAATTCGTTTCGGTACCACCCGCCCTGCTTTTGTTCAGCCAGGTTTTGCTGGGCATTCTGGTCGGGCTGCCAGGGGTCCTGTTTGCATCTCCGCTCATTGCCGTCTTGCTGGTGATTACTTAGGAATTATACATAAAGGACCGCCTGGAGAAAGGTGTTTAATTGCATTAACTGTATAATCAACGCGCCTGATTCTAAGGGGATTCTAAGGTTTTGTTAAGCCGCTTTTAAAACCCGTTCAGGAACTTTGCTTCCAATTACATATACGAATAAGATATATAGACATAAGATATATAGACCGCTGTAGCCCTCTCTTAGGGTTCTGATTTTAGCGCCAAACTAGGCGCGGTTCATCTGTATACAGGCGATCAGTCTACCTGTCATTTTTTCTCTTGATAATCAGTCGCTTACAGGGGTCTGTATTCTAATCTAAATGCTCTAACATGAACAACATACTCGTATTTTCGGCAGTCATCACCACAAACGTATTACTCGGCGAAGTCAGGGCTCAACAGCCAGTTCCTGCCCAGCCAGATATGCTGCGGGCACTGGGTATGCAACCAGATACGACACGTCCTGTAGTACCAAACCGGCTTAATACAGTAGGCAGGGAAACACCCGAAATGCCAGCCTCAATCACTCAAAAGCCATCCGACAGCAACGATGCAGGCCCTTCTACTGCCGCCATTGGTACGTTGACGGGGCGGCTGACAGCCACGCAGAACGGCAAAAGCAAGCCAGTTGAATTTGCCAGCATCGGGCTGTTCCAATCCAGAGATTCCAGTTCCGTTACGGGCGGACTCACCGATGAGAAAGGCATTTTTACCATCAATAATCTAGCTCCCGGTGGTTATTATGCCCTTGTGCAGAGTCTGGGCTACGCGCCCAAACGCCTAAAGGGTATTACAATCAGCCCGAATAAGACTTTTATTAATTTGGGTAATGTTGTGCTGACCGAAACCGCAAAACAATTGAATGAAGTAGTGGTTCAGGGGCAGCGGCAGGCGTATGAGTATTCGCTCGACCGGAAAGTCGTTAACGTCGATCAACTGCCCATTGCCCAGGGTGGATCAGCCATTGATATTTTACAAAATGTACCCTCCGTAACCGTCGATGTTGATGGAACCCTAAGTTTGCGTGGTAGCAGCAATGTCATTGTGCTGGTCGATGGGAAACCGTCCGGTTTGACTGGCCTCGACCGGCAGGCCGTGTTGGACCAGATACCGGCCAGTAACATCGAACGCGTCGAAATTATTACGAACCCCTCTTCCCGCTACGATGCCGATGGCGCATCGGGAATTATCAATATCATCCTGAAAAAAGAGCAGGCATCAGGATTTAACGGAACAGTTCAGCTAAATGTTGGTACCCGCGATAAATACAATGCATCCGTGAACCTGAACGCCCGGTTAAAAAAACTCAACCTGTTTGGCAGTTATAACTTTCGGGATTTTCGTCGTTTTCAGTACCGTATTTCGGATCGGCAAAACCTCTTCACCGATGCAACCAGTTATCTTTCCCAGCGCAACGACGCCGTTCGCCGGAGTGTGAACAACAATCTGCGACTGGGTTTCGACTATGCGCTGACCGACCGCGACAACATCACCATATCGGCCTTATACCGGCCAGGGTACAGCTACGATTCCGAATTCGAGACGTTTAATACGCAGGATGCCAACCGGGTATCCCTGGGCCTGACCCGTCGGTCGACCGAAGAAAAAGAACCACAAACCGGCATTGACTATACGGCTGGCTACCGCCGAACGTTTGCCAAGAAAGGGCGTGAACTAACCGTTGATGCTGCCTTGTCGACCAATCGGGGAACGGAAAATCAACTCTTTTCCAACTCCACAACGTTGCCCGAAAATTTGCTGACCCCCAATTTCCTAATTGGGCAACAACGGGCCAGCAACTATCAAAACAATCGCGTAGGGGTGTTGCAGACGGATTTTGTAAACCCGCTCAAGGGCAAGCAGTGGCTGGAAGCGGGGTTGAAGTACACATACCGCCGATTAGGGGCCGACTATGTCTTCGAAAACCTGTTCAGTGATAGTTGGGTGCTCAACCCGAACATCAGTAATAACTTCATTTATAACGAGCATACCAGTGCTGCTTATGTCAATTTTGGCAACGCGCTGAAGAAATTTAGTTATCAGGCGGGATTGCGAACGGAATATACCAACATCTTAACCGATCAGCGGACAACCAGTCAGCAAAGCAAACGAGACTATATCTACCTGTTTCCTAGCGCATTTCTAAATTACAACTTGACCAAAGAGCAAAAAGTGCAGCTCAACTATTCCCGGCGTATCAACCGGCCATCGGTACGTTCCCTCAACCCCTTTGTCGACCTGTCCGATCCGCTGAATATCCGCTTCGGGAATCCCCTGTTGAGCCCAGAGTTAATCAACTCCATGGAGTTAAGTTATCTGTGGAATGGCAAAACGACATCCATAAATTCATCACTTTTCTATCGGCAGACCAATAATGAGATTACCAGTTACCGTACCCTGCGCGACGACGGTATTACCGAACAAACATCGCTGAACCTGAACCGGTCGCAGAACTACGGACTGGAAGTAGTGGCGAATCAGGACATTACCACCTGGTGGAAGGTAAACGGTACCTTCACCTTTTTTCAGCGGTCCATTCAGGGCGGAGCCAACATACCAGGCATTCTGACTCGAACCAACCGAAGCTGGACAAGCCGGGTCACGACCGACCTTCGCCCCTGGCGCGGAACGGCTATTCAATTGGCCGTCAATTACCGCTCGCCATTTATTATTGCGCAGGGGACCATCCACAGCTTTTTCAACGTGGATATTGGCGTAAAACAGACGGTGTTGAAAGGCCGGGGAACGCTTAACTTCCGGATTAGTGACATCTTCAACACCCTTCAGTTTCAAATCGATAGTTTTGGGCCAAACTTTCTGGCGAACACCGTGGGCAAACGGGAAAGCCGGATTGGCTTCATTGGGTTCAGCTATCGGTTGAGCCGAAAGATCATTAAAGTGCGGGATATTGAAGACCGCGAGGCCGATACGTCACCGGATGAACATGATTTTTAGCACCAGTAATGTACCTGTAGCGGTCTCACTATTTTATAAGTCTCTGTTTCTAAGAGCGTGTTGGGGAATTGAGAAGGGTTGAGAGTCGTGTCAACTTTGTTGTGACCAAACGACAAAGTGATGACCAAACAGTGGCAACCACTGACCGACCCTCAATGGGCCGCAATTTCGCCCTTCTTTGACCTAAAACGCAAGCGTAAACACGATTTGCGTCAGATTATCAACTGCATTCTCTGGCTCCTACGAACTGGTTGCCAGTGGCGGAATTTGCCTGATGGATGGCCACATTGGCAAGCGGTTTACTACTATTTCGACCGTTGGAAAACCGATGATCTCTTTGGGAGAATCAACGCAACGCTCAATGAAATGGACCGTAAACGAGTAGGCAGAATGGGTACGCCTTCATTGATATGCATTGACTCCCAAAGCGTTACGCTGAGTCCAATGATTAATGAGGAGCGCGGTCTTGACCCTAACAAACGAGTCAATGGCCGCAAACGACAGTTCGTTGTTGATACTGAGGGCCGCCTTTGGGTCGCTTATGTTCACGCGGCTAATGAAGCGGATGGTCCTGCTGGTTGCACCATGGTGAGCAGCATTCTGTGGCGAGTTGGTGAGCGATTGGAAAAAGTGATGGGTGATCAGGCTTACAACGGAGTATTTGCCAAGGCACTAGCAAACTGGAGTATTGATTTTGAGAAGGCTTCCCGACCTGAATCCGCTCGGGGTTTTGTAGCGGTGGCCAAGCGATGGGTCGTCGAGCGAAGCATTGCCTGGAGTAATTTCTTCCGGCGAATCGTCAAGGATTACGAGTACACGGTATCTTCTTGGGTGAGCTGGCTTTACCTGGCCAACATTCAGATCATGTTACAGCGAACATAGGCCTGACACCGAATATAATTCCCCAACACGTTCTTATTTAATCACTATCCGGATATGCCCGTTGCCATTATCATCTAATTTGTTTTCCACAACCACTGCTTCAAAGCCCGGCACAAAATTAAAGACCCTGTCGCCCGTACGCTTGTTCCATTCGGGCGTTTTATGGCCGGTCAATCGCATGGTAGATGATTTCTTTTGAATGACCAATTCGCCATCGATTGTGGGTTTAATCGGTTCCGAAGCGGGCGAAATAACAGGAAATAAAAGTCTGGCTCCCTTAGCGCTTGCGTGAACTGCAAGTTGAAAAGACTGATTCGTAAAGGTATACTTCATCGCAAAAGCAGAGGACTCACCCGGTAATACATTGCCTTTTAGGTCGCGCAAATCCCCTTTGATTTCAACCTCGATCGAATCCCCTTTGTTAGCCCATGTCATTTGAGCTTTTGAATCGTACAGATTCGAATAATGATTGCCATCCTTGTCCAAGTCAATACGGGGCGTAAGACAAACCTGTTCTGACTCCGTAGTGGGTTGTTGCATATTCGATTTCTCGTACAGGACATAATCGTTCATACTTGCCACCGCAACCGGGCCTGTTAGTTGGTGCCAAAGCATTGATAAGGCACCACCCATTGGATGACCGCCCCGTTTTGGCGAGGAATCAATATCATTGGTCGTAATGGACGCACGCCAGGGGCCCAAAGCAACTTGAACAACACTCGCTTCAGGCCATTCACGTACCCCATACGCTTTGTCATTGGGCAGGGAAATAGCTGTCGGCTCTGAAATACCCACGTCAAGGACGGCCGCGAGTCCTTTGGCCCGGGTGAAGGTATGATGGCTGGAAGCCGGAATCGCCCGGGAAAACAGAGCGGCACCCCCATATAATACGCCATTGTGGGTATATGACTGCATGAGTTGCAAGTTACGAAAAGCGGCCTCTCCAAATCGTTCATCCCGATTGGCCAGCAAGGCAAAACCACTGGCACAACCATCAGTTGTCATGCTCCCAAAGTAAATCCATTTATATTGGCGGGAACACCAACCCGCGTCCAGACCGCCATCGGGTAATATCCAGTTCAGATGGGCTTGCAGGGATGTTGTCACGACATCCAATACGTGGGTGTCACCCGTCAGGGTTCCGTACAAAGCCAAATTGGGTAGTGATTCTTCCAGATTGTAGGAAACGTCAATCGGACGCAAGCCTTTGGGGGTAACATCGTTAATACCCCGCACACCTTCACCCCAAATCAGCTGATTGTCCGTAAAATAATTCAGCCCGAAATGAGCTAATTCGCGGGCTCGCACCAAATATTTTTCATCACCCAGTACCTTCCAGCAAACCGCCAAAGCCGCAGCAGCAGAGATTGGATAATTAATATCGCCCGTTTCAACCGTAATGAACGACAATAAGAAATCACCACCTTTACGAAGTCGCTCACGCCACAGTTTATTTTCTGTCGATGCCAAAACATCGCTGTGGTGTCGCAACGCTTCTCCCAGGGCGATGGTGCTGAAACAGGATATTCCTTTCCAGTCATTTTTACCACCTGCTTCATTTACCCACGAACCATCGGGTTGAGACACATGAGCTTCTGACCACTTAAACACCTTACGGGCAGCCGTTCTGTATTTTTCGTTTCCGGTTAGCTTATACAGCGTCAGGAATGGATAGACGGCATCCCCACAACGGCCATGTACAAATTGATGGGATTTGGACAGAATACCGCCAACGTCTGTCCCTCCCTGCACCTGAAGGGCAATCAGCGCGTCACACCACGTTTGAAGCTGAGACTGATAAACAGATTTTATCGATTGTTGACGCGATTTTAACGCTGGTTGGCCCAAAGCCAATTGGTAGTAGCCTACACATCCGCAGAAAAGGGCGATTAGTTTTAGTTTCACTTTTTAGACGCTTTTTTGGTTAGTTTTTATTGACCCTTTTCTAATTAAGCTTTTAAGGCCATGGCTAATTGAAGCACCAAGCCCATGCCAAACTGCGTGATCACGCGGAACCCATTTTCCTGTAAGACTTCACCCCCCCGGTTGATTTGGGTGATGCCGGTTACGAACCCGTCCGGGGTAATAAATTTCAGTAGGTTCTTTTGGGTTTGTTTCAGGGCTGGCACTAAATTTCTATCTAAGTAACCATACTTGACCCCCCAGGCTATTGCCGCAGTGATGCCTGCCGTTGCCGATACATCGATACCCGTTTCCTTGCGATCAAGGTAAGCGTAGTAAAAGCCCTCCTGGTCCTGCCAGTTGGTTACCAATGCGACTGACCTTCGAAGAGCAGCTTCTATATCCGCCGTCTCATCCCGTTTCACTAACCCAGTCTGATGGAGCAGCCGTATTGTTTTTACGGTTCCGAGTAAGTACCAAACGACCCCCCGCCCCCAATTGCGAAATCCTCTTTTCCCGTCAAGTGTTGCGCGTTGATAAATAGCAACTCCATCAGTTAAATAGTGCATACGCCGACGAATTTGCGTCAGGGCTTTTTCGGCCAGATCACGGTTGTTTCGATCAACGGCGATGGCAGCAAGTGGATACGCTACGGTATAACAGCCTTCGGTTGTCGCTTCATTACCGCCCGAAATCAATCCATCCTGAAGTTCTCTTGACTCTAAATAACTAATAGCTAACTCTATTGCCTTATGTTGCGGCCAAATGGCAACAATAGCCGCAAAGGGGAGAAAATCTTCGATACTATTGAACGTACCCTGAAGCGGTTCATTACGAGGATTCTCAAAATTGATTCCTGAGTCATCGTTTAGATAAGCGGAAAGTTGCTTTTTCAACGTCGCTAATGCGGGTTTGTTTCCTGTACGGGACATTTCCAGAAGCGCATCGTTTACACAGCCACCAATCCAGCCAAAAGGGGCTATCGAATTTTCGGACAGAATATTTTTTTCAAGGGCCTCAAAAGCATTTTTTGTTGTGCCAACCAATAGATGGGGCTGTAGACCTGTGGTATCTGTTTTATCCGGATCAGGTAAGAAAAACCAGGCATTTTTCGTGCCTTTTTCCATTTGAAGGGAGATGCCTTCTTTGTTGATAGCAGAAATGAATTTTTTATCAATGGGGAGTTGAAAAGGTTGAAACGAATGAGCATACCGAATATCGAACGTACCAACCAAAACGTCACTATCTGCCAGGCGAACGGCAATAATGTACTGTTCGTCAAAATATAAAGCTGCCGTTAGTCGAAGCCATACCGACTGGTTATTGCTCTTTATCTCAGGAAAATAAAGGTTAACTTTTGCCCCATCGGCTACGGCCGACACTGGAAAAGCTTTCCAACCCTTTCTGACTACTTTATTGGGTAGCATTGCCAGTTCGGGATACGCTGCCCTTGTCGCCACCCTCCGTTGTGGGCCACCATCTGGAGGTATATTTCTATGAAAACCGGCAAAAACACTCGGATACACCAGTACTGACCCTGCCGATAGTGAAATAGTTTTGAGAATTACGCGTCTCTTCATGTGATCTGTATTAGGAAACAGGGAATTGCCGAATTCGTGTAATCAAATCTTTACGATTAAACAGCCACCTGCCAAGCAGGTGGCTTTGGTAAGGAGATGTGGGCACGTACCGTAATTACCCAATTGGATGGTTAGCCGCTGCCATCGATTGACAGCCCAACGAGCCAGCCTGGTTAAAGTTATCAAACCATTATAGACACTACTGACTAATTTGCACAGGTTTCATTGCTGAACGCCGAGCAGTAAGCCTGTGCCGCTTCATTAAATGCTTTAAAAGCTGATCTAAATCGGTCGACCAACCAATTCTTGACTGAGCAAGGCTGAGACCTCAAGCGGCTTTTTGAACGGGGGAACCTCAGTAGTAGGCATCAGCCAGACGAGGGCCGTTGAGATCCTCATAACCACCGCAGTCGACATTCTTTGGAGCCTGCCTTAGCCTGAAATAGGTTGCCGCGTCCTAAGAAGCGTTGAGCGTTTTTTAAACTACTCAGTTTCAATGATCAACATGGGCGACTGATAACCTCAGATAATTATTAGGACCGAAATCACTACTTTTTTCAGTAAAGATCACTCAGCTTTCTCCCCTGTATAACATCCTGGAAGAAAGCAGCGCGGTAGCTATCGCCTAGGGTCAGTTCACGTCCTGCCACCACCAGAAGGTCATTCTCCACACGCTCGATATGGGCTACGTTGATAATGCAGGACGTTATACAGGGGAGAAAGCTGGGTGATTCTCAATAAAAAACAAGTGGTTATCGGCCTACGGTACTGCTCAATTCTCTTCAGGCCAAAAACAGCCGGATAACCTCTCGTCAAGCTTCTGGTGGATGTTGCGTAGCATTTTCCTTATGTGACACCTATATTTATTTCCGTACACGCTTACCTCTTACGCCAACCGGTTGATTTCGACCAATAAAGGGGTAGCTAACAACATTTTTTAGGCTCGCAATCTACTCTCGATGAATAATTTGCGTTAAGATTGGTCGTCAATGAAAACTGTTCAGGAACCCCCCCGATATTTTTGGAACAGGACACTTGGGCAAGAGGAATGATAACTTGTTTTATATTCCTGATTTGTAACTGTATGGTCCTTGGTCTCTGAATTTTCAGAGAGATAGTGATTTGAATTTGCGGGTTAATTCGGTCAATGATTCTTCGATGCCCATGCGTTCCAGCGACGACGCCCCTACGAAACCCTGCACGTTGGTTCGTTCCAGCACGACACGAACATCCTCCGGCGTATTAATGGGACCACCGTGCGCCAGAAAGAAAATGGCTGGATTTACGGCCTTGCCCGTATCAATGATTAGTTGCGTTCGCTCGACCGCTTCGTCCATCGAACAGGAAGCTGCGGTGACGCCAACGGAACCGCCTACCGTGGTGCCCACGTGGGCAATGATCGCGTCTGCCCCGGCCCCGGCCATTTGCCGGGCCTCCTCGGGCGTGGCGACGTACACGATGGAGAACAAGTCCATTTTACTGGCTAATCGTACCATCTCGACTTCTTTGTCAAAACCCATTCCCGTCTCTTCCAGCACCCGCCGGAAATGCCCATCGACGATGCAATGCGTGGGGAAATTGTTAATACCCGAGAAGCCCATTTCTTTTACTTTCAGCAGATGATGCCACATGCGTCGGCGCGGGTCAGAGCCGTGTACCCCGCAAATCACCGGAATTTCCTCCACAACGGGCAATACCTCAAATTCACCAATTTCCATCGCTTCGGCGTTTGCGTCGCCATACGCCATCAGACCGGCCGTGGAGCCATGCCCGGCCATTCGGAACCGGCCGGAGTTATAAATAATAATTAGATCGGCCCCACCTTTCTCGATGAATTTTGCGCTGATACCGGTTCCCGCCCCAGCGGCAATGATGGCTTTTTTTTGGTTTAGGGTTGCCCGTAACCGATCCCCGACTTCCTGTCGTGTGTAAGGATTTCCCTTCCCTGTCCATTGATTTGCCATACTATACAGTGTTGGTTGACATTTATGCCCGCGCTGAGTTTACGTTTTGAAGTAAGGTCAATAGCATCGTTACCAGCAACTCCGAAAACGACCAGTCGTTGATGTGAGCCGCCGACTCAATCAGCGTTATGTTGTCCGGCAAATTGGTTTTAATCGCGTCAAAAAGCACGTCGTCAATTTGGGGCCGATAAAAGACACCCCCTTCGGCGTCGATCTGAGAAATGCCTTTCAGGGGCAGCACCACAGTCACGGCCGCCTTGGATTGAGCCAGTTTTTGGGCCAGAAGGCTACCGAGTAATCTATTTTCGGCTGCATCGGTTCGCATAAGCGTGACGTCCGGTGCCCAACCGCATAAGTCCCGGTTCCTGTACTGAGCCGGCACTGTATCCCGGTGGCCAAAGTTAACCATGTCTAAGCAGCCCGGTGCCACTACCTGCGGAATACCCATCCGACCCGCAGTTAGTAGCCGGTCGGGACCGGCGCTGCAGATGCCGCCACATAATTCATCGGCCAGTTCAGTCGTAGTTATGTCCAGAACAGCATCAAAATAACCCTCCCGAATAAGGCTTTCCATCGTCCGGCCCCCAATGCCATTCGCGTGAAAAGCCATGACTTCATACCCTTGTTGCTCCAGGAGTTCAGTACACTGCTCAACGCAGGCCGTCGTATTGCCAAACATGCTGACCGCGATCCGGCCCGCTGACTGTCGGTCCGGCGTCCACCCGACATGGGCCATGGCGCAGAGGGCAACTGTAGCCTGCTCAATCAAGTGGGCAAGGATGCTGTTGAAACCGGCTACGTCCACAACCGACGGCATCAGCAGAATGTCTTTGGCTCCAACCTGACGAGACAAATCTTTGGCGGCCAGCGTTGAGAGACAGAGCTTTGGTGTGCCGAACGGAATCGCCTGCATGGCTGACAGCGCGATGAACGTGCCGCCCCCACCGCCCATGCCGATTGCTCCCTTTGTGCGTCCTGAGCGGACTAAGTCCCCCACAATGGTTGCCGCCCCCTCGCCCATGACCCGCATAGCCTGTCCCCGATCACGACTCGTCCGAAGTTCAGTTAGTGAACACCCGGCTGCTTCAGCTACCGCAGCGGCTCCGTAATCGATGGGGAAATCGACGATCGTGTCCATCACGCCCGTGTTAATCGTAATGACCGATTCCCCTCTGGTCAGGATACAAGTTCTCAGGAAGGAAAAAGCAGCGCCTTTCGTGTCAAAACAGCCAATAATAACAATGGATTTATTCATTGAAGGTGGTCACTAACTACTGAACAGCGTTTTGTAAAAATCCAGGCCTTCACGGGCCAACTCGTCGGGACTATTGGCCAGCGGACGCCAGATGGACGCGGCCTTAGCCATCTCTTCGGACGGGGCACCGAAGGTTTCAATCACCACGGCTCCGTCGTAGCCAATTTCGGCCAGGGCGGCTTTGATACCCGGCCAATCAACGTTGCCGGTGCCGGGCGTTCCCCGGTCGCTTTCATTGCCCTGCACGTGGCACAGCAATTCCCGGCCAATGGCGCGAATTGCAGCCGGAATGCTTTTCTCCTCGATGTTATTATGGAAGGTGTCCAGTGAAATTTTGATGGCCGGATGACCAATCTCACGCACCAGCGACAGTGCCTGTTCTGCCGTATTGATCATATCGGTTTCGAAGCGGTTCAGCGGTTCCACACCCACAACGACGCCACACGCATGCGCAATTTTACCCACTTCACGCAGGTTCTCAATGCACCAGTCCCGCTCCTGACGCTTCCGCCCAGCCGATACAATCCGGGTTTTGCCCACCGCCGAATACACCGGCCCCGTAAAGATTGGACTACCCATCGCTTCGGCAATGTGAAGACAGTCCACGATGTAGTCGAAGCCGTTTTTACGGATGGCGGCATCGTCGCTGGAGATGTCCCGGTTTGGCCCGAACGCCCCGCTGATGGTAACCTTTAGACCCGTTTCGTGGGCTACTTTTTTCAGCCGCGTCCAGTCAATCAACTCTTTGTCTTCAACGGCCACCTCAATGATGTCGTAGCCCATATCGGCTACTTTATGAAGCAGGTCAAAGTTGGCCGTGGAGAACGGCGACACCCACACAAACGTACTAACCCCGAACTGAATCATGGTTGAAAATTAGCGAACCTGTTTAGGCTTCTTTGGAGCTGTTTAGAATTTCACCTCTACCGGCCAATTCGGTTATGAAACCAGCCGGTTATTCGTATCCTGGACGGCCAAAATAAAAAACAAATTGAAGTCTGGTGAAAGCATGTGCCCTCACCAGAACAAGGATCACTAACCTATGATTTAAAGCACTGGAATGGTGACCCGCTTGCCGCCGTTCATGGCCGACTCGTGGGCGCAGATGCCCGCCATCGTATAATTAGCGGCTAATTCGGCATCAACGGCTGAATCACGACCTTCCACAATAGCCGCTACGAACTCCTGCACTAAGTGCGGATGCGAGCCGCCGTGCCCGGCTCCCTGTAGAAAAGAAACGTGGTTGGGATCGTCGATTTTTTCGCGTTTGGTAAAGTGTTTGATTGGCTCAATCAGCATCTCGTCGGTGTCGGGTACGTTAATGCGCCGGGCGTTCTCGCCCCCGTCGAAAATAATGTGCTCCTCGTCCTGCAACTGCTCCCACTCGAACGACATTTTGGTGCCGTACACGTCATAGCTTTCCTGGTACTGCCGCACCACGTCGAACAGCGACCGCGTGGCTTCGGCGATAACATCGGAATCTTTAAGGGTAAAGGTGGCGGTCTCGACGGCAAACGGCGAGTTATACCGGCTCGCCAGATCGTCGCTCAACCGGCCGGAGCCGTGGCAAACCACCGTTTCGGCTTTGGTATTGTTAATGCGTAGCAGGGGCGAAATGGCGTGGGTACCGTTGAGCATCGGCGGGTAGCCTTTCCAGTAGTCGCCCCAGCCATCCATGCTCATATCCTGAATGTGCGATCCCCGGACGAACTGAATCCGCCCTAATTGCCCGCTCTCGGCCAATTGCAACCCGTACAGAAACTCACGGGTGTACAGGGCCGTTTCCATCATCATGTACACCTTGCCCGACCGCCGTTTGGCCTCGACAATGGCTTTGCAGTCGTCCACCGTCATAGCCATTGGAATAGTGCAGGCGGTGTGTTTGTTAGCATTGAGCGACGCTATGGTCATTTTGGCGTGTTCCGGCACGGGCGTCACCACGTGAATGGCATCGACGTCGGCCCGGCCCGGTACATCGTCAAAATTCTCAAAACACAGGTCAGGGTCTAAATTGAACTTAGCCATTAGCTCGTCCCGCGTTTTCTGGCTGCGGGTGCAGATGCCCACGGCTTTGATGTTAGGGTGACGCTGATAGATGGGGATAAATTCTTTGCCGAAGCCCATGCCAACGATGACAACGGTAATTTTCTGGTCACTCATAACAGGGTAAGATTGGATTGAGACAGTTAGATAATTTTGCAAACTATAAACACCCCCAACCCCCTGAAGGGGGCCTCTCACCCGGCAGGTTTTAGCCCCCTTCAGGGGGTTGGGGGTGTGGTGTTACAGCAGTTACTTACGGGCAACCCATTTTACGGAATTACGCAGCAGGGCCTGATAGTTGGGGATGTTGTGCGACTCGGCGTCGTGGCCCAGCGCTAACCCCACGATGCGGGCTTTGGGGTGCTTAACGACGAACACGGACGGGAAAACCGTCTCGGCCCCAGCCACACTCGAACTGGCCAGCACCGTTACGCCCGGCCCGGTGGAGTCGGGTTTGTAATAGTAGCGTTCGTCTTTCAGCGTAAATTTAGGCGCCACGCCTTTCGTGACCGGGTGCCGCGGCTCCGTAACCGACACGTCGAACGAGCCGTACTTGTCGTGGCCCCGCGACCCACCACTAACGATGGTCCTGTTGTATTCCGGCCAATCTTTCCAGTTGTACCACAGGGCCGCGTGCGCAATCAGCAGGCCCTTTCCGGCATCAGCGTGGGCCATAATTGCCTGACGCACCGCCGGATTGGTGATGGCCCGATTGTTACTCAGATACAATACGTCGGTTTGGGGTAGGTAAACGGAAATTGAATCCGGGTCGCCCACGTAATTTACCGTCGCGAAGCCGTCGCGGCTCAGCGTCTGCCCATCCACGTTTTTGTACCACATGCCGAAATTGTGCGACGTGCCGCCACCCACCATTAGTACCCGGATGGGTTTGTCGGCTTTTGCGGTGCTGGCCGAACTTGTTTTGCACTGGGTGAACCAGACGGCGAAGCCCAAAAGCAGGCCAGTCAGCAGCAGAGCGCGGGTAAATGCCCGAATGGTGAATAGAAAAGGAATTTGAATCATAGTGATCAGGTAAAAGGGTAATTATAGTAATTGTGGGATGCGGTATCCCCGCTTAGCTCGGTTATCGACTGACGGACACATTCGATTTCTCGACCCGCATGATGCCCTGCATGATGCGCCAGTGGCCGGGAAAGGTACAGATAAACGGGTAATCGCCGGGTTTGGTAGGGGCCGTAAACTCCAGCGTGTAGGCTTCGCCGGGATTGACCAGCTTCGTAGCCGCCAGCACCTCCGGCATCTGCGGCACATAGCCTTTCTCGACCGATTTGGGGTCCTGCGCCATCACATCGGCGGCTTTCCCCACCTTGTCGACCGTGCCCATTTTACAGATCACTAAGTTATGCTGCATGATATCGGGGTTTTCCAGCGTCAGCACCACGGACTGCCCGGCGCGTACCGTTATCATCTTCGTATCGTATTTCATCTGCTCCTCCACCACCTTGATGGTCAACACCGCAGCATCCTTAGCCAATGGTTTTCCCATTAACGCCTGACTGTCTGCGGTGGGTTTTCGGACTTCGAGTGTAGCGTTCTGGACATTGCCCGCAAAATCGAAGCTGTTGGTGTAGGCCCCGGCATACCCACCAATCGAATTGTCGCCAATAATATCCTGTTGCACCCGAACCACACCGGTCAGGGGTTTAGCAAAGAGCGATGGAGCTTTGCCGACAGCGGCCTGTTTCCCATCAATGAGCAAGGTCATCGTGCCGTTGGTCGTCAGGCGACTCTCGAACTCGAATTTCTCGGGCAGCGGTTCGGTCGTTGTGGCGGTGTATACCTTACCGTTTTGCTTCACGGCCATCGTCAGGCGATTATCCTTAACATACAACCCGTAACCGCCATCCTGACCACCCTGTCCCACAATGAAGCCTTCCAGATCACGGTTGCCTTTGGCCACGCTGCCCTTTACAATGATTTCTTTGTCCGTCACGTCGGGCGGCAGGGTGATGATAGCCCGCCGTTGCAGCGCGTATACTTCCTTATCGAGGCCCGCCAGCAGCCGACGGCTCAAGCTTTTTTCATCCACCGAAGCGGCTTCGGGATTTTTGGCGGCTTCGGCCAGAAAACCCGTCCGGTGGGTGGCCGCAGCGGCAAACAGGGCACGCGTCATCCACTCGTCCGCGCCATTGTCGGGTTGCAGCGACGCCCGGTAGAGCGCAGCGCCAACGGTTTCGGAGGGCGGCATCAGCACCGTGGCCAGCACAGCCGCCAGCCGGACGTTGAGACTGGGATCGTTCAGCAAACCAACTTTCTGCATCTGCTCCAGCTGACCGGTGGTCGGCAGCGTTTCGATGGCCGCTTTACGAACCCCGGCCGCCGGATGCGTCAGGGCCGCGCTCACCACCCGCAGGGCTTCGGCGTTGCTCCCGGTCAGGGCACCCAGTCCGTGCAAGGTCCAGATGGCGTGAACCGCCGGACTGTTCAACCCAATTTCGTCCACGTCTGTTTTGGCAATTAGCTTGTACAATTCGGGCAGAGAGGCCCCATTTTTCGATTCAACCAGCAACCGCTGGGCGGTCATCCGCCAGAACATGTTGTCGCTCTGCAACGCGGCCAATAGTCCGGCGGGGTCGTCCCGCTTCAGGGTCATGGGCTGGTAAGGCTTCGCTTTTTTGTAGACAACCCGGTACACCCGGCCAAAATTAATGTCGCGCAGGGGGCTGTCGAAGGCATTCCCCTGACCCTTGGGTTGTTCGCTAAAGGGAAGTACCGTCCGGGCTGGGGCCTGCCGCTCCACAAACACGTTGTGCTGAATGATGAAGTTGTACCAGTCAGCGACCCACAGGGCACCGTCCGGCCCGACTTCGGCGTGGACGGGACCCACCCACTCGTCGGAGCTGGCCAACTGATTCCAGCCATCTTTCTCGGTGAAGCCCGCGCCCTTGGGTTCGATGATGGCGTTATGAACGACCCGCATAGACGGTTCGCACACGAAAGCCACCCGGTTCCAGTAGTTTTTGGGGAAGCTGCGGGCGGTGTAAAAGTGGTGCCCGGCGGCAGCGGTGAAGCCCCCAACCACGTCCACCTGCCGCAAGTTGGGCGTCATCGAGTGGGCGTCGTAATGGCCGTCTATTTTCTGCACGGCCTGCACCGTCGAGCCGGGCAGATTCCGCTGCATGAACCGGGCGGGCATCGAATAAAACGCGCTGTGGGTGTTGTTGGCCGTGGAAATGAATACGTTGTTGTCTTCCGTCAGGCCCAGGCCCCAGGTGTTGTTGCTGGTGTTAGCCAGGAAATCAACGCCCGTTCCGTCGGGGTTCAGGTTGTAGACGCCCGTGCGGAAACTCATAGTTTTGCCGTCTTTGGTCGTGCCACTAAAACCCGAGCCGACCACACCCCAGATTTTGTTATTGAACCCATATTGCAGGTTCGAGGGGCCAAAGTGAGTGTCGTTTTTGTCCCAGCCGGTCATGATATTTTCCCGCACGTCGGCTTTGTCGTCGCCGTTGGTATCTTTCAGGAAGACCAAGTGTGGAGCCATCGCGACGACCACGCCCCCGTTGCCAAAAACCATGCTGGTCGGGATGTTCAGCTTGTCGGCGAAGATCGTGAACTTGTCGGCTTTACCGTCGCCATTGGTGTCCTCGCAGATCTTGATGCGGTCGTTAGCGGCCCCGTCCGTTTCCAGAAACGTATTCGGGTAATCGACGGATTCCACGATCCACAACCGGCCCCGCTCGTCCCAAGCCATTGCAATGGGGTTGGTGATGTCAGGTTCGGCGGCAAAGAGCTGCACGTCGAAATCGACCGGCACCTGCATCAGTTTTTTGGAGTCTTCGGGTTTCAGAGCCTCCTGCATTTTTGGTACGAAATGGCGCTTGGTGTAATCAGTGATGTTTATGTTGGACGACGCGTAAATATCGACGTCGGGCGCGGTCAGTTTGGCAATCTGCTGCTGAACGCCCGAACCGATGGCCCACAGTACGCCGTTGTTGACTAATTTCTGAAAACCGGGATTCGTCCAGGTGCTGTCGTTATGACCGTAGGCCGTGTAAAAAACCCGTCCCTTACCCTGATTTCGAACCCAGGTGTACGGCTCCACTCGGCTGCCTTCCGCGCGGGTCGTTAGCACCGTCATGTCATGGTTGAGGTTCTGATGCACGTAGGTTTCGTCCCACGAGGTCGTAAATTCGTCTAATCCCTGCGTGACGGGGTGCTTTTTGTCGACAATCGCCGTGGTGAACGAACCGGTGCCGTGCGACTTGAACTGCCCACCGATGGCGTTGATGTACCAGGCCGAGTTTTTGAAGCAGCCCGACGCGGAATGCAGGGGAATCAGTCCCTTCCCGCCCTCGACAAACCCCCGCATGGCCTGCTCCTGCGCGGGCGACAAGCTATCGTGATTCGCGTAGATAACTAAGCCATCGTAGTTGGCTAAGTTGTCGGCGTTCAGGTCGTTGAGATCGGTGGTATATGTCAGGTTGACGCCCTGTTTGAACAACGAAATGGCCAGCCAGGGCGCGAATTTTCCCGAATCGTGGTGCTTGCCGGTGTTGCCCAGAAACAGTACCTCACCCCGACGGGCGGTTGACTGTTCTGACCGGTTCTGATCGGTTCCTCGCTGGATCGTACGGCTCGCGCGGGTGCAACTTTGGTGCAGCCCAACGGCCAGTACCAAGAAAAGAATACATGCTCTCATAAGTGGGTTGAGCGGTTAAGATATTGGGTAAATTAAATTTATCGGCTGTTTACCTCACCCCCCGGCCCCCTCTCCTTGAAAAAAGGAGAGGGGGCCGGGGGGTGAGGTAGATCACATCTCCAGCCAGACCTGCTGCGTGAAAGCTCCATTGACGGCGGCATCCCACACCTCGACCCGCACCCAAGTTCGGTTTTTCAGATTGGTTGCAAACTGGTACTGCTTCTTTCCAAAAGGCAATGTGTTAGTAAGGTCGATGCGCTCCCGAAATACCTGTTTGCCATCGCCCGAAATGATCTCGGCAAAGTTGAGCGGAAACGTCCAGTCAACATCGAGAGTCACCGTTGCCTTGCCATCGGCGGGCAGCGACAGGGTTTCGCCCGCGCCCTTTCCGTTGACGGTAAATGTTGGCAGCAGCACTTCCCCAGTCGAGACGAAGAATTTACCCCGCTGCATGGCGTCCAGAACGGGTTGCCAACCCGCACTGTACTCGGGTAGTTTGTCCATCTGAAGGTAGTTGACGTTGAGGTGGGCGTAGGTTTCGTTTTCCGGCTCCATCGTAAAAATATCGGCTTCGGCGATGGTGTGTTTCTTGTGCCCCCAGTTGGCCATGTCGTCCATCAGGTCCAGTACGCGTCGGCTCAACCGGGGTTCCGATAAGTCAGCGGGTATGTTTTTCCAGGCCGCGCCGAAGAAATGGTCTGATTTGAAAAAGGCTTCTTCTTTATACTTATCGGGAAAACCGGTTGAGCCTTTGGTGCGGGCGTGGGCCGTCCACGCTAAGCCATTTTCGGCTTCAAGCAGTTTCAGCATGTCGTTCTTATCGGCAATTCGATAGACGGTACCATATTGCGGGTCCTGCGTCACGAACGGCATATCGGGCTTGCGCGACATAATCCAGTACACGTCTTTCGGGAAAAACTCCAGCCAGTGACCCCCAAAAAAGTTATTCGGTTCCTCACCGGGCAGGAGCAGGAAATTCTCGTCAGACAATCGTTTACACTGCTCGAATAACGTTTTCAACTCCAGCAGCCGCAGGCTGTCGGGACCTTTGGGATGGCCAGGGCCGTGAAACTCAGCTAAGTGGACAATATCGACGCCGTGATCTTTGAAGACTTTGACAAAATTAGGATTCTCCGGTACAGGCTTACCCGCCAGCACTACTTTCGTTGTAAATTCATTATGGAAATGGCTGGACATGGTCTTGTAACCCGCCACCGGCTTATACGAGTCGCCGTGGGTAAACTTCTTGACCTCGGCCAGCGCATCAGTCGGTGAGCCGGTACTGAGCAAACAGAAAAAGTTGAGCCGCTGCTGCGTCTTCGGCGGAGCATTCACCCACGGCACCCAGCGGTTGTCACCCATCAAATCCTGCCGGATGCCAATGCCGAAGTCAGGCACCAAACTCCGGTAGCCCGTACCATACCACGTGAAATCGAGGTTATAAGCTTCGTCCAGCGGGTAAAAATACTGATGAGGAGCCGGAAACAGAGCCAGGCTACCGGCTGCATTGCTGCCGATGATAGTCCGGTATTTCACGGCCTGGGCTTTGTTGGGCTGGCTCAGGTCCGCCGGAATCTGCTGCATTTTGTTGTCCGTGTCCGACCACGACAAGGTTTCCCAGCCCGGCTTTTTGCCCACCAGACCCGCGTCGTAGAGAATAGCGGTCGAGTCGATTTCGGTGCTTACCACGGCGGCTACGTTAAAGAGCGGACTGCCTTGGTACACCGTAATCTCGACGGCACCCCGGAACGAAGCGGCCTGCACGTCGCCGATTCTCAGTACGGTTCGAGTACCCATCGTGCTGACGCTGGCCTGACGCTTGGTCAGCTCAACGGCGTAGGCTTTGGAAGGTCGTTTGTTGGTTTTATCGAAAAAGATGTTCCAGCCGTTCTGCGAAATCAAATCCCGCTTGCCCACCGTCAGGACAAACGCCGGGTTCACGTCGGTCGCAATCTCGGCGAAACGTCCCCCTTTCGAAAGTTGAATGTGGCTGAACAGGGGCTTGCCGGTTTCTAAGTTGACGACCAAACGACCCGTCTCCTTACCCGTCGTCGGCCAGCTAAGCACCACATCGTTGCCCCGCTGCACGACGGTCGTGCGGCTGTTCTTGGGGTATTTCGACAAATCAACGCGGATTTGGGCGTAGGTAGTTGAGCCGATTAACCAAAACAGAAGAAAGAGTTTATTCATAACGAGGTGTAAGAAAGCAAAGAGACGACTTTACCAGTCCAATCCGTTTGACGTTTCGTCGCGTAGCCGCACCGGCGGACCGGACAGGATGTTTGTAGAAAGGCTTGCTAAGATTCTTCTTAGGTCGCGTAGCGATCAAACCAACGCTTCGTTTAATCGCTACGCGACCAGCGGTCTGACGACGGTAGACATCAATCTACAAACATCCTGTCCGGTCCGCCGGTGCGGCTACGCGACTATTTGCTAACGCAAACAAAATATCACAAATCAACCTTCTGAACGGGTGTGTACAGCATATCTTCCACACCCGTAATCTTCAGGCCGATGCGCACAAATACGTAGCCCTGAGACGGTACCAGGGCGGGAATATCGGCGGTGGTCAGGCTGACGGTATTGAGGTCCGTGATGGCCGAACCCGCCAAATCTGCCTTGTTGATACTGTTACCCGCATCCACGAATTGCGACCGGTTCACGTACAGCGAGACGCGCTCCACCGTTTTACCGTTGATAGCGTCGGTAATTACTTTTTCAAGTTTTACGCTGCCCGACACCTTGCGACCGGCGACCGTGAACTGCGGGCTGCGGACCATGTAATAGGGCGTTACCTCGATGTCCATTGTCTTACTGCCCCGAATGGCCACGTCTACGCTGTCGGGCGCATTGGTCGCCGTTCGCTTCCAAAGGAACGGCCCCTGACCGTTAGGTACGATCAGTTTGTAATCACCATCGAAGAGCAGCGACGAGAACGAGCCGTCCTGCTTGATGGGCACCCGAATCGAACTCCGGTTATTGTACGCTTTTTGCCACAGTTCCAGAAAAACCGGGAAGTCGGAGTTGTTGCCTACGGCCACGTTTGCGCTCTGAATCAGCAGGGGTTCGCCCTGGTACACAAGCCGCCCGTCGAAGGTTGATTTTGGCGGTTCAAAATTATCAAATTCGCAGCCTGCTAACCCAACGGTTAGCAGCAACGCCGGTAAAATGAGAAATCGCATGGGTATAATCGGTTAGGAATGATAGATCGGGTCGTTATTGATTTGGATTTCTGGTAATCAACGGGTTGTTGTTGATAATGGCGTCGCTGATCCGGGAGTAGTAATTTCCCAGCCGGAAAATATGACTCTGCGTGACCCGGCTCGACAGCACCTTGCGGAACACCCACTTACCGTCGTTAGCCCCACCCGGATTGTAGACTTTGTAAGGCCACAGGCTGTAGACCCGCGTACTGGGTTCGGTCGCCTTGCCGGGTTGCGTGGTCAGATCGGAGTTGCTGCCCTCCCAGACAACGTGCGCCAAGCGCCACCGCTTCATGTCCCAGAGCTGGTGATTCTCGAAGGCCAATTCTACTTTCCGTTCGTGCACGATCCGGTCGAAGGTGATGTTAGCCGCTGTCAGGGGTACGGTTAGCCCGGCCCGACTCCGCACCAGATTCATGTAGGTGGCCGCGACGCCGGGTTGCCCCAGTTCAAAGGCGGCTTCGGCAGCGTTGAGCAACACTTCAGCGTAACGGTGGCGCACGTGCCAGACTTCGCTTTGCGTCCCAATCTGACCCGACCCCGGCACCGGATCGTTGTATTTGCGCATGTAAAAGCCGCTCTGCGCCGACCCGTCATACCCTTCAATTGGCCCCGATAAACCAACCGCCTGCACCGAAACGCCGTTGACGGTCTTGAGTTGCCCTAACTGATCGCCCGACAAAATGCTGCCGTTGCCCAGCAGCAGCCCCGCCCAAATATCAATTGGGCGGTCTTTAAACGTGGCACCCGGCACCAGCACCGTCCCCCGCAGCCGGGCATCGCGACCCGCAAACAGATCTTCGGGTTTGTCGTAATAGACGTAGTTTGTGGCGGCCCCCGTGTTGATGGCTAACGGCGCAAACGTGTTATCTAACTTCTCGAATGACTGCACGAGATTCAGCGACGGGTTCAACCGGCCACCCCGCTCGCCCTCTTCCGTGATGGCGCGGGGCTGATTGTCTAAGGCAAACCCGTGTATTTTAGCGCTCCGTAGTTTGTAATCCTCGACAAATATGACCTCCGGGTTGTTGCCTTTGTCCAAAAAGATATTGGCGAAGTTGGTCGACAGGTCGGCGCTTTTCTGGTACAGCGAATACTGCCCGGAGCTAATCAACTCCTGAGCGGCCGCCAACGCCGTTTGGTAGTACCCGGCCGCTTTATCGGCGGGAATGCCGACTTCACCATTCGGCAGGGATACCGTTGGCGTAGTAGCCCCGTACTTGGCAATGGAACCAGCGTAGAGCGCGGCCCGAGCTTTGGTCGCTAACGCCAGACCGTAGGTTGCCCGTGATTTTTCGCCAGGTGTTTTAGGTAGGATTGTTTTGATGGCCTCCAGTTCACTGATAACGAAGTCATATACCTCGGATTCTTTCGCGCGGGGCTTACGCAGGTAGCTGGCGTCGCCACTATAATCATATTCGAGCGATTCAATAAGGAGCGGCACCCCACCCATCCGCTTCACCAATTCGAAGTAAGCATTAGCCCGCAGATACCGACCCTCGGCCGCAAACCGTTCCTTATCGGCAGGCGTCAGGCCCGTGGCCGCGTTGACGCGCTCAATGAACAAGTTGATCTCCCGGATGTAGCCATAGTCCCAGTAGTTCCAGTCGTCGTAGCTGTACTCCCGATTCTGGTGACGGCCGTAATCGCCGGAGGCAAACGCTTCATCGAAACTGGCATAGATGCCGAAGTTGCCCGGTTCGACCAGGTCGGGAATCCGGTTGTAGAGGTCAGTGGCAACCGATAGCGTCAGGCGGGGATCGCTGTAGACTTCGTTCAGCAGCAGAATATTCGTCGATTTTACGTCTAAGAACTGCTCATCGCTACAGCCTACCGTGAGGAAAAAGACTGCTATGAATAATAAACTGGGTTTTTTCATGGCGGGGTTAGGATTAGAAGCTTACGTTGAGTCCAAAATTAAGCAACTTCGTTTGCGGGTACTGTAACCCATTCTCGTCAATTACCTCCGGGTCAATACCGTAGGGCCGGGCGTTGTCGATGGAAAACAGATTATACGTATTGACAAACACCCGTAGCTTCTGAATCTTGACCCTCGTTGTCAGGGTAGCGGGTAGGGTGTACCCCAACTCCATCGTCCGGTTACGGAGGTATTTGACGTTGAGCATCCACCAGGTTGAGTTCCGATTTAAATTACTGTGTCCTCCGTCATTATAGCGAAGGGGAATTTCACTGCCCGCTATCCACGGACTATCGGCGTTGAGCGGGTCGGCCCGGCGCCAGCGGTCATCGAACAGGAAACGCGGTACGTTACCCGTGTTCTGAAACGCGTTGCGCTGCTCAAACTGCCGGTTGATGGACATTCCTGACCCCGCCGAAAAGTCGGCCGCGAAATCGAAGCCTTTATACGACATTGTCATGTTAAACCCGCCCGATAAGATCGGTGTGTTACCTGTTGTAACGCCGGGAGCTATCCCGTAACCAATGGGCCGTTCGTCGCGGTTATTGATGATGCCATCGCCATTGGCATCCCGGTAAATCAGGTCGCCGGGCAGCATGGTACGGTTACCTTGTCCGTCGTTATTGACCGTGTAGGCGTTGATTTCATCCTGCGACTTAAACTGACCAATGGCCTCGTAGCCCCAGAAGATATTACTCCATCGGTTTTCGCGCGAGTCGCGGTATTCCAGCAACGAGTTGCCGTACAGTGGGTTGTAAGGACGAATGAACCGGTTCCGGGCGTAAGAAATGTTGGCGCCAACGGTAAATCGGATGCCCCGGACGCTGCCATTGTACACTAATGAACCCTCGCCACCAACTACGGCGTCCCGCTCTAAGTTTTCCCGGGGTAAATTATAGCCTAATTCACTCGGCACAAACACATCGCTCTTCACCACAGGAAGGCCATCCCGATTGCGACGGAAGTAATCAAGCGTACCCGTGATTTTGTTGTTCAGCAGCGCAAAGTCCAACCCAATATCGGTCACCTTGGCGGTCAACCAGGACAGCCGGTCAAACGCGATGCCCCGGTCGCGGGCGGCTGTCGTTGCCGTTCCCCCGATGATGCCCGTGCCCGTATTGTAAGAATAGCCCGGCGTGTAGGCAAATGGGTCGAGATCGACGATTCTGTTGAGTCCTACGTCAAACCACTGCACGTTGTCATCGCCCAACTGCCCGTAGGAAGCCCGCAGTTTGAGGTCGCTCAACACCCGACCGTCACCCGTGAACGACTTGAAGAAAGGTTCTTCCGAGATGCGCCAGGCGGCTGAAACGGATGGGAATGTCCCCCACCGTTTGCTGGGCGAGAATTTCCAGGAAGCGTCCCGGCGGGCGGCTACTTCCACGAAATACTTATCGGCGTATCCGTAGTTCACCCGGCCTACGTAGCCCACCCGCGCCTGGGTAAAATCCTGATCGTCATACGCGACAAAATCGGCAAATTGCTGGATGGGCAGGGAATTGGTTTTTGGCACCGACCGGGCCTCAACTCTCCGTTCCCGTTTCCTAAGCTGCTCCCGCAGGGCGAGGGCGGTGATGGTATGTTTGCCAAACGCGTTTGAGTAAGCAAGCTGAATTTGCCCAACGGTTTCGTCGATTTTGTTGTTGACGCGTTGCCGGTAGGGATTCTGACTGCCGCCCGTCCGGTTATATGTCTGCGTCGTGGGGTTGTAGGTGTACGTATCGTAGGTATACTCGAACACCTCGCGCTGCTCATCCCGGAGCATGTACGAGTACAGGCCCTTCAGCACCAACCCTTTGAGGGGCGTTTGGTATTCGCCGGTAACTTGGGGCGTGATGGAACTGTACACTTCTTCGAGAAAACCCGACCGCTGGTAGTTCAGATACCCCCAGTTGGAGGCTGGGTTACTAATCGTATTGATATACTGTGGGTTGTCGTTAGCGTAGGGCCGCTCACCGGGGCGGTTGCGCAGAATGGCAAACTTAGGCGCGAAGTAATCATCCCCACCCGGCACACCCGGATTCTTGCGGGTTTCCTGCCGCCCGGCAATCGTCAGTCCCACCTTGAGCTTGTCCGAGATCCGCGCGTCGATGTTCGATTGAATGTTGGAGCGATTGAACAAAAACTCCCGACCCATCACCGAGTTCTGATCCAGCCGGGTGGCCGAGATGTAGTAATTGATCCGCTCCGAACCGCCACTGGCACTCAGGTTGATGTTCGACTGGGGAGAATTATTCTTGACGATGAAATCGTACCAGTCGAAATTTTGGTAACCGTACTCGGTTCCGGCTTTGTATTTGTCCAGCTCGGCCTGCGTGTAGGCCGTTGTGCCATTGCGGTTGATTTCCGCTTCGGCCTTGCCCAGGTTCCATTCGTAGGCGTTGATAACTTTAGGGAACCGGGTCCAGTTTTGGAATCCGTAGTACGCGTCCAGATTAATGGTGCTTTTCTGACCAACAGTTCCGCGCTTGGTGGTCACGATGATGACTCCGTTAGCCGCCCGGGACCCGTAGATGGACGCCGACGCATCTTTCAGCACGGTAATTGTCTCGACGTCGTTGGGCGATATATTATCGAACTGCGATTTGTCTTTGGGCACCCCATCAATAATGAACAGCGGGTTACCGCCCATGTTGCGGATCTGAATGTTGGCAGCCGCCCCCGGTCGTCCATCGGGTTGGCGGAATTGCACCCCCGGAATTTTACCCGCCAGCGTACCCGATACCGTAGCCGAGTGAACCCGCCCCACGTCGCGGGACGTCACCGCCGAGATAGCCCCCGTTAGGGATTCTTTCTTTTGGGTACCATAACCGACAACGATCACTTCCTGCAAGCCTTTAGCATCCGGCTCGATGGTTGCATCAATCACCGACTGATTGCCGATGGCAATTTCTTTGGACAGATAGCCGATAAACGAGATAACCACCGTACCGTTCGGCTGCGCATCAGGAATAGACAGGGTATAATTGCCGTCGGCGTTGGTTGAGGTGCCATTTGTAGTTCCCTTAAGAAGGATCGTAGCACCCGGAAGAGGCTCTCCCTTTTCGCTGCTGATTTTTCCCGTTACCGTTCGCTGTTGCGCGAACGCAACCGATCCGGCTATTAGTAGCAGCAGGATCCAGACAAAGCGAAAAGGTAGAGTTTGGTAGACATTTCTCCTGTTCATAGACGTGATTGGGGTTTGCAAGGAAGTAACATAATTAACTCATTTTCGCAACGATACTGGTACAATTCAAAGGATTGGTTTTGCAATTTTAAGAATATAGTGCCATGCAAATCATCACTTTTGTGCAGACAAATAGTATAGATGTACAATTTTGGGCCTTTGTAATGGTGTGTTGAATCTTTGTGCGGAATGAAACACACGGAGCCTGATGCAGGAGTAATTAGAAACTACCGAATACTGAGTTAAACCGATGAAACTTATTCTGCTGATTGTCACCTTTATACTTTTCACCCAAAACCAGTGCCTTGCCCAGCCATTCCATTTCAATGCACTTACCTCCGAAGAAGGCCTGTCGCACAACAGTGTTTTCAGCATTACGCAGGACCACAAAGGGTTTATCTGGTTCGGGACGCGGGCGGGGCTTGGCCGCTACGATAGCCAGCGAATAAAAAATTATCCGCTGAATGCCTTCAACCCCAGTGCCGAAGCGGCCAGGGTTAACTGCGTTTATACCGTAGGGCATGAGCTGTGGGTAGGCACTACTACCGGATTGTTTCGTTACCTCTTCGACAAGGATGAGTTTGTGCCCGTGTATTTGTCAAAAAAGCCGGTCAACGTACTGGTCATTCAACGGGTGTCAACGGGCGAGTTGTGGATTGGCGGCCATGATGGACTATATATTTTGTCGGAGCACGGGGCCATACATCATATTTTGCCGGGGCAGCTTACGCACGGTATTCATGAATTTCGTAAAGGCTCTTTTCTGATTCTGCGGAATAATACGCCTTGCGTCATAAATGCGGCTGGTGAAACCATTGTTACGCTCCCAACGGTTGGCGGTAATCCTGAAAAATCACACGTCCACCGCAATCACAAGCTTTTTAAGAATCGGCGCGGAGCTATTTGGATGAGTACAGAAACCGATTTGCTCCAGTTGGATGAAGGATTGATGGTCTTCAAATCGTTGGAGTGGTTTGGGCGATTAGTGAAAGACCAGGTACGAATTGTACGTACCGTTGCGGAAGACCAGGCCGGAAACGTATGGATCGGCGGTGAGTCGGGCGTAATTATGGTTGACAGTCAACGCCAGAGTGCCCGTTCCTACGACAAATCGTTTACAGCCTCGCCCTACGGCCTGACCGACCGGGCCGTTTATTCGAGCTACGTCAGCCGGGATGGAATGGTTTGGCTGGGTACTTATTTTGGGGGTGTTAATTACACCAAACCCATTGGTGTTTCCTTTGAGCATCTTTTTCCGGCCGCTGACGGGCAAACCATTGCGGGTAAGGCCATCAGCGAAATTACCATTGATGGGCGGGAACGGCTTTGGGTAGGCACCGAAGATGGGGGCATCAGTGTTCAGGACCGGGTTACGGGTCGGTATACGTACCATAACCGGTCGAATGGCCTGAGTGATAATAATGTACACGCCATCTCGATTGATAAGTCGGGAGCGGCCTGGGTGGGTACGTTTCTGGGGGGACTAAACCGAATTGATCCGGTAACGGGAAAGAAGCGGGTGTTTCTGCACAATCCGGACGATCCGACAACGCTGGCAAGCAATTACGTAAATACCCTCTACCGCGACCGTACCGGTCAGCTTTGGGTGGGCACAACCCGGGGCCTAAACATTCTTGATGAGAAAACGGGCACTTTCAGGCTCTTCAAACCCCAGGCGCTTGGAGACCCTTTTATCATTGACATACTGGGTGATACGTCGGGGCAGATCTGGATTGCTACGTCTCGTTCGGGCGTGTACCGGTACGATCCTGAACGCGATAAACTGACCCATTACGATGCCAGTAATACGCCCGTTTTGCGGAGCAACCAGGTCACGAGTATATACGAAGATTCTGGCCATAACATGTGGTTTGGCAGCTTGAACGGCGGTGTATATCAGTGGAATTACCGGCAAAAAAAGTTTATCCGGCACCCGATGCAGGCACAATTAGCGAATCAAACTGTCTACGAAACGCTGGAAGATAATTACGGAACTTATTGGTTCTCAACTAATAGCGGTCTGTTTTCATTTAATTCAAAGCAGAATATGCATCGGGTGTTCAATGAAAGCAACGGGCTTCAGGCTACCCAGTTTAATTTCCGATCTGCCTTAAAAGATCGGCGGGGCTACCTGTATTTTGGGAGTGTAGACGGGCTTTGTTATTTCAATCCCGATCACATTGCGAAACGGGTTTTTGACCCGCCCGTTTATTTTACTGACCTTAAACTGTTCAATAAAGAAGTCAAAGCTAATGGCGAACTTATGCTGACAAAGCGCCTTGACGAAACAAAAGAACTACGTTTCGATTACGCCCAAAATGTCATTACGTTCGATTTCGTAGCCATTAATTATTTCTCGAAACAGACTAATTACTACACGTATTACCTCGAAGGGTTTGAAGAAACTTGGGGGCCTAAAACCACCGTAAACTCGCAGACCTATACGAATTTATCACCCGGAAGTTATACGTTTCACGTTCGGTCGTTTCAATCAAACGGCGATTTGTCGCCGATTGAACGGACCCTTCACTTTGTTGTGAACCCGCCTTTTTGGCGAACGACCTGGGCCTATCTGCTCTACGCGCTATTTGGTATTGGGTTGCTGGTGCTGTATCGGCGAGTCATTACGTATTTGAATAACCAGAAGGTAGCCGTTCAGATGGAGCGGGTTGAACGGCAAAAAAGCGAGGGGTTAAATCAGCAGAAGCTAAATTTTTTCACGTTTCTCTCCAATGAATTCAAGACGCCTATCACCCTGATTATGGCTGAAATTGACGAGCTGATTCGGTCTCACCAAACCGGGCGGGCCGATTCATCCACCAATTACGGCGTTATCAAGAAAAATGCAAAGCGATTACAGTCGTTAATTGACCAAATCACCGAACTCCGCAAAACCGGCAGTGAACCGCAGAAGGTGCACCTGACTGATGCGGACATCATCGCGTTCGTGAAGGAAACCGTGCAGGGTTTCGATCCGCTGCTCCAGTCCCGACACGTCCACAGGCGGCTCAATTTGTCGCCCCCTTATTTGATGGCGTCGTTCGACGCGGGAAAAGTAGAAATGATTATTGGCAACATTTTGTTTTTTCTTACCAACGAAGTAGCCGAAGGCGATGAACTGATCCTCGACGTACGGGCGGAGAACACGTTGGAGCCCTCCAATTGCCAGTTCACGACCACCTTCTCTCTCAACGGACAACCCGATCTGTTCGAGCGCATCGAAACCAGTTACCACCTTGCGCAAGACAGCGAAGAGCTTTTTTTGCAAACAAACTCATCCATCGGCCTGCTGTTGACATTTAGTTTAGTGAAGCTATTGTCGGGAACTGTATCGTTCTCCGATGTAGATAACTACTACAGGTTTTCCATTGAGCTCCCCATTCGGAAAAGTCCAGTTAATAAAATGGCCGCTGGGCTGAAAAAAAACGACCTGCTACCGACGCAAATTGTGGACATACCCGACGAAATATCGGCCGAAAGCGGGTTAGTCAACGAGTCATTCGACGAGCGGTTTGCGAATGATAGATCAGCCATTCTGATCATTGACCGGAGCAAAGATCTGGCTCAGTTTCTAAAACGCCACTATGGAGAAACGTACCGGGTCAGTCTGGCCAACACATTCGCTGAAAGTTTGAAAAAGGCGGAAACCACGCTGCCTGACCTAATCCTGTGCGACAGCGACCTGCGCGACCGAGAAAACAGAAACTTGTGCGCAATGCTAAAAAATAATCCACTTACCCAGACTATACCCGTTCTTTTACTGTTGACGGACGAAGACGACAACTCCATCATCGACGGCCTTAATAGCGGTGCCGATGGCTATATCAGCAAGCCATTCAACTTGAGAGAGTTGGACCTGATGATTGGTAATCAACTAAAATCGGTGGCGGTACTGAAAGACAAACTAGTGGGTGGGTTGGCCGACTCATTCCTGACGACACTGCCGCGACGCAACAAAGAGCAAGAGTTTATCATGCGGTTTTCGATACTCGTGAACCAGCAGTATAAAGACAAAGATACCACCGCCGATCTACTGGCTCAACGCATGAACTGTAGCCGATCGCAACTCCACACTAAACTCAAAACGCTCACCGGCCTTAGCACCAAAGAATACCTGAACAATCACCGGCTCACACTGGCCCGCCAACTGCTTGAGCGGGGAATGAGCGTGGCCGAAGCCGCATTTGAAGTCGGCTTTAACGACCCAAACTACTTTGGGCGGGCCTTCAAGAAGAAATACGGTACAACCCCCAGCAAGGCAAGCTAAAATCAGATCATCACCGGGGCTAACGCCTGTTCTCCGCCTGCGCTAACCGGTTCAACTCGGAAATGGCTAAAGTTGGGTAGTAATATAGTCGTAGGGAAACAAGTGTTTGTGGAAGTAAAGTCGATTAGAACAAGAAATGGATCGATAACTCCTTCTCAGGCTTCTAGTATAGGTTGCGTCGCATTTTCTTAGCGTAACTTACATGTTTATGTCTGTACAGGCTCCCCCTTCTACTCAATCGACCGTTTTTGGCCTGTAAATGGGTGGCTAATGCTATTTATTGAATTCGTAACTCTCTGCCAATGAATAGGTTGGATTAACATCAGCTACTGCTAAAATCGTTCAGGAAATCCTCTGATTGATTGTACTCCTGCGTTTGCATCATAAGTCGAAAAGTCCAGCACCAAAGGATGAGTTGCTTTGGTTTGGAAGGCATTCAATTCTATGTTGATTTCAAAAAATGTACTTACTTCTATTCCAGCTTCTTATATCATGATCTGTTTTTGCACCGATTGTTGAGCCTAAAGCTGTAACCTCAGCAAACGTAAACGTGGACTTGCTACATTTGACTGGAGACGGATTTTAGGCACATTTGGGAACAAACCCAAAAGTACCCATGAAGAAAAGACGTGTATTTGACCAGACATT
>NZ_BAAGXG010000030.1:0-43838 GCF_054779955.1 Spirosoma arcticum
AAGGTAATCAGCTCGGCTTCAACAAGATCAATATGCTTTTCTTTGCGGCTCATGCCGCTAAAATAGTTGATCTATTCTAAATTTGCCTAATTACTTAGTTGGTTTGTGTTAATTAAGACGATTTTTCAAATTGAAACTATATAACGTCAACTAAACAATTCGAGAAGGGTTACCTGAGCAGTTGTTGACTTCTCAAGTAGTGTTATCATCACTTTCAATTCGAGAACCACCAAACATAACACAAGAACACAAAAAAGCCGCTTCGATTGGAGCGGCTTGCGTGCACTCGTAGGAATTTGAAGACAGGTGCGTCCTGCACTTCTCACCTATCCGGATGAAGCCCCTACTTGGTCTGATTACCGCGTAGTTGCCCTGAACCCTAAAGAATACTGCTTAACTTTAGCTCGCTTCATTCTGTCCGCTTCGTTATGAATAGCCTGATCCTCAAAGTAATTCTCATGCCTTCCGTCATGGCGATGGTAACCTTAGTCATTCGTAGGTGGGGACCTAAAATCGGGGGGTTAGTTGGGAGTATGCCCTGGGTGGCGGGCCCTATTCTGTTGTTTTTTATCCTCGAACAGGGAAAGGCGTTTGGCATTCAATCCATCCCCGGCGTGATGACGGGCATCCTGGCCCTGATCAGCTTTTGCTACGCGTATGCAGCCCTCTGCCGAACGTTGTTCTGGTTACCTGCGCTGCTTTTGTCCTACGGGGCCTACATCACCACGGCCTTGTTCTTCACCTATCTTCCACTAAGCTTACCCGTCAGGTATGGCCTCGTAATTGGGTGTGTCGTGCTGGCGCTGCGGTTCTTTCCCCAGCCCGGCAGTCAGTCACCAAACGTTCGGCGCTTACCGTTCGACATTCTAATTCGTATGTTGTTGGCCACCCTGTTCGTTTTATTAGTGACGGCCTTAGCGACAGCCCTGGGACCAACCTGGAGCGGGGTTTTAACTCCATTCCCGATTTTAACGACGGTGTTAGCTATTTTCTCCCATACTTTGCAAGGTAGTGATGCGACCATAACCACGCTGCGGGGCTTAGTGATGGGGTTAGTGGGGTTCACCACCTTTCTATTTCTACAGGCTTTTTTGTTGCCCACGTTTTCGGTTGGCAGCTCATTTGGCGTGGCGCTGCTGATTAATGTGGTTATTAATGTAGTGGCTCATCGGGTGTGGTGAGGGCCTATATGGTCAACGTCTGCGGCTATTCAGATTCATAGCGTCCAGGGTCAGTTGATGTGCGGTATTGACGTGTCACCAATACCGAAGGGCGCATCCAGGACACCGAGCCGGTATCAAGCGAGTGGTAGCTCTACGGTCCTGACTGATAACCGAACCGGATGCGGTAGTACAAAGACAGACGATGTGCATGCCATGAAGTACCTGGCTTATTACCGAACTTCTGCCGTAGACTAAGCTGACCTGATAGCAGAAACCTGCGTACCTGCTTATGAGCCCCCGTTCTCACGGATTTTCGCTCAATAAAGCAAGTGTTTTGTTATCCGGAACTCCTTCATAATACCTGGCCAAAACCGCTTCAAAGACGGGATCGGTCGGTTTCACCACGCTAAACAGCGTCATACTGGACTTTACTTTGATGTCGTCCGGACTCCCTAAAATCTGAGTGGCTGTTTTCCCCGCAACACCGAGCAGCGCGTTGGCGATCTCAATGAGTCGGGTGCCCAAGACGGGATGGGCTACGTACTGGGCGGCCTCCTGAAGGTTTTTGATGGCGTAGAATTGAGCCATTTCACTGTAGCCTAAGCCCGCCAACTGGGGGAAAATATACCATATCCAATGGGTTTGCTTGCGGCCGTTTCTAATTTCGGCTAAGGCGCGGGGGTAGTCCCTGGCCTGAGCGTCCAGAAAGCGTAGTAGATTAGGTTCTGGTTGCATAGCGATAGATTCTGCTCAGCAAAGATGGATGATACGGGTTTATTCGCCCCGTAGTTGAGCGGGCGTCAATTCGTTTAGTAACGGCTCTTCCCGGCTAATCCGTTGTGCGTTCTCTCCAAAAATGGCGTACACCCGTTCCAGAAAGCGCGGACTGCCACTGGAGCCGGAGATGTGGGGCGTCATCAGCACGTTGGGCAGGCTCCAGAGCGGATGATCGGGCGGCATGGGATAGTGATAATGCGTGTCGAGCGCGGCCCCGGTAATCCACCCTTCGCGCAGGGCACGCAACAGGGCGTGTTCCTGAACCAACGGGCCACGCGCCGGATTGAGCAAAAACGCGCCCGGCGGTAGCAACCGCAGCTCAGCCTCGCCAACGATGCCCGTCGTGCTGCTGGTCTGGGGAATAGCCAGAATCAGGAAATCCAGCCCCCGGAGAAATTCTTCCTTGTCGGCTTCCCGAAATACGCGGTCGGGCAGTACGCCGTCTGGGTCGCCAGTGCCGGGAACGCAGTAAGTATTAGCTCGCGGACCGATGTCGTGCCGGGCCAGCACGTGAACAGTCATGCCCAGCGCTTTGGCCAAACGGGCGGTTTCGCGCCCGATGCCCCCGTACCCCCAAATGCCCACGACCGATCCCCGAATCTCTTTTTGAAACCGAACCGACCGATCCCAAACACCAGCTTCCTGATTCCTGACCAATCCGCGCACGTCGCGGGCCAGATTGATCATCATTGCCACGTTCCACTCGCCAATTGGCACGTCGAACACACCCAGTGAGTTGCAGGCCCGGATGCCGCGCTCGGTCAATCCTTTGTTCACCAACTGACTATAGCCAGCCGAACTAATCTGAATGAGTTTGAGCTGGGTCATTTCTTCCAGGTTCTCCGGCGGAAACGTGCAAAAAAGCAGGTCGCAGTCGCGGACCAGCTTGGTGGGCAACCGGCGCGATTTCTCTTCCGGGTTTTCCACCGTTCGCACCACCATCCCCGGCAGTGCTTGTAAGGCATTCAGGGCGGGCGGATAGGCGGGCATGTCGATGAGGATATTCACAAGAGGATAGAATTTCAGGTGGTCAGAATTTTGCCGGGTACGCTGTTGAATTCGCCACTGCCGGGCACGAACGGAAAACGCCGGATGGTTTCGGGCCGTAGCTCGATCCCCAGACCGGGCTTTTCGGGGGGCAGGGCGTAACCGTCGCGCAGTTGTAGGCTGTCGCCGATTACTTCGCTGTGCAGCGGCCCGTAGGCTGGGGCTACTTCCAAAATCACCGTATTGGGGCAGGCAAAACCCCCGTGCACATTCTGCATCTGCGAACCTCCCGCTCCCCAGGCGTGGGGAGCGATGCTGTGCCCGCGCCCGGCCAGCAGCGAAGCCACCTCCATAAACGAGTTTAACCCCGCTGTAAACGATGCGTCGGGCTGCCCGATCTGAAAACTATCCTGGTCGATGAAACTTTGCCACTCGCAAACGGCGGTCAGGCACTCGCCCCCGGCAATGGGCGTGGTGGTGTTCCGGCGCAGTTCGGCGTACCAGTCGGGGCGGGTATAGGGGAGGGGTTCTTCGAGCAAAAACAGCCCGTACGGTTCCAGCGCCCGCGCCACGGCGGTGGCCGTTTCGGGTCCCCAGTTACCCACGGGGCTGTTTCCCATGTGC
Source organism: Spirosoma arcticum (assembly GCF_054779955.1). Classification (NCBI taxonomy): domain Bacteria; kingdom Pseudomonadati; phylum Bacteroidota; class Cytophagia; order Cytophagales; family Cytophagaceae; genus Spirosoma; species Spirosoma arcticum. The sequence goes on from NZ_BAAGXG010000030.1 coordinate 3,552, forward strand.
GCGTCGAACAGCAGCCACAAGTCAGGGCCAAAATGCTGCCGGATAAATGCTGCTTTTCCCGCTTCCAAATCAGCCGCGGCTGCGGGTTCGTTCGAGATCGCAAAACCGATGTCTTTCCAGTAGGCCCCGGCGCCAATTTTCACCCCCCGGAACCCCAGCGATTGGTAGTAGTCGATTTTTCCAGCCAGTTTTTCCAGCGGGTAATTGCTGGGACCGCCCGTGGCGTAGCACGGAATTCGGTCGTGGCGGGCGGTGGGTTGGGCAAACCGATCCTGCCAGGCATCGCTCAGCAGTTTGTACACCGGCACGTTGAGCGCTTTCCCTTTCAAATCCCACAGAGCCGCTTCGATGCCCGCCAGCACGATGGCTCCCAACCCCACCCGGCACCAGAAATTGCCGCAGTGGTACATCCGTTGCCACAATTGGGGAATGTCATCGACCGAGTTACCGAGCAGAATAGGCTTGAAAAACTCGACGATGGGCGGTACGCCTTCCGGAAAAAAATACCCAGCGTAGGTTTCGCCCAGCCCGTCGATACCCGAGTCGGTCGTGATTCGGATGAAGGCCGCGCTCCGTAAGGTTCGGGCCTCAGACAGGTACGGGTCGTCCGTGCAGGGACCCGTTAACAAAATGGTTTCAACGTTGGTAATTTTCATGGATGAGCGCGGGCCTACGCTTGTTTGGGCCGAACGGCGAGTTCGATGCAGGCGAGGGTAAGCGGCTGTTTTCCGCCGTTCTCGACCACGATGTCGTTCCAGCCGTCGCGCACCAGCGAAACGGGGAAGCGGTAGTTGTAGCCAACGTGGTCCTTGGTGAAGTGGGTCAGCGGGCCGCAGGGAAACAGAAGGGCCTCCGTGCGTTCGTTGTCAAGTTGGGGCCAGCACCCATTGAACGAAACCGGCAGGTACTTTAGCTCGTCTTCGGCTTTCAGCACGATCTGGACTGTCAACTCCAGGTCGCGGTTGCCCGGTTCGGCACACATGGCCGTTCTGAAGGGCCGCTGCCCGTTCGGTTCCAGCACCACCGGCAATTGCGCGGGTAGCTCAAACGGAGTCAGGTTGAAGGACGTTCCGCCCACGGCAAAAGAATAGTGCTTGGGTTGCCCCCGTAGGGTGTCGAGCTGGGCAATGTTACGCATCGCCGAATAATCGGCCCGCATACCGGGAATGTTAGGCTGGTCGGTGCAGTAGAAATTGAACCACTCAATGCCGTCGGCACCCAGCGCTAATTTACCGGCCGCGTTGGCCCGCAAAATTTCGGGGCTGGCCGAAATGTACCGCATCCGCTGACTCAAGTCCCGTTGCCGGTCTATTGTGGCCAGGCCGTTGGCACCGTCCTCAATAACGCCGTGAATGGCCACCCGGTCGCCGAGTTGCTGGCGCAGGGCGTCGTGGGGCATGTCCCAGGTGGTGCACCAGAAGCCGGACGGGCAAACCAGGTCGATGGTACCTTCTCGGCAGAGGGTTACCACGTCGAGGCCAATGCTTTTGAGAATACCCAACCGGCCGGGAATGCGCAGACTGAGCGGGTAAGGCCGCCCGGTTTTTTTGGCCCGGCGTTGCGTGAGGGTGCGAATTTCCCGAATCCAATCGTTCATCAGGGCCAGCGTTTCCGGCGTGGCGTTGGGTTCGCAGCAAAGCGGTTGCCGCCACCAGTCCAGTTCCAACCCCTCGAAATCATAGTCTTCGACCACTTCCCGAATTTGCTCGAACATGAGTTTGCGCACTTCCGGTTTTTCGTAGTTAAGGCCCTGGCGGTAGAGGGCATTCTGCGCCCCGTAGGAGCTGCGCTGCAACCGCATGTCGGGTTGCTTGAGCAGCGGCACGTTGAAAAAACTACCGTCAAAGTTGTTGCTGCCGTGCAGGTCGTTCATGCGGATGCTCACCCAGGGCGAAATGCCCCGCCGTCGGCAGGCTTTGGTCGTTTCGGCCAGCCAGTCTACGCCCGCGTCGAGCAGGTCCTGGTAGCGGTTCATGAAGAGCGAGAACGAATCGAGGAATTCTTCGACGGCTTCGGGTTCGGTGATGCCCTGACAGATGGCGTGACCCCGGAAAAAGTTACGGTCGCCCCGTTTGTACCCGTCCAGAATGCCAGGAATGGTTTTGCTGGGATACCACGCCCGTGACGCGTTGGCGTTGATGATAAACGTGTCGATACCATTGTCGGCCAGCACGTCCACGTACCGATGAATGGCTTTGGTGGAAAACGGCCCACCCTCTGCCGTGGGCTTGGCATTCAGTTTGCCGGTACGCGGATTGGGGTGAATTTTAAACGTGTAATCCTCCGGCTGCCACAGTTCCGGGTTATAAAAGTAGACGCAGCTATCGCCGTTGAACAGGTTGCGGTGCTTCGCCTTCACCGGGTTGGGCTTTTCTCTTGCTGCGGCCCCCGAAGGAGCTATCAACTCGGGAACTGGATTGCCAAACCCCGGCGATACACCCGGCGCAGCGACGGCCCCGACTACTGTGGTTTTCAGGAAATTTCGGCGGGTGGTTCCCCCATCGTTTGTGTTCATAAGCAATGGGCCGACGAGCCGTCAGCGTCTTCGCCGGGCCTGACCCGGCCGCTTGTTTACTGGTTGTTAACAAGAAATTCCGGCAGCAGTTTCCGGGCCGTCCGCCGAATGGCGTTGACTTCACCGGAGTCGACGCCCCGATAAGGCCAGCGCAGGCGGGTTCCTACTGCGCACCACCCACCCACGGCGGCCAAGAGTTTGTCGAGTGCCGAATCGCAATACCCCGCGTAGTGAAACGGCAGGATGCATTCCCGAAAGAATTGTCCCAACCAACCCTCAACCCGGAGCGCTTCCTCCGGGTCATGTTGCATAAGGTCGTACCACTGCCGGGCACCCGCCGGGCTTAGGCAGGCCACATTGGAATACGACCCCACGCCAACGCGTTCGGCCAGGCCCGTTGCCAGCCGGTGGCCAGGCACGAAAACCGCCAGCGCCGTCGCGTGTTCCCGCATGGCCGCGTACCAGGCCCCGTCGCCGGCCGCCACTTTCACGCCAATCAACTCGGGAACGGCATCGGACAGGCGTCGGAAATCAGCGGGTTGCAGCCTCGCTTTGGCGTGGGGTGGATGGTACAGCACCAGTGGAACCGGTTCGGCTGCCCTGGCCATTCGTCGCAGAAAATCGACCTGCTCGTCCGGGTTCAGCACCAACCAGTCCGGCAGAATTACCTGGAACGCGCCGGGCTGGAGCGATTTTGTTCGCCCGATGCGCTCCAGCGACAGCACCGGACTCGACTGACACGCCCCCAATTGAAACGGCACTTGAAACGCCCGGCATTTGTCCGCGACCAATTCACTGATTTGGTCGTATTCGGCTTCCGTCTGATTATAAAACTCCCCCGCCGAACCGTTCGTGTAAATGCCGTCAATTCCGGAACGTACCAGGATGTCAAGTTCCTCGTCCAGCGCGGCATAGTCGATGCGTTCGTCGGCCTGAATTGGGAGCAGCACCGTGCCCCAGGTCCCCTTCAGCGTGGATTTCGTTAACAGAGCAGTCGAAGCATGCGGTTGCATCAGTAGCCCTGATTTTGTTTTACCTGCGGTTCTAAACTCAGCGTAACGGTCGAGATGGGGAAGAGCAGGGCGTTGTCCTGGCCTTTTTTGCTCACGAGGGAAGGCACGAGATCGAACGCTTTCCCGAACCGGCGCAGGTCCCACCAGCGTTTGCCTTCGTACACTAATTCGAGCAGTCGTTCCTGCAAAATAGCGTCGTCGTTCTGTTCTTTGGTGCCGCTCACGAACAGACGCGAGGCCGAATTGGCTCCGTAAGCCCGCGCCCGTACCAGGTTTATTTCGGGCCCCGGGTCCTGACCGAGGGCATTTTTGGCTTCGGCTTTCAGCAGCAGCACGTCAGCGTAACGGTATAGAACAATATCGCTGGCGAAGTACCGCACGTTATTCTCCACGGTGCCTACGCCTTTCACGATGATGGTGGTGTACAGCCTCCGGGTGCCGGTCGCGTCCATTGTGTAGAGTTCGCGGAAGGTGGCGTTGCGCCGTAGATCATCGGTCGCAAACTGACTTTTGACCACCGCCGACGGACTCCAGACGCTGTTGCCGCCGGGCGTACCCAGCATGGTCACGCTGCTCGGTTCGAGGGTGGTGGGGATGGCCCCGTTTGCCACGTACCCGTTGTTGAAATAATTGTCGACCGACTCTAAGGCCTGAAACCGGACGCCCATCAGCACTTCTTTGTTGCCTTTGTTACCATACTCGAACAGGCTGGCGAAATTGGGCAGCAGGCTTACGTCGGCCGTTTGAACCGCGTTGCAGGCTTCCAGCGCCGTCGTGAAATCCGCCTGACCACCGCTCAACTGTTTGCCCGTCCACAGATATACATCGGCTTTCAGGGCATTGGCGGCTGGTTTCGACCAGATATTGCGCCCGGTGGGAAACGTATTGGTGGAATACAAACCCACGGCTTTGTCTAAATCAGCTTTTATCAGTGCGAACACCTCTTGCACCGACGAACGCCCAATCTGAATCGTCTGTGCGTCGTAGCCTTCAATGGGTTCTGTGCGCAACGGCAGGTCGCCCCAGGTGCGGACCATCGCGTAGTACATGAAGGCGCGGGTCGTGTAGGCCTGCGCCAGGATGTCGTTGCGGCTGGTCTCCGTTCGGAACGGGGTCGTGGGCGTGTATTTGATGAGCAGGTTGGCCGCGTTCACGACTGAATACATGGTTTGCCAGTTGATAAGCAGCCCGAAGTTGGCGTCGAGCGAATTCTGATAGTACCGATCGAAGCTCAGCGTTCCGACCAGCGCCGAGGTGAGCGTTTCGCTCCGCGCTTCGCCCAGCACAAACAGGTTCGATACGGCTTCGCTCCGCAGGCGGATGTACATGCCGTAGAGGGCGCCCCTGGCGTCGTCTTCCTTAGCCCAGAACGAGTCGGTGGTGATGAGGCTGGTGGGTTCAACGTCCAGAGCGTCCTGGCAGGCGGAGCCGGTTCCGAGCAGAATAACGGCCAGCCCGGTGGCTATTTTATGGCGTAAGGTGCGCATGGTGTCGACGGGGTTAGAATGAAACAGTGGCGCCAAAAATGATGTTGCGGGGGTTGGGGAACCGGCCCCGGTCGCCCCAGGTGTTGGGGTTGGTGGTGTAGCCACCATCTTCGGGGTTCAGCCCCTTGTAGCCCGTGAAATAGTGTAGGTTGTTGCCCGTCACGTTGAGCCGGAGGTTGCTCAGTTTGGCCCGCTGGAGAATTTTGGTGGGAACCGTGTAGCTCAGCGTCACTTCGCGCAGGCAGAGGAAATCGAGTTTCTCCACGTAGTTGGAGTTGATACCGGTGTTGCCATTACCCCGCCAGATGTTTTGCTGGGTCTGGTCCTGCCAGTAGTAGCGGGGTACGTCGGTTACGTCACCCTGCTTTTTCCACGATTTTTCGGCAAACTCCCGCGTCATGTTCACGTCGCCCTGCCAGTTGCCGTCCTGGTAGGCGCGGGCGTAATTGTAGGTGCTGTGGCCGGTGGTGTAGTCGGCCCGGACCAGAAACTGGAGGTTCTTGTACGAAAAAGTGTTGGTGAAACCGCCCGTCCAGGTTGGGAACGCATTGCCCACGTATACCTTGTCGCGCTGGTCGATCAGGCCGTTGCCGTCGGTATCCTGCCAGATCACGTCGCCCCCGAACTTGGTTTTGTTGGCCCCGATCACGTTGTCGGTGGGGGCGGCTTTGGCGGCTTCGTCGGTGGCGTAAACGCCGAGGGCTTTGTAGGCGTACCAGTCGCCCAAGCGGCTGCCTTCCATCAGGCCCGCGTTGGCGGGAACCCACACGTAAGTCTTCGACGCGGCATCCCACACTTCAATGCCCCCAACCCGGTTGAACTCGATCCCGTTGTCGGGCAGGCGCAGAATTTTGTTGCGGACCTTCGACGCGTTAAACGCCAGGTTCCACTGGAAACCCGATGGGCGCGACAGAATCTGGGCGTTCATCTCCAGTTCAAGCCCCCTGTTTTCCAAACTGGCTAAGTTGGTGAAGATGCTGGTAAAACCCGTCGACTGGGGCAGCGTAAGGTTTGTGAGCAGGTCGTCGGTCACCCGGCGGTAATAATCGAAGAGGAAGGTGACCCGGTTGTTGAACAAACTCAGATCGGCTCCTACGTCGAAGGTTTTGGAACGCTCCCATTTCAAATCGGCGTTGGGCAGCACAATCTGCTGAATGCCGGGAACCCCGCCGTAGCGCTGCTGCCCCGTGGTGGTCGACAGGCCATACTCGCCCCGCGACTGGAAATCGGTCAGCCCGCTGATGTTGCCGTTCACCCCGTAGCTGCCCCGCAGTTTCAGGCGCGAAATAGCGGACGGAACGTTCTGCCAAAAATCTTCCTGATGGATGTTCCAGCCCACGGCCACGCCAGGGAAAAAGCCCCAGCGGTTGGTGGCTCCCAGGTTGGATGCCCCATCGTAGCGGGCGTTTACGGTTAGCAGGTAGCGCTGGCGGTAGTCGTAATTGATGCGCCCGAAATAGCCCAGAATGACCTGATCGCTAATCGTGCTGCTCACTACCGGAAACACCGCTGCCGCATTCAGCGTGGGGATCAGGTCAGTAGCCGCCCCCTGTCCGCTGGCATTTAACGCCGTTATTTTCCGGCCAAAGTACGAGTAACCCGCTTTCGCTTCCAGGTTATGCGCCGACCCAAATGATTTTACGTACGTGAGCACCGCGTCGGCCTGCGTCTGGAACCATTTGGAATTGAATACCGTCGCGCTCCGGGTGGTATTGAGGTTGGTGGGTCCCGCGCCCCCCTGAAACGAAGGTTGGAACGTGCGGGCTTCGTTGGTCAGCCGGTAGAGCGACACCTGGGGGTCGAAGGATAGGCCGGGTAAAATGTCCCAGTGTCCGCCCGTGGCCAGCGAAATGTTCTCCGAACCGCTCTGATCGTCCCGGTTCGGCAGGTGGTACGACGGATTGCCCAGTCCCCGGCTTTGGCCGGGGGCCAGGGTGCCGTCTTCAAACGTGTACTTGGAGGTTTTCGGCGCGGCAATCGACGTAAAGAAAATCTGACCGATGTTATATACATCAGTCGACGTTGAGTTCGTGAACAGAACCCGCCCGAAAACGCTCACGTTGTCGCGCACCTTCAGGGTTCCGTTCAGGTTGAACGTGAGCCGTTTGTAGCCCGTCGTGATAGCGATTCCCTGATTGCTCAAGTAGCCCAGGTTCGCGTTGAAGGTGGCTTTGTCGGTGCCGCCCGACAGTCCGACGTTGTGATTGTGCGAGTAGCCCGTCTGGAATAAATAATCTTGGTAGTCTGTTTCTTTGAAAATAATCGTTTTGGTTGGGTCAATGGGGTCGGGCATGCTTTGCCAGCCTTCGTTCAATTTCTGCTGATTGGCGGGCGACAGGTACTGGGGGGTGAAACCCGTGTTGTTGGTCAGGTCATTGCCCGTACCCATGCCGTTGGGCAGGATGAGCCGGTTGATGGCCGCCGGAATTTTTTGGGCCGTGGCCTGAATACCGAGCCGCCCCAGTTGAATGTAGTCGCGGGCGGAAGCCATGTCGTAGCGTTTTCCCACGTCGGACACGGTCAGGTCGTAGCCGTACGTAATCCGGGTTTTGCCTTCCTTGCCCGACTTAGTCGTCAGAATCACCACCCCGTTCGAGCCACGAGCGCCGTAGATGGCCGTGGCTGCGGCATCCTTCAGCACCTGCAGACTTTCGATGTCATCGGGGTTGATGTCGTTCATGTTCGTTCGGATGATGCCGTCGACGATGTAGAGGGGAGACGCCCCGTCCGGCCCGTTGATCGACGTACCACCCCGCACGATGACGCGGGGAGCCGCCCCCGGCTGGCCCGAGATGCTCTGCACCCGAACGCCCGACAGGGTGCCCTGCATGGCCGAGGCCGCATTGGCGTACGGAATGTTCTCCAGCACCCGGCTGTCGAGTTTGGTGACGGAGGTCGTTACCGTCTCGCGAGACTGGGTTCCGTAGCCCACAACCAGCACCTCATCCAGTGATTTGGCATCGCCATTCAGGGTAACGTCGATAGTTGTTCGCCCGTTACGGGGAATTTCCTGGGTGAGGTAGCCAATATAAGAAAATACCAGCGTGGCGTCCTCGGGCGTGTTCAGCGTGAACTGGCCCGACGCGTCCGTACTGGCCCCGTTGAGCGCTCCTTTCACGACGATGCTCACGCCCGGCAGCAACTCGCCATTAGCCGAGCGAACCGTACCCCGCACCGGCGAATCGGCCCGGAGGTACTGACTCCTGGTGATCATCGGACTAATTTCCGGGGCAGACAAACGCGGGTTGAGTGCACCCGTCAGGAGCGTTTGGGGCGTGGGGGGATGGGTCGGGCCAGCCGCTGCATCCCCATTTGCGGTTAGCACGGGCAATAGTTTGCTGACGAACAGGACGGTCAAAAGCCACCGAACTGCCTGCTGCGCACACTGTGTACGTAGACGTTTAGTAGTCATGGAGTAAACGGGTTTAGACGGAACGATTGGAGAATACACTGGAAGCATACGAACCCATGCGGGAATGGCATACGCTCCGAAAAATACGCACTAAGGACACCAGTAGTACAAAGGCAATGCAATCAAAAGTATAGGATCGAATCGGTCAATGCTGTTACTTTTATTCTGATTACTAATACTATTTTTTACTACAGTACTGGTGAGCACGCCACCACGATTCGCGGGTTGACCCGGTTAGCAAGTTCCGGCTTAGTTTCCTTCGTTAAAAAACACGGTCAGCCCATCTTTACCCGCCACGATCAGATCGGTTCGGCCCGTTTTGCGCAAATCGGCCAGCGCGAAGTAAATACCGGTGCCTTTGCCCACGCCCGCCGGTCCGTAGGCAATGGTGTGCTTGGTGAAGGCCCGGCCGTCCCACGTGAAATAGTACAGCCCCACCTCGTCGTAGCAGCCGGGATCGGTGTCGTTGTGGGCGCGGAACCGCTTGCCCGTGATGAGGTCGGGGCGTTTGTCGCCGTCAATATCCGCCCACTCTAAGCAATGGTACTGCGAGTTCTTTTCGTCGATAGCGTGCTTCACCCAACTTCGCCGACCCGCCTGCATCTGCTGTTCGTACCAGTGCAGCCCATAGCCGTGGCCCTGCCCCACGATGAGATCGTTTCGGTTGTCGCCGTTGAGGTCCGTCACGATAACCGGCACACTGGCCACGCCGAGGTCAAACTCATCGCGGAGTTCCCACCCGGTCTGCCGGTCCGGTTCGTTGCCGGGGTTTTCCAGCCAGCCTTTGCTGACGATGAAGTCGCCTTTTCCGTCGCCATTGATGTCGCCGAAACCCAGCCCGTGCCCCTGAGTGGGCGCTACGTTTACCTGCCGGAAGGTGTTGGGTTTGTCAAGCGTAAAATACTTCAGGGGTTTGCCGGGGTTGTTAGGCACGATCTCGATTTTGCCGTCGCCGTCCACGTCCCACGCGCGGGTTGTTTCGGTATTGCCCACAGCCGCTACCTCGTGCACGGGCCAGGGTTTGCCATCGTCACCGGTGTTCTCTAACCACCGCAGCGACCCGCCCCAGTAGCCACCCGTGACCACGTCTAAATCGCCGTCGCCGTCCACGTCTAACGGAATGGTCGAAAAATCGTCGTAGTACTGATTGTACCGTTTCTGGTCGCCAATCAGCTTGCGTCGGCGAAATGAGTTTTTCCGGTCGTCGGTATTTTCGTACCAGAAATCGCCCGACACCAAATCAGGTTTGCCGTCTTTGTTCACGTCAATTACTCCAACCGACTCGTAGCTTTCGGCCGCCACAAAATGCCGCGAGAAGCGGACTTCGCGGGGGGCAGGTACGGGCGGGTTGCTGCTCGTAGACGCACTCAGCAGGGCCAGCCCAAGCAGGCAAACTAACGAGGTCAGCGGGGACGATTTCATAGTGACAACGAGGTTGTTCATTTAAGACTTCGGTTCTCTGATAATTCTTGTGGAGTTCGTTACAGGGTTGAGTGCATCCTCGGTCTGTGTCCTCACAGACCGCTGTTTATGCGTTTGCGAGCGGTCTGTGAGGACACAGACCGAGGATGCGTCGGTAGCCTAAAACCATTGATGGCCTGCCTTGACGTGCTACTTAACGCTCAGCAAATACGCCAGGAGATCACTGAATTCCTTTTCGGGTAACACCTTACCGAACTGGTCGGGCATCAGCGTATGCCGCGACGCCTGCAGTTCGGCAATGTCGTTGCGGGGCACCACAAATTCCGCCCCAGCGGCATCCGCGTACGTGATCGACTGGGCATCGTCGCGCCGAAACAAACCCATTTTCACACTGCCCGATTTGAGTTTGATCGTGTAGAGCCGGAACGCTTCGGAGATGTTGCGGTTAGGGTCCAGGATTTTGGTTGCCAGCGATTTGCTGCCCCAACTGCCGATTCCGTCTAATTGCGGGCCAATCAACCCTCCAATTCTGGCGATCTGATGGCAGGCCGCGCAGTTGGCGGCAAATACCTGCCGACCGCTTTCGGCAAGCGCGGGCGTGGCAGTGAATGCGTTCAGTCGGCTGACAATCAGCTGTTCCCGCTCGTCGTCGATGGGCGAGAGGTTAGCCGTTAGCTGCTTGAATTTTTCTTTTTGTTTGTCGCTCATGTTCAGCAGCAGCCGCTCCTCGATGCCGGGCTGCACCAGAATCCGGGTGTAGAGGGTTCCGGCCTGCACCTGAGCCATGATTAACTCTTTCCCAAAGGACGAGGCCGCCAGCGATTTGAGCAACTCCAACTGCACGTCGCCCTTCGTGCGTTTCAGGGTCGATTCCAGCACGACCTGCGTTTGGGACAGTCCCTGGCCACGGCTGGGCGAATCGCCAAGAGTGGTGGCCAGGTCGGTACGGAAACATGGTGGGTTGGTCTCGTCTTCGATGTACGCACCGAGGATAGCCGCGTACCGGTCGGGTGCGAGTTTCATCAGCGCTTTAGCACTCGCTAACCGGAAATAAAGGGGCTGCGCTTTGTCGAGCAACGTCGCTTTGAGCATCGGCTCCAGGGTAGTGATTCCGAACTCCCCGGCCAGTTCCATCCCGAACCGTTTTTGCTCGGCGTGCTCCTTGGGGCTTATGGCGGGCAGTAACGGCGTTAGTAATCCCCCAAAGATACCCACCCGAATGACCCCCGACGAGTTGTCGGCAATTTCGAGCCGGACCGGCTCCCCTGCGTGGGCTGACAGGTCCCAGGTTACCGGCTCAACCTTGTATTCGTTGGTTTTGACAAACTCGGTGCAAATTAGTACGCGGGTGGTGTCGGTGGCTGAAATCAGGCGCACCCAATGCCCTCCGCCAATGGATGTTGCGCCGTTCAGGTTGGTGGCGATAAACGACAGGCTCTTGGGGGCGGTGAACAGGGGCGACCGAATCACGCCCTTGTAACCGCCCTGCTCGTAGCCAATGAATTTGGTGGTTTTGGCCAGCTTCGAGTTCTGCGGGGGCGCTCCAAACAGGACGGGATGGTCTTTCAGATATACCGGTTTGGTCAGCGTATACGACCAGTCCGACGGCTGAAGCGCCACCAACTGATTCGCCAGTACCAGTGCCCACTGCTTAATCGCCCCGTTCATGGGGGCACCCTGTTTCTTCATCGACTCCTGAATAAGCCGGAACAGGATAAACTGACTGCTCTGGTCCGTGTCGTATTTCTGACGGACAAACGCCACCAGCGCATCGCGTTCGGTGGGGGGCAGGAACTGGGCGGCATGACCCAAAAACTTTAGTTCGTCCTCCTTGCTCAGGGTCAGCGTTTTCGCTGAACTGTACAAAAATTGCCCGGCGTAGGCTTCCTTGACCCCGCTCATGGGCGTGGACAGAAGGACGCACTCCGCCGGTGTCCAGGTGGTAACCGATACTTCATTGCCAAGCGGTTTGTTACGCAGTAGGGTTCGCAGAGCCAGGCTGAGGGTGTAGGTCAGGTGCGTGTCCGGGGTGGGAATGCCGGGTTGATAGGCGAGTAGCGTACGGACGGTTTCGAGGGTCGGGTAGTCGGGGAAGTTCTCCACGGCGGCCCGTTGCACGTGGGCATTGGCGTCGCCGAGTGCTCTTTTCAGCGCGGCATAACGCGTCTCGTTCCGCACCGGCGACTCGTGCAGGGCACGGAGGGCGTGGGTGCGGATGAGTGGGTTTTTGTGCTGCATGGCATTGAGCAGCGTTGCTTCGGGCAGGGCGTCGAGCTGATGCAAGGCCCAAAAACAATGCACATACTGGTTGGGTTTGGTCCGCGATTGTTCCAGCGCCTTTTTCAGGGGGGCCACGGCGGCCTGTCCCACCCGATTGACCAACTGATCGGTCACCAGCATCCGTACGGGCAGGTTGCCCACCGCCAGCGCCCGGATTAGCTCGTCGGTGGTCGCCTTTGTCCAGTCCGTATAGCCAATTCTGTCGGTTTTGCCCTGGTAAGTGATGCGCCAGATGCGGCCCCGCTGCCGGTCGCGGCCGGGGTTGTCGAGCGGCACTTCGTAGTGGCCAATAACCCGGTTGTAGAAGTCGGCTACGTAGAGCGCCCCGTCCGGCCCTTCCAGCATGTCGACGGGCCGGAACCAGGGGTCGGGGCTTTGCAGTAGATCGGCTTCGTGGGTAGCGGTTGGCGACGACCCGTTGAAAGTGAACGAGTTGCGGTAGATCCGGCATTTTACCACGTCGCCGATGTACAGGCTGTTTCGGTAAGACTCGGGGAATAAATTGCTCGACGGCAGCGCGATGCCCGATAGCGCAGTGGCTTCCATTTCGTGGGATTTCATGGCCGGAGCAAAGTCCATTCCCTCGGAAATGCGCCCAAAATGCGGGTACTCGGCCCCCCGGATCAACTGCGTCAGGGGCGACGTGTGGCTGTCGGGCGAATACAGGTAACCCCAGTTGTCGTAGACAAGCCCAAAGGGGTTCACCCGGCCCTTGGTGGTCAGTTCGGCCCGGCTGCCGTCGGTCCGAAACCGGAACGTGCTGCCCGACTCCAGCTTCACGGTGTCGCCATCGGCACCCATCACTTTGGAGAAGTTGGTGAAACCGTGACACGCCTGAATCCAGCCGTCGAATCCCCGCGTCAGGTGGTTGACCATGCCGTGGGTGTCTTTGTGCTCAAATGGTCCCAGCAACCGTCGGCTGCTGTCCAACTGTCCATCGCCGTTGGTATCCCGAAAACGGTAGAGATTGGGAATGCTGTAGGTGAGCAGCCCATCCGTCAGGGGCAGCAGGCCAATGGGAATGTTGAGCGAGTCGAGTACCGGCGTGAATTTGTCAGCCTTGCCGTCGTGATCGGTATCTTCCAGAATCGTGATGCGGTCGGCACCCGCGCCCGTTTTTGCGGGGGCCGGGTATTCGGCCGATTGGGTTACCCATAACCGCCCTTTGGCGTCGAAACTCATATTAAGCGGCTTACCAATGAGCGGTTCCGAGGCAAACAGTTCGATTTTGAAACCCGGCTGCAACACGAATCCCGCCTGCTCTTCCTCGGGCGAACACGGCTCTGATTTTCGGATGTGTTCATCAAAATCGCCCCCACTGTATTGCGCGTCGCTACCGGTCACTCGTGAGGCCTGTTGCAGCGAGGTTGTGCAGCCAAGTATGCCGCCGATAATCAATACAATACTGAGTTTTTTCAGCGAAACGTTCATGGTATTTTCAAAAATCGGCACACCTGAATCTATGCAGACAAAACAGCAGTGCCAGCGCACTAATTTCGTTTGCCGTGGAGTTGGTATAAAAATATCAGCATTGGATAAAAAAGTTTAAATCCGTTGTGAAATAGCTTTTGAATCGGTAAAATTTCACTGATCTGCTACGTCGTCAGCGGTAGGGTTTGGCCGGACGAAAAAGAGCAGTAGTCCACAGCAAATCATCGCACCGGACGCCACCTGAAACAGAATCCGCACCTCGATTTGCTGATCCCGCAGTACACCGCCCACATAAATCCCCGCCCCGCCGACAATACAGGCAAACAGGTTCAGCACGCCGTAGCCGGTGGCCCGGTAGCGGTCGTCGGCGACGGTGCACAGAATCGGCATCAGATTGGCGTCGCTGAAGGTGCGGGTAAGCGCGTAAACGATGAACCCAACAACCGCGATGAGCAGCACCGGCGTCGTACTGGCCACGAAGACCGCCGGGGCCGCCAATAACAGGCCGATGGCAGGCAACAACACCCGCGCCCGCTTGTTGGTGAGGCTCCAGCGGTCGGCTAAGAAACCGCCGAGCAGCACCCCAATCAGGCTCGCCGTGTGCAGATAACCCGTTGCATACACACCCGCTTCGCTCTGCGAGAGCCTGAATTCTTCTTTGTAATACGTTGGCAACCAGCCCACAATGAGCCAGCCGACCATACCCAGCATTCCCCAGAATAGTAACAGCAGCACAAACGAAGGCTGATTGAACAAGTGCTGTATCCCAGTAAGGAAATTAACTTTTGGGAATTTTTCAGCGGCTGTAGCACGGCTTGGCGACACGGGCGCATCGGTCAGTACAAACAGTAGAAAAACGGCGTAGATAATACCGACAATACCAAAAATCCGAAATGCGCTGCTCCAGGCGTAGTGTTCGGCGAGGGTGCCGCCCACAAACCCTAAGCTCTGACCAATCATGATGCCGCACATGTGAATGCCGGTCGCCATCGAACGGGTGCTGCCCCGGTGATAATCCATAATCAGCGAAAGAGCCGCTGGCAGGTAACACGCTTCGCTAACCCCCATCAGCGCCCGCGTGGCCAAAAGTTCGTTGTAGGTGGTGGCGTGGGCCGTGAGCCACGTGACGGTCGACCAGATAAACAAGCTGCCGATGATGACCCGGCTGCGCGAAAAACGGTCGGCCAGAAAGCCCGCAAACGGACTCAGCAGGCCGTAAATCCACAAAAACGCGGCCGTGAGCAGCCCAAACTGCGCGTCGGTCATGGGAATGGCGTCCACGATGGAACTCCGCATGGTGGTAATCATGATCCGGTCGAGGTAGTTGAGACACCCGACCACGCAAAGCAGGGCCACCACGAGCCAGGCACGGGTCATGTCGGCACTTTTGGGAATTTCAACAGCCGGTTGTTCGGGCGACATGAGAGCGGGGTTAATGGGTAAGGTAAGTTGGTGGGTGCGTAAGTTTTTGTGTTCAGGCATTCAGGCCACCATCCATCAGGATGTTTTCGCCGTTGATGTAAGCCCCGGCTTCCGAAGCCAACAGCACTGCCAGGCCCTTAATGTCGTCATTATTGGCCATTCGGCCAAGTGGCACCTTGCGGGTGTAGTTAGCCAGAAACGGCTCCGGCTGGTAATTGAACAAACCACCCGGACTGATGCAGTTGACCCGAATCTGCTTGCCAGCCAGCATCCGGGCCATATACCGCGTCAGATTCAGCAGGCCCGCGTTGTGGAAAAAATAATCGGGTGGTGGGTGGCCCATATCGGTGCCTTCGTAGTTGGACAAGTCCGGGCCGAACATGCCCATCATGGAGCCAATGTTGATGATGCTGCCCCCGCCCGACTCCGATATCAGATCGGCCATTTCGCGCAGGATGTCCATCATGCCCGTCGCGTTCACCCGCATCGACTCAGCGAACTGGGTAATGGGCGCGTCGTAGCTTTTCATCGGACGAGAAACGGCGTTGTTGACAAACACGTCCAAGCGGCCAAAGCGGTTCTGGATCGCTTGTTTCAAGGCCAGCACCGAGGCTGGGTCTCCCTGATCGAGCGGCAGGGCCAGCACCGACAAGCCCGCATCACGAAACTGAGCAGCCACGGCTTCACCCGCCGTCTCGTTCCGCGACGCCGTGATGACGGTTCCCCCGGCTTCGGCCAGTCCTTCCACTAAGCAGCGGCCGTAGTTACCGGCTCCGCCCGTGACGAGGATAACCTTGTTTTTCAGACTGAACAGGTCGTTAATGTGCATAGTCGTACGGTAGCTCAATCCGCGCACCACCCCGGTTGCGGCTTTCTTGGGCGGCCAGCAGGGTCTGGATAAGCATTTCAGTCAGGTGATAGTCGAGTCGGGGTTTCCCGTCGGCCACCGACCGGACGAACTCGATCAGGTTATCGCGGAACATGCCATACCAGTTTTTTACCTCAATCAGCCGCCAGCCGCCCGTGCCGAAAACCGAGTATTGAAACGTAGGTGCAATGTCCATGAACAGGTGAATCGTCGCCCGGACGCCCGTGCTGAACTCGATCTGGACAATGTCCCGGTGTTCGCTCCCCACATTGGTTACGGCCACCGGCGGGGGATCGCCGAGGAGCATAAATAGTCCTTCGAGCAGGTGAATCCCGTAGTTGATCCAGTCTTTTTTGCCCACCGCCGTCACCAACTGAATGTCGCCCAGCGCGGCAAACTCGTTTTTGGCGGCCCGGCATTCGGTGGCGTAGCGCATGGACGAGCAGGACATAACGAACTTCCCGGTGGCTTGCTGCTCCGTAAAATAAGCCAGATCAGCGGCTGTACTGGCTAAGGGTTTGTCGATGAAAAGGGGAATGTCAGCGTCGATGAACGGACGGGCCATCGCCACGTGCTGCTCGGCATCGTCGCGGGCCAGAATCACGGCATCCACCGCCCCAATGAGATTCTCAAGCCGGGGTACGATGGTTTCGATACCGGTGGCACCCGCAATGCTTTCGGCGATGGCCCGCTCCTGCGCCCAGACGTGCGTTACCCGCGCCCCCGGAATGCCCAGCGTGTCGCGGTTGGCCGTCAGGTAAGCCGTTACGCCGGGGTAGCCAACGCGGGTAATCTCCGCCCCGTCGAAATAACCGTTTACAATGGCCGACCACGAGTACGGGTGCGCATTACCCGCGCTCATGCCAATGATGCCGATGCGGATCATGATGGGGTTACCGTTAGGGCGGGAGATTGGGTCGAAAACCAGCCCCTGTTCACCCAGTTCGCCATATTTAAAAAGTCGGGGTCGGGGTAAGCCAGTTGGATCGCCCGGCTGACCGTTTCGGGCGACAGACCCGGTCCGTTCACCGTGGCCAGCGACTGGTGCAGGTAATCCCGCTGGTCGATGCCCACCAGCACCGCCGAAACCGGCGGAAACGCCAGCGCAAATTTAGTGGCTAAGGAGACCAGTGTTGGCGCGTCGGTGTTTAGCATACTGTCGTAGCAGTGAATATGATTTTCGACCGCTTTCAGCGCCGGATGAAAGCGGTGCCGCCCGGTGTCAGTGAGCAGACCCCGCATCAGCACCGAGCGCACCATCAGCCCAATACCCCGCTCAGCCGCTCGCCCGAATAGCGGAGCGTGCCGCTGGTCAAGCAGGTTAAAGGGCAACTGAATTACGTCCCACGCTCCTGCGTCAATGGCCAGTTCGGTTTCGGTCGGCGTGTACGTCGAAACGCCCGTTGCCCGAACAAGGCCCTGCTGTTTCAAGCGCGTAAAGGTTTGGGCAATGCGTTCGTTGGTCAAAATTTCTTCGTCGGTATGATGCACCATATACACATCCACGTAATCGGTCTGTAAGGTACTCAAACTCTCTTCCAGCGATTGCCGGATCAGGTTTTGCAGCGTGTCATCGTCCGGCAGGGAACCGTCGGCCCGGCGAAACGGGCGGGATTTGGTCGCCAGCACCACCTGCTGACGGCGGTCGTGGAAGGCCAGCCCCATCAGGCGTTCGCTGTCGCCGTACGTCCGGGCCGTATCGAAAAAAGTAATGCCCGATTCCAGAGCCGCCCGCAGCAGGGCGATGGCCGCCGGTTCGGGCAACATATCGGCCTTGCTCTGAACTCCCAGACTGTACGGAATACCAATTTCCACACCCCCAAAGGCCAGTTCCGAAACTGCTATCCCCGTATTACCTAACATTCGGTATTTCATAGCTACTACGCTGTTTTCACTGGCTGAATTGGCCTACCGATACCCGCCCGCTGCCCGTGCGCTGGTCAATTTATCCGTCGATTCGGCAAAGCGGCTCATCAGGCCCCGGCAATACGTGTTTACCCCGACCACGTCGGCCCCCACGTTGACGAACGTATATCCCAAACCAATGAACTCGTCTAAGCGGTCAATGGACCCGGTGGTGGCGGCAAACTTGCCGTGTCGGCGGGCGGCTTCGGCCACTTGCTGGCGGGCTTCCACTAAGCGCGGGTGGTTCCACTCGCCGGGAGCGCCAATAGCCTGACTAAAATCACTAGGGCCGAAAAACAGCATGTCGACCCCGTCCAGCGCAGCAATGTCGTCCAGTTCAGCCAGCGGTTCGGGGTCTTCGATCTGAAGCACCAGAAATCGTTGTTCATTGGCCTGCCGGAGGTACTCGTCGAAGGTTAAGTTGGTATATAATCCGTCGGCGCTGCCTCCGTCGATGGCCCGTCGGCCAATGGGATGAAAACGAGTCATCTGCACCACCTGCTTCGCGTCGGACAGGCTCATGATGTGCGGCACCATGATGCCCGTAGCGTCGAGTTCGAGGGGTTTTACGTAGTCGCTGTAGCTGCCGCGCGGAACACGCACCATCACATCCACGTTGTGCGCTTTGGCCGCCCACACCTGAGCCGCCACCACCGACCAGTCGTGGGCGAGGTGTTCGCGGTCGAGCCACAGGCAGTCGAAGCCCGCCATGGCCGCTACTTCGGCCGGTTGCCCATCGGCGAAATTGATCTTGAAGCAACTGGCTACCTCGCCCGCCCGTAGTTTTGCCAGTACCCGACTTTTCCGCATGTCCATGACCTGGTAGTAAAGCGTATTTAGCTTTGCGTGTTTACGTGTTTCACTCTCTAAACCGATTCAGATAAAGTCTCACGGAGCAACTGGATTAAGCGTTCGCGGAGTTGACGCTCGGCGTTCGGCCCCAGAAAACTCGTGCGGCACCGCCACGTTTCGTAGCCACCCCGTTCGATTTCGTGGGCGGGCGGCACGTAACCGACGTAGCCATTGGCCATCGTGATGGTAAAGTAAGGCCGGTCGGCGAAAGCCTCCCGGAGGGCGAGACCCGTTTCGGCGAAAAACTCACCCCCCAGCGCCCCAATAACCCCGTTGCCCACCCGGATGGCCTGCACCGGGAACGTGATTTCATCTGGGTATTCATTCAACAGCACCTGCTCGCGAGCGTAAATTTGTTCCAGCGCCCGCTCATCAACAACCCGAATGGCCGCGTAATCCGTGTCGGCCACTACGGCGCGGGCGGCTTCGGTTTCGGCCGGGGTCGGCTTGCGGGTAGGCACCCGTTCATCGGCGTACCGAACCGTGAGTTGGGGGTCCAATGGCCACATTACCGCAGCCAGCGCCCCGTGAACGGCGTTGGCAATGTCGCTGCCGATCAACGCACTCCTGGAGAAAGGCTCCGTGGAATAGCGCGCGGGATTCCTGAAATTCCAGATGTTCACGTCGCCACTCGTGCCGTTGCTCATCATCCCCACAAATGAGTCGTCGGCCCCCAGCCGCTCCCGCAGTTGCCGGGCAAATACGCCGAAATAATCTGCCGACAGCGTTCCATGCGGCCAGTCGCCCACGTAATGCAGTGCGTAGTTGGCTAATACGCTCAGCCAGTCCCCATCGGTGCCCTGCACGGCCATGAAACTCACCCGTGGATCAACCGGCGCAATTGGGTGGTCGATGGCCGATTCGTCCCCGAACGGGTTGGTCTTCACCCCGTCGGTTCCGCCCGTAACGGGGTTGCGGGCTACATAGCCCGGCCGCATCACATACCGGCGGCAAAGCACGTGCTGCGGCACGTCGACGGCTCCGAAACCCACGCGGGCCGGGCGCCGTTGGTCCCAGGCTCTCCGCACTGCTTCGACCAGGAGGGCGGGTAGTTTTTGGCTATATGGTAGGTCGGTCGCCCCCAGCAATAGGCTCATCACCGAACCACCCGCGTGGGTATGTGTGCTGGCAATCAACACGCTCTCCGGTTTGATGCCTGTTACTGCCTGAATGGTTTGCTTGACAGCGGTGATCAACTCACTCGGCATGGCGCAGATGTCCACCAGCACCAGGGCTACGCACGTTTCGCCCTGCTCCATCACCAGCGCTTTGGCGTAGAGTGGGTCATGCACCGAGCGGGCGTAGTGGGTCACAAAGTCGCCGTTAATGAGCGTTCCGAGGGGCGGGGTAATGTCGACGATGGCGGCCCCGGCCCGGAACGAGTTGGTTGTTGCTGCCTTCATTGGGGGAGCGCCCGGCGGAGAAACCGGAGCCAGTTGCCGTGAAAAATATTCTCAATATCCGCCGGACTGTAGCCGCGCCGGGCCAGAATGGCTCCGTACTTGGTCAGGTCGGCCACCGAGTTCAGGTCCCAGGGCGACTGCTCGGTGCCGAACAGCCCGTCGAGGTCGCTGCCAATGGCGACGTGCCGACTGTTACCCGCCATCTGACAAATGTGATCCCAATGGTCGACTAAGTTTTCCAGCCGGATATTCAGTTGCCAGGGGTCCGAAATGGTATCAATAAAGCGAATGTCCATCGCCCAGCAGTCGAGCATACCCCCAATCACCGCATCGCGTTCAATCAACTGCCGAATCTGTTCGTCGCTGAGCTGGCGCTGGGTCGGCGCAATCTGCCGAACATTATGGTGACTGGCCCAGATCGGTCCGGTGTACCGGTCCATGACCTGCTCAAACCCCACATCGGTCAGGTGCGTTACGTCCAAAATCAGGTTCAGCCGCGCCATTTCGTCCAGCAACTGAAAACCCAGGTCCGTCAGTGGCCCTTCCATCCGCGTGCCGGGGGCGTAGCGGCCCGGTCCGAAATGCGACAGGCCCACCGCCCGCAGGCCGTAGTCGTAGGCGCGTTGCAGGTACTCGACGGTCACTAAGGAATCGGCCCCTTCGAGGCTCAGGATATACCCAATGGGTTTCTGGCTGTCGGGCGTCGTTTCATCGTCCCAGAGCCTTAGTTGAGCGTCTAAGCCAGTACGATTGGTAATCTGCACCATTTCGCCCGCAGCCTCCATCTCCCGGTACCACGCTAATTGCGCCTGCGTAGTGGCCCACGCCTGCTGGGGCGAATGCCAGCC
The DNA here is from genome assembly GCF_054779955.1 of Spirosoma arcticum. Classification (NCBI taxonomy): domain Bacteria; kingdom Pseudomonadati; phylum Bacteroidota; class Cytophagia; order Cytophagales; family Cytophagaceae; genus Spirosoma; species Spirosoma arcticum. The sequence continues at coordinate 24,410 of NZ_BAAGXG010000030.1, forward strand.
CGCCAGCGCACTGCCAATGGGCGTTACTCGTGCCAGTTGCGTGGCCACCACCAGCCCAATGCCTCCTTTCCGCAGTTCGGGCAGGCAAACGGTGTTTTTTCCCCGGTCGGGCTGGTCCTTGCGGTGCATCTCGCGCTCCCGGATTTCGGCCAGCGGGCGGGTGAGGTCGCGGTTAAACTCCAGCGCGTTCATGGCCAGGTCGAGGTGCGCGTCGATGATGAAGGGCCTATTCATAGACGTACGGCAGCGGGCTGGGTAGTGAGGGAGCCAAAATGGGGTCGTACGGGTAGCGGGCGATCAAAGCCTGAATCTGGTAGCTGAACTGCCGGAACTGTTCCGCCCGTTCCGCCACTTCCCCCTCGGCGTAGTCGTAAAAACCTTTGCCGCTAACCATGCCCCGATGGCCCTGGCCGGTTAATTCCTTAAAAAAATCGGGAACGTCGCTGCTCTGGCTCAGTTCCGGGTTCAGGTCCTGCATCACGACCCCGTAAACGAATGTTCCCATCAGGTCCATGTACCGAAAATTTCCGGCAAACGGCAGGTAATACCCCGCATCGTTGCGACAGGCCCGGTCAATATCGTCTACGGTCACGTAGCCATTTTCGACGAGGTAAAACGCTTCCCGAATCAGGGCGCACAACATCCGGGACCGAATGCCAGACCCCGTTCGGAGTACGTATGGATCTTTCTGCCAGTAACCGCGGGCGTGTTCGCAAAACCGCTCTGTGCGCCCGGCGTCGTTTTGTTCGTTGGTAATGATTTCCAGAAAGTAGGTCGTATGCGCGGGTTCCGACCAGTTCAACCCCATAACGCGTTCAGGGTGACGGGTGTCTGCTTGCAGCGTATCGAGGTGAATGCTTTCGGTGTTGACGGCAATCAGCGTGTCGGGCGTCAGCACCGCGTCTAACCGTCGGATGGCGTCCTGCTTCACGCTCTGAACCTCTTCCGTTAACAAAATCGCTGCGGCCACGTCCACCGAAGCAGTCAGCGCAGGCAGGAACGTCCACCGGGGCGATTCTGTAGCGGGCCGTAGCGGGTTTTCGTGACTCAGGTGTTGCCGGATGCTCTTGTCCATTCGGATCTCATCGTCGGTGAGAAGCAGCACCGGGTGTCCCGCCTGGAGCAGACAGGCCACTACGCTGGGGGTCAACTGAATGGAACCCATCACCAAAACGGGGTCGTGCTGATTCATGCGTCGGGCGTTGGAATGGCTGAAAGTACCGACCGGGCCGCGTCGATGGCCTGCTGAATGTCGGCTTCGGTGTGGGCCGTGCTGATGTACCAGAGGCCCCGGCCAATGATTCGGATGCCCCGGTCGTGTAATCCCGCCACGAACTGGTTCTGTCTGGCTTTGTCGTAGGTCAGCGTATCGCGGTAGTCGCGCACGGAACTCAGATGGGTAAAGCCCGCGTGAACCATCGGTCCCAGCCCCTGCACCAGCAGTGGATGACCGGTTTCATGAGCCACCCCGCGCAGGCCATCCATCAGTTGCTGACCCAATTCATATAGCCGTTGGTGGGGCTGCTCGGCCTGTAATATTCGCAGCGTGGCAAGGGCAGCGGCCACCGTGGGGTTGCCCGCGTTCATGGTGCCCGCGTGGATCACCTGCCCGGTTTCGATCAACCCCATCCAGTCGCGTTTGCCCACCACCGCGCTGATCGGGTAGCCGCTGGCAATGGCTTTGGCAAAGATAGCCAGGTCGGGCGTAACACCGAATCGTTGCTGCGCCCCACCCAGGTCCACCCGGAAACCGGTGATGACCTCGTCGAAAATAAGGGCAATTCCGTAGTCATCGCACAACGCCCGGAGACCCTCCAGAAAGCCTGGCTCCGGCACAATGCAGCCGTTGTTGCACATGATTGGTTCGGTAATGATGGCGGCTAACTCGTGGTAGTGAGCGGCCACCGTCTGCTGCACCAGGTCCAGATCATTCCAGGGCAGGATCATGAATTCATCGCGCGATTGGGCCGCCAGCCCTTCGCTCCACGGAAAAACGGCGGGGTGTTCGCGTTCGCCAAGGGCCTCGGCCGACGGCGTCGAAACGCCCCAGGCCACGTTGTCGAGCCAGCCGTGGTAATGCCCCTCGAACCGCAAAAACCGCTGCCGCCCCGTTTTGGCCCGCGCCACCCGCAGGGCCGTTTGCACGGCTTCGGACCCATCCAGACAAAACCGCATCAGCTCCGCCGACGGAATCAGGTCGTGCAGGGTTTCGGCCAGTTCTATTTCCTGCTCGTGCTGCCCGGCAAACAACTGGCCTTTTTGGGAGTACTTGGTCACGGCGTCCAGCACGGCCGGGTGCGAATGGCCCAGCAGGAGCGGCCCCTGACTGAGCGTAAAGTCGAGGTATTCGTTGCCGTCCACGTCATAAATCCGACTCCCCAACCCATGGGTGTAGGTGATGGCGTGGGGGTGGTTGTACTTACGAAATTCCGACGAAACGCCCCCCGCCAGCACGCGTCGGGCGCGTTCGAGCATGGTTGCCGACTGCGCGTAAGTAGGTGAAACAGGAGCCGTTGTCATACCGGGCGTGGTTAGGTGCGGTGCGGGTCGTTGCCGGAGGGATACCGGGCGGCTAACCGAAATATTTCCTCATTATAGCGGGCAAATGCGGCATCCCACTCCCGGGCTTCCTGCCCGGTGTAGTCATACAGGCCCTGTTCGGTTTGGGTGCCCCGCGCTTTCATTGCCATCAGTTCGCGCATCCGGGGCGGCACCGTCTCGGCGTTGGAAAGTAGGGGAAAGATCGTCTGGAAAATGGCCGGGTAATCGTCCAGCCCCACGTAATCTAACCGCCGGAAAATGCCCATCAGCGTCATCCACGACCCCGTATCGTACCGAAATGCTTTGTCGGCGGCTTCGAGCGTGGCCCCGCCCGACTCGACTAAGTGCAGCGCTTCCCGGTAGACGGCGTACATGAGTCGGTTGGTCACAAAACCGCGAATGTCTCTGCGGAGCAGGGTCGGTTCTTTCTGCCACGAATGCGCCAGGGCGAACACCCAGTCGGCCCGCTCGGAAATTGTTTTTTCGCCACAGGTGATCTCCAGAAAGCGAGTCATGTAGGCGGGTTCGGCCCAGTGAATGCCGAGGAAACGAGCCGGGTGTTTGAGGTACTGCTGCAGCAGGCTGATGGGAATGGCCGATGTGTTGGTAGCAATGATGGCGTCGGGCGCAACGGTGGCTTCGATCTGACGGTAAACACCCTCTTTCACCGGCAACTGTTCCACCACACATTCTAAAATCAACAGACAGTGGGCCAGATCGTCGTAGTTTTCGGACAAAATCAGTTGTTGCCAGTAGGCATCGACGGGTTTCTGGAGTAGGCCCGACGCCTGGCAGTGCGCGAGTTGCTGCCGAATGCGGGCGGGGGCCGACGCCACGTCGGTAGGTAGGGGCGTTAACGCGACCACCGGATGCCCGGCCAGTAACAGGGCCACGACAATGCTGCTGCCCATTAGGCCGGTCCCAACCACGCCCACCCGAATTTGGGACGTATCTGTCCTGTTTTCCGTCACGATGCGCAAAAGTTAAACGGGTAATGCCACAATACAGTCGATTTCTACTTTTAGCCCCTCGGCCAGCACCGACTGCACCGTGGTGCGAGCCGGTTTGATCCCCTCAAAATAGGTCGCATAAGCCACGTTGTACCGATCAAAGTCGCTAATATCAGCTAAGTGAACCGTGCATTTCAGCACGTCGGCCAGCGACGCACCGGCCGCTTCGACGATAGCCCGGATGTTGGCCAGCGTCCGGTGCGTTTCGTCCTCGATGCTACCCAGTACAAATTCGGACGTTGTAAAATCGACCGAAGCCTGCCCGCTCACAAACAGTAGTCCGTTGTGAATGACCCCGTCGGAGTAGGCCCCGGTTACGAAATCGGGTTGTCGGTCAGGATGTTTGACGAGTTGCTTGGGCATAGTGCGTCGGGACGGACCGGTTCGGGTTATGAGTAGTTTGAGGAGCGCGTGCAGGCTGAGCAAAAGTAGCGGTCAGCGTAGGAAAGGGCTGTTACTTTTGTATAGATTCGTGGTACTATCTTTCAGCGCGGCTACCCTATTTTGTTCAATCCGTTCGTGTATATTGAGAGCCGATTTTACCCGCTCATTTGCCATGAAGTCCGTAGAACAACGCCTACCCCAGGAGTTTGACAAGTCGTTCATCGTTTTTCAGGAAAAAGGCCAGTTTTTTCCTTGTCCCTGGCACTACCACCCGGAGTATGAATTAGTATTAGTCATGAAAAGTACGGGACGCCGGATGGTGGGCGACCACATCGGCTATTTCGACGAGGGCGACCTGGTTTTCATGGGGCCGTCGCTCCCGCATGTGTGGGTAAGTGATCCTGAATACCTGGACGGGCAGCGGGACCATCCGGCGCACGGCATTGTGGTGCAGTTTGTTGGCTCATTTCTGGGCGAGACGTTTATGCGTATTCCCGAAATGGGAGTGTTACAACGGTTTCTGGCGCAGTCGGCGCGGGGGGTGGTTCTTCTGGGAGAAACCCGGAGCCGCATTGCCGCGATCATGCAGGCGATGATCGGCCAGAACGGACTACAGCGGCTGTCGTCGCTGCTCACTATTTTCGACCTGCTCGCCCGCACTCACGAGTATGAGTTGCTGGCCAGTCCGGGGTTTGTGCAGACGATGCCGCCCAAATCGCTGGATCACTTCCGGCGCATCAACGAACACATCATGCAGCATTTTCAGGATGATATTTCCCTCCCCCAAATCGCCGACATCGCCAACATGGCAGTGACTACATTCTGCAACTTTTTTAAGGAACACTACCGGGTCACGTTCGTGGAATATCTGAACACGGTCCGGGTGGGGCACGCCTGCCGACTGCTGGCTGAAGAAGACCGCAACGTGGTTGAAGTGGCTTACGAGTGCGGTTTTAACAACTTAGCCAATTTTAACCGGCAGTTCAAAAAGCTGAAGCAGATGACGCCGAGCGAATACCGCAAAAAGCTGGTGATCTACTAACCGTTCGGTTCGAACAGCCCGGCTATTTTTTCAGAAGCGTATATTTCAATTCAGCCAATTGCCAGTCATTAAAATCATCAATATCCTGCATCTCAAATTCGGGAATTTCGATGGTACTCGTGTTGGTCGTCAAGAGTTTACCCGTCTGTAGAAAGTGCGGCACGGCAAATACGTAAAACTGACCGGCATCGTGGAAAACGGGCGGTAACTCGGCTGGATTGGTTAAACGGTGTTCGGGCTGAAACCAGCTAATCCGATTATCAGTCAGTTTCACCGCCTGCTGCACGGGATGCCGGAAACGCGCCACGGGATAAACGACGTCAAAATTGCCTCTCTCAAGTTTAGCTGCGGCCTCCTGAAGCCGACCGGGCGTAATGAACGGAGCCGTGGAATACAGGCAGCAGGCCATCTCAAAAAACTGACCGCGCTGCTCATACTGCAACAGCACTTCGGTTAGTACCTCGGCCGTGGTGGCGTGGTCACTGGCCGTTTCGGCACTCCGAAAAAAGGGTACTGAAGCACCGTAGCTCCTCGACACCCCGGCTACTTCCGGGTCGTCGGTAGAGACCATCACTTCGTCAAATAAACCCGACTGTTGGGCGGCTTCAATGGAATAGGCTATAATCGGTTTACCCAAAAAAGAACGGATATTTTTCCGGGGAATCCGTTTGCTGCCGCCACGGGCCGGAATAATGCAGACTGATTTCATGGATGGTTGCGACTTTTGGAATAGCCCGACTGGTCAACGAGTAGAGCGTCACCTGTTGCTCAGCGTGAGCTATTTAGGTAAATAAAGCAGGAGAAATGGCGAACTTAGTCAATTGGTTTCTTGCTGAGCGAGTAGGTGGATTTTGTCGTCGGCGAATTGCGGGCGCACCCGTTGGTAACCCTCGATGGTTGGTCGGTCGGGTTGGGGCTGGCTTTCGTGGGTATGAATGAGCGCATTGAGCCGGGCAACGCGGTTTAGCACGTCTTCAATATCATCGAGCGGTTTGTTGATCATGTGGTTATGTGCTGTTTCAATAATTCGAAGGCATCGAAGCTCAGCAAACCAACTTTCGGGAATGGAATAGTGGGCAGGTGCTTGAAATGTCCGTCGTTCGTCACTACATAATCGGTGTTGCCCACCACGGCCGCATCGGTGAATTTATTATCATCAAGATCGTCGGGAATGAGCAGGAACCGGAACGCCGGTTCTACCCGAATAACGGTTGGAAAATTGGCTAAAGCCAGCAAGGTACGCTCGGCAAATATGGTCGAGTACTGACGTTCGAGCAGTTCGGCATACTCGTCCAGAATTTCGGTCGAAACGACCAATTCAAACTGGCCATCGCGCAGGGCATCAGACACCCAGCGGTAGGTTGAGAAGTACGGAGTAATGACCAGCATGATGTTGGTATCCAGCAGAACCCTCATTGTGGTTTGTAGGGTGTGCGGAGGTGGGTCGTTAGTAGAGTATCCAGGTCGGCTCGGCTGGTTGGGTGTTGCGCTTGCAGGCGGTTCATTTCCTCATCGGCTTTTTGGACAAAATAATCAGCCAGCAGTGTTTTAATATCTGCCAATTCGTTTTGGCCCAAATCGTGCGAAAACAATTGGAGCAGGTGAAGTTGCACCGGGTTGAGCCTTGTGGTCGTCATAGCTGGTCTGTTGACTGATTGCCCAATTTACAATATTTTCCCAATCATGCCCGCTGTCTGTTCTTCCAGAGCCAGAATCTCGGTCTCGATAACTTTACGAGCCTATCCTGACGGATTTGGCGACGGTAGAGCGGGTGTTTGTAGAGGAGTTTGCGGAGTCGGCGACGCGCTGGGGATTGTTCGTCAGGTATCAGGAGTACGTTGACCAGTTGCGCGCATTCATGCCGGGCGGATTCAGCCAGTGGGTAGACGGGAGTTTTGTCGGCCAAAAACTGAATCCGACCGGCATTGATTTTGTGACGTTCGTGGATTACCGAATCTACCAACAGAATGAACCAGCCATTGACAACCTGCGACGTTTACGGCTCGAGTGGGGGATGGGCATGGATGGGTATTTTGTGAAGACCTACCCTGATGACCATCCGGAATATAGAAACTACCGGGCTGACTTGATCGAGTGGGAACACCGGTTTAGCAGGACGCGCGATTTCAAACATAAAGGATTTATTGAACTCATTTACTAACTATGCGAATCAAGGGTTGAAAACCAAAATGTATAAACCGGCTGCCAGGCGACCCATACAATGAAGTAACGCCCCTTTTTCAGAGCGCACTTTGGACCCAGTCTGAATCTGAGTATGCTCGATGAGCCAATTAAAGAGTGATTCAATCGGTTGGCGCATTCGGCTCACATAGCTGGAAAACAGCCTATCGGCCGCATCAAGGCGCTTTTGGTCTTTCTTGAGTTTGACCGGTGTGAACAAATCAAGCTGCTGCTGGGCCAGCAAGTGTTCGTTGAGCGAGGCTGACCAATACGCTTTGTCGCCCACTAAGCAACCTTGGGGCAGGCAAGCTACCTACTGCCGCAAGGCAGTTAAGTCATGGACGGAGGCCTTGCTCAACTGCATACGCTCGGGTAAAGGCATGGTCCCCAGCCGGTCAACACCGACAAGATGTAGTTTAAAACCGTGATGGTAGAGTTGTTTAGTGGGGCAATAGCCTTTGTTGGCGATTTGGCGGGCCACCCGAGCCGAGTTAGGCCGCTTACTGAGAATGATGGGTAAGGAGTCGGTCAGGCGAACATCGGTCAGTGTGGGCCAGTCTTGTAGGCTCGTCGTTAAGGCATCCACAACCGGCTCAAAATGCCACCCTATCGGATTGATCTGCTTTTTAAAGGCTTGATAGGAAGGCAGTTGAGGAAACCAACCGGCCCAGTGCTGTTGGATGTAGTCGTAGGTGTCCTGCATAGTAAAGCGTCGCTGGATGATACCAAAGAGGTAAATCGTCATCAGTTCCTGGTCAGTGAAGTCAGGCTGGTCATTGTTACTTTGTCGCTGGAAATGCAGGGCCAAATTTGTGTCATAGCAGCGGCAAACGTAGTCGTAGAGGGTAATGAGTTGTAGTTGTAGCATTCTACAAACATATACTCAATGCTACGTTTGCTGTTTAAGACCTGTCCTCAACCCTTGATCCGCATTAGTAGTAGGACTCTTAACCTCGTTAAGGAAACGGGGTGTTTATTTTATAGTATTACTGACTGATAATGAGAAATAAATGACTTCATTTGACAATTTTCAGTGCCTATTCTTGCTAATTAACAGTGTCTTAAAACGCCCGTTTTTACCAGATTGATCCCCAATTTCTCTACCGCCCTTGAAGCTTGACTAAAAGAGTCCGGTTCGCCGACGGTCAGCCGCTGCTGTGCGATCAAGTTGTCATCTCCCAAATCAACCGCAACGGCCGGTACGCCGGAGCGGGACCGTGTCTCATTTCGATAGCTACAGATGGGTTTGTAAAACAGCGGAATAATTATTCATCCGATGGCAACTACATTTCCGGCAATGAAAAATTTTAATAGTGACCTACAGGAAATGTACAATTTTAAAAAGCTCCATATGCTTAACATTGCATTATTAGCTTAATCACCTAATAATGCAATGAGCCATAATCTTAATTCCGCCCACTGAATCTCTCCGATTATTGCCGAGAATGGCCAGGATGTGAACGGGAATTAGACAAGATATTTATTCCCTTCCCAATCGAATATGCCAAATTAACCACTGTTCCAAAAAGCCCTATCAGCAGGATCAGGACGGGGCTTTTTGGTGCCATTTACTGGTCTGACTCACCACTATTTGCCCATCTTAATACTTCATCTCGCCCCGGTCTTTCTCAACCGATGTGCGGCCTTCCTTCATCCAAACCGGCATCGGGGCGTCCTTGAGGTGATGATCGAAAAACTGGTACATCCGAATGCTCAGGTCCTTGGAGTTATGACGTTGCGTCAGGTTGTGGCCTTCGCCGTTGTAAACCAGCATCCAGACGGGCTTGTTCAGCCGACGCAACGCTGAAAACAATTCGATACCCTGCTGCCACGGCACGGCCCCATCGGCATCGTTGTGCATGAGCAACAAGGGCGTCTGCACCCGATTGGCATAAAATAAGGGTGAGTTTTCGATGTAATTCATCGGCTTGTCCCAAAGCGTACCGCCGATCCGACTCTGGGTTTTTTCGTATTGAAAAGCCCGGCTAACGCCCGTCTCCCAGCGAATACCACCATACGCGGAAGTCATGTTGGCAACGGCAGCCCCGGCTTCGGCGGCCCGGAACAGGTTAGTACGGGTGATGATATAGGCGGTTTGGTAACCACCCCAGCTTTGTCCCTGAATGCCAAGCCGGTCGCGGTCCACAAACCCTTTATCGAGTAGGCTCAGCACGCCCGGCACCACGCAGTCGTAGGCATTCGGACCGGGTTGCCCCATGGTATAGACAATATCCGGCACAAACACTAAATACCCGTTCGACACACAGTAGGGAATGTTGATGGTGGACCGACTTGGCGCCGGTGCGCGGTAATCGTTCAGGGTTTCGGCGTTGCGTTCGTAGAAATACGTTAACATCGGGTATTTCTTGGTAGGGTCAAAACCTTCCGGCTTGAAGAGCAGCCCTTCCAGCTTCGTGCCGTTGGTACCCACCCAGTTCACCAGTTCAACGCTACCCCACCGAATGCTGTCCTGCTGCGGATTGACACGCGTTAACTGAACGGGCGACGTTAAGGTCGTATCCGTTTGAAAGAGGTTGATCGGCTCCTGAAAATTGCCCCGGTAAAATGTCATCGTGGCCGCGTTCTTCGCCTTGCTCAACCCAAAATAACGGTGATTGCTGCGGGTCAGCACCGCTGGCTCAGCCGATGCCAGCCCGGTCTTGCTCTTCAGGATGCCCGTGGCTTTGTCACTCTCCCAGATACCCGTCAGAAATAACTCGCCCTTCGGGTCAATCGCTTTGTCGACGGTACGACGGCTGGGCCGGTCCTCGTCGCTGTCCAGCTCGGCGCGCCGGAGTCGAATCTTGTTTTTACGACCCCAGCCGGCCGTTAGATTCAAGGGTTTTTCGGCACCCGTGGGGTCAATTTGCCAAATGTCATACCGGTCATACAGCCAGAGGTACCGGTCGCCGGTTGTCCAGCCCGCCGAACCGTAGGAGCCGGGCAAATTCGGGGTGTCGTGTTGTTCATCGAAAAATTTGCTGGGCAGGCCGCGCGTTAGTTCAATGCGTTTGCCATCGGCAATGGCCCAGGCGCGCCAGAGTGAATCCCGCTCATCGAACCAATACGCATACTTCCCGGCGGGCGACAGTTTAGGCGTCGACGCCATGATGTCGTTGGCAATCCGTTTTTTCTCGCCCGTTTGCGTGTCAATCAGGTACAAATCCGTATGGCCGGGATCCCACGAGGCCTGAACCTGATAGGGCAGGTCGCTCAGACCCAACAGGTAGCGGGTGCTGACCTTCTCGTCAAAAGCGACGGTTGGCACTTCGCGATTGGCCAACAGCGTGATTTTGCCAGAGGAGAGATCATAAACGGTCAGAAAACCCCGTTCTTTTTCTTCCTTGAGCCGTCGCTGCTGCATAGGCTGGAGCCGACTGTCGGTCCAACTCCAGACGTCCATTTTCACCTTCTCGTCGTCGGGCGTCAACGTGTCTTTGATGGGCTTGGGAGCGATGGGAGACGTGGAGAAATACAGCCGTTTACCATCATCCGCGAAAGTCGGCTCCCGGTACTCATTCACCGACCAGCCTTTGGGTAACGCCGACGTCAGGGTGTCGGCGATCACGGTAAACGGTGCTGCGGGCGTCACCCCTTTGCCCCGTTTGCCCTTGGCCAGCACGGGTGGCGTCATGTTTTTGTAGTACAGAGCGAACACTTTCACGTCGCTGCCCGCGCTGTCGGCGGAGGCCATCCAGGTGAGCTGTTTACCCAGTTTGTCGATGGCTAACCCTTTGTAAACCTTGCGCGCCGAATTGGTATCGACGAGGGTCGTCTGCCCATTGGCGGTCGTGAACAGAAACACCCCTGGCACACTTTTGTCACCCGTCTTCAGGGAATCAATTGCTGATTCTTTGCTGTAAAATACGGCTTGCCCATTGTCCGATATCACAACGTTGGAGACGTAGCGAACGGTTTTGGTAGAACCGTCGGCCATGTTCAGCAGCGTCAGATCGTCGCCCTTGGGTTTCTTCGACGTGCCTTTGCTGGTGGTCACCGTCGTTGTGGAAACGGGTGGCAGGGGAATGAGCGTGTCGTTTTGGGTGACCGCTTTAGGAGCAGGCCGTTGGCTCTCGGCTTTGCGTTCCTGCAACACCGCCAGCCATGAGCCCGTCTCCTTGCCAAACACAAATGACTTCACGTTGGGGAGTTTTGTGGGCTTGCCCGTGGCCAGATTCAACGCCAGCAAGCTGTCTTTGGGCATGTCATCGGGCTTCTTTTTCTTGAGCTTGGCTTTCCGCGTGTCCGCCACCGGCACCTTCAGCCGCATCACCAGAAACTTGCTGTCGGGTGTGAACTGAGCCATGTACCCCCGAGGGAATGCGTGACGCGTGCGACTACTGGCGGGACCGGTGGTACTGGTAATTTCCAGTCGGCCATCGCCTTCCTGCGGGTCGATCTGGTAAGCAATCCAACGGCCATCGGGCGAAATTTTCTCGGACCATACCCGTTGCCAGCGGTCATAATCAGCAGCCGTCAGGGGGCGTTTCTGGCTTTTAGCCGTGAATGACGCAATGAGACATAAACAAAGCAGCAGTCGACTGAACAAATTCATAAATGCGGAATAATAGCAATAAAGGAAATGTACTGGCTGATCAACATTCTGTTTACCAGTAACGCTCGTAAACAGGGCGAAATAACGGATAATCAAGGCGACTACGATAAGGTGACAATGAAAAACAATAAACATTCATTAAATAGTGAAAATAGTGCTATTTGCCATATTAATTACTTTCATGATCTGGTATTAAAGAATAATATATGCACTTTTGTTGCAAATTCAATAATCTCTATATTAGAAGTAAGCGGTCCATCTACCTTCTCCAAAACAATCTATGAAAAAATTTTTCCTGTTCAGTTGGTTACTAACTGTACTTACTGTCCTGCCCGCGCTGGCTCAGGACGTTACCGTGAGTGGCCGGGTTACCTCATCGGAAGACAAGTCAGGGCTGCCCGGGGTGAGTGTGCAACTTAAAGGTACTACGCGTGGCACTACCACCGACGCCGACGGCAACTACCAGATCAACGCCCCGGCTACCGGCCGATTAGTATTCAGTTTTATTGGGTTTGCCTCGCAGGAGTTTGCCATCGGCAACCAGTCGACGATTACCGTGAGCCTGGTCCCGGACGCGGCCAACTTAGACGAGGTGATTGTTACCACGTTTGGTACGGCCAAGCGGGCCTCTTTCACCGGCTCGGCCGGTACACTTTCACCTGCCCAAATTCAAAACCGTCCCATTAACAATCTGGCTCAGGCCCTTTCGGGAGCCGTGTCGGGCGTTCAGACAAATATCGGTAATGGGCAACCGGGTACGGCTCCGGATATTCGAATCCGGGGTTTCGGGTCGATTTCGTCGGGGAATGATCCGCTCTATGTGGTGGATGGTATTCCATACTCGGGCAACATTGCCAACCTGAATCCTAATGACATCGAAAGTATTTCGGTGCTCAAAGACGCGGCTTCAACGGCGCTCTACGGTGCCCGGGCCGCCAACGGGGTAGTGGTGGTGACGACGAAAAAGGGCCAGAAAGACCGGAGCACGATCAACGTTCGGTATACGAAAGGAATAAGCAGCCGGGCGTTGCCGGAATATGAGCGGGTGGGCGTCGGCGAGTATTACCCGCTGATGTGGGAAACCTACCGCAATAGCGTTGCTTACCGAGCCACCAACCCCGTATCCTTGAGCACCGCGAATGCGGATGCGTCCCGGTTATTGGGGGGGTTAGTTGGCTACAACGCCTATAACGTCCCAGATAATCAGTTAGTCGATAATAACGGGCAATTCAATCCCAACGCCACGCTCCGGTTTTCGCCGGACGACCTGAACTGGGAAAAACCAATAACGCGTCAGGGAAACCGGAATGAACTGAACGTGAACTTTGCGGGTGGCCAGAAAAATTCGGATTATTTTCTGTCGCTGTCGTACCTGAGCGACAAATCTTACCTGATCCGTTCCGACTTTGAGCGATACACGGGCCGACTCAACATCAACTCCCAGATGAAACCCTGGCTTCGGGTTGGCGCCAATCTGTCGGCGACGATTACCAAGTCGAATCAGGCCGACGCGGGTGGTAATGCGGGCAGTACGACCTTCGTTAACCCGTTCTTTTTCTCCCGCAATATCGGGCCAATTTATCCGGTCTACGCCTACGACCCTAACAACCCCGGCCAGTTTCTCACCCTACCCAACGGTGACCGACGCTGGGACTTTGGTAATCTGACGGCATTGGGGTTACCGGCCCGCCCCCAGTTTGGCGGGCGCCATTCGGTAGCCGAAACGACGCTGAACCAGAATTTTAATCGTCGGAACGTCCTGGGCGCTCGAGGGTATGCGGAGATTACGTTTCTGAAGAATTTCAAATTCACCACGAATGTGGGTACCGACATCACCAACTTTAACACGTTCACCTATGGCAACCCGCAGGTGGGCGATGGTGCTCCGGCGGGCCGGGCGACGCACGAATTCCAAAATATTTCCAGTTTCAATCTAAACCAACTGCTAAATTATAACCGGTCGTTCGGGAAGCACGGCTTCGATGTGCTGCTGGGCCACGAAAACTTCAGCCTGAACGACAATAACCTCGAAGGATCACGTTCGCAGCAAATTGTAGATGGCAACTATGAACTGCTTAATTTCACGACGACGACCAACCTTGAATCGATTTACAACACGCGCCGGATCGAAGGGTATTTTTCTCGGATCAATTACGATTACGATCAGCGGTATTTTCTTTCGTTTTCGGCCCGGCGCGACGGTTCGAGCAAATTCTACCGGGATACCCGCTGGGGAACGTTTTATTCGGTCAGTGGGGCGTGGCGTTTAGATCAGGAAAATTTTATGCGGTCGATTCCCGCTATCAACTCGCTGAAGCTGAGAGCTTCCTACGGGCAGACCGGCAACGACGGAGGGGGCAATACCGCCGAATTTGCCGAGGACAACACCATCAGTTACTACGCCTGGCGGCCGCTGTACGATCTGAACCGGAACAACGCAACGGAGGCTGGTATTTTGCAGACGAGTTTAGGAAACCAACGTCTGGAGTGGGAGTCAAGTAACTCCTTCGACGTAGCGCTGGAGTTCGGTCTGTTCAAAGGCCGGGTATCGGGGACCCTCGAATACTTCGACCGCCGGTCTTCCAACCTGATCTTCGATGTACCGCTACCCTTGTCAGGGGGGATTTTAACCGCTACGCGCAACATTGGAACGATGTACAACCGGGGCGTTGAAGTTGAGTTGGGCATTGAGCCGATTCGGGCGAAAAACTTTACTTGGCGCATTGACCTGAATGCGACCCGGATTAGGAATGAAATTACGAAAATGCCCACTGAAACTCCCGAAATTATCGACGGCACCAAGAAACTCGCGGTGGGTCGGTCCATCTACGATTATTGGCTGCGGGAATACCGGGGCGTCAGAGCATCAACGGGCGAAGCACAATACCGGGCCGCTAACTACGTAGCCAGTAATTCCTACATCAACGAAACCGGTGATACGCTCACGACCAGCGTTAATAACGCTCGTTTTCATTACAACGGCACCTCCATTCCGGCCCTGTCGGGCGGAGTTACCAACACGTTTCGGTACAAAGGGCTTTCACTTTCGGCTCTGATGGTGTATCAGTTAGGCGGCAAAACCTACGACGGGGCTTACGCGGCACTGATGAGTTCGGGTGGGTATGGCAGCGCCAAATCAGTGGATATTCTGGACCGGTGGCGCAATCCCGGTGACGTTACCAACGTACCCCGGATGGACGCAGCCCGGACGTCGGACTTTGACGCTGCTTCGGACCGGTGGCTCATCGACGCCAGCTATCTGAATATCCGTTCAGTAACGCTTTCCTACGAAATACCCAAATTATTTGCCCGTAAGATATTCATGGAGAACGCCCAGGTGTACGTAAGTGGCGAGAACTTCTTTCTGTTGTCCCGCCGGAAAGGGATGAACGTTCAGCAGGCCTTCTCGGGAGTGACCAGTAATGTGTTCAGCCCGGCCCGGAGTTTGGTGCTGGGTGTTTCCTTCACGCTTTAAATTTCTGACGACTCATGAAAGCAAGAATACTGACGATAGTAATGGCCCTGAGCCTGCTCACGAGCGGTTGTGAGCAAGAATACCTCGAAACCTCGCCCACCGGTGGTATTGACGCCGGGTCTGTGTATGCCACTACCAAGAACGGGGCCGCTGCTATTAATGGAATTTACCGGGCCATGGTACTGCGGTACATGGATTCGCAGCCGCATTTTGGTCATCCGGCGGTGATGATTATTCTCGATGCACTGGGCGAAGACTTAGTGTTGAGTAACACATCGAACGCCGGACACCTTGCCGAGCAACGCTGGCAGGCGCACCGCTCGGAGACATCTAACGGAGACCGATTGCCCTACGAGCTGTACTACCGGCTTATTGGAAACGCCAACCTCGCGGTTGCCAACGTCGACAATGCCACTGGCCCGGAATCCGAACGAAATCAGATCAAGGGTGAAGCGCTGGCGATTCGGGCTTTCTCGTATTTTTACTTAGTGCAGATTTACGGGAAGCGATACAGCGGGGCGGCCAAGCCCAACGCCCAACCTGGGGTGCCGCTGGTCGTGACGCCCACCACCGACGGATTACCAAGAGCGACCGTTGAGGAAATCTACACGCAAATCAACAAAGACCTGACCGATGCAGCCGCGCTCCTGACCTCGGCCCGCAGCTTTAAGTCGCACATCAACCTGGAGGTGGTCAAAGGCTTACAGGCCCGGGTGGCGCTGACCCAACAGAACTGGGCCGAGGCCGCAAAATTTGCCGCCGAAGCCCGCAAAGGTTTTTCGCTTATGAGCGTGGCTCAGTACCAAGAGGGTTTTTCGGATATCGGCAATCCCGAATGGATGTGGGGATTTGACCATCAGGAAGATCAGTCGGAATTTTTTGGGGCGTTTCACTCCTACATTTCCAGTAATTACAACTCGACGAACATTCGCCTGACGCCGAAGGTGATTAACAGCTTGCTCTACAACCAAATTCCGGCCACAGACGTACGCGCCAGAATGTGGGTGAGAGCGCCAACAGCGGCCAACTCAGTAGTACCAACGGGTGGGGTGCGTGCGCCATACATGAACCAGAAATTCCGCTTGCCGGGCAACCCCTCAACCAGCGCTATGGGCGACATTCCATACATGCGTTTGGCCGAGATGCACTTGATCGAAGCTGAGGCACAGGCACGGCTTGGGAATGCCACGGGCGCGGCCACGGCGCTGTTCGATCTGGTCAGCAAACGTGACCCGTCCTACAAGCTGTCGACCAAAACGGGCGTGGATTTGATGGACGAGATTCTGTTTAACCGGCGCGTTGAGCTTTGGGGCGAGGGCTTCCGGTTTACCGACCTGAAACGCATGAATCTGCCCCTGAACCGGAACGGGGCCAACATCAGCTCTGCCGTAGCCGTGCTTTTCGACGTAGTTCCGGGCGACAACCAATGGGAGTTTCTGATTCCGCGTCGCGAAATCAACGCGAACAAGGCCATTGTGCAGAATCCACTGTAGAACGTAGCGCTCAGCTGTTTGACCGAGTCATTGACCCGGTCAAACAGCTGAGCTCATTTATTACTCATGTTAGTTAAAAAAACTTCTTTTCCAATGGCTTACAATCGAACTGCTGTCCGCCAGAGCCGACCGGTCCTGCTTGTTTTGTGGCTTTTTTCGTTCGCGGGTTACGCGCAGGATGCCCAATCGTACCAAATCCCACCCAAAGCCTTAGCGGATCTGGTGACGGTACCGCTCACTCCTACCGTGAGCGTGTCGGACAAGGGGGATGTCCTGCTGATTCTCGAACAGGCGTCGGCCCCGACCATTGCCGAACTGTCACAGCCCGAACTCAAACTGGCGGGGCTGCGCCTGAACCCGGCGAACAACGGACCCAGTCGCGCCCGGTATGTAACAGGCCTGAAGCTGAAGAAGCTGACCGATAAGGCCGAGAAAGCGATAACGGGCCTGCCCGCCACACCCCTGATCAGTTTTATTCAGTGGTCGCCCGACGGCACAAAAGTTGCGTTTGCCCAGTCGACCGACAGCCGGATCGACCTCTACGTGGCCGATGTGGCCACCGCCACCGCGAAGAAAATAGGCTCGGCCGCGCTCAACGCAACGCTGGGCGTACCATACCACTGGGTGTCGGACGGCAAGAGCCTGATCGTGAAAACGATTCCGGCCGGGCGTGGCCCAGCCCCTGACATTAGCCGGGTGCCAAGTGGCCCCACCATCCAAGAGAACGTCAAAGGAACACGCGGTCAGGCACCTACTTACCAGGACTTACTTAAAAACCCGTCCGACGAAAAGCAGTTTGCCTATTACACTACGGCGCAGGTTGTGAGGATGGGCCTCGATGGCACAACGACCAACATTGGTCAGCCAAGCATTATTCGCTCGGCCGAACCATCGCCAGATGGTCGGTACGTTATGATCGAGACCGTACACACGCCGTTTTCGTATTTGGTACCGGTTGGGCGGTTTCCACTCAAAACCGACGTTTACGCCCTGACTGGTTCGCTGGTTAAAACGCTGAACGACGGGCCATTGCAGGAAAGTGTGCCCTACAGCCGCGACGGAGCACCCACTGGTCCGCGTGACTTCAACTGGCGCGCCGATGCGCCGGCGTCGGTTTATTACACGGTGGCTCAGGACAAAGGCGATCCAAAAGTGAAAGCCGACATCCGGGATAAGGTGTACCTGACCGAAGCGCCTTTTTCGGCTGAACCCAAAGAGATCTATGCCGCTCAGTTTCGGTTTGGAGGTTTCGAGTGGGGAAATGAATCGACGGCCCTGGCCAATGAACGGTGGTGGCAAAGCCGCAAAATCCTCACGAAAACCGTTAATCCGGGCAACTGGCAAACAGCCGTCCTCTTCGACCGCTCCTACGAAGACCGCTATAGCAACCCGGGCCAACCCGACACGAAGCACAACCAATACGGGCGTGCGGTATTGAATCTGCTCCCGAACAATGAAATCCTTATGCTGAACGAGCAAGGTGCGTCGGCCGGGGGTGATCGGCCGTTTGTGAGTTTGCTAAACCTAAAAACAAGGCAGAGCCGCGAACTGTGGCGGTCGGCATCTCCGTATTTTGAGCGCCCCATTGCCGTCTTGGATGCGGCTAAGCAGGTCATTTTAACCACCCGTGAAACCCCCGACGAGAGTCCAAATTATTTCGTGCGCAACCTGAAAGCCCGGATCGCGCCGGTTCAGGCGACGTTTTTCCCCCACCCGTACCCGCAATTGAAGGGCATTCAAAAGCAGCAACTTCGGTATAAACGGGCGGATGGCGTTGAGCTGACGGCCACCTTGTATCTGCCGGTTGGGTACAAGAAAGAGCAGGGGCCACTGCCCGCGTTCCTGTGGGCATATCCCGCCGAGTTTAAGAGTAAGGACGCGGCCAGTCAGGTGTCTGGTTCGCCGTACCAGTTCAACCGGATCAGTTACTGGGGCGCGGCTGCCTTTGTGACAATGGGCTACGCGATCCTGGATAACGCCAGCATCCCCATTGTGGGCGAGGGCGACAAAGAGCCCAACGATACGTACATTGAGCAGTTGGTGTCGAGTGCCAAAGCGGCCATAGACGAGGGCGTTCGACTGGGCGTAGTCGATTCGAGCCGGGTGGGCGTCGGTGGGCACTCTTACGGGGCCTTTATGACGGCGAACCTGTTATCGCACAGTAAATTGTTCAAAGGGGGCATTGCCCGTAGTGGTGCCTACAACAGGACGCTAACTCCGTTTGGCTTCCAAAACGAACAACGCAGTTACTGGCAGGCTCCCGAGGTGTACAGCACAATGTCGCCGTTTATGAATGCTGATAAGATGAAGACGCCATTGCTACTGGTTCATGGAGAAGCTGATAATAACACGGGGACGTTTCCGATCCAGTCTGAACGTTATTACAACGCGCTGAAAGGTTTCGGAGCGACAACGCGGTTAGTCTTCCTACCGTACGAAAGCCATCACTATGATGCTAAAGAGTCATTGCTTCACATGTTGTGGGAAATGAATGGCTGGTTAGACAAATACGTCAAGAATGCAGCGCCCATCGGACAAACCAGCACCAGTAAAGCGGGGAAAATGGGGGGTGGAAACAATGAACGTTAATACGCAGTCGCCGGAAACAGAACGTAGTTTTCAGGACGGGTCAAGTTCGGAAACGTTCAGCAAATCGCTTGTGACTGTTGCACAACGCTAATAGCCTAATATTGAGGTAGATACTTATCTTGAAGGATGGTAGGCAAAAAACTCAACGCTCCCCAACAA
>NZ_BAAGXG010000031.1:0-39983 GCF_054779955.1 Spirosoma arcticum
ATACTCCTCCGCCCAACGGCTATACGCCCTGGATAGCCATTAAACCGGTTGGAAAGGGGAGCAAGTGGTATTTACCTGCCTAGTTGCTGAATCCGACTGTCAATTGATTGGATAATCTCAGTCTTCAGTGCTATCAATTGCTCAACCGTCGTCAATGCGGCAACTTGTTGCCGATCCCGTAGCGACGGTAAGCCAGTCAGTACATACCAGCCATCAATGTCTGGATAGGTTTGCCAGATGGCCGTAAACTTATCAATGCCCATCGATTTGACTCTTCCGTATAATATCTGCTGCAAAGTGTCATACTGAATGCCCGTTTCGCGGGACACCTGCGCCATAGATAGGCTTCTACCAGCAAAATAGGCCTGCAAACGTTCGCTTACTGTTAACTCTTCCATTGATACTGTCTTTTTACAGCACTAAATTACGATAGTAAGGTGTATTATACATAGACCTATCTATGAAACGGTAAATAAACATTTATTAAATTTGCTTATTACTGTTTATTTACCGTATTTTGGCTGAACAATGAGGAATAGAAAAGCCGCACAGTACCCCAAGCGGGTTGCCCGGTGAAGTATAGGCTGAATTGAAAAAGGAAAAACCCGTACTGTGGCCGGGAAGCTGTTCAGTACGGGCGATGTATCACAATCTAACCTTATCAGTCAAAATGTGTACAGGACAAAAGTACGGCTCTTCCGAGTCTGGCGCAACGCCTATTGAGCAACCGGCCACCACCACCGCCCCCCGCTCGTCAGTCAAAACCTTTTTCTCGCTTGAGATCAGCACGAAGGCTGAAGAGCGCGGCCCCACGGAGTACGATATAATCTTTGATGCGCTGGTTGTCAGTCAAAAGAGCGCCATGAAAGAGTTAGAGCATGATTTGCTGGCTTATTCCGAAGGGCGCGGTTTCGATCCTGTCGATCTAAAAGGAGCATTAGAATACGGTGCAGTGGGGGCAACGCTTGAGAAGCTTAAGAATCTCAACACATTGATTGAGTATATGGGTAGCGAGGTTTCGACCATACTCTATGAATACGAAAAGGAGGTGAACCGTGCTTAATTACCTCGCCATCAATTTCTTTCTACGTAAGTCTCTGGTTGACCCCAAATCCGGTGCCGTCTACGTTCGGGTAACAGTCAACAAGAAACGACTTACGCTGGGTGCCGTCACTACCATTTCTGGGCTTGAGTTACCCAAATCACTCAAGATTGCTGGTGAACACTGGGACATTGGTAAGGCCAGAGTTAAGCCAGCCAGCCCCCACGCCCGCCAAGTTAACGAAGCCATCGTTGAGTGTGAACGGAAGCTAAACAAGTTGTACCAGCAGCACGAAGGATTTGACGTGAAGATGACTGCTATGGGAGTGAAGGCATCACTACTTTGCAACGGCCGTATGCTGCCCTCGATGCCTGACCTAATGGATCTGTTTCTAAAAGAGCGGATATCCATTGGTACAAAAGCCTCGACGGTGGATACTTACCGTTTTAAGTTTCGGCCCCTACTGGCCTTCCTTAAGCACGAGAAGACGACCGACAAACCCGCTGAAGACTTCTCAGCGGGCATGCTTAAACGCTACCGTACCTACCTAATTGGTGAGCGTGGCAACTCATCCCGGAGTGCCGATAAGACGTGTCAGGTCGTCAAGACGCTGCTGCTGTGGGCATCCGAACACGAGATCATCCGTTCCAATCCACTGCTGTACGTGCGGGTTCGGGTTGACAAAACCCCGAACCTGGAATGTCTGGAACAGTCAGAGGTGGCCATGATTCGGCAGGCGACTTTGACTCCAGCCCTGCGCATTGCCGCTGATTGCTTCGTCTTTGCCTGCCATACTGGTTTAGCTTATCAGGACATGAAGGCCATAACGGCCAACTCAATGCAGGTAGTCCATGGCCAGCATTGTTTGGTAGGAAGCCGAATGAAGACCGGTACCGAGTACTGTATTCCAATCTCAGAGGTGGTTTGGGAGTTGATTGATCGCTACAGCGGCCCCGTCATGCCTCTGCCAAAGTTGGGCAACTATAATCCACTGCTTCGCCAGATCATGCTCACCCTGGGCATTGATAAGCGCATCACCTCACACACCGCCCGCAAAACATTCTGTGACTGGTGTATCAATGAGCTGAACCTATCGGAGGAAGCGACCATCGTGGCAATGGGCCAGAAGTCAGCCAAGGAGTTAACGCCCTACCGAAAGACGCGGCCTAAACGCTTACTCTCCGAGTTTCCTGCCGATCTACTGCGGCCCGTCGAGCAGCGGGACATGCCAGGCTACAGTCGTATTGCCGATACACCCTTTATCCGCGTCGCCTAATCGTTAACTTTACGTTAGTGGCGAGAACCGCACGAACATAACCCTTTCGTACATACGTCTATGTTGCCAGTTAATGGAACCACAGCAAAGTATTCAACTGGTGCCGATTCAGGCAGCCGGTGAAATCCTGACCATTAGTAGTGTAGTTTTTGCGGAAGGGTTAGGCATTCAGCACAAGAACTTGCTGGAGACCATCCGCACCCACAAGGATGCCATTGAAGAAGGATTTGGCAGGGTCGCGTTTGAAACGCGACCCTTTGAAACGGGCGGAGGTAATCAACGGGCCGTGATGGTCTACCTCACCGAGGATCAGGCGCTGTTCGTGGGTACGCTAAGCCGCAACTCAGAGCGCGTCGTTAAATTCAAGACGACACTGGTCAAGTCGTTTGCCGCAGCCCGTAAGCAGTTGGCGGGCCAGGCCCCAACTACGCCTGATTACGAGAAGATCCTATTCAATCAACTCAAGGTGATGGACGATCAGCAGCAGCAACTCCGCTCACTCACTCAGCAGGTCAATCAGATTAAAGCCAGCCTGAACCCCATTCAGCAGGCCGATGTACAGGTACCAGAACTAAAGGTTACCGACTCAGCACTTAGGCAGGGGATTGTCAATCATGTCGATGAGTATTGCAGCTCCCGTCAATACAATCTGGAGGAGACCTGGCACTATCTGTTTAAGCGATTACTGGTACAGAACGGCATTGATGTCAGAAAGATGTACCATGCCCCGGGAGCAACTCACTTAGATGCGCTCGAAAAGCACGGCCTACTTGATAAGTTGTATGCCATCGTTAGCCTTGAGCTGAAGTAGGAAGATGGAAACCCCGGGAAGCTGACCGACTAAAAGCTGGTGTAGATAAAATCTACACCAGGTCAGTCCCGCGGGTTGCGAGTCTAATCTTACACCGTCTGGGCAACTATCACATTTAATCTGCCAACAGGATGACCCTTGACTTAGTCACTACCGAAGAACATCAGCAAGCCCTGACCCGAATTGATCAACTGGAAAGGGAATTAAACATCATCAAAACGCTACTGATGGGAGAACGGTTGCTGAGTCGACAGCAAGCCATGCGGGCACTGGGAGTAAGCGGAGCAACGCTGTGGCGACTAACGAAGGCGGGCACATTTGAGACTACCAACATTGGCAGTACCAAGAAATACTGTGCCGATTCTGTACGTGACTATTTGGTTAGTCGTCGAGTAGAATCCCGCGACATTGAAATGCGTCTGATTGCCGCTTACAGGTTGTGAGCGCTCCTACACCCATACGTCCAGATCCTACACAAAAACGCCCTAACTGGTTTCCAGTTGGGGCGTTTTAAACGTTCAGGCCTTGTATGAAAGGGTGCTTAGGTAAAGCGTCGTTCCGTGAGCTTGTAAATGTCTTTACGATCTCCGATGGCTGCAATAATGACCACCTTGTTACCGTCTTCTATGGAGTAAACCACGCGGTAGCTACCTACACGTACGCGGTACAATCCTTTAAACTGTTTGAGTGATTCCACGCCTTCAGGTCGTGGGTTTTTGGCTAAATCGTCCGCCAGTTCTATTATTTGTCCTTGTGCCTTCTTGGGCAGTTTCTTCAAGTCGCGAAGCGCAGCTTCGTCGTATTCAACAGCATAGGCACTACCTGGTGATTCCATTGTTTTGGGAGTTAAATTTAATAAGCCGATAGTACCTGGTACTATCGGCTCGGACGGCTAAAGGCCTAATTCAGCCTTTACTTCGTCTGCTGAGTAGCGTTTGCCACCTTTAGCAAGACGTTGGGTCGCTAATTCTCCGTCAAATTGGTCTTCCAATAGACGGAAACGTTCGTAGTCATTATAGGATATGACTACTGCTGCATTCTTTCCTGAACGGGTAATTATTGAAGTTTCGTTGGCAAAGACTGCCTTTCCGATAATGTCGGATAGGCTTTTACGCGCGTCTTGTAATGCGTAAACATGGGTTGATGCTTCCATTTGCTCGAGTCTGTTAGTTGCTAAGTTCCGTTTGTGCTATTGACTTGTACAAAGATAGAGCATGTAAAGCACATTACATAATTATAGTATGTGTAATTCTGTACAGAACTACACTCAACCACTTACATTGGTTTTATGTAGCCCGACAAGAGCGAATGCAATTGCTTTTATATAGGTGACTGTAGTGGTGTTCGTACGCCTTACTATCAAGATTAATCGTATTTTTACCTCAGTTACCTCCCCGGTAGCCTATGCTGACTCCCCGTCGGCCTACGAACCCTTTCAGAGTACCCCCAACCCTTTCGAGTACCCAACCCTTTCGTACCTACTGCTATGACAATCCATGTCTGTCAGGGAGGAAAACGTACGGTTACGAATAGAGGCAATCTCTGAGTTACCGACAACAATTCAGCAGTTCGACCGGCTGGTTGAATTACAACAAGAGCTATCTCAGGCAGTAAAGCAGTCAGCGCAATCCATCCGGCAGGCTATTGCCGATGAAGGGGCCGCAGTTCGGGCACAAACCGACGAATACAAAAAGCAGGAAGCTGCCCAGAAAGCATCGACAGCCGCTGCCAGAGCAGCCGCCAATGAGTCGAAGGCGTCGGCCAGGGAGCAAGCCGACGCCCTAAAAGCCGTCAACGCTCAATACGATCAGGTAGGCCAGTCCGTTCGCAACTTCACTTCTTTACTGGCAGCGGCCTTCACCATCTATGAAATCAAGTCGTTTGGTCAGGAAATTATTGATACCAAAACGAAGATTGATTCATTTAAGGTCAGTCTGGATACTATGCTGGGCAGCAAGAAGGCGTCGGCCGATTTGTATGCCCAATTGGTTGAGCTTGCCAAAAAAACACCTTATACCCTGGAGGAGGTCGTTGAGCAAACAACGAAGCTTAAGGCCTACAACATTGCCACCGAAGACCTCATCCCTACCATTACCAATCTGGGCAATGCAGCCGCAGCAGTAGGTAAAGAGAAGCTACCTCAAATCACGCTTGCCTATGGTCAGATTATGAACATGGGTAGGCTGATGGGTGCCGAAACGAAGCAGCTCATTGAGGCCGGTATAGATATTTACGGACTTTTGGCCGAGTCGATGGGTAAGACAAAGGCCGAGGTACAAAAAATGGCGGCTGACCATACCATCATGGCGGCTGACGTAAAGAAAGCCTTTGAGGTCGCCAACGCAGCAGGTGGGCGGTTCGCCGATATGATGGTGAACATGAGCAAAACCGTCGGGGGGCAGGTCTCCAACGTAGGTGATGCCTTTTTTGTCGCTAAGGGGAAAATCGGAGATTTCTTCGAGAGTCAAATCCGGTCCGGTTCTCGCTACATGGGCGAACTGATTACGGCTATGGCTGGCAGTAACTCCGCTATTCAGCGTAGTGTAAACCTCATCACAACGTTAGTTTCGGCCTTCACTACCTACCAACTTGTAAGCAATGCCACCGCCATAAAAGAGGGTGCATTGGCGGCTGTTATGGTGGTCAAAAACGCGGCTATTGTCGCCAGTGGTTTAGTGGTTGGCACCTACAACCTGGTGATGATTACAGCGGCTGGCTCAACGGAGGGATTCACAGCCGCTCAGGTTCGGGCAGCGGCAGCCGCGCGGCTTTCGTGGACATCGATGGGGCCGCTGGTTGCCATTCTGGGTGTGGCGTACACAGCGTACATGGCCTATAAAACGGCCTCCGAAGAGGTGACCTCTGCCATTGGTGAACATCAGATCGCCTTGCAGAAAGAGCAGAAAGATGTGCAGTTGGCCGTTGAGGGCGTAACGAAACTCGGAGAGAGCGATAAAAAGCGCAAAGATGCGATGCAGGACTTAATCAATAAGTATCCTGATTACTTCGCGGGCTTGAGTGCCGAACACACTAATAATGGCATTCTAAAACAGATGCTTGACCAAGTCAACGGGTCATACAAAACCCGGATTGCCTTGGCCAAAGAAGCCTATAAAACCGAGTTGATTGAAGACCAGTTCAAGAAAGTTGTTGAACTGGAAGGTAAGGTGATGCAGATAGCCGAAGAGCGTTTGGGTAAAGAGTTTATTGTAAAGATTGGTGGTGACCCCGCCAAGCTATTGTCGGCCCTGAAACAATCCACCGACCAGATGGATAAATTTTCGGGCAACGGGGTGCAACAGTTTAAGCAGCTTTTCGACGGGATGGGCTTCGGCATGGAGGACGCCCTGAAACGGGTGGTCGCTGGAAATGTCAATTACGAAAAAGAAAAGGTTGCCAGTGACGGGCGTGTGAAGGGCTTACAGGAGAAATCTAACGCCGAATTGCTGGCGTTAGAGGAAACGCGTCACAAGGCGGTTATTGCTCAGCTTAAGGATGCCAACGATGGTAGTGCAAAAGATAAGGCTGAGTTCAATAACAAGATGGCCGTTGAGGAGAAGCGCTACCAAGACCACCTGTTAGGTATAAAGGGGGCAGAGCAGAAAACAGAACTTGTACAACTTCAGGGTCATGAAGATAAAAAGAAGACTATATCGCTTTTCACGGCCAAAGAATTAGCGGCTTTGACAAGAGGAGTGTACGCTGAAACGGTTGAAGAGCGGCTCAAGTCGTTGAATGCGCAGGAGGAGGCCGAGAAAGAGCACATCAATAAAGTAACTGTCAGCCGCAAAATATCGAATGAGCAAATAGCCGGGCTGCGTGAGGATGGCGAGAAAAAACTACTTGCTATTCAGACCAAGTACCAAGCCATTAGAGAGGTACTGGAAAAAGAGGCTGAAGAGATCAAGTTTGAAAATTACCTCAAAAAAGCCCGTGAAACCGAGGATAAGATAGCCGTACTCAAAGTACAGCAACTCGAAGCCCAGAAGATTCTGGACAAACTCAATGCCGTCCAAACCTTCGACGAGCGGTTGGCCCTCTTCAAGGAATACGGTACCAAAGTTGGAGACGAGCTAAAGGTTCAGGCGGTTGAAGAGTTGAGGCTACAGCAAAATGTCTCCCTGAAAAAACTTGAAGATGTTCGGGCCGAAAAGGGCGTGCTCTCCCAGGCTTATCGGGATGCCCATGCGCAGTATCTAAAAGACGAACAGCAGTACAATGTGGCCGTTTTAGGGCTTACCAAAGAAACCACCCAAGAGAAGCTAAAAGAGATACAGGAGGCAGAAAAGCAGATTAAGAAAGCGAGGGAGGAAACCGCCGAATCAACGAAAAAATCATTAGAGATTGAGAAAAAGAGTCGGCAGGAAGCGCTTACGTTTCTGGGTGACTTCTTGAGTAAGGAATTTGGCTTATTGGGGCAAATTAGCCAGGCGGTTATATCCGTAGGGTCGAACTGGGATGCGTTGAGCGGAAAGGCGGTCGGGCTGGCCAGTGGGCAAAAGGCGTGGTACGACGCGATGGCGTCTAACCTACTGATGCTTGATGATGGAACGGCTAAGAGTGCAGCGGCCATTGCTGAAGCACAGGCTAATTCAGCAGCCGCTAATGCGAAGCTGGAGGAAACCAAAGCCCTATCTGCCTCGGCAGCCTTGGGTATCTTCGCCACTGTCTACCAGATAGCTAATGCTATTGCCGCTGCCTTCAACGGTATGATGGCCGAAAGCTACAAAGCCATTGCCGATGGGCTTGCTAGAACCCGCGAAGCCTACAATAGCCTGTATGATTCTATATCTGAGAGTAACAAGGCAAACTTAGATCAACAATTACAGGACGCAGGGGAAAATTTTGCGGAACGTGAACGGTTGATTAAGGGCTACTACGCTACCGAGCGTACGTTAATTGAGGACCGGGGCCGGATAGATATACAGTTGGCCTATAATCAGGAGCTGGCTGAATCGTCGGCAAAAACCAGCACCAAGATTAAGGATCACATTCAGGATATTGTTAATGCTCAAAAGAATCGGGTTATCGCTGAGCAGCAGTTAATCATTGACCTTGCGAATTTCAACCGCCAGGAAGCCCAGAAATTATACGATGAAAGTATTGCCCGGATTGATTCAGAATTAAAGGCGTTCAAGGATGCCAAAGACGCTGAAATTGCCAAGCTTAACGAGACGCTGGCAATTCAGAAAGCCGCTAACGAGCAGTTTTATTCCGATAAGCAACTACGATTACAGCAGGATGATGTGTACCGGGCGCAACTACTGGCCCAGGGGGAGGCTAGAGAGATCGCATTCCTTGAAGCGGCCAAAGCGCGGGAAATTCAGCGGGCTACCGAATCCGGTGCATCGGCCGAGGAACTAGCCCGTATCAAAGTAGCCTTTGACTTGCTCATTTCCGAAAAGCATGCTGAGTACTCAGATGCCATCGGCAACAAAACGAAGGCCGTCAGTTTAGCCAATCAGGAGGTGAAAGCTGTCGAAAAAGAAACCGTAAATAATTTAGAGAAAGATTCAGCCAATCAGATATCGGCTATTCAGCAGCAGATCATGGTGCAGGAAGCGCAGGCCGCTCAGGAGAAGAAAAAGGCCAACCTTGACTATCAGCATCAAAAGCTATTAGCTGAACAAGCGTCCTTTAACGCCTTCAAAGCCCAAAAGGTAGCTGAACTTCAGGCGGAGATTGCGGTGTTGAATAGTAAGAAAAATGGGTTCAACGCGGGCAGGATTGATGCAGCAACCAGTCAGATACAGGGATCAATCAATGATATTCAGGGGTTGTACTTCTCGACCACCCAAATCATCCTGACCGATACCAGCCTAACGCCCGCACAGTTCTTCCAAGCCTACGGAATTACAACGGGGGCTGGTAACAGCACAGCAACACCCACTCAACCCCGCGACGTTAACACCGGGCAACCAGTCACACAAGCGTTTGATAAAGACGGCAATCCGATGCAGTTGACGTATAACGCAACGGGTAAGGTGATTGACTACTACGACGCAGCGGGCAACCGGCAGCAGGTAGCCTACGCCGATGGCTACGTACCCAAAACCGGACAGCGGTTCTTCAAGGGTACGCCTTATCTGGAACTGGGAGGTAATCCCGGCGGTGTTGATACGATTCCGGTACTGGCTAACGAAGGTGAGCGCATACTACCTACGGCTGATAACTTAGCCATTGGGGGGAGGTCCCTCACCAATGATCAGCTGGTGGACAAGGTCAGTTTTTATGACAAGTTCGCTATGCAGTTTCCTCAACTACTTAATCCGGCGGGGTGGGCAGTTGATTCAGTAATGACCATCCCCGCTAACATTATGGCCGACCAAGGTGGCGGAGTCAATGCTATGGAGTTACGGGAGATGATTTTTGAAATGCAGGGCCTGCGCACTGATATATTAAATAAAAAGTATGTCGAGTTAAATATGGACAAAAATGGTTTTGGGACGTTTCTGGTCGGCCAACAATCCAGGACAGAATACAGAACCAACCTCTTCAAGAGGTAAACAAGTAGCTTTCTGACGGGGGGCTGCTCAATTAACCAACAAAAAAGCCCTAGCCAATCTGGCCAGGGCTTTCTACTTCTATCCACACCATCGCGTAGCTTTCACCACGCAAACAGTATCTTTATGGGGATTGACATCCCGAATGCTATCTACTACGTTTTGTCTGGGTCACAGCTGGAGAAATCAGGCAGCGTTACCAAAAACAGGTACGGTTCCAGGGCCCTGACACTACTGAAAGCCCGACAGTGGGTAATCTCATTAAGATCGGGATTGTAGCGCATTTCCACAAAGAATCGGTCAATGGCGTATAGATTCAAATAGTCCCGACCATCCCGGCAACTGACCATGAAGTTGCTTTGCTCCCAAACGGCAGTCTGTTGATCCTGATCGGAAAGGGCATTGAATTCGTAGAGCGTCATGCTTGTGGTAATCTTTAGCGTCTCAGACGATTCACAATTGATATGATTGATAATATAGTACAATGTAATAACTCCATAATTAGATATCCTCTTACTTGGTGCCGTGCTTTATAACTCGGCTTAATCATTTATATATTTATATAAATGATTAAGCCGAGTTATCGTGTTTACTACAGCCCTTCTCTACATTGGATCGATTGGGTAAATGCGCCTGTTCGATTGTTTATGTGACTCAATGATCAGGGTCATCCGAAACTGATCTGGAACGGTAAAAATAAATATTCAATTATTTGCTGATAAACACATTCCCAACTCAAATAGGCTGAGCTATGGAAACGGTAATCATTCAGGTATCTGACGAGTTTGCTCAGCGCGTCACCGACACCAAGAGGAAGATCGAAGAATACCTTTCGACGGGCGATGAATCCAAAAAACCGGCTAACTTCAAGTTCGTCAAACCTAAAGCCATATCCGCTCGTAGAGACACCGAACGGCTTCCAATTCACCACGTATAACGGCTCTCTCTACGAGATTTATCTTGGTGATGGAGGTGATTTTTTTCCAGGAGCCTCTCTTGCCTCGCTGTCAGTTTATATTGGTTTCTCCCGGAAGATTAAGCCTCCTGAGGGTGTAGCTCTTTCCGATCAGCGCATCGAGACAACCATTAAGACTGCACTTTTCGAGCTTCTGGAAGCAGAGTCTGATTTAATTATAGTCTTCAATTATAGCTCTATAGGCGGTAAGCAAATCGGCCGCAGTGAACTCTTTAAACAGTGGTTCAATAGAGAGCAATCAGGCTACGTGATGCAGAATCATAGTCTGCAGTCACCGAACGGACCAGCTAACTTGATCGGCGTAATCCTGCGGGCTGATCAAGTTAGCCGTTTCACATGTTGCTGATTCGATACGAGATTACGCAACCCGTAAGGCATAGTAACTCCTAAACGCTGTGCCCCGTTTCGCTACTCAATAGCGCAGAGTTAAATAATTATTCTATTCAGCCTTAACACCTGGTGCGATCAGACCGGCAAGGGTTTGCTTGATCTGCTCATCAAATTTGTAGATGTCATCCAGCGATTGCAACTCATGCCGAGTCTCCCGTTTACTCTCGTCCATGATGCCGATAAACTTCTTTGTTCCGTTGAAGTGAAGGCGGCAGATGGTTTTACGATTGTTATCGTCGAGCAGAATAGCAAAGTAGGTCTGAGCATCCCGGTGAACAATGCGACCAGCATCGACTTGGATTCTTAGGATTGAGCGCACAATGTAAAAGCCCTCTAACTCTTCCCCAGTTGTTACCGTTGTTGTTTCTCTCTTCTCAAGAGTTGGCGCAACTTCGGTGCCGGCGGATATTGGTTCATCCTGCTCTTTGGTGAGTGCTGTTTTTAGCCGGTCGGTGAATTGGTCAGAGAACGTATGTTGAAAAGACTTCTTGACCAGCCCCGCAAAATATTCTAATCGTTGCCCGGTCATTTGGCCAGTAAATACCTGCTTGGCAAAATGCCGAACAAATGCTTCCGATGGGGTTGTTAACTCTGTCTGGATAATGGACTTAATCTGGTTGGTGTACTTCAGATCACTGGCGGTTGATAGGATGCCTTCAACGTCGAAATATGATTTGTGAAACTTCTTTAATTCCTCGATCTGATTATCCCGTAAATCAGTCATGTTGATTTCCAGAAACGGCGTCGCATCCATCTTATTTGGCGCTTCCAAATCGGTAAAGAATTGATACACTACACCATTGGTCAGCACGCCGAACCTTGCCTTTGTTACGTGGAAGTAACGCAGTAGTTGGTTATCATGAAGCGTAAGCGCCTGTTTCCAGTGTTTACATTCAATCAACATACATGGCTCAAGTTGCCCATTTGTCTCGCGCATGATAGCGTAGTCAACTTTCTCCCCTTTCTTAGTACCGATATCGGAAACGAACTCCGGAACTACCTCAAAGGGATTAAATACGTCATACCCCAGCGCGTTTAGGAACGGCATTATAAAAGCATTCTTGGTAGCTTCCTCGGTGAGAATAGAATCTTTAAGGCGAGCAACTCGCTCCGCCAATTGTTTAATCTGGTCCTTGAAATCCATAGAAGGAAGATTGATATATGATGCGGGAACAATCATACAAAGAAAGTACCATTATATGAAGGAAGTATACAAAACTGCGGTAGGTTATCATAACTCTGTTTAACCCCTACGTATGAGCACAAGAATATTATATAATTATATAAATGATATTTTATATAATTATTGACTTATATAAATACTCCCCCACGCTACGTAATTTGCCAGCTTATGAAAGTAATAACCGTTGCTCATCAAAAGGGAGGAGTCGGAAAGACTACCCTCGCCGTTAACTTGGCCTACTGCTTTGCCGAAGATTCAAAGGTGGCTATCGTCGATGCCGATTTACAAGGTTCGATTTCAGATCTCAAAGCGTTTTTATCTGGCGTTGATATCATGGACCTAGACAGTTTACTGTCTGGTAAACTCAACGGCTATGACCTGATTGTCATTGATACGCCCCCCTACCTTTCAAGCCGGTTGGCTGAGCTCTTCTCCTTGTCAGATTACGTGCTGGTGCCGACGAAGGCGGGTATTCTGGATGCAATGGCCATCCGGGCAACAATAGCCCTGCTGCGCCAAAGTATGGAACTTAAACCAGCACTTAGAGCGGGCATTGTTCTGAACATGGTAATGCCTCGGACGAGTCTTAATGAGGAGGTAAAGGAAATTCTATCTGACTATTCAATACCAATGCACCTGGCCACGATCAGCCAGCGGGTAAGTTACACCCGCTCGCCTATGACAAACAGCGTATTCGGTGGAGAAGACCAGCGGGCGAAGGATGAAGTCGTTAACCTGGCCACTGAGATACTTGAACGTCTGACGTAAGTACGAAGAATTCGAGTAAGAATTTTCAAGAGTATACACCATCGATTAATAGATATGGGTAACAATTATCAGGACAACCGCAAAAAGTTGGGCGCAATGCTCAAGACCGAGATACCCAAGACGCCCATTCAGGAAGTGCGGCCGGTAGAACAGCCGCCCGTCGTCTCGGAAAAGGTTAAAGCTGAGAGTATTATTAAAAAAGGGGAAGCACATATTAATTTTTGGGTCCCCGAGGAGTTGATGGAACAGCTAAAAATCCACGCCATTAGGAGCCGTAAGACAATCAAGCAGGTCGGCATTGAAGCCTTAGAAGCTTACTTATCCAAACATTGATATGAGTTCTCGACCAATTATCAGCAGACACCGCATCTACTTGGGATTCGTATTGATATTATCGGTAGAGGAACAGAAGTGATTAATTATATATTTATATAAATGATTAAACAATAGAATTGCCTATCACCAGGTACGATGCCAGCGAACACGCTTTGTCAACCCTACCATTACCAGCTATTTAGACCATTGTGAAAAAATATAGCGACCTCTCCTCCCGAAATAAACAGATACGTCGTCTATGGTTATTGCTGATCGTTGCTACTTGTGGAGTGATTATCGGCAGCCAGTTAAAAAGCCTACTGGTCTTTTGGGATTCGTGACCTGAACCGCTTGCTGATGTCTCAAACCGCAGGAACGGTCCGCAACGGCGGGTAGCTTCTTCCACCAAGTTACGAAATTGCCAAATCGCCGGTCTCGCTGGGGCTGGCGATTTTTAGTCTTCGCAAAGCGGATTATCAATTGTCGACCGGCAAATAAACGCTGAAGGTAGCACCTTGCCCGAGTTCACTCCTCGCCGTGATAGCCCCACCGTGGTTAGTTACCACCTTCTCGCAAATGGCCAGTCCGATGCCCGTACCCGCATACTCACCCTTACCATGCAGCCGCTGAAAGACTTGAAAAATGCGGTCCACATACTTTTGATCGAAGCCAATACCGTTATCCATTACGTCAATGCGATGGTAGCTCACGGCCGCACGAGTCGGTTTCACCGTAGGGGGCAGGTCGTGGACCAACACGGTTTGAGTAGTGACCCGAATCAGGGGAGGGGTGTCAACCCGGCGAAACTTCAAGGCATTATTTAATAAATTCTGGAACATCTGACCCAACTGCGAGCTGTCGCCTTGCACGGTTGGTAGCGGAGCAGCCGCCACCTCCGCCCCCGTTTCCTGAATACGAAGGTCCAGATCGGTAACCGCCGTCTGTAGGATTTGATCGAGAGAGACAGCGGCATGGTTGTCCTGCCCGGTAGCGATGCGCGAAAAGCTGAGCAGGTCTTTAATCAGTACCGACATCCGGCCAGCCGCCAACTGCATCCGTTCCAGGTAGGCAACCCCTTCTCCCAACCCATCAGCATACTGGTTTTTTAGCAGATCGCCGAATTGCTGCACCTTGCGCAGCGGCTCCTGCAAGTCGTGCGAAGCGACATAGGCAAATTGCTCCAGGTTTTGATTCGAGCGTTGCAGGTCCCCGTTTCGCTCACTAAGTTGCTGGGTGCGCTGCTGCACCCGCTCTTCGAGCAACTTAGTATTTTGCTGCAACGCTTCTTGGCTCTGTCTCAATTCGGTGATGTCGAAGATAATGCCCGAAAAGCGAGCAATCTGACCTTGCTCGTTAAAAACCGACTTTCCCTTGGCCCGCACCCACCGCTCCCCGCTATCCTCACGTAGGGTACGAAAAATGATGTCGTGAGGCTCGTCACTGTGTGGACTCAGCGCTTTGGCATTCGCTTGACGAACCCAATCTTTGTCAGCCGGGTGCACCCGTTCCAGCAATTGACTGGACGTAACAGGGGCATCAGGGGATAGGCCAAACAATTGCTTACAGGTAGCTGACCACTGAGCCGTGCCTGTCAACAGATTGTAATCCCAAGAACCCAGTTCGGCCGCTTCAATAGCAAAGGCCAACTGATCTTTACTCTCTTGCAGTGTTCTGCGAGCTACCACCTGCTCGGTCACCTCATAGGCAAACACTAAAATACCATCCGTTTCGCCTTGCTGGTTGTCGATGGGTTGATAGATAAAGTTAACGTACGCATCCTGATGAACTCCCTGCCCTTTATCCAGGGAAAAGGGGACCTCCCGGCCAATAAACGCTTCACCCGTAGAAAACACCTGATCCAGGAGTTCAAAGAAACCTTGACCTTCTACTTCCGGGTGGGCCTCGCGGACTGATTTACCCAACAGGTTCCGCTGGCCGACCAATTCCTTATAACCGGGATTGACTAACTCGTAGCTATGGTTAGGGCCGCGCAGAATACAATGAGCCGCTGGTGCCTGCATAAAGAAGTCGTGCAGTATCTGCCGTTCATTCTCCGTTTTCTGGCGCAGGAGTTGTTCGGCATTCCGGTACTCAGTCACATCAGTCCCCGAACCGACATACCCGCCGAATAGGCCCTCAGAGGTGTACCAGGGCTGACCCGTTACCGCGCACCACAGGGCC
This sequence comes from Spirosoma arcticum, assembly GCF_054779955.1. Taxonomy (NCBI): domain Bacteria; kingdom Pseudomonadati; phylum Bacteroidota; class Cytophagia; order Cytophagales; family Cytophagaceae; genus Spirosoma; species Spirosoma arcticum. The sequence goes on from NZ_BAAGXG010000031.1 coordinate 15,446, forward strand.
GCACCATTCTGCCGCCGGATTCGGAAATCAATGGCGTAGGGCCGTTGGGCGGCTAAGTCCGTGGTAAATTGTTGACTGGCCCGACTTCGATCTTCCTCGACAATGGAATCAAGCCATCCTCCGCCCAAGTGAGTCTCGAAGGGTTTACCCGTCCAGTCAATCCAGGCTTGATTGAGGTAAGTAATATCTCCCTGGGCATCAGACATCCACAAGGCGACCGGCGAGACCGCCATTATCGTGTTGAAAATTAGCTCCTTCTGGGCCAATTCTATAGACTGGTTTCTGATCTTGGCATCGAGTTGCTGGTTTTTGTGCAGTAAATTCAACAGGTTGTCAGCACTCTGCTGAATCGTCTCAGCGTGGAGGGGTGGTACAGCATCGGTAGTCGTCACCTTACTCTCCACCACGTCAAGTAAGTGAATCAACTCGTCGGCCAGTTGCTCCACACGAACCAGTCCCTGACGGGCTTCCCCGACTTGACCTTGTTGATAGCGAGCAACCAGTTCACGGGCAATGGTATGGATGGCGGCATGGACTTCTTCCAGTGTATGGACTTCAGGGATACCCTCGTAGGTAATCAGGGCGTGGCCATAAATCCATTTACCAACCGCGCAGGCATACTGGGATGTCACGGTCGCTTCGGCCTCCGGCGTTTCGTCGTAGAGGATGGCCCGTAAGCGGCTCTTAAACAGTAAATGATTGGCTTTAGCCTGTTGGAAGTCGAGGTGAGACGAAGGCATAAATCGGGCTGGTAGAATAGCGGTAATCAGGCGAAGAATTAACTACCAACGGTGTGGTGCAAGTTAACCAGACCGGGTAAGATCAACTAATTATTAGCCCAACGTAAACGCGTGTTTCGTGCGGTGATAGGTACAGTGGCACCGATTCTGGTGACCGTACAGGCGGGGCAGTTTCTGCCTGATTTGTGCGAATTACTGATTAATGTAAGTGATTAGCGCATGAATCATCTCGCTCACCATTGCATCAACGTCCGATAGCCACAGCGTTGCTATCTGCCCATCTTTACCCGGCCTTCGCTTTTCGAGCGGCTCCCACTGGCCTGGCTTGTCAGCTACCTCGAAGTTACTCACCCATACCTGACTGCTGTCACCCTGATTATCAACCGTAAGAAAGAACTGAAGCGGAGGCAAAGTGGCCAAGTCGCCGTTGGCGGTAGGCACCTGCCGGGCGGATAGGCTTGCCAGGTACACTAAGTCTGTCTTCTTTCGGATGGGGTTTTGTTCGGTCAAAGTCAGCACCTGAGCGACTGATTTTACCCAGGAACGGGTACGACTGTCGGCGGCTGCGGAGGAGGTGACTGATCGGGCTACGGCTGAGTGGTAAGTTACCTGTCCACCGCGAGTGGGCAGTACGCCCCCATAGTTGGCCGTTGGCACTGGTTGTTTCGCTCCGGCGCAACCGGCTAACACAAGTCCAAATAGAAAGACAACGTTTCTCATCTGGTGAAGGTAAGCCATCGTCAGTTGACCAGCCCGATTATGGCTGAGAGAGCCAGATGTAACTGCCTGCTGACGGGGGTATTTTATCTCAATGGGCAACGAGAATATCTTTCCAGCGCGTAGTATAGCAGGGTGACATCCACTGTTGTTTGTGGTGCCAGGTGGGATCGTAGCCCGCTCCGGCTACCCGGAGCTTATCACGTCCGTATCGGTGATTTACTTTGTCCATGACTTTCGAGAGCGTGATTAGCCGCTCGTCGGGACCGCTGGTAAAGATACCGCCCTGCCGGTGGCCACTGGGCACTAATCCCGTTAGGATCACGCCCACCTTCTGATAGTCGTAGCCAAACTTGAAAATTGAACGGAGCAGTTCGCTGGCGTAGCGGGAAAGCTCGCTGTTACTGGCGGTGGGGTGGGGCAATTCGACACTCCGGCTGTTATAGTACTGCTTAGCCAGTTCACCATTCATTGACCGCTTAAACCGGTTGGTGTGCAGGAATACCGTCAGCGACCCGGCCGCTGAATCCTGTTTTCTGAGCTTCTCAGCCGCCCTGCCCACATGCGTAGTCAGGGCCTGGGTGATCGTATCCAGATCAGGAACCCCTCGTCCAAAGCTGGGAGCGGTGCAGATGGCTTTCTTGGGTTTTGGCTCTACTTCCAGCATCCGGCAGGGTGTGCCCCTCAACTCGTAGGCTAACCGGAGTCCGTTCACGGTGAGGTGTTGATTGATCCAGTCATCGGGCAAGTTCCGGAACTGCGTAGCCGTGCGGATGCCGTTGCGCTTGAGCATTCCGGTATACCGCCACCCAATGCCCCACAAATCAGCCACATCAAACCCATCTAAGGCACCTGCAATCTTTTCGGGTGTGTCGAGCAGTAGCACCCCCTCGTGCTCCGTCTGATGTTTGGCGTACCAATTGGCGACCTTACAAAGTGTTTTCGTCGGGGCGATACCCACCGAGACGGGTATGCGCGTCCACTGCCCTACCGTCCGGCGCAGGTCGCGGGCGAACACCGCCAGATCAGGGTAGACAGAACCGTAGCCGTTCAGATTCAAGAACGCTTCATCAATGCTGTATACCTCAACCTCTTCAACAAACCGGCCCAGGATACCCATTACTCGGGCGCTCATATCGCCGTAGAGCGTATAGTTACTGCTGAAAATCTTGATGTCGTGATGCTGGCGTAACTCTTCCAACTGGAAGTACGGTATACCCATTTTGATGCCCAGTACCTTAGCCTCGTTGGAGCGAGCAATGACGCACCCGTCGTTATTGGAGAGCACCACTACCGCTTGGCCCATCAGCAACGGGTCGAAGCTGCGCTGACAACTCACGTAGAAATTATTACAGTCGACAAGGCCCAGCATGATCTAACAAACAGTTAATATGGACTATCACTTTGGCGCTTTTGCAACTCATTGTTCTCTTTGATCATTCCATCAGAGAAGTTTTTGCGGTATTCCATGTCCTGTTTGTATGCATCAGCTTCCTGCTTGTCCCGTTGGCGATACTGCGCAGCCGCCTGTTGTTGTTCGGCTTCCTGCTTCTGACGATAACGTAATGACACTGCAATCATACTGTCATTGGCGGCCATGTTTTCAGCCAATGTAGGAGTATGCCTTTTTGAAGTGCGACACTTGTTGGCTGACCCAAACAGGGTTACAACGTAGGATATGATGTACTGGCCATCAGCGGACGGGAAGGCAGTGACGGCAATACCGGAAAACGGATCGACACTACCCTGCTTTGCGCCTTTAGCCATATATCTGGTGCCGTCTGGCCAGTATTTATCAGTAGGCTGAACCGGTATAGGAAAGGTACTTTCTTCATTAAATATGAACTCTGTAATGTAATTATCACGGAGTCGAACCTGGATCGTATCCCACCGGCCACCATATTGATCGCTTGGTAGGTCCATCTGCATAGCTAAGTGTTTATCGCCGTAGTTGTAGATGATCTGAGCGCAGTAAATACCATCAGACAGTTTAGAATTGGTGTCAGCCCCGGAACTGGAAGTTTCCTTAAATGATCGAAACTCAGCCGGGTCTAATGATACAGATTTGCCGGATTTAGAGTTGCAGGACAGCGCGAAACCACCAGCTACGGCCAAAAATAAAAGATAAGGTAGAAAGGCTTTCATGATGTATCTGGAAAAGTGAATTAGTGCAAATGTATACGTTTCAAGACACATGGTAAGGCTTTTGGAATTATCTTTCTCCGTGACTTTCACTCAGTTACCGTTAATCTACAGCGGCTTTTGAATAACAAACGTCACCACACCGAACACCCGAAACTCGTCGTCGGGATGCACGTAGATGGGGTTGTACTTGGGATTCGATGGCATCAACACAATCAGCGGTGGCGCGTAGTGGACACGCTTGACCGTGTGTTCCCCGTTGAACCAGACAACGGCGATCTTATCTTGGGTGACCTCGCGGGAGCAGTCCACGATCAACACGTCACCGGGCTCAATCCGGTCCCCGCTCATGCTGTCCGAGGCCACCCGCACGAAGTAGGTCGCTTCGGGGTTGGTCACGCACAGGTCGTTCAAATCGCAGACGCGCTCGACGTAGTTTTCGGCTGCGCTGGGAAATCCCGCCTGCACGTAGAACGAAAAGAAAGGGATCAGGTACCGGGAGTGCGCCGAGGCTTTGAGCATCGACCCGACGGGTATTTTATCATTTTCCTCAATCATAACGCGTCTGCATTAACTCACAAAGGCGCTATATTATAAATTTGTTATATATATCACAACTATGGCATAAAAAAGCCCCGGCGAGCGTCGGGGCTGGTAGTTGTCAGGGTCAAGATACACTGTGTGTTTGCTCTGCCACAGAGATATACTTAGGTGCTGGGTTCCACATCAACAGGAGGTAGTTGAACTAACTCAAACCAGTGTTTGCAGAAGACTTCTATTTCTTGCAGGGCGTTTGGTTTCATCATTACTGAGTTAGCCCCCGCCTGATAATAGCGTGTTATCTCCCGATCCGATAAATCACCGGTCCAAATCACAATCGGTATATGCCGGTAAGAACGAGATTCCATTAACCAAGTTAATAGCTCATGGCCATTCATCAGGGGCATATGGGCATCGGCTAAAATCAGGTTGGGTTGTAAGCCATCCATAAGTTTTCTGATTGCCTCTAACCCGTTCTCAGCAGAGGTCAAGGTAACGTGTTGATGACATTGCTTGATGTGAGATTTTAGCAAGATGAAGTCATCTTCGTCGTCATCGACAATGAGTACAGAATAATTCATACGTGGACTGGCGGGCTTTACAAAGATGGAATCGGCTATCTAAGCCGATCCGATAAGGTATGGGGTGTTTAGTAGTCCATAACCGATGTTACCACCAATAGTTTTTAATTACTCAGTCTGCGTTATCATACACAGATGGCAAGATAAATTTTTGTGTATCAGGCCTAAATTCGGTATCATTGTCTCCCTTCACTACTTCATCCTGTGACAAAACGCACTACCCCCACCGTATGGATCGTTGACGACGACGAAGACGATCAACTGCTCATTGGTTCCGCCTTTCTTGAGGGCGAGCCATCGGTGAAGGTGCTTACGCTCAATGATGGAGATGAACTACTGCCTAAGCTTTCCCAATCCGATCAACTACCTCGGCTAATTTTGTTGGATGTCAACATGACCCGTAAAAACGGGTTTGATACCCTAAGCGAATTGCGGCAACTACCTGACTTTGCCGATTTGCCGGTGGTCATTCTAACAACCTCGTCCGACGAGGAGGATCGTAGACGGTCGTTGGCATTGGGTGCCAATCATTTTTTGACTAAACCGCTTTCCTACGAGCAGTTGAAAGAGCTGGCCCAGAAACTAAGCCGGGAGTGGGAACTGTCCTGAACGCTAAATACACCTAATCAATACCCCTTTAGCGGGTCCGTTAAGAGCCGGTCAACTTGATCGGCTTTTCTGTTTTTATTCTTCAGCACAAGCATTCTACTGCCATAAACGCCTATCGCCATATAAAAGATTTGTTTATTAAACGGTGACGTATTAAATAAACATTAGTCATACGATCATACGTGAGCTAATAACACGGTTAAGATGATTAAAAAAACTCCCCTCAAACAACGTAAAGCCGACCGAATTCCAGTCTTAATTGTGGAGAACGATGCTGATCAATGGCTTATCATTCGCTCCGTGTTGGCCCAGTGCTTCCCCGAAGTAGAACCAATCTGGATCAACAACGCGGCTCAAGCAGTAACCCACTTGGAACAGGCCTCCCTAAGCAAACGCAAAGTTCCGTGGCTGATCTTGCTTGAACTGCACCTGCCACGCCCTGAAGATGGTTGGTCATTAATTAAGCTCATTAAAGACAATCCCCAGCATCAACAAATACCGCTAATTATTCTGAGCCATTCTAAGGAGCCCAAAGAGATTGCCAAGTCGTATACCCTTGACGTTGCTTCTTATATCGTTAAGCCAACTACCTATCACCAATGGATGAAGTGTTTCTATTCCTTCCGTAGCTACTGGTGGGAAAAAGTCACCTTACCCAGGCTCTCCCTCACTTTAGTAGAGGAACCCATTACAGCCTAACTAATGCTCAGTACCGTGACCCGGTAGTGGACCGGCCTGCGGATGAGTAATCCACTAAAAAAAGCCCGGTGCGTCGCCGGGCTTTTTTATTACAGCAATAGAGCAGCTTGAATATGCGGACAAACAGCTAACTGCATGGGATATAGACGGTAACCGACTGTTTCGTCACATGGTAAAGCCTGGCATCGTGTAGCTGGGCTTCATTATCTGCAAAAGTGCCGTAGCTATTTAACCAACAGTATATCCCCCACTTCGCTTGGTCTCTGTCAAATTCTTTCCCAAAAAAATGACGTGAAGGCTTAGCTTACGTCTAATCGTATAAGCTCATCGTGTACTATATGAGCTTTCATCGGTTCAATCCGCGAGTCTTCGCCCGAAGGAATGCGGACCTAACTTACTCAATCCTGAACCTTATGAAGCATGAATTGAGTGTACCTACCGCTGCGGATCGGGCTTCGTTTCTTGAATTGTTTGACCGCTATACGCGCCGGACCGCTGATATTCATCAACTATCAGGTCTGGTAAAGGAACAGGAACTGGTCAACGAAATGGATTTGTCCGCGCTCTCGGCTACTGAGCAAAGCGCTTTTCATGCTTGGTTAAATGAACGACCCTATACGTACATTAGTATTGGCACCCTGCTTCTGAGGGGACTACGAGTCAAAATACGGTTAATTAACAGCAAGATTACCGATCAGGCGACTTACTCCATCCACACCAAAGACGTATAGTTACCCTTAGCGACGAAAACACCTGACAAAAACGCTTAGTCTGCCAGCAGGCTGGCCGCTGATTAGTTCGCGCTCATGTTGAGCCAACGTCGCAAAGATGCCCATGGTTAACGTGTTTGTATGGGGCATATCAACGCACTGAAAGGTAATGCCCGAATCCCGCACCGCGAAGGTAAACGACGCCTTACGGTTTAAGTGGTCGAACTTAGCGATCACCAGCACTACCCCCTCTTTCTTACCTCGATCAATGGCTGCAGCCAGTTATATACGTTGGCTGTTTTTTCCAAATTCAACTTCGGTAAACTCTGCCACAATAACCCCTTTGACAAATCCGGCCACGGATGCCCGCTGAGTCTCCAGGCCTAAACCGCTGTCGCCCTGCGCGCGAGTAGATATACGGTAGTAAGCTACGTACTTAATTAGTTCGTTGCAGGTTGGATCAGTTCGTTTTTAAGCCACTTAATGGGCATGCTACAGGATGTGGTACACTTGTGAGTGCTTATTGAGTCGATTAGTGTAAGGTAGAATTGGAAATACAGTGTAAATCCATTGTAAATCCAGTGTATTTCCAATTCTACCCACTGTAAATCCATTGGATTTCCATTTTCACTAATTGTAAATCCAATGGATTTACAGTGGATTTACAATTCCGTTTTATACAATTTGATTCGATAAACACCCTCAGCAGCACGGGTACATAGATACAGGTAAAGGGTTTAAGGGGTAAATATATTAAGCGCCTGGGTTTGAATAGTTCCATTGGGATACACCGTTACAGGGTTAAAGATATCCGTCTTATTCATCCCCCAACGATTGCTGCCCACAAAATGGTCATCGATGCTGGCCACCACCTTGGCATTGACCGCCGAGGCCAGGTAGCGCATAAACTTGACGCCCTGACCATTGGGATTGCCTGAATACTTGCCAAACTTCTTGCGGCGGCCGGGTTGCTGCAGATCCACATGGAGGGTCGCTTCACTGGCTATGGCGCAGGAATGCAACTCGACCCGGGCTGCCGAATCGAAGCACCCGCGTAAAGTCCACCATTCATAGATGTTATCCTGATTGTAAACTTTGCCCAGAAAAAATGCTCCACTGTCACCATGGGCGACAATCCGCAGGATGTGGATTTTGTTGGGTCCAATCTGTTGCTTGATCCACCCCACAATATCGCCCGCTGCCGTGCCGAAAGGAACGAGCAGTTTGTAGGTTGTCATTTAGTTCGCCTTCCGCCCATCATCTTGTTGAAACAGGGTAGCGAAATTCTTGTCGACCTGGTCGAACAGGTGGACACATACGGATTGAGAGCCAGCCATAGTAGACGGAAATTATACCAGTTAGAATCATTGCGCTTTACCTCAGATGAACCACCACCGACTCGCCAAATTGATAGCATGACCAATCCGATCCACCGTCATTGGTGGTAGAAAAAACCGGCGTGAATGGGGTTCCTGTAAAGCACTTCATCAAGTAAATAAATCGAAGCACTGGCGCTTTGAAGTACTTATTCTGCGGTTGATCTGCCCCGGTCTAATCGGTGCATTACGGCTTTATTCTTCCTTTCGATAAGCGCTGACGATTCATCGATCAATCAGGATTGTATGGCTGTGAGACCAGCCGTGTTGGGCGTTTATCTGGTCCATCAATCGCCCTATTTTCTATAAGCAATCATGTATTGATAACCGGACAGCGACTTTGAATACAGTTTTTCAAATTCACTCGGAACGATTAAATCTCCTTATTCGAGATGCTTGACATATTAGGTACCCTTTTGCCGGGTATAATCCTGGGAGCAATCCTTGGGGTGTTGGGCCTGAAGGTATGGGAGATAGCCATGCACGTTAAAAAATAATTGCGGTGCCTAAAAGTATTTTCATTATAACTTTTTTAACCTACTCACGCGATCATTTATATAATTGGTATTCGTCTGGCCAAAGAAGGATTAATTTGAACTGCTTTACTGTAATCGTCGAGGGCACCCCGCCTATCACCAAACTCAAATTTTACATTGCCACGGTTATAATAGGCCTCTGCATCATTTGGATTGATAGTGAGCACTTTACTAAAGTCTTGGATGGCACCCTGTTTATCGCCTAACGCAGATTTGGCAACCCCTCTATTTAAGTAGGCATCAACAAAATTTGGGTTGATAATAAGAGCTTTGGTAAAATCTTGGAAAGCCCCTTGTTTGTCACCTAACGCAGATTTGACAATTCCTCTATTGTTATAAGCCCAGATATGGCTTGGATTGATAATCAGGGCTTTTGTAAAGTCCAATAGGGCACCCCGTTTATCACCTAAATCAGATTTGACAATCCCCCGGTTGGAGTAGGCATCGGCATAGTTTGGGTTAATAGTCAAAGCTTCAGTGTAATCATGGAGGGCACCTTGTTTGTCGCCTAATGCAGATTTGACATTACCGCGATTGTAATAAGACAAAACATTATTTGAATCGATAGATAGGGCTTTATTATAGTCTTGAAGAGCGCCTCGCTTTTCACCTAGGGCTTCTTTGACACTTCCCCGAAAAGTGTAAGCATTGGCATAGCTTGGGTTAATAGTCAGAGCTTTGGTGAGATCTTGAATAGCCTCCTTTTTATCACCTAAATCAAATTTGACCTTACCGCGACCATAATGAGAGATAGCATGGCTTGGATTGATAATCAGGGCTTTTGTAAAGTCCAATAGGGCACCCCGTTTATCACCTAAATCAGATTTGACAATCCCCCGGTTGGAGTAGGCATCGGCATAGTTTGGGTTAATAGTCAAAGCTTCAGTGTAATCATGGAGGGCACCTTGTTTGTCGCCTAATGCAGATTTGACATTACCGCGATTGTAATAAGACAAAACATTATTTGAATCGATAGATAGGGCTTTATTATAGTCTTGAAGAGCGCCTCGTTTATCTCCTAACTCAGATTTAACAACTCCCCTATTATTATAAGCCCAAGCAACTTTCGGACTAATAGTCAGAGCTTTAGTAAAGTCTTGGAGGGCGCCCCTCTTATCGCCTAAAAATTTTTTTACACCTCCCCGATTGTTGTAAGCATCAGCATAGTTTGGGTTAATAGCTAATGCATTATTATAATCGTCAAACGATTTATCAAATCTATTGAACTGATAATATATGTTACCTCTCAAATAATATACTTCAGCCAAATCTATTCCTTTTAAACTTTTATCTATTACGTAAAGATCTGGATTTTGAACGCCAATTTTTACGTTGTAAACGGATAACAACCACTTGTCAAAATTATAATCTTTGATACTAAACACAATATCAAATTCCCCTTCTCTAATTTTTTCTGGGTTTACATCCGGTTGAAACTTTGTTATATCTGTTTCAACTTCTACTTTTCCCCCAACTGTTTTTATCAATGAATCGGATGGCTGACTGTAGAAACAAAAATTGCCGTATGAGCAATCTTTGTCGATGTTAGATATATCGCCCCATAAAACTAAATCTGCATAATGTTGCTTCTGAAATGCTCTTGCCTCAGAATGAGTCCGCGGATATAATGAATCAGAATAACAAATTTTAATTGGAATATTATATCGGGTGGCCTTTTCATCTATTCTGTCCCTTAGGGCTCTCCCAAAGCATTCTGTTTCAACTTTGTTTACATCTGTTTCAAAGCGAGTTACTAATATATAAAGTGTATCCCGATTATAAATTTTTGGAAACTCGCAAATTAACGTATACGGTTTTTGTAGTGAAACAACTGATTTATCTTCCTTAAAAGCACTTATAAATGGCCCAGCCCACACTGCTAATAAAATTCCAGCAAAAGCCATCCAATTCTTAAGATGGAACCCTATGTATAAGACTATCGTATTGTTATGTATCCATTTTATTCCTTTGATTTTAGCCCAAATTGATAACGAGCCTGAAGTAACTAATAATGTAATAGTCACTATGATAGCGCCTCTTATGCTGATAAGACTTTGTGAGTTAGAAGCAGTATCTAGTATACTTCCAGATATAAGGTACGTTGCTGAAACACCAATTATACTTTCATACAATTTTTGAAATAAAGTTTTTGAAGGATTAGCCCTTGGCATTTGCTGGTAGAGTCTGCGCTGCAAGACAGGATTAAAAGAAGTAGGGTGTTAAAATTATAACTTATTAAACTGATTCTAAACCCGTTTGTCGTCACAAGCTGGAAATAGTCGTATGTAGGTTGGTATCAGTTAAAAATTTGCTTTATCGAAGCAGGTCTCAAATACAACCGCCGAACCTGCATCAGGTGAAACTCCCGACCGCGTGGTGTCTTGAAGCCAGCTAGATTAAGCTGCTCGGCGATTTGGGTCAGCATCTTGCCGCTGGCCTTGAGCATATCGACGACGACGGTAACGTAGACCTGTACTTTAAAAATTGCAAATTGGTCCATTACGGAAGAGAAGCTAATCGTCTGTGCAGTCGGAGTACTTGGGTAGGCTGGAATTCACATCCTCTGGCCGTTCGGAATCCGGCCTGATTCAACTCACCCGCGATTTCGGTGTAGTTCCGCCCCGCCTTGAGCATCATCCTGATCATCGACGCGGCTCGTCGATTATTCTCATTAAGCTGGGCCTTGCGCACATTACCCGCTACGCCTTTGATTTGGGCGTCGGCCGTCAAGTTCTGAGGCGATCCAAGGCGGATACCCTGCGCCCGTTTTACCTGAAGAGCAGCTTTGGTCCGGCCGCTGATGAGCTCGCGTTCGTGCTGGGCCAGCGTGGCAAAGATGCCGACCGTAAGCGTATTGGCGTCGGGCATATCGACGCACTGAAAGTTGACCCCCGAATCCCGGAGCGCGAAGATAAACGAAGCATTACGGCTGAGTCGATCAAGCTTGGCAATGATTAGTATCGCCCCGTCTTTTTTGGCCCGCTCGATGGCCAGCGCCAGTTGCTCGCGTTGGTTGTTCTTACCCGATTCGACCTCGGTAAATTCAGCCACAATCTTCCCTTTCACGAAACCAACCACGGCCGCTTTCTGGGCGTCGAGTCCCAGGCCGGATTCACCCTGCCGTTTCGTTGATACCCGGTAGTAAGCTACATAGGTCGGCGCTCCCGCAGTCGGCACCGACTGGTTTGATTTCTTTGCCATGTCGATTCGTTAATCAATGGCCCGCGTATAAAAGTTGCCCACCTTAAAACAGTGCTCACTAAGCAGACAGGCATCCAAAGCCGCAGCCGCTGCACTCCAGGTTAGCCGAAAGTCGGCCACAATCCGGCCAATGGCCTGTGATCGGTTATACCGCTTGTCAGGCCTCAACGCCCCGGCGTATTGTCGCAGTTGCTGAGATGTAAGTTCGGGTGTGGTCATTGTCCGTACTAATTGAGATGAATTTTCTTGGTTGCCTCCAGTTGATCTCTCAACTCGCCTATCGTTGCGGTATTATCACGAATCAATTTGAAGCATTCCCGCAGGTGGTCCTGCTGTTCATCATGTAACTGATCGTAGTGCTGGCGGTCATCTACAATCTGTTTTCGTCGAAAGTCATCAGTTTCCAGCAGGTCCTTATAGGCCTGGCGTAGATCCCGACGCTCCCGGCGCAGGTTTCTGTTGAGAGCCAGCAGGAGCCCGGTGGCTCCCGAAAGCAGGCAACCCAGAATATCAATCCATTGGTCTTGGGTAAGCATAATGATTAGTAATTTGATTTGGGCCAAACATCAAAGGCGCGCAATTTATCAGTGACCAAACTTAGGTTACCCATGACCTCAACCTGCATAACCTCTTCTCCCTTTTCAACACTTACCTGAAACAGAGCAATTACACCGGGATTGATTCCGGTCAGCGTTTCATAATACCCAATGTAGAGCTGGTAGGTAGTCCAGCGCTCCTGCCGGCTTCCCCGAGGTTCGCTAAGTAGCCGGAAGTCAATTTGTATACCAAGCTGGGCAGCCCCAGCAATGGGTTTGTTATTGATGATTTCAATTCGCTGGTCATACTCTCTGGGATCGTACAATTTCAGGTTTGGTTCGATGCCAAGCAAGGCAAAGGCTATTTCGGTAGCCTGCTGATTAGTGAGTGGTTTTGTCGTCATTTCGGGGCTATATTACATACGTTAAACGCACGTCTAACGAATGTAAAGATACGTTACGGAATTCTTACGGAAAAATATTTTACGGTAAAGTTACGGAAGTATAGAGTTATTTTTTATACCTTGCTTCCGCATCTAAATAGCAGATAAACCCTATGAAAGACAGCCGCTTAGAAATAACCCTCAGCGATAAGCTGAAAGAGGACTTTAAGGCCATTTGCGACGAGAGTGAAATCAGCATGTCGAATAAAGTGCGGGAAATGATTGCCAATCTGGTACGAAATTACAAACGGCAGGTTGCTAAACAAGGCGAAAAAGATTAGTAAAATACTGTAAATCAGCTAATTAGCAACAGTTTTTACTAAAATTTTACTAAACACATTATCTTATGTTCAGTTTATATCCTCCTGATCTCGACGCTACTCAACGGGAGAACATTGCCGGGATGCATAAGGACAACCTCGACCGGCTTAATCAGTTAGCAAGCTGGACAGATGACGATTTCGACTTAGCCGTGCAGTCAAGTTGTGAGTGGTTTGCTAACGAGCAGGACTGGCTTATCAGTTGGGAGAACGCCAAGCGCTTGATTACCGACCCCAGGGCTCCCGTAGCAAAGGCCACTGAACTCTTTGAGCGATGGGAAGCACTTGGGATAGAACGAATCAAATCAGCTCGGCCGAATTAATTATAGCTACATGAATAAGACAAGTCTGTTACTGACGGAGGTAATTTATCCTGCGCTGTACAATCAACTCGATGATGCCTTTCCCGAATTTGGATTCAGGCGGGTGAAGGATGGCTGGCAATCAACCACTGAACGCAAGATCGATGGCGATGACGGCAAAAAGGGCAAAGTATATTCCTACGAAAGAAGCGTTGGGTACCTGAAGGATTATAGGCAGTCAGGTGGGCTTACTTACTGGGACTATGTCAAAGAGCGCGATGGGCTTAGTCAACAGCAGGTCTTACTTAAATTAGCTGAAATAGCAGGAGTCGTCTTAGAAAACACGCTGACGCCAGAAGAATTGGCAAATGTTGAAAGCGCCAACACCAGGTCTAAGATGTGGGAAATCATCAACGACTATTGCATTGACTGTTTGAGCGATAAGGATAGTACTATTGCTCATTCTTCGGGAGCAAAAGACTTACAGAAGTACCTGATTGAAACACGAAAATACAATCCTGTTTACTTTCGGCTACCCGGCAGCGGTCAGGATCGGCAGGTTCCTAAAATGGAACTGGGCTACATGCCTTCTCTTCGGGAGTTGGAAAGTCACCTGTTTAGCCAGGGTTATCCAAAGACGGAATTAGCCTTGATTCTTTCTGATGAGCGAATTGGCAAAAGCCATACGCTTTCGATTCCGTACCGGGACGCAAATGGGCGAATGCGAGGTATGATTTTTCGGACAATTCACAACATCGATCCAAAATACCTTTACTCAACTGGCCTTGAAAAGCAGGACATTCTTTTCAATCTGAGGGCCATACGCGGTGATAGGGATCTGGTAGTTGTTGAAGGTCAGTTAGACGCCTATCACGCATCAGCGGTTGGCATCGACAATGTTGTTGCGTTGGGCGGCAACAGTCTGACGGATGAACAAATAAAGACGGCGATCAAGGCTGGCGCCAAACGGTTGACCTTTTTGCTGGACAATGATAAAGCGGGACAGGATGGATTACAAAGAGCGCTCGTCCGGTTCAAAAACTACCCTGAGATAAAGCTGTTCATTGGCATGTTTCCGGATGGAGTTAAGGATATTGATCAACTCATAATCGAAAAGGGATCGGAGGAGGCAAAGTCGGTTGTTGCCAACGCCGAAAAACTCGAAGACTATCAACTACGGCAGCTTCTTATAAAGTACCATCAGATTGGCCAGAAGAATTCCGATGGTGCACTAACCGTTAAACAGGAATCCGACTTTTTTGAGGAGATCGTTTTTATAGCCGACACCATCGCGTCGCCAATTGATCGGTCTATATTCGTCAAAACGGTAAGTGCCACGACCTATGCTGTTGAGGTAGGCGTAACAGAAGTTGCGTTGACGGCTGCCGTCGACCGGCTGCGATCCAGACAGGAGCAGGCGGATCGGGAAAGGGAAGTAAAAGGTTTACTTGAAAAAGCTGGCCAGCTTCATCAAAAAGGTAGCGTTGATCAGGCGCTGGAGGTGCTAACGGAAGGCACCACCGACATAAGGGCAAAATCAAAGAAGACTTCTTTTGAGGTACTATGTATACCACCCACTGAAGAGGCCATCGCTCAGCGACAAAGGACTAAGCCGGAAAATTTGGAAACCAGCTTCCGAATCGACGATGGAAAGATTAAAGTTGAGTTACCTGCAGGAGCGTTGACTATACTAGCAGCTCCCACCTCGCACGGAAAAACCGCACTGCTGAATAATTTTGGGTTAGACCTATCTTGTCTACATCCTAAAAAGAAATTCCACTTCTTTAGTTACGAGGAAGATTCTGATGCGGTGCTGATGAAAGCACTAAATGCTTTCGTTGACCAAACGCTCTGCGCTGGCCACAACAACCTGAAAGCAATTGAGCATTACTTTCGTACGAGTCAGGTTACCTACATTAAAGAGGAACACCGCAGTCACTTTCTAACTAAAAAAGATCAGTTCTTTCGTGAGCTTATCAGTACCGGTCGCTACAATATTCACTACGTTGACTACGACGCAGATACGCTCGGTGAAGCCTGTGAATACTTAGCCAAGGACCCCGAAACAGGAAGTATTTTGGTTGATTATGCTCAGTTATTACACCTACCCACCAACAAATACAAGACGTATTCTCGGCAGGAAGAACTTAAAACGATTTGCTTAAATCTCAAAGATGTAGCCGTAGCTACCGGCCTGCCTATAGTCTTAGGTGCTCAATTTAACCGACAGGTCACTCATCACCTGAAAATGCACTCTACTATGATTGGCGAAGCTGGAGACATTGAACGTGCAGCTAATCTAATCATTGGCTTATGGAACAACGCATACGAACCGTTTGGCATTTCAGAAGCCGAACTCGAGGAGGTTGAGGGCAAAGGAATGAATAAGTCAGACACGATCTTTGCCAAGGTTCTGAAGTTTCGGGGAGGCAAGCCTAACGTGTGGGATAACTGGGCCTTCGATGGTAATACCGGGAAAATTCACGGACAGTCTGTGCCTACGTTCGCCTTCTAATATTCGAGATTAGCATTATAACATACACAATACATGGATATCAGCTCAGTTGGCATTTCAAATACAATTCGACAGGGTTCAGCTAAGCGAAGAATTAGGCTTATAACTAATCACTACGCCGAAATTCAGGCGGGTCGCAAAGGTTTGCTTACCAATGAAGAGGTTGCAGATATTGCCCAATCTTTTCAAGAAGGCAAGGAAATGGATTTGTATAATAAAGCGATAGAGGCGGATAAGCGCACCAAACACGCTATTCTATTGCTCAAACAATTTTCTATATCTTACCGTGAAGCTGTCGCTAATTTGACGGGATACGTCTTATTATGGGAGTCATACCAAAGAACCGAAGACCTTTTCAATCTCTTGCTTAACAGCGTTTCTATGGAAGAGAAAGAAAGGTTGAAAGAGCTCCTTATCAGTCAATCTCATCTTTTGTTTGCTACTCTTGGCCAAACTGATGATCGCGAAAGAATACGTATCTTCATTAATCAGCAGAAGCAACCCACGCCCAAGGAGGACCATTCCTTAGAAGCTATGCTTGAGATTTGGAAAAAGCACACTATAGCAGTGATTAGTAAAATTAAGGCTATGGATAAAGCAATTAAAGAGTACATGATGGAGCAGGATTTCAAGCCTGCTGCGTACTTTGAGATGATAGAAGATATTCTGGCCACTTTAGTGGAAGATAGGGCGACTCTTCCAAAATATAGTAAACGTCAGATGCGAAAGGCAAGAGAAGAAGGAATGATTCCAGTCAATAATCAGACTGGGGCGGGTGGGCTTGGCGCAACAGATCAAGAGAAATATTTTGTCTTCCCGGATCCTTTTGAAGTAACTCTTGATATTAATTTCTACCAACAATTTAAGAGAGATCAATTAAACTACGATTTGGGAATATGAGAAAACAACCGAAGCAAAAACCAGTCGATAAGCAGCGGCCACTGGTTTCTGTGCCTCCGATTGTTGACGTCCCATCGGTCACATCGAAAGAACTGCCTGTTGTCTCCGCTCCACCGCGATTCAAGCGCTCAGCCCATTTTTCAGAACAATCTCTTATGTATACCTCAGAGGAGAAGTTCGGACAATTATCACTCTTTGATACGCTCATGCCTGAAACGCAATCTACAATCGTTAATTACGGAGTATCCGTTGATTTGATAAATCAACGAGGTATAGGCATTAAGCTTACCAAAGGAGAGTACAAACTGCTTATCTGCATTCAGAAACTGTTACAGCAGAAAAGTCAGACAACGGACAAAGATGCGGATGACTATTTTATTGGTGATACGAACCCAAATGATAAATCACCTTTAAATGGGATGTACAATGGGAATCTTAGTGTGGTGGGTAATAGAAAGACAGCTACCATTACTGTCACCCTGTATGAACTGACTAAGGAGTACAATGGGGGGGAAGTAAATGGAGGAAGAGATATTGATATTGTGTACAATCTACTTTTACCCTTAGCGAATGACCCTAAAAAGAAGGCTCTGATTAAGTACTCTAGGGAGCAGAAGGGTAATAAAGGCAAAGTTGTCGATGAGATAGAAGGCTTCCAGCAACTCATTGAAATATGGACATCCCGAAGAAAAATTTATAATCAAGAAGATGTTCTAACATCGGAAAAGACGGAGGTTCAGATTTTTCTGAATCCTATTTTTCGCGATCAAATCGAATCTAAATACATTGAGTTTCCCGACGATATCATTAGACAGGTTCACCAAGCATGTGGTAGCCACAACGTTCCTGTAACGGTTTGGAAATTTATAGAGTACTTAGCACACGCCCGTTCTAACAAGTTGAAGAATGATGAGGCTGAGATTGGCCAGGAGAAACTCTACTGGAAGTTAGCCGAAGAGCAAATGCGAGACCCAAAGCGTGGCCGAGCTTACATCAAGAAATACGTTGATAAAGCTTTAGAGGTAGCAAAGTCGATAAATCTGCTGACTGACTATGAGTTGACGCCAGCTAAAGATGGAACAATGAAGTACGTATTCAAGATAAACCGGAAATGGTAAACAAGTAAGATTGGCTGCAAAATATGCGATATTTATGGACCTAAATGCGCAATATACTTCTTAGAGACTATGGACCTAAATGCGCAGTTTATGGACCTAAATGCGCAAAACAGCTAAGTTTTATGGACCTAAATGCGCAGTTTATGGACCTAAATGCGCAAAGACTCTGTGTAACAAATTGATATACAGAGGTTTATAGCTGTTTTTTCTTGTGTAAGAATACTTAAGATACTCTTTAAGAGTATTTAAGAGGAATAGAAAATCGCTTAAGGCTTTTTTCTATTCTTTTGAAACTAATCAGGTTAAGTGAAATACAAGTTGATTAATCAGTACCAACCCTTTCGTATGAGTATGAACAGTAAACGCAATGTCTGCTCCCCATGGGAACTCCTTCGCGGCTGGCAACGAGGGTGGTCGGCCGCCGAAGTATAAAGAAGAGTACGCTGATACAGCCCACAAACTGTGCCTGCTGGGGCACACGGATAAGGACCTGGCTGAATTCTTCGAGGTTGATGAACGCACGATCTACAACTGGAAAGTCGAACACGAAGAGTTTTTTCAGGCAGTCAAGAACGGCAAAACAGTCGCCGATGCGGAGATAGCGGCCGCTTACTTTAAGCGAGCTAAAGGCTATGAATACACCGAGACGACCTTCGAGAAGGTAGACAGCAAGCTGACGCTTGAAATGACGCCTGACGAACTGATTGTTCAGGATGCTTATAAGAAAAAGATAGTAGTCAAGCAGCTACCGCCCGAGCCAGGCGCTGCACTTAATTGGCTGAAGAACCGCCAGCCTCAATTATGGCGTGAGGGATACGATATCAATCTGAATAAGGGAGAGGATGTCGAGGTATGGTCAGCTGATGACGTGACTGCTTTCCAGAAATGGAAACTAAGTCAGCAACCTGTCTCTACTGATGGCGATTAGGTTTCTACCCGCCAGCCTCTTCAAAGACCTGCCCACGCCGGAAGGTTCTTTCGTTGTACCCGATGTTTTCCTTCCTCATCTGCTACACCCGGCACCAGTGCAGATCTGGTACGGGTCTCGATTCTCGGCAAAGAGTTATACAAAGGCTGACGAGTACCTGGCCAAGGCCTGCGGCAAAACGTATTTTCGGGGCATCTACGCCCGCCAGAATAAGGAAGACGTCAAGAACAGCCAGTATCAGCTTTTCAAAGATAAAATCAACCGAAAGCCTTGGCTCAAGAGGCAATTCGAGGTACGTGATTCAGACTACGTTATCGTGAATCGCAACACTGGCAACCGGCTTATTCCGGGCAGTTTCGACCACCCCGAAAAGATCATGTCGATTGCCGATCCGACCGACATCTGGGTAGAGGAGCCCATCACCCGAAAAGGCGAGATCAAACGTTCTGACTTCTTTGATATGTTCGGTTCGCTGCGTAACCCCTACGGCGTGGCTCCTCGTTTTCACTTCACCTTCAACCCGATTAGCATCGACAGCTGGATCTACGAGGACTTTTTCGATAAGAAGACAATACCGTCTCACAGAGTGCTGGCCAACTACGATGACAATCCATTCTGCCCACCCTCAGCCCATAGCTTCTTTGAGTGGCTAGAGAAGGTTGATCCTGACCGGTACCTAATTGATGCGAAAGGGAAATGGGGCGTTCCCAGACCGGAGAATCCGTACTTCCACCGGTTTGACTCGAATCTACACCTGGGTAAGTGTGTCTACGACCCGAAGTTACCTGTCTACATCATCCACGACTTCAACGTCATCAATTCGGTAGTGGTGATGCAGAAGCAGAATAAGGGTATTCAGTTCATTGAAGAGATTCACATCAAGAACATGGATCTTAAGGAAGTCTGTAGAACAATAGCCCTTCGCTACGGCCGTAATCAGATCAACTTCTCGGGAGATGCATCAGGTAACGCCCGGTCGGCCTACACCGTGGGTAATATGTCAGCCTGGAACCTGATTCGCGGCTACATGAATGAATTCGGAGCCCGGATGTGTAATTACGACGGGGTGCCGCAGTCGAACCCCTCGACCGAATCAAGCTGCTTTATCTGTAACGCCATCATTCAGCACTACGGCGACAAGTTCACTATCGATGCCGAACACTGCCCAGGGCTTGTAGTCGACATTCGGCGGATGATGCGCACCAGCGACGGCAGTTTAGACAAAGCGCATTGCAACAAATACAACTATGGCCACCTTGGGGATTGCGCCAGGTACGCCCTATGCAACTTTGAATACACTACCTACAAACGAATTATCAGTCAACACGGCCAGCCTAACTAATCGATTTGCCATGCAACTTACCCAGACAAGTCCAGTGCCCGATACCGAATACATGGACCACACATATGCGGTCATGGAAACAACGCTGTTATCCTACTGGGACGAAGGCAGGGAGATGCCTGACGTATTCAGGCGTCAAACCAAAGAATGGATCAGCGAGACTGTCCAATGCTGGTGGGACTTATTCGTTGAACATTGTTGCATTGTAAACGACCTCAACCGGACCAACTACAGCCGTAATCTGGAGGAAGGATACGTTGATAAACCATCCCTGATGTACGAGCGGCTCAAGAATGCAATGGCATTTACGAAGCCCGAAGTTATTGAGTCGGCTCGGCCACTGTCCTCTCGTGAACAGCAGGCATTTGACGACTTAGCCATTGCGCGACTGTATTATGAGGAGGTATGGCGTAGTGAAGTCCGTGTCCTATCCCGGGCCCAGTGTGGATTGGATTAGCAGATAGTATATTGCACCTCACATGCTGGCGCCAATTACTTGAAGTAATGATAACAGACATTTGCGAATTCATTCAAAGCTACTGGGCGTCAATTGATGTAAACTTAAAAAGCGCTTTGATAGGCGCTGTCGCTGGTTTGCTCGTAACATACATTTCAGACCGGCAAGAGAGAAAAAGGAATAGTGATCAGCAAAAGGCAACAGAAAATAACAAGTTGAAGTATTTAAACTTCTTAATGGAAGACACTTACATCTTGATAGAATCTTACAACACGGATACGAATAAGTTAATTGCCTCAGTCAACAGCAACCCTTTTGTAATCCCTAGTTCGTATTTGCACTCGCCCCATACTCTGAACACGATTGCCCATAAAGTCAATCAGGAGGATTATTATTTGTCTTCGGTCAATCGATTGAAAAACGTGGACGTACCCCATATCTTTTTGATGTATAACAATCTTGATGAGGTTTTCAGTAAGGCCACTGCTCACTACCGGACTGAATTTCCTTTGTTGATTACAGACAAGGATATTTATAAGAAAGCCCTTGACGAATTAATGGATGCTGCCAGACAATACCGGATAGCGCTTAACGTAAGGGCTAGAAACCCTTCAGAAGACATTATATTGACAAAGCTCAACACAGCCATTCCTTTAGTCCCCCCTCTACTAAACTCACTAGCCGAGCAAGATAAGTGGCTCAAAGATTCAAGATGGGTATTTATTGAGCAGATGAAAGAAATTGTCCCAGAAAATGTAAATAGAGTCTTGGCCATGCAGATTCAAGAGGCCATTTACAGTCACGATATGTATGTGAGCCGCATGAACAACGTAGTTGACTTAAGACATCAGTCTATGGATTCAATGAACGGCCTTCTTGATGCTATAAAGCGCATAGCTGCCCCTATGACTAACTACATAAAAGGGCTCAAAAATTAAGGTGTACACTGGTGCCCTTCCCGTCTAAAGGCTACACGCCTTGGCTAAACATTAAGCGGGAATAAGTAAACCGTCACTCAAGAAAGGTGGCTGATGGTCAGCTATGCAACTTGAATGCAGCAAATCACAACTATATGGCTATTTCTTACGCGCAAGCCCACTTCGGCAAACCACTTGACCAAATTACGGCTCAAGATCTAACTGAGTACTTTTCTGAGGAACATGACGAATCACTGACGCTTGAATTTAAGTCTTTTTCTCAACGGGAGAGTGACATTAAACATAAGGAGAATGGCGTCCTACGGACAATCTGCGCCTTTCTCAATTCAAGTGGTGGTTTGTTGATTTGGGGGGCACCTGTTGGAAAGAAAAATGCTGATGGCCAGAAGGTGTTCACAGGCGATTTGTCACCTGTTGAGAAACGCTATACAAAAGATGAGTTTATCAGCAAGATTTCTACTCGGATAACTCCCTTCGTGGCTCCTGTTCAGATCCAGATAATTGAAATGGACATCAACAAGTATGTATACCTCATTGACGTACTAGAGAGCGTAACAAAGCCTCACCAGTTTGAACACATCTATTACATTCGGTTAGATGGGCAATCGAAGCCAGCAGATCATTACATCTTGGATGCTCTATTCAAACAGGTAAAACGGCCGGAATTAGAGGGATATTTAAGAATCACATCCTATAGGATGTACAATAATGAAAATGAATATTTTAACAGAATTACACTTCAGCTTGAAGTAACAATATTTAACACGACTCAGACTATTAATGATACTGACGTTTATGTGCAATTAGTGGCGAGTCCAGGAAGGTTTGAGACTACTACAAATCCTGAGCGAACGTATGAAGCCGAAGGAGCAAAGGTTATTATCCTTGACGCAGCATCATTAATTACCAATAATTTACCTACCCGAAAGACATTCACCTACCATACTAATACTCTAGAGTCAGAGGAAGTTACTGACAATGAAATTAAGTTCATATTAGGATTCGGTGGAAGAAATTCTGTCACCAAAATAAATCGTTACCATATCAAACTCCGAAGCGATTACAGAGCACTGCTCCCTGACTGGGGCAAAGTAGTTACGAACCCTAAGCATTTAGAAAGAATCCTTGATGTTCGCAGGGAAGAGAATGTCGTGACTAGTGATCGATGGCAGGGCAGTGAGAAAGATCGCATGGAGGTCACCTTAAGCGGCATATAGAGGCTATCAGCCAAAATGATTGGAAAGGGGAGCAAGTAGTCTGTCGTTCAGAAAGAGACTAACTTTGCCAAAGACAAAACGGTTGAAGAAATGGAAGATCGCGACGTGTACTTCAAAATCTATGAGGATCATCGATTAATCAAATCAGACAATGAGACTGTAAGGTCAACTTCATGGACTGATGCTCAAAGTCAGATCGTGAAGAAATATCAGGAATACTACAATTCGGAGAATTTAGTGTTTGAGTTTCCTTCTTGACTTTATCATCTTACTATGCTTGCTCCCTGCCTGACGCTCACCCACCTCAAAACCAGTAAGCAGTACGAAGGCGCATCGCTCATCAACCGCTACTGGTTTGAATGGAGCAAACGACGGGAGCTGTCTAACCTGATCGTTCGGCTGGAACTGCTTGATGCAACTGGGCTGATTGTAACGACAACCAGTATCCGGCTGCCCAAAGTGAAGATCACCGGTTATTCACCGGCCACGGAGACAGAGCCAGGGAAGCCCATATATAACAGCACCTTGTGGGTTCACATTGACGACGTGGTATTGGAACCGGCACCCACGCACTTTCGATACTCTACGATTGTCGGTTTCGCTAGAAAAAGTGAAGTTGTAACGGCCGCGATGGACGGTAAGTACGAAGACATTTCACAATTAGGGTAAACGTAAACGCCTGCCGTCAGCAACAGCAGGTTACTCGTCACTCAGTTTGTAGGGCAGTTCGTCTAGTTCGGATATTCTCCTCATGAGATTAGGTGTAGCATTAGCAATCTCTTGGGCCTGTAGATTAGCGCTTAAATTCCTTGGATTCAATCCTATCCTTACTACGTAACGCTGATTCACTAATTCCTGACGGATTTCCATGTAACGCCTGGCCAGGCGTTCAAGCGTATAAAACATATTTCCCCTGAGATCCCTCTGCTGTAGATTACCACCTTTGACAGCTCGTATGAGCGTTTCGAAGACAGGGTTATACTGGAGAAAATAGTCTTGTACTAAATTCTTAAGGGCGTGCTGCGCTTTGTGGAGGTCATTGTACTCCAGTAAGTTCCTATTAGACTCAACAGTACTGATTGTTGTCAGTAGCCCCTCAAACTGATAAACGGCCTCTTTTGCCAAATACTGAGCTGGCAGTTCGCTGAAATCGTCAATTTGATCTTGTGTCATGCCTTCTGTAATTGGATCGGGCTTTAACCAAAAGTTTCTGGCGAAATTGGCAGTTGCTTTTCCACCATATTCGAGCACGTCCCTATCATTACGACTGGGGTATGAAATTGTGTTGAGTGCATTCCGATTAGCCTGCATTTCTGACAAGAGCATGTTCAAGGTCGTTTTGCTGATGTTGCTCCTGTTGGCATCTGCCTGGTTCTGGTATGCCCTGTAGGCTACCACAATGGCAGCAACCGTAGTGGCTGGGCCCAGGAGATTCAGTGCAACGGATAAATCGTTTGATGACAGTACCCCGAACTTGAGGATCACTATTGAGCAAACGATAATGTTGGTTGTGGTACAAATCAGGAGTATTATCCAGTCTCTAAGTTTCATGTTTTTCCTAAGTGAATTTGTTGATACTCCTCCGCCCAACGGCTATACGCCCTGGATAGCCATTAAACCGGTTGGAAAGGGGAGCAAGTGGTATTTACCTGCCTAGTTGCTGAATCCGAC
>NZ_BAAGXG010000032.1:0-36141 GCF_054779955.1 Spirosoma arcticum
TTAGCAGGCTCAAGGATGGCACCGCCGTTAGCAGCGCTGGCAAGCCCACCGTCGCCCCTACGCAGAGGCTGATGCTGATGGGCGCTACACTGGGCAGCGTTACAACCGTCACCGTCGTTGGACAAGTGTTTACAATGCCTATGCCAAGTATATTTACTGAAGCTATAAAGGAAGTCGTCGCCGTAGGACTTACCGTGCCTGTAACCATTGTCAAAATGCCGCCAGGACCAACTGCGCTAAAGATGGGCGAACCAACCTGAACATTTAAACCTAAAACAGATACATTCAGAGCAGTAGACTGACCTAAGCAGATAGCCGATAATGAAGGCGCGAGTGATACTAAGCCATTACTGGTATTAACTGAAACCGAAACAGTGGTCGTGGAAACGCAGCCAAACTCATTGCTTGCCGTTACCGTGAATGTCTTGACTCCCGTGGTTAGAGTAGACGTTGTTGCATTGGTAGTGGTGGCACCGGTTAACGTAACTCCGGCTGGCGCACTTACCGTAAAGCTGCTACCGGCACTGACCTGCGTATTGAGTGTAACGGCTTGCCCTACGCAAACGGCGACACTACTTGCAGTCAGCGTTACCGACGGAGCTGGGTTGACTGTTACGGCACCGGTGGCCGTGGCTGTGCAGCCCGTGGCGTTGGTAACCCGTACGGTGTAAGTCGTTGAGACAGTCGGGGTGACGGTGAAACTGCCCGTGGCATTCACCACCGGAGTGGCCCCACCCAGCAGGGTGAATGAGTTAGCCCCTCCCGTGAAGGTGGTGGTGAGCACCGTTGAAGCGCCCGCGCAGATGGTGGCGCTGCTCAGGGTAGCCGTTGGCAGGGCCACGACCGAAACGCTGCCCACCGCCGTGGCCGTGCAGCCCGTGGGGTTGCTGACCTGAACCGTGTAGGTCGTTGAGACAGCCGGGGTGACCGTGAAGCTGCCCGTCGCGTTGACCACCGGGGTGGCCCCGCCCAGCAGGGTGAACGAGTTGGCGCCACCCGTGAAGGTGGTGGTGAGTACCGCCGAAGCGCCCGCGCAGATGGTGGCGCTGCTCAGCGTAGCCGTTGGCAGGGCCACGACCGAAACGCTGCCCACCGCCGTAGCTGTGCAGCCCGTGGGGTTGCTGACCCGAACCGTGTAGGTCGTCGAGACAGCGGGGGTGACCGTGAAGCTGCCCGTCGCGTTGACCACTGGGGTGGCCCCGCCCAGCAGGGTGAACGAGTTGGCGCCACCCGTGAAGGTGGTGGTGAGCACCGCCGAAGCACCCGCGCAGATGGTGGCGCTGCTCAGAGCGGCCGTTGGCAGGGCCACGACCGAAACACTGCCCACCGCCGTAGCTGTGCAACCCGTGGGGTTACCAACTCGTACGGTATAGGTGGTCGAGGCAGCAGGGGTGACGGTGAAGCTGCCCGTCGCGTTGATGACCGGAACGGCTCCACCCAGCAGGGTGAAGGAGGTCCCGCCCGTAGATGTGGTCGTGAGTACGGCCGAAGCGCCCGCGCAGATGGTGGCGCTGCTCAGCGTAGCCGTTGGCAGGGCCACGACCGAGACACTGC
The DNA here is from genome assembly GCF_054779955.1 of Spirosoma arcticum. Classification (NCBI taxonomy): domain Bacteria; kingdom Pseudomonadati; phylum Bacteroidota; class Cytophagia; order Cytophagales; family Cytophagaceae; genus Spirosoma; species Spirosoma arcticum. The sequence goes on from NZ_BAAGXG010000032.1 coordinate 1,555, forward strand.
CCACCGCCGTAGCTGTGCAACCCGTGGGGTTACCAACTCGTACGGTATAGGTGGTCGAGACAGCAGGGGTGACGGTGAAGCTGCCCGTCGCGTTGATGACCGGAGCGGCTCCACCCAGCAGGGTGAACGAGGTGGCCCCCGTGGAGGTGGTGGTGAGTACGGTTGAAGCGCCCGCGCAGATGGTAGCGCTGCTCAGAGCGGCCGTGGGCAGGGCCACGACCGAGACCGATACGGTCGCCGTCGTAACACAGACTGGGCTGCTACTTACCGTTACGGTGAATGTGTTGAGACCGGTTGGCAAGCCGGTGGCCGTGGCTGTGGCCGTAGTAGCTCCGGTTAACGTGACGCCAGCCGGGCCACTTACGGCGTACGTATAACTGCCGGTGGGACTGACTAAAGTGGTGAGAGTGACGGGTTGCCCGGCGCAAACCGTATTACTAATCGTACTGCCAATACCGGCAGTCAGCGTTGCAGAAAGGGAGCAATCTACAAAACCAACATCAAACGTGTGATTGTTTTCACCGGCTTGCCCCAACGTAAACGAGATTACACCGGCCGTGCTGGCGTCGGTATCGATATTATCGGCACTATTGGCGGCAAAATCCGGTTTAGCACTGATTGCGGACGTACTCACGCTCGTTGGAAACGTCAGCGTATACGAGTTACCAGGTGATAATGCAGTTAAGCTGTAGGCAAAACCCGTACCTGCGGGACCTGCGCTATTCGAAAAATAGTATTCGCCCTGCGCGTTAGTCGTTACACTGACCCCCCCAGTGGCTAAGCCTGTCCCACGTAGCGTGACGGCCACGCCAGCAATACCGGGTTCACCGGGATCCTGAATGCCATTATCATTATTGTCGCGGAAGACACGGTTACCAATCTCGATAGGAGCTGGGTTACAGGTTAGTTCTAAATCGCCTAAGCCGTTGGCTTTACCAAAGGTTGCCACGTTACCGCTTACGTAGATCTGTACGCTGGTAGCCGGTGTACCAATGCCCGTTGTGTTATTGAACCGGCGAATACCACCAGCCTGGAGATCAAAGGTTGGGTCGAGTGCAATAGACGCCACTTCGCCCCGGCCGGGTATTAGAGCTAAGGCCCCATCGCTCATCTCGATGTGAAAGGGTGGTCCCTGCTGAATGGCGTCGCCAAAGTAATATTCGCCCCCCCCAGGCCCCTGGGTATTACCAGCTCCGCTCGTTGGCGTACGGCCACAGATCCGGGCGTTGCTTTCAATCGTCCACAGGTTAATGGCGGCATCACATTTACCCGCCCGCAGAATGTCGCCCGCAGCATTGGTTCGATACAACCGAGTTTGTGAAGTATTCGGGCTTAAATTACTATTTCCCCATTGATCTCCCGTACGGTCACGTATACTCACAATCATAGAGCCATCAACGTCGAACTCGATACCCGAAAACCAGGCCTGGGGATAACTGGTGTTGGGGTCGTCGGCGCGGGCAAAGCGCGATGGGATTGGATTAGTGCCAAACCCTGGTTCGATGTCCGTCCAGGGGAGCCAGTATTCGGCCCGGTCGATACCTACCTTGTCGTTATTGATCGCTCCTCGCTTATACGTCAATGGGAACGACAGAACGGGGGTTGGATTAAAGCTACTGGTAGTGGGGTTAAATTCAAAAACAACGGCCTTCAACTGAGCCGTATCCCGCGTAATCAAATTACCCGGAGTTGATGAAGTGCCTGCAGTAGTAGTTGCTGGAAAGGTTGTAGTAGTTGATGTAGCCTCGTTGGTCGTTACCCCACCCACATATAGCCGACCCCGGTAGTATTTTAAGGCCATTGGCCGGAATACACTACCCGGAGCTTGAGTCGCTGGAGATGGAATTGTAATCGTAGTGGATGTGCCAGGGGTGGGGTTAGCCGTATTAGCATTAATAATAGGTATGCGGTATAACCGCCTGTTATTTAGGTTGACGACAAACAGTTCGGTGCCATCATCTGAAATTTCCAGATCACCCAACCCGGTTTTACCCACCTGATCGTACACTAAGGGATCGCGGTTCTGATCGACAACATTGCCGGGAAGCCCCCGGGCCGTATTGGTAGCGACGGTACCGGCGTCCGGTATATTCGTAAAAAGTGTACTGGTGGTAGAAGCAGGATTGGTAATGTAAATATTACCAGCGGCAGTAGTGGTATTACGCCCAAGGCCGGAGTGGCGTTTTACAAAGGCTGATGTAAATAAGAGTCGGGATACGCGCTGGTAGGCCACACCATATACCGTACCAACCTGGCCGTTGGTGGCAATGCCCGACTCCGCAGTGGTATTACCACCCGAACCGGTTGGGCTGGTGGCATTATAGGGCAGGGTAACCAACACCGGCTCGCCGGGCGATGTACCAGCACCAGTGGGGTTACCATTTACGTAGCAGGGTACTATAAAATTGGGAATAGCCTGGCAATAATCCGTTGGGTAGTTTATACCAAAATTGACTCCTGTAGCTGCTCCACCCGCCGTCACAAATCGAATTGTCGTGCCACTCCCTCCCGCTGTTGTTGACACCGGCCCGCTGAAAGTACCCGTTACTAAAGTGCCAAGCTCTAGCCGGACGGCGATGCCAGACGGCACCTGAGCAGCCGTGAAGGTGTAGCTACCATTAATATTAGTTGTTACCGATACAGGCGCACCCGTGACCGGAAAAGCCGTCACGACTATACCCGCGACGCCCGGCTCCCCCGGCGTGACAGCCGTTGAGGAAATAGGTGTATCCTGAACGCCGTTAGCGGAAAAGTCCCGAAAGACCGTGCCGCTTACCTGCGCCTGTATCGACGTTAGCGAAACTAAAACAATGAGTAACGTACCAATTCCGCTTTTATGCCAAAATGAAAGCTTCTTTGAAGCGAACAAGGAAGGTAAAATAGTTATCATAGTTGTCTAATTTGGCCAAAACGAAACATAAACGCCTGACTATGGTGGAGAGCGTGCTTAGGCATAAATCCGCATGGTGTCTCTAATCGAAATTCGTGCCACTGATTCATAACCCGAGAAATTTATAGCAGGAATGATAAATACGCGGATACAGTACCTTATTGGCGGATTTATTTAACCCAAGCGTCGTATCGGTTACTAAATGTAATTTAGGAGAAGCACCCTATTTTGATGAATCAAGCCGTCGTATCAAATTTGATGCCATGTCTCGACTGCTCAGGGACCAATCAACCCTCCGATGACCAGATCTCTTTGGGGAAACTAAGCCGTAAGCAGAAAAGCCGCACCCGTTGCAACGGGTGCGGCTTTTCTGCCTGATGAAAGTACAGTTCAGCGGATTGATTTCGAATTCAGCGGGCAACGTCGCGGGCGATTCCCTCCCGGCGTCGTTACCTACCTAACAGGCGCTGTTCAACAGCGTCGCGGTAACTGCCCGCCAGCGGAATTGCCACAGTACCAACCGTTAGTTGATGCCGTTCAATTTTGCGGATGGCGTTCAGAGCAGCGATGTACGATTTATGAACCCGGACAAACTGATCGGCGGGGAGCGTGGCCAGCATATCGGCAATGGTCATGCGGGTGCTGATCTGCCGGTTCTGCTCGTGGATAAACAGCAGGTTCGTATCGGACTGCATGTATAATACGTCGTTCAGGTTAACCCGTATCCAGTCGTAGCCGTCTTTGACGAAGATGCTCGCGGGCTGTCCCGCCTGCTGGGTCGTTTGGGTATAGGCCCGGTTGCAGGCCTGCAAAAACCGCCCGAACTCAATGGGCTTCAGTAAATAATCGAGCACGTGGAGCGCAAAGCCCTCAATGGCGTAGTCGGCATGGGCCGTGGTGAACACAATCGACTTCTGAAGTGGGGCAATCAACCGGGCAAAATCAGTTCCCGACAGGTCGGGCATCTGAATGTCGAGAAACACCAGATCGACCGGCCGGGTGTGCAAATACGTCAGGGCGTCGGCCGTGCTGACGAATGTCTGGTCGAGTTGCAGAAACGGCACTTTGTCGGCGTAGCGGCTCAGCACTTCCAGGGCCGCTGGCTCGTCGTCGATGGCGATGGTATGCAGCATACGGTTTTACAAGTCAATTTGTAACTGGACAACAAAGGAATCATCCGTCTGGGTGATGTGCAGGTCGTGCCGGGCGGGATACGTTTGGGCCAGTCGTTGGCGGGCGTTGGCAATGCCCGTTCCCGAACCGGATTTTACCGATCCACTGGCCGGTCGGCTATTGGCCACCCGCATGATGAGCTGCCCATTCTCAACGACCACGTCAATGTCGATGCAGGAGGGTTGCGTCAGGCTGATGCCGTACTGAAACGCATTCTCCACGAACGGAATCAGCAGCAAGGGAGCGATTGACGCAGGTTGGCCGTCGCTCTCCAGCCGAACCGTCAGCCGAAGCGTATCGGTTTGGGGTAGCCGGGCCCGCTGCAGCGCCACGTATTTATGGAGAAACTGCAACTCGTTTTCGACCGGCGTAACTGGCCGTTTCGACTCCTCCAGCGTGTAGCGCATGAGTCCCGCCAACTGCTGAATCAGATCGGCGACGGACTCGTTTCCGGCCCGTTGCGCTTCGTTATATATAGTGTTGAGCGCATTGAACAGAAAGTGCGGATTTATCTGCGCCTTCAGGGCCGTCAGTTCGGCTTCGGTTTTTTGTTGCACCAGCACCAACTGGTCGCGCCGGGTGCGGACGGAATCGACCACGTACCCGTACGTGATGATGAACACCAGCAGCACAGTGGTCACCAGCAGGTTTTCATCGGCAAACTCCGGTTCGTTCTCCGTTCGTAGCTGCAATAGCTCAAAGATCAGCCACGCTAATCCGCACAGCCACAGCCAGTAAAACGGCGACGTGTCGGACCGGAGCAGCCACCGCCGGAAGGCCATCCGGTAGTTGAGGTGGGCCACTCCCCCAATGAGAACCAGTACCAGAACGATACCCAGCAGGTAGCGAGCCAATCCGCCAAGGTCCGGCAGGTCGTCAGCCAGCGGAATTCCCAGCGCCACGTACAGCCGCCAGCCCCAGTAGGTGAGCAGCAGAACGACGGCGAGCGTCAATAGCAGGTTAGCGAGTTGTTTGCCCGGCATAGTCGCCTAACTTAGTCTTTTTGTGCCGATGGTGCAATTTCAACCGGTTTAACCCGGCGCAATTCCTGTCGAGCCTGCTCCTCGCTCACCGGGGCCAGCAGTAGCGTTTGGGTGAGAAAATCCACTTCCTCAACCGCTTTTATGTAATGCGTTCGACCAGGTTGGAGCGTCAGCCAGATCGTTTGATTTTCCGATAAGTAGCCCTTCTTCGACTCTATCTTAGCACGACCGGCTGGAGTATTGAGCTTCAGATAGCGATTTGGGGACAGTGAGCCCACTTCTTTGCCGTTCAACGTGATCGCGTAAGGCTTTCCCCCAAACTCCCGCTGCCGATACACAACCAGTACGGCTGATTCCTGGCGGGGTTGCGGTGCATCGCTGATCAGAACACCCGTCGTCAGCAGCCACCAGCACATTAGTAGCAGGGCCGTTTTCATCGGAATTTCCATCTATTGTTGTTAGTCGATAAGCTCAGTACGCTTTGGATATAAATTTGACCGATGCGGTCTCTTGGCGCGTTGATCAGTGGAAATGCTTCAGACTCATATTCTTTAGCGTATGTACCGCTTCGGTAGCCAAGGCGTGTCACAAAATCGATACTTCGCTTTCGTCTTTCACGATGGCCATACTCTACGTTAATGTCCACGTAGCCTACGTTGCGTAGTAATAAAGACGGTACTGTTCCGGTTTGACTGGTTTGCAGGATGGTTTGAAACGGAACGGCCTGATTCGTTCGGCGAAAGATGTTGAATCCATACTCCATTCCGCCCAGACCCAGGTTAATATACAGACGTCGGTTGCGAGAATTTACAACGTCATACCCCACCAACAGGCTGGTGTAGTTGGCTACTGAATTCCGGGCAATGAACTCCGACCCGGTTGCAGGGAACTCATAATAAGGCGTCGCTTTTTTTAGGCCAAATCCGACCTGGCTCAAGAATTTAAACCGCTTCACTCGAACACCAAATCCGATGTTCAAAAAGAAGGTGAGTGGACCGTCTGCCCGAATTTGATTACTTCTGAAAAACGAGCGGATATTCGGTAGAAGGGTGAAGGTTGGCGACAAGCTCAAATCACTAATCAGTCCATATTTAAAATCACTCTTAGGCGGTATCGAAATTACAGCCACTGAGTCCTGAACCTGCCCGAGGGCAACCTGTGTGGTGATGAGTAGTAGAAACACGAGTCGTTTCATAAGCGGTCTGTTTTGATTGACAGACCAAAACAAACACCGCCCGATCAACCAGCCAACGGCATGTGGTCAATCGGGCGGTGTTTGTGTCCAAACCCGCACTATTCGTGGTCTGCTACCGGACGACGTCTACCTTCACGCGTAGTTGGAACTCATCCATCTCAATCTCGGTAGCACTTCCGTTCAGGTCGCTGACTAAATCGAGCGATACGGCCTGTACTTCCTGCCGGATATAGTCGCTGTTGGTTTCGACCGCTGCGGCCAGTTCGTCGTTGTTACGTTCGAGTTCGATGCTGATTTTGTCGGTTACCTCAAAACCCTGATCCTTGCGCAGGTTCTGAATCCGGTTTACAAAATCACGGGCGATTCCCTCCCGGCGTAGTTCGTCGGTCACCGTCACGTCGAGGGCCACGGTCAGGCCGTCTTCACTCGCTACGAGCCAGCCGGGAATATCCTCAGTCACGATTTCGACGTATTCCCGGTTGATGACGTAAAACGTATCGTAAATCATCTGACTGCTCGTTTCGCCCTTCGTTTCCAATTCACGAATATTGGCATCATTCAGCGTCGAAATTGCCATCGCCACCTCTTTCATCTGCTTGCCAAACTTCGGCCCAAGTGCTTTAAAGTTAGGTTTTACTTTCTTTTTCAGAATGCCGCTCGCGTCGTCCACAAACTCCACCGCTTTCACGTTCACTTCGGCCATAATGATCGGCGCTACGTGCTCAATCTGCCGACGCGTATCGCCGTTCAGGACCGGAATCAGCACCCGGCTTAGCGGCTGGCGAACTTTCAGTTTGTGACCCTTCCGCAACGAGTGAACCAGCGAACTAACTTCCTGCGCCAACTCCATCGACCGCTCCAGTTCGGTGTCAATCAGACCTTGATCGGCAACCGGAAAATTAGTCAGGTGGACTGAGACAGCATCCGGTGTCAGGTTCCGATACAGCCAGTCGGCGTAGAACGGCGCAATCGGCGACATTAACTGTGCCACCGTTGTCAGGCATTCGTGCAGTGTTTCATAAGCCGCCCGCTTATCGGTCGTCAATTCCCCTTGCCAGAAGCGCCGACGCGACAGACGAACGTACCAGTTCGACAGTTGGTCATTGACGAAGTCCTGAACCGCCCGACCCGCTTTCGTGGGATTGTAGCTGTCAAATTGCCCTTCGACTTCGAGAATCAGCGATTGCAGTTTGGACAAGATCCAGCGATCAAGCTCGGGTCGGTCGGCTACCAGCACGATTCGTTCGTTAACCGAGAACTGATCCAGATTGGCGTAGAGCGCGAAGAAATTATACGTATTCGACAGCGTACCGAACAGTTTTCGCTGCACCTCCCCAATACCGTCGGTGTTGAATTTAAGATTGTCCCACGGCTCGGCGTTAGTGACCATGTACCAGCGCGTGGCGTCGGGGCCGTACTTGGCCAGCGTCGCGATTGGGTCCACGGCGTTGCCTTTGCTCTTCGACATTTTATTACCGTTCTTGTCGAGCACCAGTCCCGTGGAGACCACATTCTTGAACGCCACCGAGTCGAACAGCATCACTGCAATGGCGTGGAGCGTGAAAAACCAGCCCCGCGTTTGGTCGACGCCTTCCGAAATAAAATCGGCCGGAAACGACTGCTCAAACACGGCCTTGTTCTCGAACGGATAGTGCCACTGTGCATACGGCATTGCCCCGCTGTCGAACCAAACGTCGATCAGATCCGGCTCGCGCTGCATGAGTTGGCCACTCTCCGAGACAAGGTAAATCTCATCTGAATAAGGGCGGTGCAAATCATAACTGCCGTCAGTGAATGCCGTTAGGAACGCCGTATTTTTGTCGACATAAGACTGGTAGTCAGTTTTACCTTCCCGAACCCATTCACTCATTCGCTCTTTCGCTCTTTCGCTCATCAGAACCAGTTCGTCAACCGAACCAACGCAAACCTCCTCTCCCGACTCGCTTCGCCAGATGGGCAACGGCGTTCCCCAGAACCGGCTTCGCGATAAATTCCAGTCGACAAGGTTTTCGAGCCAGTTGCCGAAGCGGCCGGTGCCGGTGCTTTCGGGTTGCCAGTTGATGGTTTTGTTCAGTTCAATAAGCCGGTCCTTCACGGCTGTCGTGCGCACAAACCAGCTATCGAGCGGATAATACAGAATCGGTGTATCGGTGCGCCAGCAGTGCGGGTACGGGTGTTCGTATTTCTCGACCCGAAACGCTTTGTTCTCCTCTTTTAGCTTGATGGCGATGAGCACGTCAGTCGGTTTGAAATCCGGTTCGGCACGTTCAGCATCGGCGTAGTATTCTTCCTTCACGTACCGCCCGGCAAAGTCGGTGATTTCGGCTACGAACCGGCCCTGCCGATCCACAATGGGTACGTCTTTCCCGTTCTCATCCGTCACCATGATGGGCGGAATCCCGGCTACCTGCGCTACCCGGAAGTCGTCGGCCCCGAAGGTTGGTGACGTGTGCACAATACCCGTACCGTCTTCCGTCGTGACGAAATCCCCCAGAATCACCCGGAAGGCTTTTTTGTCGCCGGTGGGCTGCACGTACGGCATGAGTTGCTCGTACTCAATGTCGGTCAGGTGATCGCCTTTCATCTCCATCAACACCGCCCACGGAATCGGCCGACCGGCAGGCTCATCGCTCAGCAGGTAGCGGTCGAAAGCCGGGTCGTACATGTCGTCAACGCGGTTTTTCTCACTAAACCACCGATTCACCAACGCCTTCGCCAGTACGACGTTGACCAACTGATAAGTGTAGGCGTTGAACGTTCGGATCAGCACGTAGTCAATGTCCTTGCCAACGGTCAGGGCCGAGTTGGCGGGCAGCGTCCAGGGTGTGGTTGTCCAGGCCAGGATAAATATTTCGTCGGATTCGGCCGCGTCGAACAGGTACGCCGACTTGCCGGTTAGCTTCGCCCGAAACTGCGCTACGATTGTGGTATCGCGCACATCTTTATACGTACCGGGCATGTTCAGTTCGTGCGAACTCAGGCCCGTGCCCGCTTTGGGCGAAAACGGCTGAATGGTATAGCCTTTATACAATAGCTCCTTGTCGTACAACTGCTTGAGCAGGTTCCAGACCGACTCGATGTATTCGTTTTTATAGGTGACGTACGGGTTGTCGAGGTCGACCCAGTAGCCCATTTTCTCGGTCAGATCGTTCCACTGATCGGTGAAGCGCATGACCGTTTCGCGGCACTTGCGGTTGTATTCCTCCACACTGATCGTTTTGCCGATGTCGTCCTTGGTGATGCCGAGTTCCTTTTCGACCTGCAGCTCAATGGGCAGGCCGTGCGTATCCCAGCCGCCTTTCCGGTCAACCTGAAAGCCCTGCAAAGTTTTGTACCGGCAAAAAATATCCTTAATCGTCCGGGCCATTACGTGGTGAATGCCGGGCGTTCCGTTGGCCGACGGCGGTCCTTCGTAGAACGTGAAGCGGGGTTGTCCATCGCGGGTCGTGATAGACTGTTCAAATACCTGATTCTGGTTCCAGTACGTCAAGACCTCGGCTGCGACCTGCGCATAATCGAGGGATTCATATTGTTGATAAGCCACGTCGATAAGATCTAATCGCTCATGCGATTGAAAAATAGGTGCAAAGGTACGGAAATCGTTCGGGGGGCATGTAGTTCGGGGCGGGTAGTTTCGGCCCAAAACGGGTAAACCCAAACCCGATGCGCTAAAAACCGCTTTGTTGGTCAACACGAAAATCCGCTTGTCCGGTTCATGTTGACAGATTGAGCGTGAAGTCGGTAACTTGCCCTCCATCCGAATGCCTCCTAAACCTAATCTCATTCGGGCCTGCCATTATGAAACCGTTTACCTTACCGCTAAGCGTCCTCTGTTTTTTCGTCGGCTCACTGTCGGCACTGGCGCAACTAACATTTCCACCCGACGGGGGCAACAAAAAAGCGTCGGTGTCGGAGCGCATCGGCATCACAGACGTCACCATTCAGTATAGCCGGCCAGCCGTAAAAGGTCGCGAGGGCAAGATTTGGGGCCAGTTAGTGCATTTCGGCTATAAAGATTTGGGCTTTGGCAGCAGCAAAGAAGCACCCTGGCGGGCCGGTGCTAACGAAAACACAATTATCTCGTTCAGCACCGATGCAACGGTTGAAGGCAAACCAATACCCGCCGGAACATACGGTCTGCTGATGGCCGTGCAGGAAAATGAAGTTGCCGTTATCTTCTCAAAAAACACCAGTTCGTGGGGCAGTTACTTCTACGATCCCAAAGAAGACGTTCTGCGTATAACGGTGAAGCCGGTCAAAAATCAGCCGTTGGTCGAGCGGCTTACCTACGCCTTTACTGATCAGACCGATAGCTCCGCCGTGGTGTCATTAGCGTGGGAGAAATGGCGAATTCCGTTCAGCATAGCCGTCAACCTCGTGCAAACCCAACTGACATCGCTGCGCAATGAACTCCGTAGCGAAAAGGGATTCCGGTCCGACGCCTACCAACAGGCCGCTACGTATTGCGCCGACCACAACACCAACCTCGACGAAGGGCTGCGCTGGGCCGACTACGCCATTAGCGGGCAATTTGTGGGCGAGAAAAACTTCAACACGCTCCGCACCAAAGCTCGGTTACTGACGCTGCTCAATCGCAGCGCAGAGGCCGACGCGCTTATGAGCGAAGCGATGCCCATGGCCACCGCGATGGATGCGTACCAATACGGTCGGCAACTCATCAGTCAGAAGAAAACCAGCGAAGCCCTGACGCTGTTTCAGGCCAATGCGAAGAAGAATCCGAATGTGTTTCTGTCGAACATGGGACTGATGCGGGGGTACTCGGCCGTGGGCGATTACAAAAAAGCGGCTGACTGGGGTAAAAAAGCCCTCGCTCAGGCCCCCGACGCCAATAACAGGGCCAATGTCGAACGGCTGCTTCAGCAGTTGGAGCAGGGAAAGGATGTAAATTGACAGGGCTTGCTACTCTCCGCTTTCGCGCTTTTTGATCGTTTGCACCACCTTACCGTTTTCAACCAGCCGGGTTCTGAGCACGGTCTGCTTCGGAATGGCCAGCAACAGCGTTGGCTGCGATACGGACGCCTGCGGTTCCCTGTCGGTCGTATCCTTCACGCTTATGTAACGCACGGTCAGCGTCGAGTCCTGCACGAACACTTTACTGATAGAAAGTTTCGGGGGTTTATTGGTCGGTGGAATGGTCACACCAATCAGCATCTCTCTGTCGAAATCAGCCCGGTCGGGACGCTTGCTCCCACCGGTTGGTTTAAACACCTGCTCAAAGGTCTCGGCCTGGGCAAACACGAACAGCGTCGGCTTACTTTTGTTGATAGGGGCGTCGCTGTTCAGCGAGTAGCCATTGAGCATCCGGTGTTTTAAATTGACCTGCGCTAACGTAAATAAGCTGATTGACAGACAGATAGAGAAAAATAAGAGCGTACGATTTAAACGAAAACGATTGATTGAGGAGGCAGAAAACAGCATAATTCCACTAAAAGTACATGATAACAGTATCCTTTTAACGGCTGATTCATGCGTTTAGGTGTGCGTATAAACAGAAAAACTGGTCGTTGGTCTGCTTCCATGCCTGCAATGAACACTTATCCGAGCGTATCGTTCTGATTTACGTAATACCCAATCGCGTGCAAGCTACCGTTGGCAATAGGGCAATAGTCGGGCTTGGCAACCCTCAATAATATCCCCTAATGGTTGTTCAATCAGGAAAATACGTAGGCTAAAACAAGGCTATTGACAACCTGTATACGTATAGGTCTCGGTAGTCACAACGTCCTGCGAAGAAGCGGGGGGATAATGGGTGCTTGTAATAGTAGCACCGGTAATAAAGCCCTGTGCGTTGGCTTGTACGACGGAAGTGCTTTCGTTGTACTGATAAATGGCATTGCTGACCGAATTCCGGAAAAACGTTTTCTTACTGGCCAGAACCCCTGTTTGAATTGATTCGGGAACTGGAATGACCGTTGGAAACCCCTTCAATGGGGGTAATGCTGCTGATGATGGCCTGGAATTAGTCCAGGTTTGGAGGTAATACTCGTTCAACTGACCATTAGCGAAATGCTCCTGCTTGGTAACGCGCTGTTGATTATCATACCCATAGCGTATTTCATAGTTAGAGCCGCCTATTTTCGTAACGACGCCATTCTGAATCGTCAACGGACGCCCTTCGGACGTGCCGTACGTCTCAACGTAATCAACCAACTGATTTTTTTGGTACGTCCAGACTCGCGTGGGTCCGGTTGAATTGGCCGTAATCTCTTTTGCTATCGAGGGGTCATGAACCACCGTGGTGTTCGTCTCCGTTCGGCTAACCAAATCGCCGGATGCATCATACACTAATGAATCTATAGCATGCGTTGTGACGCCATACGCACCGATTCGGGTTGTTACATAACCCGACAAACGGCCGTTTGCGTACGAGTAGCGAGTCGTCGTCGTAATTTCCTGCTTCTGAATGTTGTTTGTGGTCGTAGTGACGTACAACTCCTGCGAAGCGGAAGCGGTTAGGAAACCATCAGCATCGTACGTGTAGGTAACGGTCTTATTTCCAGTCTGACCACCCTTTGTTCCGCTGGTAGAGCGCTCGTCGGTCGTCATTACCGTTTTTAACAGGTTGCCCCGTGGGTCGTAGTCGTACGTGGTCTGGTTGGTTTTGTTATCAAATCTGGACTTCGATACCGCGACGTACGTTTGAATGCGACAGTCCGACTGGGGCATTGCCTCGTTGGACGATGCGTTTTTGCAACCCGTCGTTAACCAGCCAACGAAGGCACCTCGGAGTGAGCGTTAGCTACCTTCCAACCCGATCCGATTTTAGGTTATCCGCAGGGCTATTTTGGCAGTTGCTCCACCGAATTTTCAATCGTCATTCCCGCCACATTGAAGCACGAATTCTGATTGTCGCTCTTGCATTCAAACAGGTCAAACGACTTCACACCATCATCTAACCGCTCAAAATACAGCACAAACGGAACCCGTTCGTCGTTCTTGATCTCGCGCGTATCCGGCGACATAGGAATGCCGTCCGTTTTGATGAGTTTATAGGTGCGTTTACCGTCTGAGGAGGCCAGCACCGCTTTGGGATTGAACGAGATAGCGCTGGCACCGTAGTAGTTGTTGTTCCGGTCGTTCCGGTCTTTGCCAAACGTCATATACAGCACGGTGTAACTGGCCGTCAGCCGGATATCTGTCACCCGGATGTCGGGGTCCTGCGAATGGCCGAGACCACCGGTTGGGTCGGGTAGCAACTGTTTCCTGACGGCGTATTCGGGCCGGTTGGGCTGGTAATACTCCGCTCCGTCGGCGGGCGCGTTCACCGTCGACGGACGGTTGGTGGTGCAGGCTGCCACGAACAGGCAAAGGGCGGTCAGGGCTTTCATACCTCTAAATTAGGGGTTTTAAGGACTCGTGTTTAAGTTTTTAGTGTTTGTGTGTATCAATGAGGAGTAAATTCACCACATAAACACCCAAACACGTACTACTCAAACACTTCACTTAACCGCAACCTCTGCCATCATTGTTTCCCAAATCTGGTCATACACCGCTGTTGCGTCCAGCGATTGGCCAACGGCCCGGCTGCTGACAAAAACCGGGTGATATTCCCGCGCCGTGCCGATGCGCCCGTGCGAACCTTTAATGAGCGTGGCATCCAGCGAAATCACGTTCATCAGATACCGGAAGCCCAGCATCTTGCGCCCCAGTTTATAGCCCGCTTTCAGTTTAACGAGTGGATTGGTCTGATCCATGAATAGCTCGACGGGATCGTAGCCGGGCTTCTGGTGAATGGCGACCAACCGGGCAAAATCCGGGGCGCGGGCATCGTCGAGCCAGTAGTAATACGTAAACCAGCTATCGGCGTCGGCCATGACCACAAAATCGCCGGAGCGCTCGTGGTCGATGTGGTAAGCTTTCTGCTGGGCTTTATCCAACACTAATTCAATACCCGGTGTAGTTTCCAGCAAGGCCCGGACTTTGTCACGTACAGCGGGGTCGTTGACGTAGACGTGCGCAACCTGGTGGTCGGCGGTAGCGAAGGCGGGCGAGGCCCCGGCATCGAACAGTTCCAGACCGCGCTCCTCGCGGTAGCGAATCATGCCCGCTTCGCGCAGGATCCGGTTAAGGTGAATGGGCTTGCTGACGTTGGTAATGCCGTATTCCGACAGCACGATTACGTCCGCCCCCTGTTTTTCGTAGAACTGAATCAAATCGCGGCACACGTCGTCAATCTCACGCAGGTCGGTGGCAATTTTGTCAAAATTCTCGCCGAATTTTTGCAGGCAGTAGTCCAGGTGGGGTAAATAAATAAGCGTCAGCGTTGGGCTGTGCCACTGGTCCACGAGCATCGACGCATCGGCGATCCAGCGAGTCGATTTGACGGTGGTGGCCGGTCCCCAGAACTGAAATAGCGGAAACGTGCCCAGTTCTTTTTGCAGCTGGTCGCGCAGGTCGGCGGGCTGGGTGTAGCAGTCGGGCAGTTTCAGGCCGTCGGACGGGTACTGCGGGCGGGGCGTGGCCGAAAAGTCGGCGGTGGAGTACATATTGTACCACCAGAACATTTTGGAGATGGTGAAACCGGGGTCAATTTGCCGGGCTTTGTCCCAGATTTTTTCGCCCTGCACGAGCTTGTTCGACTGTTTCCAGAACTTCACTTCGGCGTCGGTACGGTCATACCAGCCGTTGCCCACGATGCCATGTTCGCTGGGCCATTTGCCCGTTACGTAGGTCGATTGCACGGACGTAGTCACGGCCGGGAGCATGGGGTTGATGGTGGCTTGGTGCTTACTGGCGAACCATTGTTTCAGGAAAGGCGTGTGTTCGCCAATCAGCGAATACGACAGGCCCACAACATCGAGTACTACGGTCTTTTGCATGATGAAAGAGTGAAAGAGCGAAAGAGTGGAAGAGCGGACCACACATTGCCACTCTCGCGCTCTTTCACTCTTTCGCTGAATTTATTACCCACTTCATTTCTCGTTCAATCGAATCCACAATGTCCGCTTTCAGCTCGGTCGGCAGCACATCCCAGGTGTAGGTTTCAACCTCTAACTGGTTGGTCACGTGCCGCTCGGCCTGTAGCTGCAGCACCTCCCGGATGTCGTCCTGCGTCGATTTGAGTACGCCGTATTTTTCCACGAAGATGGGCACGTGGAAGTGCGACCGCCATTCGGCATGGGTATCGTTGAAAGCCGTCAGCGCGTCGGGTAGATCCTTAAACCGCACCAACTCATCCGATTTCGTTCTCGCCACCACCTGATGCAGGTACGTTGGCTCGTTGAACTGGGCAAACGCCTGCCGCACAGCCTCCCCTCCCCCATCTTCGGACGCTGGAAACTCAGCTTTTAAAGCCGCACTGATTTGAATTTTACCGACCCGAAGGCCATAATCTTTGAGTTTATCGAGCACCTCGGCGGGGTGTTCATACCCCACGGCAAAATGGCAAACGTCGTAGCAGAGCCGGACGTGATCGCAGATGGTCGCTTCAGCTTCTTCGTCGGTCAGGCCGAACTGCCCGGTCAGTTGCTCCAGTCCCATTGGAATCAGGTAGTCCATGAACCAGGCGATAAATTCGTCGGCCGTTTCGATGACGCCGTCGGGTTCGGGTTCCAGATCGAGGTGCATGAGCCGGTCGGTTTGCCGGTGCAGCCGGATCAGGTCGGCCACGACGTCGAGCACATTCTGCGTCGTTTGCGAGAGAATATAATCACGGGCCGCCGGTTGGTCCCACTCAAACCAGTGGCGATACGACAGGGGCGACGTCGAAACGCCCCCCGGAATAGCGTTGCCCAGTTCATCGACCGGCAGCAGCACCGAGAGAATGCGAAACAGCCGTTTGGTGTACTCAACCCGCGCTTCGGTGGTCCAGTCGGGAGCATGTACCTGATCCTTCACCACCGTATCGTGGAATCCCCCAAATGGAAAGCCGTTCATGGTGAACACGTAACAGCCATTTTCGGCCAGCCAGTGCTGGAAGGCCACGAGGTTTTCGGGTTGCTCCAGTTCTTCACTGGCGATGTTGGACAGGCGTAGCCCCAGTCCAAACGGTGCGTCGGGCGAAAGCCGTTTTTTGAGTTCGGGCACCGCCGTTTGCAGAGCCGCAAAGTGGTCGGTCCAGGTTTCGCCCGCGTGGATGTTGGTGCAGTAGCCGAGATGGCCGAGGGGTGTTTTCATAATGTCGTGCCCCCAGCCCCTCTCCCATGGGGAGAGGGGGGCAAACTACCGGATGGCCTTCCCCCTCTCCCCATGGGAGAGGGGCCGGGGGTTAGGGAAAAGGTTTACGCAGTGAATTCAACTTCGCTTTCGTGCAACGTAGCAATGGCCTGCCGGACACCAGCAGCATCCATCTCGTGAACCTCCACGCCCCGGCCGATACCCTGCAACAGCATAATGGTGAGTTGCCCGCCGAGGTGTTCGCGAAACTCGGAAAGACCACGCAGGAGACCCGCGCTGTTGTCGGCGTTGAGCTGCGGATGATAGAGCGCGAAGCCGAGCGCCCGCAGCGTTGTCAGAACGCGGTTGGTGTCGGCGTCGGTGAGCCAGCCAAGCTGATTGGAGTAGAGCGTGTCGAGGGCAATGCCAATGGCAACGGCCTCGCCGTGGCGCAACTCAAAGTTGGTCAGTTGCTCCAGTTTGTGGGCGCTCCAGTGACCAAAGTCCAGCGGCCGCGACGACCCCATCTCAAACGGATCGCCACCGGCAATGTGCTGCAAATGCAGTTCGGCGCAGCGATAAATCAGGTGTTGCATCGCCGAACTATCGCGCATGGCTAAGGCCGGGGCATTGGCTTCGATCCAGTCAAAAAAAGCGCTGTCTTTGATCAAGGCCACCTTAACAGCTTCGGCAATACCCGCCCGCCAGTCGCGGTCGTCGAGCGTAGTCAGAAAAGCGCTGTCGTTGAACACGGCCACCGGGGGCGCAAACGTGCCGAGGAAATTTTTCTTGCCCCGGTAATTAACGCCGTTTTTGACGCCCACGCCCGAATCGTTCTGCGAGAGTACGGTTGTGGGAATGCGCACGTGCCGGATGCCCCGGTGGGCAATGGCGGCCGCGTAGCCCACCAGGTCCAGCACCGACCCACCGCCCACGCCAGCGACGAACGAGTGCCGGTCGATGCCATGCCGATCAATGGCGTCGACAATCTGCTCCACCAAAGCGGGGTCGTTCTTGGCTCCTTCGCCCCCTGGAATGACCAGCAGATCGGGCACCAGTGTAACGGGTACGGCTGGTTGATCGAAATAATTCCTGATGTTCGTCAGTACGTCCGGGTGTGTTTGAACAACGCCGGAATCGAGTACGAACAGAATTTTCCGGGTCGTCTCCGTAGCCATTTGCTGGCTAAAAAAGTTGGCAATGAGTGGGTTAGCCGGATCAAAAAGTTGTTCGGCGAAGAATACGTCGTACGTGAATCGAACCGCGAACGATTGGTGTAAATGGGTCATAAGCAGCAAAGAACGCACCGTTGTTTTTATAACGTCGTGAGGAGGCATTTCAACCGCTTATCCTGATCTGCTTGTAACGGCAGTTGGTAAACAAGTGATTTATCCTATAACCTAAACTTACGGTAATGGAATGGAGTTCCGACCAGCAGCAACAACTTCTCGGCCTCGTCAGCCGTCGGCACGAGCGCGACCGGTTACGAATTCGGCTGGATGAGGCAAAGCAGACGATGGCAACGAAACAAGCTCGGCAAACCGAACTGGCGGCACGCCTTGCCCATGAGCAGGCCGACGTTGACCGGCTGAATGGCCTTAGCTGGTCGGCGCTTTATTACTCGATTCTCAACCAGAAGCAGGAACGGCTGACCCGCGAAGAAGCCGAGGTTGCCGACGCTGAATTGGCCTACGCGGACGGGACCGAGCAACTCCGCCAGGCCGAAGAGGACGTTAACGCCCTAACGCAGCAATTAGCCAATTACGCGTCCGTCGACACGGATTACTCGGCGCTGATCGCCCGGAAGCGGGCACTGCTGCACCTGCGGTGGGACGAAACCGGCCGCACGTACGACCAACTGACGAAGGCCGTTGATGAAGCCGACTGGCTCCTGATCGAAACCAACGAAGCGGGTGGAGCGGCTTCGGCCGCGCTAAATCAGTTAACGAGAACTCACACCCTGCTGCTGGAAGCCCGCCAGTTGGGTTATTTCGATATGTTTGATGGTGCGTTGACCTCACTAATTAAGCTCGACAAGCTGGATCAGGTACGCCGACAGACGCACGAGCTAACGAAGGCGCTGAACCAGTTTAGCAGCGAATACGCCGACGTTGGGCGTACGCTCCGGCACACGATTGACCTTGACGGATGGAGCCGGGCGGGCGAAGTTCTGTTCGACAACATCTTCACGGACATGAACATCCAATCCAGCATTGATCGGGCGATAAGCACCATCGAAGGTCTCCAGCATACGTTCGTACCCATTATTAATGAACTGACTCAACAAAGCGGCTCGCTGACCAACTCGCTGACCAACAAGGCGGATACCTTATGGGCGTTTCTCGAACAGGCGTAAGATCCGAATCAAACGATGACGTCCATTTTACCAATACAGCACCCGGTATTTTACGGCTCCGTAAAGCCGCCAGTAGACCGACAAAAACGGGGTAGCCAAAGCCGTCAGCACGGTTTGCGGCCATTGCATCGTGGCCACCTTGCCGGGCAATTGCTGCCCGATGAGGCTGGTTAGCAGCACCCCCCATAATCCAAATCCCAGAGCGGCTGCGACCGGGTGGCCAGACAGTGCGCTCAGGATGCCAATGGTGATTGCCAGCACCGACGCATAGTACTCCAAAATCTGCCCCCGGTCGTTTTCGATGCGCTGCCGAAACAGGTCGGGGTGACGTTTGTAGAGCAGGGCGTCATACTGGCTTTTGCGTTCGTTGGCCAGCGACGTGTACCAGGGAGTTTGGCGGATGGGATGAACCACAATCGCTTCGGGGCATTTGCTGATGGGGATGCCCGCCTGAATAAATTTAAATTGTAGATCGCTGTCTTCGCGCCAGGCCGAGTCGAAGGCTTCCTCGAAACCGCCCACCTGCTCCAGCGCCGACTTCCGGCAGAAGCAGTTGGCCGAAATAAGTTCGCCCGTTTCCACATACAGATCTTTAGGATCATACTGCGTGGTACTGCCGGGGAGCGTCAGTCGCAGTTGCCCCGTCATCACCTGGGCACCGCGCTGGAAACCCGTCAGTGCCGAGAGCAGCCACTCCGGTTCGGGCAGGCAATCATCGTCCGTGAAGGCGATTATCCGTCCCCTGGCGGCCAGCCAGCCCCGGTTGCGGGCGGCTGCAAAACCGCGCTGCTTCGGCTGCGCCAGATACCGCACTTCCAGCGCCCCGCCCGACTGGGCTACCTGCCGCGTAAACAGCGCGACGGCCGTTGCGGTGTCAGATGAGTTACCATCGTCCACAACGATAACTTCGAACTGATCGCGGGCAAGCCGCTGCCGACCAAGTGCGTCGAGACATTTCAATAACAAAGCGGGATGATGCGAGGAAGGAATTACTATCGAAAATTCAGGAAGCATACTAAACCATAATTGAGTAGGAGGATTGATTGACCGTATTCATTTATCAGTCTTTTATGGGTTGTTTTGAGGATTTACGCGTACTAAAATCACTGTTGACCGGCACATAACACCTTACCGTGTGGAGTCGTTTGTTCGGGCGCGGCCAGAATGAGACAACGGCAAATTAAAGCAGGCTAACGACCAGCCGGACCCCAAGTACTGTTTTTTACGATGTTACCATAATGACTCTTTAGCAAATTTGGACCCACATTTGTCAAGTTGTCCGCCCGGTGTTGATTTTGTTTGCGCATGGGGCGCTGCTTCTGCTCGTTTTGCATCACTTCAGCTTATCCCGTGAATAGGGAATCTGTTAGCTTTACGCCGGTAAAACTTGTTTCCCTATTGTATGATTGCACTCATTACCGGCGCTACCTCCGGCATTGGCCGCGCCACCGCCGAAGCCTTCGCCGACCTCGATTACCGCCTGATTCTGTGCGGTCGCCGACCCGACCGGCTCACCGAACTGCAAGCGCAACTCAGCCCGCAAACGCCCGTGCTAACCCTTAATTTCGACGTGCGCGACTACGACGACGTTAGCAACGCCATCCAATCGCTGCCCACTGATTGGCAGGCCATTGATATTTTAATCAACAACGCGGGAAACGCCCACGGTATGTCGGCGATTCAGGACGGTGACCCCGCCGACTGGGACCAGATGATTGACGGTAACGTGCAGGGCCTGCTCTACGTATCGAAGGCGGTGATTCCGGGCATGGTTGAGCGCAGGCGGGGGCACATTGTGAACCTGAGTTCGATTGCGGGTAAGCAGCCCTACGCCAACGGGGCCGTGTACTGCGCCAGCAAAGCCGCCGTTGAAGCGCTCAGCACCGGAATGCGGTTAGACCTGACCCAGCACGGCATTAAAGTCACGAACATTGCCCCCGGCGCGGTGGAGACGGAGTTTTCGGTGGTGCGTTTCAAAGGCGATACCGAGCGGGCCGCCAAGGTTTACGAAGGGTTCCAGCCGCTCACCGCCAGCGACATTGCCGACACGATTGTTTACGCCGTAACGGCCCCCGCCCACGTCACCATTGCCGATGTAACGATTCTGGCTGCGGCCCAGGCTGCGGCCACCATCATCGTCAGAAAGTAGCCCAACCGGATCATGAAGCAGCAATCGGGTTGGTTTCGCGTTGGTAAGGGATTATTGGGCCGGGCCGGGCTGGCCTGCCTGTTGATCGGTTGCCGGGCGGGGGTACCTACCGGCTCGCTCCGTCCCGATTTTTACCAGATTCTACGGTCGTCGGAGGTTGGCCTGCCCCGGCGCGTCTACGTCGTTGACTCGGGCGACAGCCTGCAACTCGTTCTGCCCAACACAGGTGAACGGCGAACGATACCCGGCAGAACGTATGAACAATGGTCGTTTTACCGGGCCGAGGTGGACGTTGACGTGTTCACGCTGCCGTTCAAAATTCGCCCGGCGCGGTCGGGTGTACCGCCCCAGCTCAATTCCAATTTCAACGCGGCTTTGTACGTAGGTCGGCGGATCGACTTTCACAGCTACCGCTGGCAACCCATCACGCCGACATTTGGCGTTCGCAAGCTGCGGAGTCAGGGGTTTGGTTACGGGCTATTCACTGGCATTGGCTCGGCTACGATTAATGACTTAGTGACTAACAACCGCGTGCCGTACGAGTACGAAGGTGTTATTGTCGACGTTGGAGTGGCAGGGATTTACGACGCCCGTGTTTTTAACGTGGGCCTGGCAATGGGCATCGACAGCCTGCTCGACCTCAACCGCCGGGCGTGGGTGTATCAGCGCCAGCCGTGGTTCGGCGTCCTGTTCGGGCTGAATTTAAACTGAGTGGGTTTATATTTTGGGTGAGGTGGTCGGTCGTTTGATTGATTGTACTTTTCGAGAAGCGTTTTATAACTAATTTTATGTTATGAGAATAAACCAAGAATAGATGCCTTCGAAGACTCACAAGAGAGCGGGCAAACTATGGGCGTGAGGGCGTATCTGGTTGACCAGCTTTGTGGGTCTCAAAGTACATCGTCGGGGTAAATTTGTATTGGATAATTTGAAAAGGTTCTTCAGGTGTCTCCCGTGTGTACGTATAGCCTTCTTTTCTCGACGTAGATATAGTTAGTAAATGACTTCCACCTCTCTTTACCCACGAGTCAACCCATTCAACAGCAACAATAATATTCTGGCGGATGATGAGATTATAAGGAGTTAGATCGACACTCACCCATTTTTGGTCTCTGTGGGCGGTAAAAAATATATTCTCGTGGAGTAGCTCAGTAGTCAGGTTGCCCGAATGGTTGGCTTGTAGAGGCAGAATGTGCAATCGGAAGCGAACACTATCAAATTCGCAAGCATCCAAGTGTAGTTTGAACTTGACTAGTTTTAGCGGCAATTCATCGGTTTCAATTGTAGTCCCCCGAAAACGACCTTTCGAACTGGAATAATCACCCCAGCCTGTGTAGTATCCACTCGCTTTTTTATTGCCAATACTAATTATTTCTCGCTTACCAACTGTGACCACTTCTTTGAGTTGAAACGGGCTGGAAACCAACTCAATTCTGTAAGCTGCATTGCTAACATTCCGCTTGACAAGGGTTTTAGACTGATACCCTAAATAGCTAATAATGATGGTGTCAGTAGGCAGGGCTTTCGTCATGTCGATCAGAAAATGCCCATTTATATCCGCAATGCCACCAATGCTTTTACCTCGCACCCCGATACTAGCATATGGTAAGGGAGCCATGCTTTGGCTATCGGTTACGCTACCAGTAAAGGATTGGGCATAGGCGAGTACCGGTAGAAATAAGAAGACAAGTGTTGAAGTTTTATTGAGTGGTACAAGAATCATAAACAAGTTTGCCCACAAGTATTCGAACCACTTATTCATAACTAATCACCTGTTGTATAAGTGGAGATTATGTTAAGCAGAGTTTTAAGAAATTCCAGCTCACTATGAAACCTACGAGAGCGAAATAAGCCAACTATTTAATATGTTAAATTAATAAGTGAAGGTGACACTATCTACACTAACTGGATTAAATTTAGAAGATTGAGTCCGCTTCACCCATGTGGGTAGTCGATGGCTATTATAACGATAGGTGTAATTCGTTTGAGCAGGGCCTTCATGACCATAGTCAAAACCATTTTCCGACCGCGTCCATCGCTCGACCTGATCTGTTAGAACCATATTCTGGCTGAAGTCCAACGTGCTAGGAAGGGAAGTACTATAGCCTCCACGAGCCAGAAGATGAACTGCTCCATAAGCTGGATCTCGACCGAATGGATTAAGTACATAGCGACTATGCTGAATCTGGGTTAATAGGGGGGCTTGTTGTTTAGTCCGAGTCGGATCAACATAAGAGAAGGTGATGCTCTTTAAATTATCGGCCGCATCATAGCTAAATGTATTCAAGGCAAACTGGGCAAACTGGCTAACTGCCGGATCGTTCCAAGGACAGGGCAGAGCAAGTACACGACCTTTATCTGAAATGCGCATAATAGGTTGATCAGCAAAGGGGTTGGGATAAAACTGGGATTGACCATAGACGACTAGCTCTCCGTTCTCTTTCCTTACTGGAAAGTTGAGGAAGTAGTTGGTTGGCTGCCCCTGTTGGTCATAACCATTCATTTGAATTGCTGCCAACTCCCCTGATGAGGAGTAGGTTATGGTGACTACTCGGTGAATAAAATTAGTGTAAGTCTCTGGCGTTCGGATGTACTTATGAAGATACCCTTGGTAGTCAAGCTTAGCCAATCGGTTGTCTGCATCGTAATAGTAGCGATACTCATAGCGATAGCCTTCGATTCCAGCTTCCTTGTAAGTTGATTGAACGACCATTGATGAAATTAAGGTACTCGAAGTTGGTGCCTTGGCATCGAATACTTCCCTATCTGTGGAGGGGTAAAGGTCAGTCAGTTTTTCAGAAGTCATAGTTTGGCAGGCTACTAATAAGTTCAGCAGTACCAAAGACAAAATTACCTTCGTCATCTCAGTCAATTAGTTTTATAATCAAACATTATGTTAATCTGCTTCTTAATTTCTCCAAAACATCAGCCGGTTATACCGTATTTCTGCGAGCAAATTAATTTTCCAGTTGAGCCAGTCCCGTTCCGACGGGGTTGCCTGTTCAAGCCTTACTTCGTAATCAGAAGCCACTTCTTTTCGGATTCGATCATACAAATCGTTACGCGCTCCGGAACGAGGTAGATCAAAAAAGCCACTATTACTGAAAAAAAGACTTGTTTTCATGTTGCTGTTCGGCTGCTTGGTTACACGTAAAATAAAACGAAAAACGCTTCCCTCCTACGCGTTCACCACAAACGTGTACGTCGCCATTTCTTTGTCGCCTTTGCGCCGGACGTCCATCAACAACGCCGGGTCGAAAATACGGTCGCGCTGGTTACCGGGTTCGTTGGGGAAGAAAAGCTGCGTAGTTAACACGCGCTGACCGGGAGCCTGCACCTTCACGTGAAGGTGACGCGTGCGACCCGGATACAGGCCGGGCACGACAGTTTCTAACTGGAAGTTTCCCCGCTTGTCGGTGTACTGATGACCGCGCAGCCGGAAGCCCCGGTTGTCGTACTCCCCCGCGTCGTCGGCCTGCCACCAGTCGAGCAGGGCACCCGCCACGGGCTGGCAATTGGTGTTCAGCACCCGCCCGTTGAGCATAACCACCGTTCCGGCCATGTCCCGGTCGAGCAGGGTGCTGCGTTCGGGTGAGCGGGGCGTGAAAAACGGGCCTTCCGTCAGCGACGGTGTTGGTTCGTCGTGGTCATCGCAGGGGGGCGTTGGCTGTAGGGTTTCTGGCGACCGGCGGCCAACAGCCGAGAAAAAGCTGAGCAGCGGCAAAGCACTGAGCAGGGCAAAAAATCGGCGTCGGGTGGTTTCCATCAGGTTTGAGATTGATTTATAGTAAATTCCTAAAGTCTTCCAATTTCCTTGATACGAAACGCCAGATACGTGATCTGGAACATGCCCTCATGCGTGGGTCGGGTGCCTTCGTTGACCCGAATGGCCCCGGTCGCCCCAATTTTAGCGCAGGCATTTTTAACGTCCCGCTGTATTTCAATGTCGGAGTACGTCGTCGGAAATTTAACGGCCACCGTGCCCAATCGCTCGGCATCGGCCGGGATGTCCCGTTCCAGCAAATAAATCGCCACCTGATCGAATGCCACTGGCTCGTACATCTTCTGGGGATCGAATAGGGACACGCTCGCCGTAGCGCAGCCGAATAACCACAAACATTGTAACAAAATAAGCGCCTTTTTCATGGATGGTAGAAGCTATTGAGATTAAACAAATTGAACGCCGAATCCCTGTTTACGTTAGTTGGTCCGGGCTGTGCTGTTGTGCGTCGTAGCAAAATCGCCTTTCGCCCAGCGTGGTTGACCAATGGTGGTCTTTTCAATAATGTACTGGCCTGTTTTCGTATCCAGGATGACGATGCCACTTTCGCCAGAAACTGCCTGATACCGACGCACCTCATCGACTGCGTTATCGCGTGGTTGGTCGGCGTTGTTAAAGTTAGACAATAGGCAAATACAGAGTACACCGACTGCGCCTAAACAGAGCGATTTTAGGTCAATTGTGATGGTTATGTTTTTCATAACGATGTTTGGTTTATGTAGTCTTAAAAGCTGATGATTCACAACGACTACTGATGGTTGCTTTTCAGAAATAAAACCAACGTTGATGCGAGCCAAAAAACACGAAAAGATGCACCAAAATAACTGTTAGTCAAACAGTTGCACATTGATACTGGCGAACCATTTGCCCAGTGCAGACGTTAATTCGGTACCCTACTCAACCAGCCTTTCATGCCCGATTTCAATCCGAGTATTATCCTGTACACCGCCGATGCGCTCAATGACCGGGGCGAGGCCGTCATCGCCAACTACCCCGACGCCGAGACGCTCCAGGTGACTCAGCACAACCGCCTGCCCGAACTGGGCATGAACCATTTTAAGGTCAAGTCCGACGTGCTGGTGCTGGGTACGCTCAAGTCGAAAGAGATTAAATGGAGCGGTCGCAGTTCGGATTATATTGCGCCGAGTCTCGCCAATGGCTGCTTCGGTGGGTGCGCGTACTGCTACGTTGACCGGCACAAGAAGGTCAATCCCATTACGCTGTTTACCAACGTCGAAGACATCATGGCAACGGTAGACAAACACGTTCATTCGTTGGCCTGGCCCAAGCCCGCCAACCAGACCGACGCCCAGTTCTGGACCTACGACATTGGCTGTAACTCCGATATTTCAGTCGATTACAGCCTGTCCGACGGTATCCGGCAGGTGTTTGAATTTTACCGCGATCACCCCCGCGCCAAAGCGACCTTTGCCACTAAATTCGTGAACCGCGACCTGCTCGATTTCGATCCGCAGCGTAAGGTGCGCATTCGGTTCAGCCTGATGCCCAGCCACGTTAGCAAGTTAGTCGACGTGCGCACGGACAGCATCGAAAAGCGCATTGCGGCCATCAACGACTTCTACGACGCTGGCTACGATGTCCACGTCAATTTCTCGCCCGTTATCGTCTACGGCGGTAAGCAGTGGCGCGACGATTACCGCGACCTGTTCAGGCAGTTGGACGCTGAGTTACGGCCCGAAGTGAAAGCGCAGCTACAGTGCGAAGTGATTTTCCTGACCCACAATCAAGGGCAGCACCAGGCTAATTTAGCTATCAACTCCAAGGCCGAAGAGTTGTTGTGGGTGCCGTCCCTACAGGAGAGCAAAGTCAGTCAGTATGGTGGCTGGAACATCCGATACGATCATCAGCTTAAGAGCAAGATGGTCGATATATTCAGCCGGATGGTGGCGGAGGAGATTCCGTGGTGCGGGATTCGGTATATATTTTAGCGGGAGAAAAGGACCGGGCCGCCGATGCGGGAGGGGGCGAAGGGAAAGAGAGGACTGGCTATCGCGTTCCTTCTCCTCCCCTTCGTCCCCCTCTCCCTTTTTTCCCTTAATTAGAGTGTCCGCCTTTGGAGCCGCCGGTCGAACTACCCGCGCTGCTCGATCCTTTCGATTTTTTGCTGCTCTTGTGCGAGGTCGAACTGCCACCCGTACCCGTGCTGCCGTGGCTCGTGCCGTTGTCGCCCCCACCCACTTTCTGATCTTTGTACTCCTCTTCTACTTTCTCTATCGTTTTGTCTGCCATAACGTTAACCAACACCCGGTTGGTGATTAAGTGTTTATTCTGGTAAACAACCCGGATAGGTAGACTGATGTTTGCAAAAAAACGCTCACCGATATTAGTGAGCGTTTTTTCAGGCGTTTTCGAGCGGCCCCACGTGGACCGGTAGTAGCTGGGCATATTCGTCCGGTTCAAACAACCGCGACCGAATCAGGAAGCGAAGTCCCAGCGGAATTTCGATGGAGAAGCTGGCCCCCCGGCCGGGTGTGACATCGATGGTCAGGTGCGTGTGTTTCCAGTACTCAAACTGATCCTGCGCCATGAAAAAGTCGCAGCCGTAAATCTGCCCCAGCCAGACATCGGACTGACCGATAATGAAATCACCTTTGGCAAAACACATCGGCGAGGAGCCATCGCAGCAGCCTCCACTCTGGTGAAACATCAGCGGGCCGTGTTCAGCCCGAAGGCGGTCAATTACCTCGGCGGCTGCTTCGGTCAGGTCAATGCGGGAAACGGGGTTGTCCGTCATACGTTGTGAAAAGTAAGTTTAATGAGCAAACGATAGAAAGAGTGAATGAGCGAACACAAGCTACCGCAGCTATTCGCTCATTCACTCTTTCTATCGTTCATTCGTTAAAAGAAGCCTAATTTCTGCTTGCTGTACGAGATCAGCATGTTTTTGGTCTGGCGGTAGTGATTGAGCATCATCAGGTGATTCTCCCGACCGAAGCCCGACTTTTTGTACCCGCCAAACGGCGCGTGTGCCGGGTAATTGTGGTAGCAGTTCACCCACACCCGACCCGCCTGAATAGCGCGGGGCAGTTGATAGATCTCGTGGGCGTCGCGCGTCCAGACGGCCGCTCCTAAGCCGTAGAGCGTATCGTTGGCCAGTTCGATGGCTTCTTCGGTTGTCTTAAATGTCGTCACCGAAACCACTGGTCCAAAGATCTCTTCCTGAAAAATCCGCATCTTGTTGTGGCCCCGGAAAATGGTTGGCTGAATGTAGTAACCCCCTTCGGCACCGTCCACGTGGGCGGCTCCGCCCCCGGCGAGTAACTCAGCCCCTTCCTGCTTGCCAATGTCGATGTAGGACAAGACTTTCTCGAATTGGTCGTTGCTGGCCTGAGCGCCCATCATCGTTTCGGGATCGAGCGGGTGGCCCATTTTAATGGCGTTCGTCCGTTCGATGACGCGCTCCATGAAGCGGTCGTAAATGTCTTCGTGAACGATAATCCGTGAGGGACAGGTGCAGATTTCGCCCTGGTTGAGCGCAAACATCACCGCTCCTTCCACGCACTTGTCGAAGAAATCATCGTCGGCGTCGCCCACTGATTTCATGAATACGTTCGGCGATTTACCACCCAGTTCCATCGTGACGGGAATCAGGTTCTCCGACGCATACTGCATAATCAGGCGGCCCGTGGTGGTTTCGCCGGTGAAGGCTACCTTGGCGATGCGCTTCGACTGCGCTAATGGCTTGCCCGCTTCCGGTCCGAACCCATTGACAATGTTCAGCACGCCGGGCGGAATGAGATCCCCAATCATTTCCATCAGAATGAGGATCGACGTTGGCGTTTGCTCGGCTGGTTTCAGCACAATGCAGCAGCCCGCAGCCAGCGCCGGGGCCAGTTTCCAGGTCGCCATCAGCAGCGGAAAATTCCACGGAATAATCTGACCGACGACTCCGATTGGCTCCCGAATGATGAGCGATACGGTATCGTTGTCCAACTCACTGGCCGAGCCTTCTTCCGCCCGGATTACCCCGGCAAAATACCGGAAGTGGTCAACAACCAATGGTAAGTCAGCCGCTAAGGTTTCGCGCACAGCTTTCCCGTTTTCTACGGTTTCAACGCGGGCCAGAAACTCCAGATTCTGCTCAATGCGGTCAGCAATTTTGAGCAGCATGTTGCTCCGGGTCGTAGCCGATGTTTTTGACCAAGTTTTAAATGCCTCTTCGGCCGCATCAATGGCCAGTTCAACGTCGGCGGCTTTTGAGCGGGGAACGCGGGAAATCAGGCTGTCATCGACCGGCGAGTGATTCTCGAAGTAGTCACCACCAACGGGAGATACCCATTTACCACCGATGTAGTTTTCGTACTGCGCCTTAAAGTCGGGCCGGGGTAACGTTTTGCTGGGTGCTTCTAAGACTTCCATATAGATTGTTAGGTTTTTTTAAGTAATTGATTGCTACCAATTGAAATCTTTACAAATTTTGCCGTAATTGTACAAGCGTAATTGCGTTATAGTCTTATATACTTGCATAATTGTCCCATTCGTTCGTCATGAGAAAAGGAGGAGACGTTCTTCGCAACGAAGCGGTTAGCGCGTGGGGCAACCCAATCGACGCACTCGTCGAAAATAAACTGACGCTCAGCCACGACTCAGCCGAACTGCACCTGTACGAAACGTTTCAGCAGGCCAGCCGGATTCAACTGCGGTTTGATGCGCCGGTGATGACAAGTATGCTGAGCGGCAAAAAAGTGATGCACCTCGACAAGCAGGCACCCTTCGACTACCGGCCCGGCGAATCGCTGCTGATGCCCTCCGACCGACTCATGCAGATTGACTTCCCCGACGCTACCACCGACGCCCCCACGCGCTGCTTAGCCCTGACCATTTCAGATGAGTTTATCCGCCAGACCGTCGCCGAACTAAACGAGCAGGTAGCCCGCGTTGAAACAACCGATCAATGGCGGCTGAACACTGATAATTACCTGATGCAGAACGATCCCGAAATCAGCTCCCTAATCGACAAGCTGACCCGGCTTTTCCGCGAGAACAACCCGTTCAAATCGTTTTTTATCAGGAATACGCTGAAAGAACTCATCGTCCGGCTGTCGCAGGTGCAGGTGCAAACGGAACTGCTGACCCACACGAACCAGCACGTGAACACGAATCGGTTAGCCTACATTGTGGCCTATATTCGGGAAAACGTGACCCGCTCGCTCTCCATTGAGGAACTGTGCGACAAAGCATGCTTGTCGAAATCCCATTTCTTTCGGCTTTTCAAAAGCGAGTTGGGTGTTTCGCCCGCGCAGTTCATCCTGACCGAGCGAATTCGGCGGGCCAAAGTCATTCTCAGCAACCCGGCCAAAAGCATCACCGACGCGTGTTACGAATCGGGTTTCAACAGCCTGACGCATTTTAGCAGTGCTTTCCGGTCGGTGGAGCGAATGTGTCCCCGGCAGTTTAAACGGCAACTTTTTGTTGCAAACTAACCGCGCAAGTACCCGTCGTTGCGGGCGATTGCCTATCTTTGGTTAGTGATGACGACAAAATCTACTCAGAAAGCCGTACTAACCGGGCAAACGCTTGACTTCTTAGCCGACCTGGTCCAGAATAACCACCGCGACTGGTTTCACGCCAATCGCAGCCGCTACGATGCCGCCAAAGCCGAACTCTGTGGTGTGGTGGAGCGGGTGCTGACCAGCATGAGCGCGTTTGAGCCGCTGGCCAACACGGCCGTTAAGGATTGTATCTTCCGAATTAACCGGGATATCCGGTTCACGAAGGACAAAGCGCCTTACAAACCAAACTTAGCCTTTGCTATTGGTCCCGGCGGGCGGCACTCCGGCCGAATCGACTATTACGTGCACATTCAGCCCGGCAATCAGTCGTTTCTGGGAGCGGGCATGTGGCAGCCAACGCCCACTAATCTGGCCAAATTCCGGCAGGAAGTCGATTACAACGTCGCTGAATTAAAGGACATTATCGAAGCCGATGCGTTCCGTACGTATTTTCCCGAGGCATCCGGCGAGGTGATGAAAACCACACCCAAGGGCTACCCTGCCGACCACCCCGAGATTGAGTTGCTGCGCCGGAAAGAATTGTTTTTCATCCACCGCTACACCGACAAAGAGGTGCTCAAAGCCAACTTCGCCGACGAAATTGTGCGCGGCAGCCAACTCCTCAAACCTTACTGCGATTTGCTGAATTACCTATTTTTTGACGAAGAAGAGCAGCCTGTTACTTTATGAGTTAAACGCTTTGTCTTACTTACTATGAAAACGTATTTCGTCCTCTTAATCAGCTTATTACTGGCCCCGTTCGTCCAGGCCCAGACCACACCGGCCCCGCAGTTGGGCTATACCTACAAAGTTGATACGGGCGTTGCCGGCAAGCAGGTGTACATCAGCGGTCAACGGCCATTCAACGCGAACGGCGAACTCGTTGGCGCGGGCAATTTGTCGGCTCAGACGCAGCAGGTGTTCGAAAACATAGCTGCGGCCCTGGACCGGGTCGGCATGAGCATGAACGACGTGAAACAGGTTACGTATTTGCTCAAAGGTACTTCCGGGCTGGTGAACGTTGCCGATTCGCAGCAGGCCTCCAGCGTTGGCACCAGCTTTTTTGGGCAGGCCGCTCCCGGCATTCAGGATGTTAAAAGCATCGAGAAAATTGCCCGCGACGACGTTCTTGTTGAGGTTGAAGTGATTGCCATTAAAGACTGAGCAGCCATTTAAACGACTGTATCAGCCCACCCCTTCAGGTGTGGTTTTTTTGTATGTTCACCCAATCAGGCGAAGAAGCTGGGGCGCTGGAATTCACTTGCCTTCTGCCAGTCCGCATCCCGACGGCGTAATGCCTCAACAATTGTAATAATGTGGTCGCCCAACTTGCCCTGCCCTTCAATACCGGCCTGATTATAGTCGCGCTGACGGGTTGGTTCCCACTCGAACAGTTCCGTTTTTGCGTCGTAGATACCAATGGGCGTCCGCTTTTCGTCGGTCAATAATTTTTGCAGAACAGATTTGGCTTCCGAATGAGTGATACACCCAAGGTGATGATACCGCTCCTTGAGCAGGTACAAAACTGAAAAACGTTTCATGATGAGACTGATTATCTGATTCTATGTTTGTTGATTCCGGTTGTCAGCCATTAGGACGCCCAATTACAGGGTCGTCACGTCAGGCAGCTAATCCGATCAATTAAATTGCTTCTGTGATGGTTGCAACTTGTGGTTGCAGGACGTTAACCAAAAAATTACGCAGGTTACCTTCAAAAAGTTAGCTTATCGACCCGTTGCGGCCCGGTTCGTTGGTGCCGTAGGATATTAGTGGGTTCAGCTTGCGCAGCGAAGCATCTTACTGGCAGTATGTTACCTCCAAACGGCGTTGCCTGCCGGGTTAATGCTTCAAACACGTCGGCATTACGGTTGATAAAGTTCAATAAAAAGCGCTTACCTGACCTATATAGGTTATTCGCTGTGTCTTTCGTTTTATATACGTGTGTTAATTCCATTTTGTTCTTAGCGTTGGTTACTTCATTCGGTCTTAATCGATAATTAAGACCGCTTACCCATAAACCGGTAAACGGAGCCTGTTTATGGGAACAACAGGTAGAGGGCTCATCCACAGTTCGGTGCGTTCAAGCCTTCGATAAGAAAACGGAAGTGGATAATCAAAAGTTTAAACGTTTAAACCAAATATCAATTTTTGGGCAATTATCCATTTATCTTTCGTTATTTATATAAGAATAGTACAAAATGAATACCTTATTTAGACTTTTTCTGAGATTCATAATGGATACATTGTCATTTCAAAACAATCTAATGTTTAAAGGATTAAATAAATAATTGAATTTTTTGCAGAGTTATCAACTCATGGCTAAACGGACTTCATTAAAAGACATTGCTCAATCAGTAGGCGTTTCGATAGCGCTTGTCTCATACGTGCTGAATAATCAGAAGGAAAACAGAATCAGCAAGGAAGTAGCTCAAAAAATAAGAAAAGCCGCTCAGGAGCTGAACTACCAGCCTAATCGAATGGCTCAGAGCCTGAAAACGAACAAGACCCGCACCCTGGGTTTAGTAGTCGCCGACATTGCCAATCCATTTGCATCGTCCATGGCCCGCATTATCGAAGACGAAGCGGATAATCATAACTACACGGTGATTTTTGGGAGTTCGGACGAAAATCCGCAGAAGTGCCGCAAGCTGATTGCCACCCTACTGAATCGGCAGGTTGACGGCTTAATCGTTGCCGCACCGGCAGGTGCAGCGTCCCAAATTAGCGAGCTGCAGCAGGGAACCACACCGTTCGTGCTCATCGACCGGTATTTTCCCATCCTCAAAACCAACTATGTTGCATTAGACAATCACCAGTCCATGTACGCAGCCGTACAGCATCTGATTGGTTCAGGGTATCGACGCATCGGTATGGTCACGTACAAAACGACCCTTTTCCACATTAACGAACGAACAAGGGGCTACCGGTCAGCTCACGACGAAAACCAGATTCCCGTCAAGAAACGGTGGCTGAAAGAGGTCGACATGGACAACCTTGCCCACGATGTCACGAAAGCAGTTCACGAACTCACGACCGGGCCGAATCCCGTAGACGCGCTTGTGTTTGCATCGAATACTTTAGCCATTTATGGGTTAAAGCAGCTCAAGTCCAGTTCGTTGCGCATACCGGCCGATGTGGCGGTGGTGAGTTTTGACGAAGCAGAGATCAACGATTTATTCTATAGCCCGCTTACCTACATCCGGCAGCCCCTGCGGGAGATGGGTCAGTTGGCCACCAAAATTTTAGTAGAAGCCATCACGGCCAACAACCGGGTGACGCAGGCTAATCTGGAGGCAACGTTAGTCATCCAGGAATCGACCCGACGGTAGTATAGTGGATAAAGTTGTTGACGATAAATTATGTATTAGGATTTCCGCACCAGATTTTACCTTACTGCATGGTTAGTAAGAAAAAGTACGTGGAGTCCCTCATTGGTACCCCCTTCGACTACACTTCTACACACATGGCCGATCATCAAGAACAAATTAGCCATGATATAGTCAACCGTTTCTTAGGCCGGAAAAATTGCCAGCCCGCCGATTTATGGACCTTAGTACAAGCGCATCTCAATGACTTAGTCGACTCCTTTTTGCTGGTTGAACTTACTTCATTCACCAGGAAACGATGGTGACTTTATGCCTGTCGACTACCGAATCTACCACCCTGACACCGATGGAAAGACCAAAAATGATCCCTTTCAGCCAAGCCGCCGGAGCGGACATGTTTCAGCAGGCCAACACGGTTAAACAGATCAAAGCCAAGACGATCCTGTTTGACTCTTGCTATAGCCCAAACTGATTCACCGGGCCGATTGGCCATTTTTCACTACACTGAAAAGCAATCGGATGGTATCGCTAAGTCGGCAGACGGGTTATCCGCATTTGGACGACTTAGCTTTTTCGGGGTGTGCTGTCACGGCCGGGTTGTTGGTAGAATTAAAACAGGTTTCTTTTTTAGGTAGGCTCTTCAGGATAGTTGCCCCAAAGAGCGACATTGATTAGCTGATTACTAACAATTTACGAGAAGCAATAACCTGTTTCGTGGCAGAGAATAGAAAGGCGGTCCGTTGGCAGATTGAAGATTTTCATCGCAGTTTCTAACAACTCACCGGCCCGCAACGCTGCCAATGTCGCAAAGCACAGGCCCAGGGCAATCACCTGGCTTGCTGTTAGCATGCCTGGATTTTTCTTCAGATGAAAGCCCGACAAGTCATGAAGAGGATGTATCAGGTTCATACCGATTTGTTGAGTAGCTACCTCAAACTCGACTTAGCAAACCCTCATATTCAAGCGATTTGAGGATTTGCGTAAGTCCTATTTAAATAGCAATAAGAAATAAGTAATTAGGCAAATTTAGAATAGATCAACTATTTTAGCGGCATGAGCCGCAAAGAAAAGCATATTGATCTTGTTGAAGCCGAGCTGATTACCT
>NZ_BAAGXG010000033.1:0-24069 GCF_054779955.1 Spirosoma arcticum
AAGAACTTCTCGCCCGGCCCGTTGGCCAAAGCGTGGTAGAAAGAGCAGCGATTGTGCTGTTTTCCGTTGTTTCCCTCATTTGGGACTGCAAAGATACGACTTTGCTACCCCACTTGTCAAGTAAAACTATATTTATTTTTCCTGCCTGACTATCAGCTTGTTACGTCCAAGCTGCTGACTGTGAGCAGGTTACCAGTGGTATTTTGGCCCAATGCCGCTTTTTGTATCTGGTTTGGGAGTGCAAAAGTAGTGAATGTAGCTATGCTTGTCAACAACATAATGGAAAATATTTAGTGAAGTAGAAGAGCTTATTCTGTAACTAAGCTTATATCAGCTACTTGTCAATCAACGATTCCCTAATTTTTTTTACTTTGTCTTGATAGGCTTAATTTTTGAGCTTTCGGATTTCTCTAATCTATCTTATCAAGGCATGGTGGTATCCATTTTGCAGGTTCTATGAATTATATTGCATCCATGTTTTTCAGTGAAATAAGTTTTGTCCGGCATATAGCATGAAGATTCTGCACACAGCAGATTGGCACTTGGGGAAGCGGCTCTACCGCCATGAATTAGTCGACGATCACCTGCGATTTTTAGATTGGTTGAGTGAAACAATCGAGGACCGGCAAATTGACGTTCTGGTTATTGCCGGTGATATATTCGACACGACTAATCCAAACGACGGGTCGATGCAACTGTATTATCAGTTTCTAACCCGCATGTTGCCGTTGCAACGCAAAATTGTAATCACTGGGGGGAATCATGACTCGGCCAGCAAACTGAACGCTCCCCGTGACTTGTTGCATCATTTGAATATTCACGTGGTAGGCTGCACAAGCGGGAATTGTGTGGAAGAAGTATTGCGGCTGGCTAATGGACCGACGGATTTATTGGTGGCGGCTGTGCCCTATTTACGGGATGGGGACTTACGGCAATCCATTTCCGGCCAAACGTACGAAGATCGGGTTGAAGCGATACGTATGGGCATTCGGAATCATTATCAACGAATTGCGGACCATTGTCAGGCTGAGTACACCGACGTGCCAGTGCTGGCCATGGGTCACTTGTACGTAAATGGCGCGACTGTATCAGAAAGCGAACGCGAAATTCATACGGTTGGCGGGCAGGCGGCTTTTGCGTCGGAGCATTTCCCGGCTGGATTTGACTACGTAGCGTTGGGCCATATCCACGTACCGCAGCGTGTTGGACCTGGTGAAACGGTGCGCTACAGTGGCTCACCAATTCCGCTAAGTTTCGGAGAACGTGATAATCACCACCAAGTTTTGGAATTAACCTTCGACGGGGGCAAACTCCAAACGATAGAGTCGCTGGCAGTGCCGCGTTTTCGGTCCTTACGCCAAATAATAGGTTCATTAGACGAAGTACGCGACCGCTTGGAGTTGATCGAAGAGACCAATGCGTTGCCAACGCTGGTAGAAATAATAGTGGAAGAAGAGAATGAGAGTTTGGCTACTCAAATTCACTTCGAGCAGCTTCAGCGCGATTATGCCGGTGCTCCTTTCAGGATCGCCAAAAGCCGTCTTACGTTCCGAACAAAGCGAAAAGGCTTAGATGCGCTGTACGCGATTGACACCAACTTGCAGGATTTATCTTATTTAGATGTATTCGCCCGTCGGTTGGATACGTCTGACGTTGCGGATGACATGCGGGAAGTTTTGACGGAGACTTACCGAAAATTATACCAATCCGTCATGGAATAAGCGATACGCTGGTAGTATGAAGATTAGACAAATACGGTTTCGGAACATTAACTCATTTTACGGCGAACACCCACCCATTCAGTTCATGGAGGGGGTACTTAATCAAACCGGCTTGTTTGTTATTTCCGGGCCGACTGGCGCGGGCAAGTCAACGCTGCTGGATGTTATTACGCTGGCGCTATTCAACCGGGTGCCCCGTATTACGGACAGCGACGGGCGCGGGCTTTCCAAGGATAAAATTCTGGCTGAAGGGCTGATCATTAATAAACAGGCGGTTATCCAGCCAAGAGCAGCGGCTTATGCTGAAGTTGAATATGAATTGAAGGATAAGGCCTATCGGTCGCGCTGGTCGATTGATAAAAACCGCAACGGCAACTGGAACGATTACGAAATGGAAATTGCCGAGCTACCCGATGGTAAGGTAATTTCTAACCGGAAGCGCGACGTACCGGGCCTAAACACAGAGCAAATCGGACTAACATACGAGCAATTCATTCGGTCGATGGTGCTGGCGCAGGGTGCGTTCGACCGGTTTTTGAAAGCGTCGTCGGGTGACCGAAGCAAGTTATTGGAGCAGATAACGGGAACCGACATTTACCGACGGCTAAGCCAACGGGCGCACATCAAAAGTCGTGATTTCAGCGAGCTGCTCAAAGACAAACAGCGTGAGGTGTCCCTGATTCGGTTGCTGCCGGAGGATAAGATTACCGAACTGGCTGACGAGCGAACTGAGATTGACCTCCGACTGAAAGCGGTTGAGAAAGAGCTTAAATTTTACCGTGACGAAGTGAAGTTGGTGGACGATGGGCTGCTGGCAGAGAAAGAACTGGCTGAGCTGGATCTTAAGCAAGCCAAATGGGTCACGAAGCAAACAGCTTTTGCGCCCAAAGCGGAGCAGCTGGCACGTCACGAGCGAGTGGCGGATTTGACTCAATTACTGTCGGAACTGGCTAATGCCGAATCGAATCGGGATCGAGCATTGAGTGATGAGCGAGTTGCCCGAGGACTGACCGACGAACTACGCGCTAAACTGACAGCGCTAACCGAACAGACAGGGGCATTAACCCAACAGCCAACGCTGACGGAGCAGACCTTCAGCACCGAACTAACCATTTTTCGGGATAAGGTGCTCGCCTTAATACAAGCTATTACTACCGAGCGCGACCGGGCCGTACAACCCCGTCAGGCCATTCAAAATACGCTTGAAACGGCTTCGCACGAATGGTTTCGTCAACTCAATCCTAACGACATCGACCAGGTAGCCTGGCGGGTGACGACTCGTCGGCACGAAATTGGGATTGAGTTGGTACAACTCGAGAACGATTATCCGATGATGACGCCGGCTCGGTTGGAACAGGAAGTTGAGCAGCACTACCAGCAGGTGAAGCAAATTACGGCCCTGATCGAGCTGCAGAAACAGCAGCAGGAACGACTCATTGAAGGTATGGAGTTGACCAAGCTCGTGGACGAGAAACACGCATTTGTTGAGCGGCACAGACCAACTTTGCAGCAACTCGCTGACGAACTAAGCCAACTGGACGAGCAGAGACGAGTACTGGATCAGCGCAAAGAGCAACTGGCCCGGGAGGCTAACGTCACTGAATTGAGAAAAGGATTGGTTGCGGGCGATCCCTGCCCGTTGTGCGGGTCGGTGGAGCACCCATACGCTCAGCATTATGTACAGCAAGCCGGAACCATCGAGGTACAGTTACGACTGCTGGCCGAAGACATTCAGGTAAGAAAATCTGACTACGATGAACTGAACAGCCAACTGATTACGGCCGAAGCCGCCGGAAACCAACTTAACGTGCAACGGCAAAATCTACGGAAGGTCTTCACCGATAACAAGAAGCATATTTCAGAACAGTTAGCGGTTGTGACAACAGAACCGGAAGTTCAGCCGGAAGTGCTCAAGGATATGCTGGAGTTGGCGGAGGTGCAGCGGAAAGAGCTTGGCCATTTGCAATTGCTGTGGGACCAGGAAAAGTTACTTGACCGCTTAGCCAGCGACCTGCAAATCGTGCAGCATAGTGTTGAGGTAACCCAACAGCTAAGGACAGACAAAGAAGCGTTGTACGCAGGCGACGATGTCAAGGAACGATGCGCTCAATTAACAGCCCAGTTTAATCAGTTAAACAACGATCTGTCTACCCAGAAGGGCCTGCTCGCTCGGGCAACTAACGCGTATGCGGCCGCTAACGAGCAAATGAATACTCTTCAGGCGACACTACAGCCTGTTTTGACGGAGCGGAGTATTAGCGATGTGGCCGAGGCCCGTGTCTGTTTGCTCGATTCGCTGATATTGAAACAGCTACAGGATACGCAACGGGCATTGGCTGACGAGGCCCTCGGTCTGTCGTTGCGTCGCGAGCAGGAAGAAGAAAATCGAAGACAAGCCAGCGACGCCCGGCAAACCGATTTATCACCCGACGCCGTTCGGCAGTTGGTAAAGGATTTTGAGAAAGAGCAGCGCCAGAAGATTGAGCAATTGGGTAATGTGAAGGCGCAGCTAAAGGCCAACGAGAAAGATCAGAGCCGACACACGAAGCTGGCGAATGAACTCGACGTTTTAGAAGCCGAAGCGATGCCGTGGCACGAGTTGAATCGCCTGATTGGGAGCGCTAAGGGCGACGAGTACAGCCGCTTCGCACAGAGCCTGACCTTATCTCAGCTTATTGGTCTGGCAAACCGACGGCTGCGTGACCTTTCCGACCGTTATCTGCTACTAAAACCGCGCGACGGGCAGGATGAGCTTTACGTAATTGACCAGTACCAAGGGGGAGCCGAGCGCACCGTAACGAGTTTGTCGGGCGGGGAAACGTTCACGCTTAGCTTGGGACTGGCACTGGCGCTGTCGGATTTAGCCTCGCAGAACGTGCAGATTGAGAGCTTATTCATAGATGAGGGCTTCGGCACACTTGACCCCGAATCATTGGATACGGCCATTGTCATGCTCGAAAAATTGCAGCAAGAAAGTCAGAAAACCATCGGTATCATCTCCCATCGGCATGAAATCAAAGAACGCATCAGCGTCCAGATTCAGGTCGAGAAAGGGAACGATGGGAACAGCCGGGTGAGGGTGGTGGAGGTTTAGCGATCAGTCGTTAGTCGATAGTTGTTAGTGACGTCCGGCGGAGCCACCAACAACTATCGACTAACAACTAACAGCTTACTTATTTATCAACGCCATCACCTCCTCCGAAATGCCGGTCATGCTGAATCCACCATCGTGGTAGAGGTTTTGCATCGTAACCATACGCGTCAGATCAGAAAAGAGGGTTATAACGTAGTCGGCGCACTGATCGGCGTTGGCATTGCCGAGAGGGGCGGTTTTGTCAGCGAACTCATAGAATCGGTCAAAGCCCCCAATGCCGCCCCCGGCCGTGGTAGGAGTTGGCGATTGCGAAACGGTGTTGACCCGCACATGCCGGTATCGACCATACCGGTAGCCGAAGCTCCGGGCAATGGACTCCAGAATGGCTTTGGCGTCGGCCATGTCGGTGTAAAACGGAAACGTCCGCTGAGCGGCCATGTACGTCAGCGCCACTACCGATCCCCACTCGCTGATGGCATCGAGTTTGTAAGCCGTTTGCATCATTTTGTGAAACGACAGAGCCGAGATGTCGATGCTCTGCTTGAACCACTCATAGTTCAAATCGGTGTAGGCTTTACCCTTACGGATGTTCGGACTCATGCCAATGCTGTGCAGCACAAAGTCAGCCTTGCCGCCCAGGATTTCGGTCGATTGGGTAAAAAGTGTCGTCAAATCGTCAACGGATGTAGCGTCGGCGGGGATAATTTCGGCGTTGCAGTGCTGAGCCAGTTCCCTAATCGCTCCCATGCGCATGGCAATCGGCGCGTTGGTAAGCGTAAACGTAGCGCCTTCTTCCTTCGCTTTAAGGGCGACTCGCCAGGCAATTGATTTCTCGTCGAGGGCACCCGAAATGATGCCGCGTTTTCCGTTCAGTAATCCGTAGGCCATGTTAAATTAATGGATAATGGGAATGATTAATGAATAATGTGCAATGGAAGCTATGCACCGCATTATCCATTATGCCTTTTGCATCATTCATTGTACAAGGCGTCAAAGTTAATTTAATTTTTTGTCGGGCCGCCGTCACTTCGTAGCGTTACTGTTGCTGTCACAACCGGTGGTATCGTCGGCAGTTTCAACACATCGGTCATAAACTTCTCGGTAGCCCGATATACTCCGTCCAGATCGCCCGACGTGAAATGCGATGCGATAACGTGTTCGCCCGCGTTGGGAAAGGCCATTTTCTGTTTTTTGTTGGCGGGAGTGCCCAGCGCTTCATACATGCCCAGCATGGCGGGAACCGAAACGACTTTGTCCTGATTGTCTTCGTCTTTGTAATAATAACCCATAAATAGTGGCTGCTTCACTTTAGCGAATTGCTCAGGCGTCATAAACTGGTCGAGCATGGTCTGGAGCGTAATCAGGCCATTGGTGTGGTAGCTTGTGAGCCAATAGCGGGCGCGGTCCGGTTTGTAGTGGGTAGCCACAACGTGTTCACCGCCGAATGTCCGCTCCAGAATTTGCCTGCCCCACGGTCTGGTGGCCAGTTTGAGCGCCGGATTGGCTACCTCAATACAGGGCGAATACAGGACCAGTCCGTGAATTTCAGGGTGTCGTGCGGCTAAATACAGAGTCAACATTCCACCCGCCGATGTACCAATAAATACAACTTTGTCGCCCAGCGCTTTGCCGATAGCCAGCGCCCGCTCGGCCGAACCAGCGTAATTGGCGGGGGTCAGTCCCTTGAATGCGTCGGGTGAGTCGACACCGTGCTCATGGGTTCGGGCGAGGTACAAATTACAGCCGAACCGTTTTGCTAATTGCTTATGAATGGGATCGCCCTCGGCCCAACTGGCCGTAAAACCGGGGATGTAGACAATGCTGAACGGCGTTTTGACTTTATGCAAACTATCCGCCCACACAATGCGGGCTTCATTGTCGGGGCGCAGGTTGGCTTTAGCTTCTGAGTCGGCAATACCTTGTTCCAGTTTAAGCAAATCGGGGTCAAGCTTGATTAATTCTTCTTTAATACCATCGGGACGAGCAGCGGGACCAAGCATGTAACCAACAACAATTACCGCCACCAACAGGCCGGTGATAGTGAAAAACCGTTTCATAATGTATATAATTTGTACGGTATAGCCTTACTTTTCGCTGATGTCCATTCTGATGCGCCAGTCTTTGGGAAGGTAGTTATTGACTCGATTTTCGACGCCTTTCATCCAGCCAATATTCAGACCCTTGTACTGAGCCAGCAGCCAGCCGTTCGCGGGTTCATCCAGCACCAAATTCTCTTTTTTAAAGTACCGTAGGGCATTTTCTTTACTTAACGCTACGGTGGGCAAATTTTGGTTGACTGCCGTGCTCAGTGCCAGCGCGTGTGATGGAATAAAATCGGTGCCTTTAAACTGGCCCATCTCCAGGCCGAACCCTTTATTTTTTAGCGCGACGTCCAGCCCTAAAAACTGCTTTTCCAGCACCTTCGGCAAAGCCATTACATCACTGTTGGGTTTTTCCCACAACGAGAAATCAGTTGGGTTTTGAAGCCATCTCGCAGCCGATGCAGCTTCCCGCGTTCGTAAGGCCCGAATGCTGCGAAACGTCCGGGCGTCTAATTTGACCGGTGCCGTGAAGGCCGTTTTTTTGAACACGCTGATAAAAAAGCCTTCACCCCGAACCCGGTGTGGGTAACATTGATACCCCACTGAGCCGTCAATCTCTTGTTCGACTACGTTCCAGTCGGGTGGCAACGCGAGCGGATGATTACGAAAGCCATTTTCGGTTAGGAATCGGACATTTTCGAGGTTTTCATCGTCGTTGTAGGTACACGTGCTGTAGATGAGCGTACCCCCCAGATCGAGCAAGGGAGCGGCTGCGGCCAGAATGCGTTTCTGGCGGGCCGAACACATCTGCACACTATCCTTCGACCACTCGTTCATGGCGTCGGGATCTTTGCGAAATAAGCCTTCGCCCGAGCAGGGGGCGTCA
Source organism: Spirosoma arcticum (assembly GCF_054779955.1). Lineage (NCBI taxonomy): Bacteria > Pseudomonadati > Bacteroidota > Cytophagia > Cytophagales > Cytophagaceae > Spirosoma > Spirosoma arcticum. The sequence goes on from NZ_BAAGXG010000033.1 coordinate 7,744, forward strand.
ACAACAACCACGTCGAAGAAACCCGCGAGATTTGTTATGTCTCCGGGGTCATGGTTACTGATAACGACGTTTGGAAATCCCCACTTATCCATGTTTTCGCGCAACACCGCCACCCGGCTACGGATAACCTCATTGCAAATCAGCAAACTATCCCGGTGCAGGGCCGACGCCAGCAGCGTACTCTTACCACCCGGCGCTGCACACAGGTCGAGAATTCGTAGTGGGCGGGTAAGATCGGCCGTTTGTTTTAGTGCTTCGTTCAGCAGCATGGATGAGGCTTCCTGCACGTAGTAGCCTCCCGCATGAAACAACGGATCGAGCGTAAAACTGGGCCGTTCGGGGAGGTAATACCCTTCGGTACACCACGGTACCCGTTCTAAACCAGACGTATCGAATACGTTCTTACGCGGATTTATACGGATGCTCACCGGCGTGGGCTGCGTCAGTGCAGTCTCAAATGCGTCATAGTCAGTGCCCAATTGCAACCGCATTTGCGCTTCAAACGCCCGTGGCAATCCAGCCGGGGGCAATCCATCCGAAGACTTCACGGCTCCAGACCACTTATTTTGGTTCATCGGTCAAAAATACGGAACTGTCGGGCGGTTTTTACTAAACTTGCACCATGCTCAACGAACAGGCACAATTTGCCCGAATTAAAACCCTTATTTTCGATGTCGACGGTGTGCTCACCGATGGTCGACTCCACCTGCTGGCTTCTGGTGAGCAGTACCGGACTTTCGACATCAAAGACAGTTACAGTCTGGAAGTGGCTCTGAAAGCTGGTTTTCGGGTTGGTATCGTTTCCTCAGCCAATGCAGACGGTGTAAGAACGTGGCTGGAAACGCTTGGAGTAAAAGACATTTTATGGGCGGTCCGCCCGACCAGAAACTGAATGCGTACCTCGGCTACGTCACCCGCGACGACCTGAATGAATCCGAAATTTTGTACATGGGCGACGACATCATCGACTGCCCCATTCTAAAACGCCCGGGCGTACTAAGTACCTGCCCCGCGGATGCGGTTGAGGAAGTAAAGGCCATGTGCGCGTACGTATCGCCGAAGATGGGCGGGCATGGGGCGGTTCGGGACGTGATTGAGCAGGTACTAAAAGCCCAGGGGAAGTGGACAGTAGCGTAAATAATGCCCTAACTGATTTACCAGAGCGTGACCGGGCCGTTATCTGGCATCCATTTACGCAGATGCAGACGGCCCCACTGCCCGTACCGATTGTGCGGGGAGAAGGGTCGATACTATACGACGCCAATGGTGGCGAATACCTCGATATGATTTCGTCGTGGTGGGTCAATTTGCACGGCCATGCCCATCCGTACATCGCCAAGCGCGTATCGGAGCAGCTCAACACGCTCGAACACGTTATTTTCGCGGGTTTCACGCACCAGCCCGCCGTCGAACTGGCCGAACGGCTGTTGACAATTCTGCCCCAGAATCAGGCGAAAGTCTTCTACTCCGACAACGGTTCGACAGCCGTTGAAGTCGCGTTGAAGATGGCGTTTCAATACTGGCACAACCTCGGTCAGCCACGCCGGAAGGTAATTGCGTTGGAAGGCGCGTACCACGGCGACACGTTCGGGGCGATGGCCGTGAGTGGGCGAAGTGCCTTCACGGCTCCATTCACGCCATTTTTGTTCGATGTGGAGTACCTGCCCGTTCCAGTAACCGGGCAGGAAAATGCTGTTTTGCAACTGGCCGAAAAACTGTTCACCGACGAGGTAGCCGCGTTCATCGCCGAACCATTGGTGCAGGGAGCGGGCGGCATGGTCATGTGCGAACCAACCCTTCTCGATCAATTATTTCAGTTAGCCCGGCGCAACGATACGCTCATCATCGCCGACGAAGTGATGACTGGCTTCGGCCGGACCGGGCGCTTGTTTGCGTCGGATCATTTGCGGCAGAAGCCCGACCTGATGTGCTTATCGAAAGGACTAACCGGCGGCACGATGGCGTTAGGCGTAACAGCCTGCACCCAGGCCATTTACGACGCATTTCTATCCAACGATAAATTTAAGACCCTATTTCACGGTCACTCATTCACGGCCAATCCGCTGGCCTGCACGGCCGCCTTAGCCAGTATGGATCTGCTGCTTTCCAACGAAACGCAGGATAGCATACGTCGCATCTCGGAACGTCATACCGAGTTTGCCGGTCGATTAGCTACCTATCCGAATGCCGAGAACATACGTCAGCACGGTACGTTACTGGCGTTTGATGTAAAAGCGGGCGAACAGACTTCGTATTTCAATACCATTCGAGATACGGCGTACAATTTTCTGTTGGAGCGGGGTATCCTGATGCGGCCGTTGGGCAATGTGCTGTACCTAATGCCACCCTACTGCACTACGGATGCGCAGTTGGAGTACGTATATGAGCAAGTAGAAGAACTGCTAAAGGGTTTGTCTTAAACAGCCAGAGGCTGTTTGACCGACAACAGTGGTTAATTCACTCAGCTTATTCGGATCAAACAGCCAGAGGCTGTTTGATCCGAATAAGCCCGCCTGTTTTTGTTTAGCTTATCGGCCGGGTCGAGTACTGATCCATTACGTCGCTGGGATGAATTTGCAGTACGTTGGCCAGCACCAACAGCACAAGCGTTCGAGAGGCAATTTTACGGGAGATGCCCGCAATGGACGCGAATAGGTCGACCGTAATATTGTCGTGTTCGCCGAGATGTTGCATGAGCTTATGCTCTTTTTCGCCATAGCTGAACCGAATATTACGCTCAATCTGGGTTCCTTTCAAAATCTCGCGCACTTCGCGGCTGGCCTGAACCGACTTGTCGGCCACGCGCACGTAGGCTTTTTTGTTATCAGGGTCGGCCGGATCGGGCAAAATATAGTGCGGTTTGCTCAGGCTGGGCGGCACCCGAATCACCAGCACCTCGCGCTCGTCGTAGAGTTGCACCCGGTCGATGGTGTAGCTAATGCGCGGGAAACAGTGTTTGTGAATGGCCCGAACGAGCAGGTACTCGTCTTCGTCGGCGTATTTGAGACCTTGAATTTTCTTGTCGTCGCCGACACCGATAAGCATGATGCCGCCGTTGGTATTAGCGAAAGCGACCACGCCCCGTATTATCTTTTCGGGATGATTGGTTTTCAGTTTGAACTCTAAACTGCTACCCTCTCCCCGTTTGACCAGGTTCTTGAGTGCCTGATAGTCCATACCCGATGAGTTCATCTGGTTAAGCACTGAATCGTGATAAAGATACGGCTTCTCCACAAATTTGCAAGTATAACCGGCGTATCTCTATCATGCGTTAAAAGCTAAGCGTATTTGGCCAACTTGTGTGCATAAGAACCAGTGCTAAATGTCCGGCTTATAGTCTTTTCAATCACTTTAATAAACACAAAAGTCGGGCTAAACGTTGCTCCGGTTCGTACTCAAAAAAGGGTGCCACTCATCGAATAGCACCCTTCTCTACTGACACTAATCCCGAAAATTTAGTATTCGTCTTCGTTAAAGAAAAAGTCATCCTTAGTCGGATAGTCAGGCCAGATTTCTTCAATGCTCTCGTAAGGCTGCCCATCGTCTTCAAGTTCCTGCAAATTCTCGACAACTTCCAGCGGGGCACCGGAGCGGATCGAATAGTCAATTAACTCGTCTTTGGTAGCAGGCCAGGGGGCATCTTCGAGGTAGGAAGCTAATTCAAGTGTCCAGTACATAGTGTGTTCCGTATTTAATGGCTATTTTTCAATCAGGGTGCAAAAGTAAAAAAATCGTTAGTTTCCAAGCTATTTTCCGCAAAAATGTTCTGCGGTTTCGATTTGCTGGGTTTAGGCCTTTAACCCATAACGTGTACGTTTGTTTTGAGCAGCGAATTAAATGCATTTCATGGTTGATAAACGCCAATTCCTGCCACTTTCTTACTCATCCCATTACTTGTAATTGTACCGACCAACCTGCTCATGACTGTCGAAGTATGTGCTTACTCGCTTCAATCCTGCCTGACCGCTCAAGCCGCTGGTGCGCACCGTATTGAGTTGTGTGGCGGGCGGGCTGAAGGCGGCACTACGCCCAGCGCGGGGTTAATCCAACTGGCCCGGCAACACCTGTCCATTCCACTGTACGTTATGGTCCGGCCACGCGGGGGCGATTTTCTGTATACCAATGCCGAAGGGGCCGTGATGGCGGCTGACATTAAGCTGGCGAAGAAGATGGGGGCCGATGGCGTTGTGCTGGGCCTGTTGCTGGACGATGGTACGGTCGACGTTGACCGCACAATACAACTCGTCGAACTGGCTCATCCGCTGCCCGTGACGTTCCATCGGGCTTTCGATATGTCCCGAGATCCGCTGGAGGCCCTCGAAGCGGTGATCCGCACGGGTGCCGTCCGCATTCTGACGTCGGGTCAGCAGCCAAGCGCCGAAGCGGGCCTGCCCGTGTTGCGCCAGTTAGTTCGGCAAGCCAACAGACGGATTGAAATCATGGCGGGGGCGGGCGTAAATGGAGCCAACGCCACATTACTTATTGAAGCGGGCGTCGATGCGTTGCACCTCAGCGGCAGCGCCCGGCACGACAGTCCAATGATCTACCGGCAACCCGCCGTTTCGATGGCCTCATTTACGCTGAGTGAGTATGAGCGGGTTGAAGCCGACGAAGAGACAGTTCGGGCGGTGGTGGAGTTGAGCTTATAACACAACAGCCCGGTTTCCGGAGATAAATACCCTATCGTTAAAAACCAGTTTTAAGGCCTGCGAGAGCACAATCTTCTCAACATCTTTCCCCTTCGTGGCCATGTCGGCAGCCGTGTGCCGGTGATCAACTTCCTGCACGTTCTGCGCAATAATTGGCCCTTCGTCTAAGTCATTGTTGACGAAGTGAGCTGTAGCACCAATAATTTTGACGCCCCGCTCGTAGGCCTGCCGGTACGGGTTAGCGCCCACAAAAGCGGGCAGGAACGAGTGGTGTATGTTGATGATTTTATTTGGAAAATGATCGACGAAGGAAGGCGTTAGTACCCGCATGTACTTGGCCAGCACGAGGTATTCCGGCTCGTAGATGCTCAGGGTGCGCTGGATGGCCTCTTCGTGTTCCTCGCGGGTTTTTCCTTCGTGCGACACGTGGTGAAACGGAATGCCAAATTTGCTCACCAACGGCTGCAACACGTTGTAGTTACTCACCACGGCCAAAATGTCGGCATCCAGTTCGTCGAACGCATAACGAATCAGCAACTCGCCGAGGCAGTGATGTTCTTTAGTGACCAGCACAACGATATTTTTCTTACGCTTCGGATTTAGCCGAAAGGTGATGCCTTCGGCATTGGGTAAAGTTGTATTAAGTTCATCGAGTAGGGCCATACTGTCAAACATGTTCGGCGCGTCCCCGGTCTGGATTGACCCGGCCTCGAATTCGGTTCGCATAAAAAATTGCCCTGCCGGACTCACGTATTCATCGTTGTGAATGATGTTGAGACCATGACGGTACAATACGCCCGTGACGTGGTAAATCAGGCCCTTGCTGTCGGGGCCGTCCATGAGCAAAACGTGTTTTATGGGGTCGGGCATACGGAAAGTTGCATCAACGGTTGATTTACAATAGGTTTGTAACAGGCAGCTTATCGTATGCCTCACCTAAAACTTTGGATGGATGGTGAACAAAAACGCCGGGAGCGAGAAGACTTGCTAATTCTTCAGCAGACCATCCAGCCCGAACTAACCCGTCTCGAAGAACTCATTTTGTTTCATAAACCGCCAGACAGCGATCAGGATTTCGATGATTATGTTGATAAAGCGATTTATTTCCGCAATATCCTGAAACGTATTGAATCTGATTTAGCTAAATTGAGCGAGTAGTAAACCTTATGGCTATGAGTGCTGAAATCATTATCCAACGGCTCCGCAAAGCCCAAACCAGCGAATTGTCTCAGATACGCGCCGACTACGACGCGTATCTGGCAACGCTCACGACCGACGAGCAAAAACAAGTTATTAATCAGGTAGAACCCGTCCTGCGCGAACTCATGCACCAATCCGCGAATCGGTTGGAAGAGGCAGTGGCTTCCTACCTGATACGCAGTCCAAAGCAGGTTGCGATTTAAGAAAATTACATCTTTACCGCCAGCTCTCGGGCTGTTTGTCGGTACGATATGGACTTTCAATACAGGCTTCGCAGTCCGTCGAAAATGGATATACTGATTTGGCGTACGGCTGACTGGGCGCTCCCAGCCGACTGACGTAAACGATGCGCTGTTTACGGGCCGATACCTGAAAGTAACCCAGCATTGGTGGGCCACCTGCTTTTTCATTGCTTATGTTGCCCGTCAAGGTGGCGGGTGTGGCATCAAACACGCTGCCGACGTTTCCCGTCAACGCCTGCACCGTTTGCCAGTACTGATACGCTCCCCGGCTCAGCGACTGTTGCCCGATGGCGAGATAATAAGGCGTTGTGTCGTCGTAGGGTACACGAGCCACGAGTTGCCCGGCCAGCCGGTTACCGTTGATAAGCTGGTCCGACGCAATCAGAATGTCGCCGTTGCTGCCCGTGATGTTCCAGCAGTCAGAACAGCAGCGTTTGGCATAGGTCACGTTGAAGCCGCTCGGACGGAACAACACGCAGTAGTCAGGTTTGTCATAATGCACCCAATCCCACTGGTAGTAATTTTCAGCGCTGGCGGGGTCGGTCAGGTCGATGTACACGGAGAAACTACCGAGGGTGCTGACATTGTCTATGATGGTCGGCTGGTACACCCGATATACGCTGTCGATGACCGGAACGGGTTGCATCAACTCTGGCTCAGAGCGATACGTTTGCCCTTGGTAGCGAATGGTCAGCGCGTAACGCCGACCGACCTCGCCCCGAAAACCGACGGGCGACACGTAGTAACCCCGGCCTTCTTCCACAAAGCGCGTAAGAGTTGCTTTATCGTCGGTGACGGAGAGGATCGCCCCTGTAATGCGCTCATCGAATGCGCTCTCGTCATTGTTGTATCCCGCTGATTGTGACAGCAAAAAACGGCACGGTCCGGGCGCATCAGTCAGTACGCCGTCGAATACCAAATACCGCTCCCCACCAATTAATTGTGGGTCATATGGGTCGATGCAAGATGACAGCATCGTCAACAAAAGCAAGCAGATAGCAACCGTTCGGATAAGCATCAGAATCTAAAATTATAGCTAATCGACGGAATCACCGATCCCAGCACCGACAGTTTGTAGGCGTCCACCCGGTTGTAGTATTCAGCGTAGAGTTTGGGCGTTTGCACATACACCGAATAGGCATTCCGACGGCCCAGCACGTTGTATAGCGACAGACTCCAGTCACTCTCAAACCGGCGTTTTCTGTCCGGTCGGCCGCTGTCGCGCAAGCCGTTTATTGTCAGGCCGAGATCGCAGCGGATGTAATCGGGCAGGCGGCTCTGGTTGCGGTCGGTGAAGTACGGTACGATGCGGTTTCCCACGTAAATTTTGGCAGTCGGATAGGTAACGGGCCGCCCGGACGCGTACACCCCGTTTGCTGACACGCTGACGCGGCTGGTCAGTTTGTAATTCAGGATAGCGTTCAGGATGTGCGGCTTGTCGTACGGAGCCGGGTAATACCGACCACTGTTGACAGCAGCGTCGGCAAACGGACTGTCGATCAGAAACCGCGTCTGCGAATACGTATAGCTGATCCAGCCGGTGAACAATCCAGCGTTTTTACGAATGTATACTTCTAGTCCCCGCGCAACCCCGTCACCCTGCAACACCGCCGTTTCAGGGTAGCGGTTCAGCAAAAGCGTGGTGCCGCCTTTGAAGTCATTCACATTTTTGAGTCGTTTGTAGAACACCTCGACCGATAGTTCGACCGCGTCGTTCCTGAGGTTCTGAAAATAGCCTAACGACACCTGATCGGCCACCTGTGGTTTCAGGTACGGACCGGCCACCTGCCAGCGGTCGGCGGGCAGCGCAGCCGTTGTATTGGACAGTTGTTGCAGGTATTGAATCATGCGACTCAGACCAACCTTGACCGACGCCCGGTCACTGAGCGCGAAACGCACCGACAGACGTGGCTCCAGCCCGCCGTAGGTCTGTGCCAGCCGCCCGGCCCCGGTTAGCACGGAATCAGTAATGGTTTCGGGCGAAGGCGGGACACCAACGCGGTAGGTGTAGGTCGTAGCCGCGCCCAACCGCCCGAACCAGGAGTACCGCAACCCTGCCTGCACCGAAAATCGTTTCGAGAAGGTCCAGTCAGCCTGGGCGTACAAACCCGTTTCAATGGCCCGTTCGTCGGGCAACCGCACCGGATTGACCTGCGAACTCGGGTGGTTTGGCTCCAACCGCCCGGCCGTGACATCGTAGAGAATGCCGCTTAGCCCAACCTCGGCCTGAAAGCGCGAGACATTTACGTAAGTCAGGTTCGTTTTGATTTGTTGGTAGTCGATACCCGACCTAAGCTGGTATGCCCGTGCCGAATCGGGCGTGCTGATCGTTGACCGGTAACGGCTCCAGACGCCGGTCGTCTGCATCTGCCAGCGGGCCGACAGGTAGCGCGACCAGCCCAGTGTAACGATCCGGCTCTTCCAACCAAACTCCAACCGTGACCCGTCTAATTCGACCTGCCGCAACGAATCGCCGGGGAGCCGAAACCGGTCGGCGCTGTGGAAGACCGTCAGTGACAGTTTGTTTTTAGCGTTAGGGAAATAATCGGCCCGCAACACGGCATCCGTAAATCCAGCCTTGACGCCGGTAAGTGCCCGGATGGGAAACAGCCGCAGCAGTTGATCGGCGTAAGCAATGCGACCGGCCGCGTAAAACGCCAGTTTGTTCTTAATCAACGGTGCGTCAATTTTCAGACGACTGCTAATCAACCCCAACCCACCCGACACACCGAACCGCGTGGCTTTGGCTTCTTTCAGGCGGGTTTGCAGCACCGAAGCCGCCCGCCCGCCGTAATTAGCGGGGACGCTGCCCCGGTAAAAACTCATGTCCTGCACGACGTCGGGGTTAAAGACCGACATGAATCCCAGCAGGTGCGAGGCATTGAACAGGGGCGCATCGTCCAGCAGAATCAGGTTCTGATCGGCGTTGCCACCCCGCACGTTGAAACCCGTCGAAGCCTCGCCCACGCTGCTCACACCGGGCAGAAACTGAACCGTCCGCATCACGTCTACCTCACCCAGCAGCGTGGGCAATTGCTTCAGCGTTCGGGCTGAGAGCGTCGTTACACCCACGGCATTGCCCCGTACGGCCTGACCGGGTTGATTAGCCGTCACAACCGTTTCGCGCAGGAGCGTGACGCGCTCGGTCAGTCGAAATGACAGCGAAACATCGGCGCGGGCCGTAATGGTGCGTTGCATCGTCTCAAAACTCTGGTGCGACACCTGCACCGTCTGAACCCCTTTCGGCAGCGGCACCGAGAAGTATCCCGCCGAATCAGTCACCGTACCCAGCCCAACGTCTAACAGCAATACCGATGCATTGACCACGGGCGCGTCAGTCTGGTCATTACGCACATGACCCGCCAGCCGAAAGCGGGATTGGCAAACGGCTGGTGATGACACGAACAGGAATAAAAACAGCGTGGGCAGCGATTTGCGCATATAGGCTGTAAGATAAACGCTTACATTCGCTTAATCAACCAGTTGCCATCACATACATGCTAAACCGTCGCCGTTTTCTAACCCTTAGTTCGCTGTCTGGTCTGTTCCCCTCGCTGGCCTTTACTACCAAAACTGACCCTCTGGTTCCTTCTCCACTCGTCCTTTCAACCTGGAAACAGCCCAAAGCGCACGCAGCCGCTCAGTCCGTGCTTGACCGGGGTGGCCGGGCACTGGATATTGTCGAAGCGGGCGTTCGTGTGCCCGAAGCCGACCCGAACGATACGAGCGTTGGCTACGGAGGGCTGCCCGACCGTGACGGCCGCGTAACGCTCGACGCCTGCATTATGGACGAGAAAGGGAATGCCGGGTCGGTTACGTTTCTGGAGCAGATAATGCACCCGATTTCGGTGGCACGGGCCGTGCTTGAGAAAACACCCCACGTTATGCTGAGTGGCGAAGGAGCGCTGGCGTTTGCCCTCTCGCAGGGGTTTAAGAAAGAGAATTTATTGACCAAATCGTCGGAAGCCGCCTGGCGCGAGTGGCTCAAAACGGCTAAGTATAAACCGGTTATCAATATCGAACGGCACGACACCATTGGTATGCTGGCGATTGATAAGCAGGGGAACCTGTCGGGGGCCTGCACCACCAGCGGGCTGGCCTACAAAATGCACGGGCGCGTGGGCGACTCACCCATCATTGGAGCCGGGCTGTTTGTCGACAATGAAATTGGCGGGGCCTGCGCCACGGGTTTGGGCGAGTTGGTCATGCGTACCTGCGGCTCGTTTCTGGTAGTGGAGTTGATGCGACAGGGCCGCACGCCCCAGCAAGCCTGCGAAGAAGCGGCCACGCGCATTGTCAAAAAGCAGGAATACAAAGAGGTTCAGGTTGGTTTTCTGGCCACAAACCGGCAGGGCGAGGTGGGTGCCTATAGCATTCAGCCAGGATTCAGCTACACAATTTCGCGCGGTGGCCAAACTGATGTGCGGGAAGCCAAATCTTTTCTGGGTAAATAGTTTGGGGTTTGTGGTTTGTGATACGTAGTTTGGCCCTGTTTTCCAGTCAACGCAACAGCGGCTGATGGGAGCCGTCAGGACCAGCCACGCACGTACCACAAAACCCATACACAACCTTGGAATCGATATTCTCAACGTCAAAGCGAAAGTTACTGCTCGAAGTCGCCTGGGAGGTGTGCAACCAGGTTGGAGGCATCTACACGGTGATTCGGTCGAAAGTCCCGGCCATGGTCGAGAAGTGGGACGATAACTACGTAGCCCTCGGCCCTTATTTTCCGCAACGGGCGGCTGCCGAATTTGAGCCAATTACCGAATCCGACGAAACCGAAATCGGGCAGACCGTCCGAAAAATGCGGCAGTTGGGGTACGGCGTTGAATACGGCTACTGGCTCGTAACGGGCAGGCCACGGGTGGTGCTGTTCGACATTGCCAGTTTCACCACCGATCAGCTCAACCAGACGAAAGGGCTGCTTTGGCAAAATCACCAACTCTCGACTCTGAACGTCGAAGAACTTGTTAATCAAACAATTGCGTTCGGCGAGATGGTCCGGCAGTTTGTGACTCTGCTTGCCGGAGACCACGCCAAACGGGTCGACTTTGTGGTTCATTTCCACGAGTGGATGGCCAGCACGGGCCTGCCCGATTTGCGCCGGGATAACGTCAAAGCCGCCACCATTTTCACCACCCACGCCACCATGCTCGGCCGGTATCTGGCGCAGAACGAACCCGGCTTCTACGGCAAGCTCCCCTTCTTCGACTGGAAACGCGAAGCCCAGCATTACGGCATTGAAACTCAGGCGACTATCGAACGACTGGCCGCCCTGCAATCCCACGTATTCACCACCGTCAGCGACGTAACGGCCCGTGAGTGCGAGGTTTTTTTGGGTCGAAATCCTGACCTTGTCTTACCGAACGGTCTGAATATTACCCGGTTTGCGGCCGTTCACGAATTTCAGAATCTGCACGTTCAGTACAAGCAAAAGATCCACGAGTTTGTGATGGGTCACTTTTTTCAGAGTTATTCATTCGATCTGGAAAAAACGCTGTACCTCTTCACGTCGGGCCGATTCGAGTTCTCCAACAAAGGGTATGACCTTACCCTGGCGGCCCTCGCCCAGCTCAATCAACGGATGCGCGACGCCAAAATGGACATGACAGTTGTGATGTTTATGGTCACCAAGCAGCCTTACACCTCCATGAACGCCGACGTGCTGCATTCGCGGGCGCTGCTCGACGAAATTCAGGAGACGTGCGAGAACATTGAGAAGCAGGTTGGCGAGCGGCTCTTTCAGGCGGCTGCGTCCGACCAGGGCATTGCCCTACCCGACCTGAATAATTTTGTGGACGAATACTGGCGGCTCCGGCTCCGGCGAACGGTGCAAAGCTGGAAAACCAAGCGCCTGCCCCCCTTCGTGACCCACAATCTGGTGCAGGAGGACGATATGACGCGCTTTATCCGGCAAGCTAACTTAGTCAACAACGAGTTCGACCGCGTCAAGATCGTTTATCACCCCGATTTCATTGCCTCAACCAACCCGCTCTTTGGGTTGGATTACAGCCAGTTTGTGCGGGGTTGCCACCTCGGCGTGTTTCCGAGCTACTACGAGCCGTGGGGCTACACCCCGCTGGAGTGCATTGTGCGGGGAATCCCGACCGTCACCAGCGATCAGTCAGGCTTTGGTGATTTCATCATGCAAATCATGCGTGACTTTGAAAGCCGGGGTATATACGTCATCAACCGCCGGACGCAGAACTTCGAGGAAGCCACTAACCAGTTAACCGATGTGCTGTTCCGGTTCGTTAAAATGGCCCAGCGCGACCGAATCCAGCAGCGTAACCGCGTGGAGAGCATCGCCGAAGTTTTCGACTGGAGCAACCTGCGCTCCTATTACGACACGGCTCACGATCTGGCACTGAAGCGCAAGAAGCCGTGATTAATTTTCTATATTGCGGGACCATATCTGCCTGATAGTCAACTAAATATAGTTCCGCGACTTAGCGTACATATCTATGTTGGGTGCGGGTCCATAAAGTGCGTGAGTGCCAGCGTCTCGGCGACAAGTTGAACGCCCCGGTAAGGCAGGTTTAGGCTTCCATTTTGGGGTTGCGGCTGACAAGCCAACCGCCCCGACAGGCAGGTTTAGGTTTATAGTTCAGCGTTCTTGGCGACAGGTCGCACGTCCCGACAGGCGGGTTTTGACAAGGCTCGGTACAAAGGTTTGGAAGTGCGTTGTTGGGCTTCGCGCTCGGTACAAAAAGTTTGGACCGTACGTTGTGTGCGCTCCGCGTGGGCGGCTTTTCTGGCGACAGGTTGCTCGCCCCGAAGATGAGTCTCATCCCAACTCAAACAGGTGTGTAAAGGTGCAAGTACGTCCGTTTTTTCAAGTATCTTGCTCACCATCAACACCTGTGGGTGTTGGGTGATAGTCCATAAATTAGCTGGCAAGGCGGGTTTCGGTCGACAGGCAGCGCGTCCCAAAGGTCAAGCTTTTGCTCGTTCGGCGGGTTGCGTATGACAAGTTGAACGTCTTAGTTGGTCGTATATGACAGGTGCCGGGCATAAGTATTCAGGGTTGATTACTCTAAATCGTATTTTAATGGCAAAATTTGGTCAACACTTATACCGGTTATCCGTTTCACCTGAAAGTTTGTTTATCTATTTCTATTCTGGTCCAACGTATCAAATTAGGGAAGGTTTTACCTTTGGTAGATCCCCATTTGAGATTCTCGTCTTTGATGAAGGGCTTAGAATAAATATTTGTAACGTCTATTTTGAGTTGCCCAAAAGTGAAGTCAAGTACTCAGCAGATGTTATTCAGAACGGCGACCTTGTACGCGTAAACGTGAGCATAAATCTTCCTTTTAGTACTAATGTGATATACTGCCGATATGAAGGACCTGTTTAATTTTAAAGCAGGTACATCAGAGCGGTTCCGCTAATGAACCAAATTTATATATAGAATAAGCCTTTTACCTTTTGAAGCGGATAACTGGTGTAAATGTATCAAACAGCTTAACAAGCATTCATCTTCGTGACAGATGACCGGGCAAGAAGCTTAGTGTTTACAACTACTTTTATAAGAGAATGTACACCGACGAGACAATTTTAGCGAAAGGCCGCTATAAATTCACTGCACTCTGTCGGGTGCCAGCGGATTATCTTTTAAACCAGTACAAAAATTATCGACCTAATAATCTTGAATGGGACCGTGACTTAGTTGTTTACGTGGAAGATAACCTCGAACGTATCTACGCTCGGTTAGAAGGCCGAACTGAAGCTCCCCGACTTGACTGGCCCTGCTCAAAGATCACATACATAGACAAACAGGAGGCTAACAGTGCATTGCATAAAATTCAAGCGTTTTCAAATGCGGTCACATTACCTGTTCGATCATATGAGTGTAGCCGATGTGGCTTTTGGCACTTGACATCTAAGTCAAAAGAAGAATATGAACAGTTAGTAACGCAACATCAACAAAAGATTTAACTCGTTTTAGGAGCTACTTGGGCAGGTTACGGACGACACGCCGGTATGCGACGTGGACAGCCCAACCGGGCAGGGGTGTAAAGGCTCCTGCGTCGCCATCAACCCCTGCCCGGTTGGGTGTTCCATTCAACAAGTGCTTGTTCGGCGGGTCGCGGGCGACAGGTTGCAGGCCGCAGAGGTTAGGCTTTTTGCTCGTTCGGCGGGTTGCGGCTGACAAGCCAAACGCCCTGAAAGTCAGCGTTTTGGTTTGCATTTCAGCGTTCGCGCGACAGGGTAAACGCCCCGACAGTCAAGGTTTGGGCAAAAGCTCTCAGTAGCAAGCCAAATTAATACCCAAGTTGTTGTAATATTGTGTTACACGCTCCAAGGCAATGAAAACACTAACTGTCAACGATAAGGATTACGCCAAAGCCATAAAATTGTTGATTGAAAACGGTATTCAAACCGAGCCAGAACCCGAGGTCAACATTCCACTCCTACGCAAGAGTAACGCTAAATCTGGCGAGACTCCAGCCGCTTTTGGTGGTATTTGGGCTAATGATGAACGCACAATGGCATCAATTCGGGCGAAAGCATGGCCAAAAAGAAGATAGTCCTATGCGATTCTAATGTATTGTTTGACTATTTCCGAGGAGTGCCGGTAATGGTTCAGGAATTAGATGAGCTTGGTTTTGACCGTCTTTATCTGAGTGTGATTTCGGAAGCGGAAATGTATGTAGGCATGAAACGTAGCGAAAAACGCAGGACAGTCGAAACCATCAACAAGTTTAACGTGATTGGTTTGGACGCTGAAATCTCGCGCCGACTACTCAATCTGACTTGGGAGCATTATGGAAAACGACCGGGCATAGCCGATATGATTATCGCAGCAACCGCGCTAACGTATCCGGTTGAGTTGTTCACCTTCAACAAAAAAGATTTTGATTTTGTGGAGGGAATCACTTTTTATAGACCTAAGTACAAGCACCAATACGGCCCTGAATCTGCGTGAATCAGCTTTCCGGTGACAGGCAGCAGGCCGCGAAGTCAGGCGAACAGCCCAACCGTCCATGTGTGTAAATGTCTCGCTACGCTCGTCATCAACACATGGGGGCGTTGGGTGTCGGTTCATCAAGTACTTGTTTGCCAGCGTCTTGGCGACAGAAAGTACGTCTCAGAGGTTAGGCTTTTAGCTTCCATTTCAGCGTCTCTGGCGACAGGCCGCACGTCTCGACAGGGCAGCTTTTTGGTTTGTTCGGCGGGTTGCGGTTGACAAGCCAACATCTTGACAAGGTGAGTTTAGGTTTGCGGGGCGGCTCTCTAGCGACAGGCAGCGCGTCCTGTCAGCCGGGGTTTCGGCTTCGCGTTCGGTAGAAAAGTTTGGAACGTGCGTTAGTTATCCTCGCGCTCGGTATAGAATGTGTTATCGAAGGCATTTGCTTGAAGAGCTTTACTCTTGAAAACAGTTTGTCCAATTATGAACAACGATTCAATATTTCTCGACTTTCAAGCACTTTACAGGGCAAGCCGTTTAACTGAAAGTGAAAATTTTATCATCAAGGACGGCATCATAAATACCGAATTGTACAACAGTCAAAAACGCAAAATTCTGTTAATTGCCAAAGAACATAATTTTATCAACAAACTCAAATATCCTAATGGGTATGAGGGCGATTATAGATATTGGTGGGATAATCATCTTAACTATACATTTTCGCATAGAATAAGTGAATGGTCTTTCGGTGTCGCTGATGACTTTAGAACTCCCTACGAAGAAATAAGCTGGGAACAGAAAATGAATGCTCTTAGATCGATTGCATTCATCAATGTTAAAAAAACAGGTGGCGGCTCCTCTTCCAATCCAAATACCATATTGAGTTATATCGAAGCAAGTCGAGATTTACTTCAGCAACAAATTACTGCCGTTGACCCCGATCTGATTATTTGCTGTTTTCGTCATGACTTCTATGTGAGCAAACTATTAGAGGTGTCGATGGAACGAGTTCCGACCAATCATTATAGCCTCGGCACATGGCAAGACAGAAAAGTTATCAACTCCTATCACCCTTCGTCACGAAAAGGAAAGAAGTTCTTGTTTGATCAAATCCGCGAAGCCGTGAGAACATAATTGCGCTTTGGCGTATAAATCGGAAGCGTGTTCGTGGCTCGCTCCGCGTGGGTTGGGTCTCGTGCGACAGGCCGCAGGCCGCAAGGTTAACGTTTTCAGCCCAACCGCCACCGAGTTCGCGGGCGAACGAACCCAGAAAAACGCATGAGAACAGTAAACCACCGTTTGAGCCTATATTTACCTGGCT
>NZ_BAAGXG010000034.1:0-16411 GCF_054779955.1 Spirosoma arcticum
AAAAAAGCGGAACCTCTGTGCCGTTGGGTAATGCAACAACCTTTACCCAGAAGTAATAGAGCACCTGGCACTGCTCACCTGTGCGCGGATGCTGTTTTGTATAATAGAAATTTATTTTGCGTTTTACTTTGCGTTCAATTTCGTTGAACGCTTCCAAAAGTTTGACAGCAGGGATGTGTCTAAAAGCTTGGCCAACAATGAAGCTACTAACTGGATTAATGTCGCATCCGACAGCTTTGCACCCCAATTTGATAGCTTCACCAATCGTGGTGCCGCTGCCCATGAAGGGGTCTAAAATGATGGCGTCATGCAAATTATGCTTATTGTAAAACTCACCCCAGATCTCGTTGGTCTCGTCCAAGACCGTTCCCAATGTCAAAGCTCTAAAAACAGAGCCTAACCGCTGCGCCCACCATTTGTGCGTGTGGTAAATCGGGCGGTTCACTTCCTTTCGATAGCTTTCTTTTTCAGCTACCGGATCGAGCTCCTCGAAAGGAAAGTTTCTCTCTAATGCTCTCATCACTTTTTTTTGCTCAACAAGTGAGGAATTGAAGCGACTCGATCTTTTTGAACTCGATCCTTACAAGCCTTAAAAATATCTGTGTGGTGGGGTAGGTTTGCGAGCTGGGGAACAGCGTCTGACTCGGCCAAGCCATCAACGACTAAGTAATGAAACGAATTTCCGTAAATATCATCTCGGATAACCACATCTGTTGCTTGTCCGGCGATTGGAAAAGTCTCAAAATCAGGTTTTTTCACAACTAATGTATGCCTCTGGCTTAAGAATTTGATCTTTGAATTAAGGGGATTGGGATAAGTGTACATCTTTCGGTTTCGTACTGATCCTTCTCCATATGGCCCGTGACGGTACTCACTCACATTGGCATATTTCGCTTCTTTATGAAGATTGAAATCATAATTTAAGAAATCGCCATCCATGAACACCGATCCAACAATTTCGTCACTGTCTGGACTCAAGAGAGCGAAAAAATAGAAGCAGGGTATAACGACCGTTTCTTTATCGACTTTTATAAGCGCTGAACCGCAAGGCAAACAGCTATTGTAATCAAGCGTCAGACCACGAGAATCAGCGCCACTTGCCTTCTGCATGAGCTTTTTAACTTCAATACTCAAAAACAAATTTGTCTTAGGATCATGAATGATAATATCAGGGGTCATTAAGGGGCCAGTGGGCACAATGTTATACTGAGGAAAAACTTCTCCGATCTGTTCCCGAACCCATTCGTCGAAGGGGTCATCTTGAGTCGAGCCTTTAGGGCGAGTCGTAAATGGAATCCTACGGTTCTCTATTTGATTAACTAAGTGACCATAGATGGCCAGTATGATTGAGTTTTTTTCTTCCATGCTGTCCTCTGAAAGTTCAGACTTTCAATGTGGGGTGCTCGTTTTGATTACTGCAAGATAGCGTTATCCGGCAAAACTGACACGTATGTAATGTCTCTTCGCCAGATAACGCCCTGTACTCGATAGCACCCCCATTGAAATAGTCGTGCAAAGCGGGGCTGGCCTTATACAGCCATTTGTGCGTCTCCTTCTCCCGTATCCTGTTTTGCTATCGCTTTCAGCTTCGGGCTAATGCGCTCGATGGCGCGGGCTAAGCTGGGGTTCTGGGCCTCGATGATCGGCAGCACATCGGGGTTCTTCTCCACCTCCCGCGCCGTCTCCTGCACCATCTTTTCTTTCGCGCCTGAACTCGACCCTTTTTTGGACTCGCCCGAAAGAAACATGCGGTAAAACCGCGCGTCGATCATCTGATCGCGGTAATCGAGGAAAACGCCCCGCTCGGCTTGATGGCGCATCCCGGTATAGAGATTCAGGGCCATGACCGAAAATATCAACCACCAGGCCATTGTATATTGCCCAAACGAAAAGCATAAAAATGCCCAAATGAACACCGCGAACGGCTCAACGAATCGTTCCGTGAACGTGTCCGGGTCGCGCAGCACGGGCAGAATGCTCGGCAATCGCTCTTTGTCGGCGCCGGGTGTGATCTCAAAAATCACTTTCACGATCATATCCAGCACCAGGTTCAAGACAAACATCAATCCCCTGCCGATGGGCAGCAACCAGGAGCGGCCCGACGAATAGGAATGCACAGGGTTTCCCATCGTGTCTTTCCACCACATGAACACAAAATGGCCGATGCTAAAAATGATGTACCATTTGATGACGCCACTCATGCCGCTGGCAGTGTCGGACGAGCCGCCCCGGTTGAGCAGCCAGGCAAGCGGGTTGAACATATTTATCAGCCCGAATATTTTCGATACCAGCGACCACAGGATTAGGATAATCAGCCCACCGATGAAATTCATCCGAGAAAAATACCGCTCCCCGAAATCACGACGCAAAAACACTTCGACCGGCACGGTCAGCAGCCCCAAAACATAGTTCATCAATCCGAGGCCGGGTATCATCCCGCCCCATGCTTGTTCCCCTCCGGTTACGTCTCGCGGCTGGTTTCTCATGGTTTTAACTGGTTAAAAGTGGATATCAGGTATGTTCGCTTGTTCGACCAAGTGCGGCCATTTTGAAAAATCACGCTCATTACGGTATGCCCGTTTTCCGGCCCGCCTTTCAAGAGCCGGGTAAAAACCTGCGGGGCTACGTCGTAATCAAAACTTTCCTGCTGAGACTCGCCAATGTTGAGCGATTGCCCGCCGACTGATTGCGATTGCCCTTGCCGGATATGCCAGCTCTTGCCGATCACGTCGGCGGCATGGTTGTTCGTCTCCGGATCGCTGTTGGCGTGCCAGATTTTCGTTTGAAGGTTGCCCACTAAGGAATTGACCCGGTGGCGGCTCCCCTCCCCGCCCATCTCGGCAAAGTAGTTGGGTAAGTTCTGCGTCAAATACACCGTGCAGGCCCGCGAGCTGCGAGCGGTCGCCTGAAACTGCATGTCGTATTCGGTGGCGAAATTCTGCGCTTCATCGACCCATAGAAAAACCGGCCTGGGGCTCTCCTTCACATCGCGCCGTTCGGCGGCTTGCTGCCAGATGTATTTATATACCACCTGGGCGGCTCTGCCGGCCTGACCGAACTCTTTCACGGGGAGATTCATCACGATCACCACGCCGTCATGGGTTAGCTCTGGGTAAGCTATTTTGTTGGGGTCGTCGGGTGGCTCCGAAAACAACATGCGGAACGGTCGGCGCAAAAAATTATCGGTCGTCGTGGTGAACATCGAGACGATGCCCGACCGAGTGCGGCTGCTGATGCTGGGGTATTCATCGAGCCAATATCCGGCGGTGGTTTCCAAATCGTAATCAGTCCACTTGTCGAGCGTTTTGGTCTGGCATTCGGCCAGTAATTGAGCGCACAAGCTCTTTTCCCACCATTCGGGGCTGTTGCGTTCTTCGGCACTCTGCGGGGCGGATCTGACGATCTCGTGCATGAGCGGTACGGACACGGTGCCGCGGGCAATCAAGCAAAGGTCGATGGCGTTCCGCATGAGCTGCTGCATGGCCCCCGACCAATACGGATCGGCCCCGCTGCCGCTGCTGCGGCTTACGGCCTCGTATACCGTCATGAAAAGCCGGACCAGGTTTTCGGTATATCCGGCCCCCTCGCCCTCGCGGTTGACCTCGTATTGGAGAAAGGGAAAGCGGTAATCTCCGCTGGCGTCGAATATCAGAACGCTATCGCTGCGCCCGGTCTCCTCGGCGTATCGCTGCCAGGTGGCCAGCTCGTCTTTCTTGGCGCACAGCACCAGGCCACCGAAATTGGCCCGCAAGTAAGCCTTGGCAAGTGCGGCCCCGCTGCCGCTGGTTTTGCCCGATCCGATGCCGCCAAAAATCTGCACGCCTTCGCACGCCTGGCGGATCGTGAAAGCGTCAGTTCGACCCGAACCGTCGCCGTTGGTGAAGCGATAGATCACTTCATCGAGATTGGTAAAATTCAAGGTGTGGAAGGTTCAAACGCTAATATGCGTGAACGATATTTTAGGAAAATTACCAGGCTATTCTTAAAAGTCGTTTACCGAATAATATATTTCTGATTAAAGTTTTGGGCTTGGTCATCAGACCCCTTAACTTGGTTTCGGGCTTCCCTTTCGCAGTGTTGCGAAGCAACACTTATACGCGCACTTACAAACTGCCCTACGCATGCACGCCAATTTGCACATAAGCACCATCAGCCGATCAGGGGGCCGCTCGTCGGTCGGGGCTTCGGCCTACCGCTCCGGGTCCGTTGTTACTGCTCGCTCGGTGGTGGCCTGTGCTTCGTATCGGTCCGGGGAAATATTAAAAGACGACCGATATGAAAAAACGCATGACTTCACCCGAAAAGAAAACGTCCTGCATTCGGAGATCCTCACGCCCGACAGTGCGCCCGAATGGATGAAGGACCGGCAACAATTATGGAATGGGGTAGAAGCGGGTGAGAAGAGAAAAGATGCCCAATTAGCCAAAGAAATCATCCTGACGCTGCCCCGGAATTTGGACCTGGAGCAACACAAAGAAGTGGTGCGGGAATTTGTAAAAGAGAACCTGACGAGCAAAGGGCTGGTGGCTGATTTTGCCATTCACAGCCCCGAAGCCTCCGACGGTGACCGCAACCCGCACGCCCATATCATGTACACCATGCGACCCGTTGAAGATGGCAAATTCGGCAAAAAGCTGAACGGCTATAGAGATGGTTTGCTTGATAGCAAACGCTGCCTTCAGGAGATGCGGCATTCCTACGAAAGCATTCTAAACGACGCTTCCGAGAAAGCCGAATCCAAGGTTCATTTTGATCTACGAAGCCTGAGAGACAAAGGCATCGAGCGGCAGCCGCAACCTAAGATCGGGCCGAAAGTCACCAATCTGGAAAAACGCGGTTACGAGACCGAATGGGGAAAAGAGGTGCGCCAGGTCGCCCACCAGAACAACGCGCAAGCGTCCTATGCTGGCCACAGCCTGACGCATCAAATCAGCTACCATACGAGCCGCGCCGTGGACGCGGTGCGCGATGATGTCGCGTACAAATATTACGAGGCCGCATATGGAGAAAATAACCACAAAGATTGGTACGGCAATGACGAACGAGACCGGGGCGGCATCGACCGCTAAAGACGAGATCCTAAAAAAATACACCAAACAGCCTTACCCGGCCTTGGTGAAACCAGCTCCAAATGCTGAACCCGACGAGACCGACGAAAACGAGGATGGGCGATACCGCGCTCTGGTGCAGTATAGGGAGAAGCGGGGGAGTGCCCCCAGGTTTCGCATAATCGACCGGAGAGGGCATATCTACGGGTGCGGCTATGCCTACCTACTCGGATGGTTCTACACGCCCCCTGAAACGCTCTCTATTCAAACCACGACGCACGTTTTCACCCTGACGGGCAAAGGGCTGGACAAGATCGAGCAATCCTTGCTGCGGGAAAAGGTCAAGGAGCTGCGAGAATTTCACCCTGGCCACGATGTGGAACCGGATGCGGGGCAACCCATCATTTCCGGCCTGGCGATTTCCAGCCCGTTTGACAAATTAGATCAAGATTGATGCGTCGCCTTGATGGCCTGTATCAACGGACTGTTTTAGCCCATGTGGTATCTACAATTCTTAGGTCTCCCAAATTATCAGATCGCTCGAGCACGATTTGCCAACGGCCTTTCCAATAGGTCTGTAAGGTGAGCCGATTATCACCAACCCAAATGCCCTTTGCCTTACTTCGATAGCTTTTATTCATGTCGTAGTGCCAACCCGCCCAGTAATACATGCCGTCGAATGCCGCGATGGGGTTCCCTTCTTCTCCAAAATAAAACATGCTTTTGTCGGCGCCAATGAAGCCATTCTGAAGATAAAACCAATGCGCACGCGCTGCAAAACCACCTAAATAGCCCCGATCAATCACCATCACGGCTACAGGGTCGCCAAAAGTATCACGGTAATAGGCGGCATGAATGAGTGCTTTCTTGTCCACCGGAAAATAAACATGCGGTATGAGTTCTTCAAACCCCGTGTGATACTCAAAGGGAACTTTGTATTTATTGACAGCCGGACGGGTGTATACTTGTTGCCCAAGGTAGCCTGCGCGCTCGGCTATTCCTGCACCCTTCGGGGGCGATTTTAGTATGGTTTTTTCCATCGAATCACGAGAGATCGGCTCCCAGGCGGGATAAGTTTTGTTGAACTCCCGGATTTTTGCCAGAGCACGCTCACTTCTGGCTATGGTGTCCTTTGTGGGGGCGTTGGCTATAGCGTGAATTTCTCTTAGTTGAGAAAGAAACAGCGTTGTGTCCATGCCCCCTTTTGCGACTTCCGCAGCATCGGATGCGGCTTTATCGGTGGATTGGCAGGCACAGGCCCAGGCCACGCAAGCCAGCAGGCAAGCGATTTGTCGAAGATTGTTCATAGTGAAAAGGGTGTGGCGAATTTGGTTTTATCTTTCCGGCTCTTTGGCGGGTCCGGTTTTCTCCTGCGCCTGGCTCGGCTCTGCGGTTTTGTCTCGTGTCTCGCTTTTGGCCTGGTCGATCTTCTGCGCTCCCCGCTGCGGCTGCTCCGGCTTCTGCTGGTCGGGAAACACAGTCTCGTTTAGCTTGGGTTCGCTCGTGCGGGCCTGCTCGGCTTGTCGGGGTGGGGTCTGGGGGCCGTAGCTGTCGGCCTTCAATTGCACGTTGTTATCTTTCAACGTCTGCACTGATTCTTTGAATGCGGCTTGCTCTTTGGCCGACGCATTTTGCATCAGCTCTTCGATTCGTTTGGATGCCATTTCAGGAAAGCGTTTGCCTGCCTAAAATTGGTTACTAATCCCTACAAATCACAGTCAATCAGCGGGTATCCGTACTTTGCGCAGAACGAATTTATTAAACGGATGCTTTGGCGAGATGAGTCCGGTATTTCAGCCACCTGGCCCGTGGCAACCTGGTTAAGCAGCCACGCGGCCTCTTTCCTGGCCACCCATACGGCCTCGGCTTCGCTCAATTCGCTGATGGGCGTGTCGTCGTCGCGCACCTGAAAGGGGAACGAAACGATCTGTGCGGTTTCGGCCTGGTTTGTCATGCTTCGATTATACCATGAAGCTGCTGCCTTACATGCGAAAGTTTGATGACGGTTTTATTGGTTACAGCAAAGACGTTTCACTAAGATTGATGTATCTTCGACATTCTTCCGCAAGTTTATGGAACGACGGTTTCAAATAGAAGGGCACGAGTGCTGCGTTGTTGTGACAGCCAACGGCTATAATGATTCGAACAACCCTAAAGCGACAGATCATCTGTTCGGCATACCCTCAGCGGTGGAATGGGTGAATATCGAAGCGTTCCTCGATGGGGAACTTGTCCGTGGGACAAACGTAAAATACCAAGAAGATTTTATCGAAACCATATACGGATATTGTAGCCTGCTCGTCGGCTTCGCCCTGCAAGAGAATGGACCTAACCAGTCGGAAGGAATGATGGAGATATTGAGCGATTTACAGTTCAAGTAAGCAATTTATTTGGCCAGGCATCAGACCTTATCTCTTTCTTTGGGTCGAATAAGCCCGTAGGGCATCATTTAGATCAGTGTAGGGCGCAAAGGTCGCACTCTGGTGTACTACCCTACCAGGCAGCTCGGCTTGATACCTCTCCGTGCATTTCTGACCCGCTGTGTTGTTGTCCAAATACGTTTTTACAATCTGGTAATCCTGGCTACGGATGTGGGCCACGGCTCGGTGAAACGAAGAAAGCGAGTGCATGATGATGCAATCGTCGGGGGATTCCTGCACCCCGTTCAGGATCAGGAAGGAGAGAAAATCGGTCATGCCCTCGAAAACGTGCGCCGTGCTGCGCCCGGCTGCGGTGCCAGGAATGACAGTGATGTCGCGGGCGACCAGGGCCGATTTGAAATTGTGCTTACTCGATGCCGCCCGAATCTCGTACCCTCCGGCTTGGTTCTCCATGCCAAAGGCGAAATACTCCCTGCCGTTGTTCCGGTAGCGCACCAGGCGCAAGTACCGTTGCGCCAACTCTGCCGGAATGTGGCGTTCTTCGGTCAGGTATTTGAGAATCACGAAATGGCGCAACGGCTGCGCGTCGATCAATTCGAGCTGACGATCTTCGGAAAAATTTTCGACCGCTTCGCGGTGGGGTTGCTGTTGAAAAGAAAAAAGGTCGGGTGTGGGCTTCGTCGGGAGCTGTGGCCTGGGAGTTGGGGTGCTGAATAATCCAGGCTGGAACAGGTCGCTTAGAAACGCCAGCGCGTCTTTGATGGTGGCTGGTCCGCCGGTCTGCTGCTGGTAGCGCATGGCGAAATCTATCACCGTGCCGCCTATGTCACCAAAGTCTTTCCATATCCATTTTCCGCCGATGTACGAGGTATGAAACGAGGGGTCTTTTTCCTCCCGAAACGGGGAGCAATACCAAAGCTCGTAGCCGCCTTTCCGTTCCTTCACGGGAGAGTGCCCCAGTTTAGAAAGTAGATCGGGTAAGGAAAGCTGTTTGGCCTGTTCGGTATTCATTGAGATATGTTCATTTGTTTGCCGCCCCCTACCCTGCACCCTTTTTCTTTTCACTAGCACAGAAGAAAAATTTTTGCGGGTTATTAGAGTTTTCCACCGAAAGCCAGCCACCATTAATAGTAAGTTTTTTTATTTAATAGTTACTATAATAGGTTGTCCTACCAAGTTACGGTGCTTTCCCTACCAAGTTACGGTGGATAAATACCGCTTGCTCCTACCAAGTTACGGTGGATAAGTATTCACAAGTAGCTGTTATACAGCACTTATCAACATGCCTCCTACCAAGTTACGGTATGATAAATTGCTGTTTCCTTTGGATCGGCGCGGGGCTTTTCTCGAACGTCCACCCCTGCCCGTCGCAGCTGAATTTGGCATCAGTGTAGGCAATATGGACGAGTTCGGCAGTACGGCGCATCTTCGCTTTGAAATTGTCCATCCGGTCAATATCGCCACCAAAAATTTCTTTCATGATCGGCCATGTTAAAAACAGTGGCTTTTTCAGGCTGTGTAAACGGTACGCCAAAAAGCTGTAAAAGTCGATGGCGCGGGCGTTTCCCGACAGGATACGGAGATGCTCGAGCGCAAGGGGCAATGGGTGCTTTTGCAGCTCCTCCCAATAGTCCAAACTCAGGTGAATATGACGCTTCCAAAGCAGGAGCTGGCCGGGTTGCGATTGCGGAAATAAATCGAACCCTTTCACAATGGGCAGATTCGCCTGTAAGCTGCTCCCGTCAGGCTGGCGGTAGCTGACACTGATGATAGATGACGCCAACCGGGCGATTTGATTACGGGCTTGGTTGATCTGGTTCCCTCCGTCCGTCAGTCCCATTTTTTGCAGGAACTTGGGAAGCGTGTCGGCCTCAATATCAATTTTGTTGCTGCCCTGCTGCAAAGCCAAAGCATTAATAACACCTAACAGCAAACGGGCTTTGGGGCCGAAAGGAACGCCCAAAAATTGATCCTCTCCAGTGCGCGGATTCTCGACGGACATTTGCTTTATCCGAAGCGAGAAATCTCCGCTTGTATGCTTCCAACTTTCGGTTGCCGTTAGTTTCGCGTCGCGCCGGGGGAAATATACATGCGCCAGAGCAACAGGCATATACAAATGCTGCCGCTCTTCCCGTGGTGTCTCAAAGCTCTCCATCACAAGCCGCATGCGGCTTTGAACGTATCGAGATGGCTTTTTATGCTCGGCGTCGCTCATAGAACTTGTACCTGTTTTTATACTTATCTCTATACTGGCTTCAATACTATTTTCAGTATTGAGTGCTATACTTCGCGCCTTCCTTCTTTAGCTTCTCCTGCACGGCTTCTATGATCCAGTCATGCAACGAAACATGGGAGCGGGTGGGTCTTACCTTGCGTAGCTGGTTGATCTCGTCGCGCTCTTTCACCAAGAGTTTCACCGTAATTCCTATTTTGGCTTCGGGGTCGGACTGTTCCGATACACGCCCTCTTGTGGCTGGCGTGGTTGCGCTGCTGACAAGGGATTTTCCGCCCTTGTTGATAAAAGCGTCTGCCAGGCGGTCAACGTGCTTATCGGGCCTTTCTGTGACTGCCGCCGTGCTTGAATCATCCGCTTTGGGTCTGCGTGTGAGCTTTGCCATATCGTTACTTCTTTTTCAGTTCATCAGAGATTTTCACCATCAAGTGCCGAAACTCGACTGCTGCTTTGTCATCAGCAACTTTCAATTCGATCACTCCTAAGCCGCTGGCTGCGGCTGTCGAAAATGCTTTTCGGTAGCCCAATGGGGCATCTATGAAAACGACCTGTTTGCTTTCCGAAAGCATCTCTGCGGCATCGCTGTTTTCGTCTCCTCGTGCGTCGGCCCGGTTGAGAAACACAAACGCTTTCAGGCTTTCGTTTACCGATCTCGCTTCGTCAATCAGCTTATCAACGCGCTCCAATGTCCAAATATCAAAAGAGCGCGGGACGAATGGCACCAGGTAAACATTCGATATAGTGAGCGCGGCCCTTTGGCTATCCGTGTCCCGTCCGCCCGTATCAATCACAATGTCCTGAAATTTCTCTTTAAACTTGGGCACCTCGCGCCGAATGGATGAGCCGGTTTGTTTCATCACTGCATAGGTTGCTTGCGTCCCCTCGCGTTCCTCCCGTAAGGTCGTGAAGTCATAAGCGGTTTCCTGGTCGTCGGCGTCAATCAGTAAAACGTCGCGGCCCTGCTGGGCAAGGTAAATTGCAAGGTTTGTCGCGACGGTACTTTTACCGCAACCGCCTTTTACTCCTCCAACGGTGTAAATCATTGGTTATCCTATTACTATGATGATGATTCAGTCGTTATTTCAATACTGAACTTTATACAAAGTAAAGTATTATTCCATATACTGTAGCAAATACTGATTAGTCCCTGTTTTACTCACCCGTCTAATTCTATTTTTGGTAATTCATCCCACCGCGTTGTGTAAGCCGGGCTGCGTCGATCAGCGCGGGTCTGCCACGGTCGCTTTTCGTTGGCTCCCTGCACGGCGAAACTGATGGTGTTCCGGCCATAGCGTCGGTTTAGATGATCCATCACGCTGGCCACCTGGCCTTGTTTCTCATGGTCGGTCGTGTCGAACATATCAACCTGAACTTGCTCCGCTGGAACGATGCCCGTCACGATCACCCCGGCTTTCTTGTATTCAAAGCCTGAGCAGTAGATCTGTTTCAGGCCATGAAGGGCATATTTGATAAGCTCCGCACTGCTGCTGGTGGCGGTGGCTATGCTCAGCGTCTGGCTTTTGCTGTATTGCGCTTGGTCGGGCCTAAACTGGTTCGTCTGCACAAAAACAGACAGCACACCCGCACAGGCTCTTTGCTCGCGCAGCTTTTCCCCGCACTTGTTGGCGAATGTGCTGACCGCTTCGCTGATAGCCTCCCAGCTGGTTTGCTGGGTGCCGAATGAGCGGGAACTACAGATATTTTTTGAGATGGTGCGGGGTTCCAGCATCGGCAAACAAGACTGGCCGCGCAATTCTAGCAAGAGCCGCGACCCGGTGACGGTCATGTGCTGCTTTACCCAATCGTCCGACAGTTCCGTAAACTGCTGGGCGGTCTCGATGCCCTTGGCGCGTAGCATTTCGGCGTATTGTCGGCCAATGCCCCACACATCACCAATATCAAATTGCTGCAATGCAGCAAGCCGCGCTGCGT
Source organism: Spirosoma arcticum (assembly GCF_054779955.1). Taxonomy (NCBI): domain Bacteria; kingdom Pseudomonadati; phylum Bacteroidota; class Cytophagia; order Cytophagales; family Cytophagaceae; genus Spirosoma; species Spirosoma arcticum. Next base: position 11,595 of record NZ_BAAGXG010000034.1, read on the forward strand.
CGTCGGTAATGACAAAAACCCCGTCATGATCGGGGTTCTTCTTAGCAATTTTGTTGGCAACCTTAGCCAGTGTTTTCGTGGGGCCGATGCCTATACAGGTGGGTATCTTCGTCCATTGCCTGACCGTTTTCCGCACCTGACGGGCGAATGGCTCTAACTCCTGCGCCGGAAAAATCGACAGGTCTAAAAATGCCTCGTCTATCGAATACACTTCCACCACCGGGCACAGCTCGTTGAGCGTGTTCATCACCCGCGCCGACATGTCGCCGTACAGCGTGTAATTCGATGAATAGACCTGGATCGCATGTTGCTTAATCAGGTCTTTGATAAGGTGGGCGGGCGTTCCCATTTTGACGCCCAAATCCTTTACCTCCTGGCTGCGTGAAATAATGCAACCATCGTTATTGCTCAGGACAACAACCGGGGCCGTGGACAGGGCAGGGGCAAAGATTCGCTCACACGAGCAATAAAAATTGTTGCAGTCGCACAACCCGAACCACGCCATCAATCGCGCCGAAAATTGCGGCTCAAGCCCTTTACAACCCCGAAAATACGCAGGTCGTCATGCTCTTGAATTTCGATAGGGGCAAACAGCAGATTGCGTGATTTAAGGTATAGTTGGCCCTTCACGCGTTTTAACATTTTCGCCTTGTAGCTGCCGTTCAAACAGCAGATGACAATATCGCCTTCCCGGTATTCGAGGCTGGTATCCACGATCAACAGGTCGTTTTCAGTGATCCCCGCGTCGATCATCGAATCGCCCACCGCTGCCACCAAGAAGGTGCGGTGCTTTCGGATATTGTGAAACTCGTTGAGGTCGAGCGAGGTCTCGATATAATCGTCGGCGGGGCTGGCAAACCCGGTTGTGCTGTTGCCGCATTCGACGTTAAGGGCGAATTTGGGCAACAAAACCGGCTTAAAGTCGGCAATATCGTACAGGGTAATTTCTGGCGTCGCAGAGCAAAGGTTTCGCATAGGTTGCCGATGAAAAAAGAAACATCTATGCGCAAAGTCTGTAAGAAATTTCCAGAATAGCAACCAAATCCAGATAAATATATTTTACTTGTATTATATCAGACTGTTATAAATCTTGAAATTAGCTTTGATTTGTAGATTAATCTTATTATTTTTCCAACGTACTAAACAAACCGTAGCTATGCCAAATAACAAAACAACTTCCAAAAACATAGGCTCTATTGCAGCAAAGCTGCTGCAAGACCCGAACGCCTCTAAAATTCAGAAGGAATTAGCTGGCTCTGCATTGTCCCAAATCCAAAAGGGCAACCAAACAGGGTCTGCTATGCAGGAAAAAGCCGGAAAGGTGTTAGAGAGCGACAAATACAGCGATCTAACACAGACACTCGCCGCTTCTATTTTGTCGCAATCGCCTAAGTAACAACGGCCTCAATGCGTTTTAGAAGTGCGTGAACCGTGCGAAGATGCCAGCCTTGGGAGTCATTCCGATAGGTAGGTATTTTCGCACGGTTCAGTTCTTCACATATGGCCCGGATCGTGGTCATTCCCTGTTGCTGAATCGTGTCAATAATGGGCCGCATCCGCTCTGCAAATTCGTCTGCGGCTTCGCTGTTCTGTTGACTCAATACTTCCTTGCCGTGCTTGCCTAATTGCTTCCCGCGTCGGATGGCGGCTTGCAATGCGTCTTTGGTGCGGGTGCTGATCTGCTTCCGCTCATGCTGCGCGAATGCGGCCAATAGATGAATCATCAGCTCGTCGGCGTGGGGGTTGTCCACGGCTTTGAATTGCACCCGGCTTTCCATCAGATTTGCGATGAACGCGACGTTGCGGCCCAATCGGTCGAGCTTTGCAATTATCAGCGTAGCTTTCTTTTTACGGCATTGGTCGAGTGCGGCCAGTAGCTCCGGGCGTTTGTTTTTCTTCCCGCTCTCGATCTCGGTGTAATGGGTCGCCACCTGGTAACCTTCTCGCTCCGCGAACAGACGCACGGCCTCTTGCTGAGCTTCCAAGCCTAAGCCGCTTTTGCCCTGCTGGTCGGTCGAGACCCGATAATATGCGATGGCGGTTTTCATCTTCGAGAAAAAATGTAACTTTGTGTACCCATTTCCGATTGGACTATGATCCTATCGGAGATGGTCGAGTGGTCGAAGGCGACGCCCCTGCAAGGCGTAAACCGAAAGGTTCATCGGGGGTTCGAATCCCTCTCTCGCCTCAATTACCAGAAGCCCCCGCACGAATCCGTGAAACGATTGGTGTGGGGGCTTTCGGCTTATATTGACCGCAATATATTACTACTTTGTTCACATGTAAACGGACGTTTATATGTGAACAAGGCCGATTAAAAGAAGCGCCCTTTCAGGCGTTCATTTATCAGACGCACACTGATTCGTCTTCGGGGGTGACCAGCTCGGCGAGCTTGGCAGCGATTTTTTCCATCGTATCTTCAGCAGTGCTTAAGCCGCTCCGGGATGCGAGCAAGGGACTAATTTCACGGAGAGCTTCATGCGTCGTGTTATGTACAACAGGAACAAGTAGTTCACGCGCCAAGAGCGCTGAAAGCTCTTTGTCGGCAATACCTTGATTTTGGATGCGACGCAGCAGCGCAGGAGTCACCAGCACGATACCGACTCTTGATTTCGCTAACCCCTTGTCGATTTCGCGGAGCAATGGTGATCCAAGTAGAACGTCCTTCTCACTGAACCAGACCGAAACACCCTTTGACTCAAGCAGGTCGTGCAGTTCCTTAGCGGCCTCTTTGCGGTCGTCCCACGCGTGGCAGAGAAAGATGTCCCTAAGTTCAGGCAGGGACGCTCGCTTCTCGAAGTTTTCGCGAACCGGCGTGAGCGTCCGGACCTCGGCAGGCGTGTACACCACGGGCGAACTGGCTCGGGACCAGCGCGGCTTTGCGCTGCTGCCGGACCCGCCACCGCTGCTCCGGCTGCTCCCTGACGAGGAGTAAGACGGATACGAGTACGATCTCGACCCATAGTCATTGTAGCTACTGTAGCGTCTGTTGCCGCCCCTGCATGCTGGGCATGCCTCTCGCCCGCTTGCAGTACGATGGCCATTTCGTGGTGCTGTGCATTGTGCCATATAAACAAAGATAACATTGCTATTGAATGGAAGCGTCAGAATCTTCTATGTGCTTTATGTCGGCGAGCATTGGGCGTGTTCTGTCAAACGCTTTCCAGGGTCAACAGATCGGCCAACCGCTTATCGTCAATTTCTTTGCTTACGCTTTTTGGATCGTGGCCAGCAAGTGAACAATATTTCAACAGAAGAGAGGAAAGGATAACTTTTCTATCTCCGTTCGACAAATCACGGCCTACTACCTCAAACCGCCTTTCAAAGTCGCAAAGCTCTTCCGTTGCACGGGTAACAATCGCATCTATCGAAAGCGGTGTTTCTTCCCATCGCTCTATTTTTTTACAAACAAATATTGCGTCAAGGTTAATAGGATTCTTTGTTGCCGTCTTTGGTGTTCCACCTGACATTTCGGCCTTTACGGGATAAACAGCTTGGATATGAAGCCCTGCGTTTGTAATTGCTTCGTAGATAGATAGCCAACCTTCAAAGCGTGAGTGGTGAAACGAGAACACTAAAAGGCCTTGGTCTTTTAATACCCGTCTGCACTCACTAAAAACATTACAAAGAGCATTTGAAAAATCTTTGCTCTTCTTGTGTTGGACTTCTCCGGCTCGGCGCGAATTATCGGAGTCGAAATAGGCGAATCGACCGCCCAAGGCGGGTTTCAACCAAGCAAAATAAAAGTCCGACAATTCGCTGTAGTGGACGAAATCGAAATAAGGCGGATCTGTAACAACAGCATCAATAGATGCATCTGGTATAGGAAGTTTTGCACTATCACCATTAAGCACCAGACACGATTTATCAGTGCGAAGCAGCTCTTCAAAATTGGTTACATAATTTGCTTTAATCGAGTCTGAGCAAAACACTTTTTCCGACGCTTCGTTTGAACCCTCTACTCGAATCTCAAACGGCTTATCTCTGTATTCTTGCGCTTTCAGCAAGCGGCTTTTAAAAAGAGAAAAGAATGTTCCTGAGCTTTTTTCATTGCCCCAAACACAGTTTTCAAGCGGGGTGCGCTCTGGTTTAAGAATGTGATTGAAGAATAAGTGCCTTACTGCGCCAGTCCCTTCGCCCTTAAATGAACAAAACGTATTATTGAACTCCAACACACCGGAGAATAGGCAAACAAATGCGTCTCTAACATCCTCATTCTCAATATCAAGAATTGCATCTAATAGCATTCCTAAGCAAAGCAATTGTCTATCGTTGAAGAAGTCAGCCCAATATTTATAGCCATAATTCAAAACCTGATTTGCATTATGGCCGGGCGATATTTTCCCTGCTGGGAATGGAAAATTGTAGTTTTTCAGTTCTTCGTGGGCCTCGTTATATAGTCGTGTATCTTCCTCATCAGCTCGGATGTATTCTTTCTTTCCGTCGCGGTTGAGAACCATTGATGCATATAACTTATGCTGTGGCGGCTTCCCTGAGGCTTTTATCAACTCAGAGATTTTGTGAGTTATACCCGTCGCCGGATCGGTGACTTGCTGGCTTTTCACGGGGCCGCGCTGCGGGTTAAACTCGTTTTTACATGATGGGCAAGAAAGGTGCTCCAAGTCGTACCGATCCTGAATAACGCCCCAGCAATGGGGGCAAATAATTTGCGCTTGTGGCTTCTTCTTCGGGTATGCGTTTTTGCTGAAAACGTAGTTGGAAAAAAGCGGAACCTCTGTGCCGTTGGGTAATGCAACAACCTTTACCCAGAAGTAATAGAGCACCTGGCACTGCTCACCTGTGCGCGGATGCTGTTT
>NZ_BAAGXG010000035.1:0-15488 GCF_054779955.1 Spirosoma arcticum
GGGGTACCCTCGATGCGCCCCGAGGACGTAGCTGGATTATACCCCAGACTCAAGCCGTTGGCCGGCAGACCCGTCGCCGTGTAAGCCGCGTTGGGGATGGGCAGCAACAGGGGCACAACATAGGTGAAGGGCGTCCCGGCCGTGGCCGTCAGACTGATGGGGACGGGATCAATGGCCAGAGTCGATACATTGATGGATTCGGTGGACTGAACCGGATAGCGGTAAGCGATTCGGCCCGGGTTGACCTCCGCCTGTAGGTTCCGAGAGAAGAGCAGGAGCAACCCGATTAACCAACCGAGCGCCTGAGTAGTAACAAGTTTATTCATAACTGAAGCTTTATTATTACGAAGATTGAGATAGCTCGCAATACTAATTAGCTCCGGTTAATAAACCCTTTTAGTTGTGTACCAACGGTAAATAATTTATTGGTGGATCGCCCACGTTTGTACTGTCTAAGCCCTCACTTTGTTGAGCAGATGTTTTGAAAAGCTGACCGTCCCGTGTTTGTGTCATAAACTAACTTGGCTTCCTGGCATTGCTGATGGGGCATCACAAATCCAAAGCTTACTTTGATCGGTCATGCCTGACTACATTCAAACTGAGACACTCCCCCTAAAAACAGAGGCATGCCCTTGTAGGAGCATGCTTCCGGTAAAGACGGTTCATAACGTTGAGCAAATGCGTACTGCTGAAACGGTTTGGGCTTGAGATTGTTCTTTTTTGTGCCCTTGGGACGGTCCCCAGAAAGACAAAACAAGCGACAAAACGTTACCACCTCAAGAATCCAAATAGGCAGTGAATTGTACAAAGTGAATGGTGTAACGTTAAAAGCCGCTCCTATTTTGGAGCGGCTTTTTTACGTACCGTTTGAGAGGGTCCGGGGCCGCCCACGGTCCCGCTCCGGCCGGTGCGCCGGGGCGATACCGGCCGTTGCGGTGAGGCGGAAAGCAGACTGACAGTGTTGGTCTGTTTTTTGTGCCCTTAGCAGCAAGAAATAGATATGCTTTGTCAAGTGTTGCCCGGTGGTGGCCTTTGTCTGTCCCACACGCCCGTTTATCGCACGGCAACGATTGCGCTGAAGGTGTTATTGCGGGCATTATGAATGACAGGGTAGCTGCCGGCAGGAATCGTACGACCCTGAACGCCCAGTAATCGCTGCTCTGATATAGGGAATAGTATGACCGTTATCACAATTGGTAAAAATGAAGTACTTAGTTGAATTCGTAATCTTGGTTTGATGCTTACACATACTCATCATCCGCTTGTTGCTGAACTATATTGTACTGATTTGCGGACAAGTTTGCTGTTCTATTGCGATATTCTGGGCTTTGCTATTGAATACCAGCGTCCAGAGGACGGGTTTGCACTCATCGCACGAGAGGGCGCTAGATTGATGCTCGAGATAATCCACGACGGTAGTGAGCGGACTTGGCTACCTGCCCCCTTAGAACGACCTTTTGGTCGGGGTATCAATTTACAGATTACAAGTAAGCATGTTGATGAGCTATACGCGCTAGTAAAAGCGGCAGATATTCCCATATTCTGGCCTCTTGAAGACAAATGGTATCGGGCCATAAATAGCTACGTAGGTAATCGTCAGTTTGTCATTCAAGATCCAGACGGCTACTTACTACGTTTCGCTCAGAGCTTGGGGACACGCTTGGAAGGAGATTAAGTGAATTCGCTTACATTGAAATAAGAGGGTGTCTACGTAAGACCCGTTTCTTAACATAATGTCTACTTATACAACAGAAAAATTAATCACGCCATCCTTCCGGCTTGAATGGCGTTCGTTGGTCGATTGGGCCGCAAAGAGCCGTCGGTGGACGGACGGGGCCGCCAACGATATTGATCCCGATGAAACCATCTCTCCCTTCTTGTATGGGGTCACGATCATTCAAACTGCGGAATAAACCGGGAGGGCTACCTTGTGTATCACTACGATCCAGAAAAATCCGTTTCGTCGTCACGGCCGACGCCGTGAAGTAGCCTACCACGTTTTCGAGCTTGTTTGCCTGGTTATGGACGTTGCCCACCAACACGGTTGGGGGCGTATCAGCCAAGCCACCTGCATTCTGGGTCTGATCCATGAACAGCTTGAAATAGCGGTAAGCATCCTTGGTTAAACTGAACTGCCTGATTTCGACCAGGCAAGGACTGGCTTGATAAAATGGAATGTGCCCCACAGGCCGGTTTAACACTAGTCCGCCATTCGTATAAACATCATCGAAAAGGTTGATGTCTTTACTATAGAGTAACTCCCAGCACTGCGTTCGGCATGGGTAGTCGAATTTGAAGTCGGGCAATGCTTGTGTATTCGTGTCATACGGCGGCTTGAAGCAATCCTCGAAGGGTTGATTACCTGATAGATAAGTACCGACGGATGGTATAGTTACCTTGTTTACCGCGTAGACTCCATTGACGCACGTCCGGCACCAATTCTGTTGCTCCCAGAGTTTCCACTCCCAGCGGTAGTAATTGTGCTGATCGGCGGGGTCCTGGGTGTCAATAAACACGTCGTGACCGGCTGGATAATAACTTAACAAAGGCTGTAGCAGGCTGAAGGGATTAAACCGGGCTGAGATTCGGGTAATGGGTGGCACAGGTGTCATTATCTGCTGGCTGGACACATAGCGAGTACCGTCAGGCAGTGTAAATCGGAGTTGATAAGCGTGGCCTATCTGCCCTTTGAAATCGCTGGGCAACTGATAGCTGCCGTCTACCGTCTCGTGGTAAGCAACTACCTCTGCCGAATCCACGACCACGTCGACGTTGGCTTTGGTGATGGGCAGTGTGCCAAAACGACCCGTCAACGAGTCGGCTCTGGAGCGGTTGAGGCGGATGATTTGCGGTTCGGCCAGATTAGTAATTGTGCCATCGACAACAATCACGTTGACTGTGCCCCGCAACGTTTGATCAAGCGGCTCGACGCAGCTAAGTGGCAGCAACAGTATCGTAAACAGGAAAATCCAGATGGCAAGCAGGCGCATAGACAGTAACTAAGTCAGTAAAATCATTTCTATCACTATTCCCGCCATCCTTCCGGCTTTACGGGCGTTCGGGTGTCGCTGGGTACGCAGACGGCCAACGGTGGGCGGTCGCGCACCAGGCTTTGTTCGTTTACGGGATTACGTCCGCCATTGAGTCCCTGAAACAGGCCAGGGGCAAAGCCGACCGCATCGCTTCGGGTTAACCAGTAGCGTTGGCTGGTTACGGCCGAAGCGGTAAAATAGCCGGCTACGGCCTCGGCGGGGTTGGCTCGGTTCCCCACGTTCCCGATGGGAGCCGCCGGGGGCGTATCGGCTATGCCTCCCGTGCGTTGGGTCTGATCGCCTAGCGTTTTGAAGTACGAATAAGCCGCCGGAGTCAGCGAGTTCTGCCGAATTTCAATTAGGCAACGCTCCTTGCTGTACAGCGGAACCTGGGCGACCCGGCGACCGGCAATCCGACTACCGTTCGTGTTCTGATCGGAGAAGACTGATAGATCATTGCCGTTCACAATTTCCCAGCAGGTTGTCCGGCAGTTGTAATCATAGGTGAGCGGACCCCCTGAATTAATAGCCACGCAATTCTCCAGCAAATTCCCCGTCGCGTCGTTAACGAAGTATAAGCCGCCGTTGCAGGTTCGGCACCACTCCTGCCGTTCCCAGTCGATCCATTCCCAGCGGTAATAATTACGCTGGTCAGCGGGGTCATTGATATCGACGTAAAAATCGTGAGCGGCTGCGTAGCTTCCCTGTAACTGTTGCGCGGGCGAAAGGCTGTTGGGATTGAACCGGGCCTGTAGGCGGGCAATGGGTGGCACGGGCTGCATTAGTTGCTGATCTGACTCGTAGCGGGCGCCACCGGGCAGCGTAAACCGCAGTTGGTAAGCGTGGCCCACCTGCCCCACGAACCCGGCCGGTGCTTCATAACGTCCCACGCCCGTTTCCCCAAACAGGACGACCCTTACGGAGTCAACGACGATCTCAACCTGGGCTCTGCCTAATGGCGTGGTACTAAAGCGACCCGTGAATGGGTCAGCCTGAGAACGGTTGAGCTGAATGGTTTGAGCTCCGGACACGTTCGTAATCGTGCCGTCGACCACCACTACGTTAACGGTGGCATTGAAAGCCGTTTCTGCCGGGTCCACGCAGGCGAGGGACAGCAGCGCTACAGGTAAGCAGGCCGCTAGCAACCGTAGCAAACGCATAACCGGAAAAAGGCTCGTCATAGTCAGATCGGTTTGTGAACGGTTCAATCCGGCCAGCCTGCGGGTTTGAACGGCGTTCGGCTGTCGCCGGGTACGCAGATGGCGGTGGGTGGTCGTTGCGCGTTGGGCCATAGTCTAATTTTGGGTTCTTCCCGTTCACCCGTGTAAGGCGGTGATGGCTCGGGGTAAGGTCGGCGCAGGTTGAGCGCATAAAACAAATCCTCGCCTTCGTTTTCGTGTGGGCCATTTGGGTCAGTAGCGCCGAACGGGATACCCTCTGTGTCTTTACGGTCCAGCCACTGGTGAATAAGCGACACCGACGACGCCGTGAAATAGCCCACGGCCGGTTGCCCATCGGCAGAGACGTTGCGAACATTACCCGCTAAGGCCGTTGGGGGCGTATCAGCCAGCCCACCCGTGTTTTGGGTCTGCTGCTGAAAAAGTTGGTAATACCGATAGGCGTCTTTGGTCAGGGACGATTGCCGAATATCGACCAGACAGGCACTGCGCTGATAAAAGGGAATCTCGGCTACTTTCCGCTTTAAAATCAGCCCGCCATTGCTGTACAAATCATCGAAGAGATTTACCGCGTAGTTATGCAGAATCTCCCAGCACTGCGTCCGGCAGTTGTAATCATAGTACCAGTCTCCAGCGGGCACATGCGGTGCGTCATAGTCGCGCTTACCGGGCAACGGAGTGAAGCAGTTTTCGTACGAGTCATTTCCCGATACGAAATAATACGAACTTATGTAGGTATGGGGCAGAATGTTATTCACCGAATAAACCCCCTGATTACACGTTCGGCACCATTTCTGCTTCTCGTAGAGTGTCCAGTCCCAGCGGTAGTAGTTATGTTGATCGGCCGGATCTTTCGTGTCGATAAGTACGTCATGACCAGCCGTGTAGAACCCGGACAGTGGCTCCGACAGGCTTTTCGGGTTAAACTGTGCGTAGACTTTTCCAACAGGAGGAACGGCTGGTATAACCTGCTGATTAGACGTATACCGGGTACCATCGCTGAGTGTAAAACGCAACTGATAGGCATGGCTTACCAGTCCTTTAAAATCGCTGGGCAACTGATAACTGCCATCGACCGTTTCGTGCGCTACAACCACTTGCGCCGAATCAACGACTACTTCGACAGTTGCCTTGGTGATGGGCAATGTGCCAAAACGGCCCGTGAGCGGATCGGCTTTGGAGCGGTTGAGCCGGATGATTTGCGGCTCGGCCAGATTGGTAATCGTGCCATCCACCACGATTATATCGTTGCTTCCCCGTAGCGGCAACTCAAGCGGATCGACGCAGCTAAGTGGCACCAGAGAAGCGCCTACACAAATAAACAGAAGCAGAACAAACGAACGCATACGTGACTGATTTATAGATGAGCACCTGACACGTTTGGCCCTTACTTGAACTCAACATTGTACGTCAGGCTGGGGATGGGCGCGGCAAATATGGCTAATCGGTAGGGGTTGGTCGCCTGCCCTTCGGTGCGGTAAAAGATTGAATACGCATTCTTGCGGCCGTACAGATTATACACCGTGAACGTCCAGTGACCCTGCCAACGCCTGGCCTTCATGCTGGGGTTGTAGATGTTCCAGGCAAAGTCGAGCCGGTGGTAGGCGGGCAGCCGGTACTGGTTGCGCTCGTTGTAGTAGGGGTACGTGCGGCCTTGGTAACGGATGAACCCCTCCGGGGCGGTGTACGGCCGACCGGTGCTGTAGGCGAAGTTGAACGAGAAACTGTGGTTGCGGGTCTGGTTGATGTTGAGACTCATGTTGAGGCTGTGCGGCCGGTCGTAATTAGCCGCGTACCAGGCTCCCCCGTTGATGCGCTCCCGGAAATCCGCCCCTTCGTCCACTTGGTTTAGCGTCCGGGCGTAGGTGTAGTTAACCCAACCCGTCAGTTCACCTTTTTTGCGGGCCACCATCACTTCCACCCCGTAGGCGCGGCTGCGGCCCGACAGCAACTGCGTTTCGGGATATGGCTGCAACAGAAAGTCGGCCCCCGGTTTGTAGTCGAGCACGTTTTGCGTACGACGCCAGTACACCTCGGCCGACACCTCGTAAATATTGGTGGGACTATTCCGAAAATACCCCGCCGACAATAACTCGCTGATCTGGGGCCGGATATGGGCATCGGCGGTTTTCCAGCGGGACGTGGGCAGGGGCGTGGTCGTGTTGGTAATCACCTGCAAATACTGCCGCATCAGGTTGTAGCCCACTTTCACCGATGCATTTGGCCCCAGCGAGTAGCGCAATCCCAGCCGGGGTTCCAGCCCACCGTATCGCGCCGTCACCTGCCCGGCTCCGTAGCGCACCGAGTCCACCACCGTCGTGGCGTCGGCGGTTTCGCCATTGGCGTATTGGCGCACGACCGACGGGCCGAGGTTCATAAAATGCGAGTAGCGCAGCCCCGCCGACACGGCCAACTGATCGGACACGCTCCATTCGTCTTCCACGTGCAGGGCCAGTTCGAGGGCGTTTTCGGGCGGGGTGCGTTGCGCGTTGACGGCTAAGCTGTTACCGGGTATCAACTCGCCGGGGTTGAGCTGGTAGTGCGTGGCACTGACGCCCGCTTCAATCTTCTGATTGGCCAACTGGTAGTTGAGGTTCGATTTAACCTGCCGTTGCAACAGCGATTGCTTTAGCACAACCTTGTTATTCGTGCTGTCTTCAATCGACAGAATCTTTGGAATGTAGCGGGCCACCAGCGCGGTGGTCTGGAGGTTGACTTTCGGCGTGAAGGCGTGAAACCAGCGGACCATGCCGTTGGCAGTTTCCTGCTGATACTGCGTTCCGGTGGCGTTGATGTTGGCCAGACTACCCAGCAGGTTGGTCTGGAACAGGTCGGCGCTGTAGTAGCCCATCGCCGTGACGGTGTTGTTGCCGTTGACGCGCCAGAAGAGCTTGGCCGTGCCATCGCCGAACTTGGCCCGGATGTTGTCGAACCGGGGCGAAACCAGCCGCAGCAGAAAGTCGTTGAACGCTGCCCTACCCGATACCAACAGCGCCAGTTTACCCTTTATGATGGGCGTTTCGACCGTCAGCCGGTTGGCCACTAAGCTGATGCCTGCGTTGAGCTGCGTCCGGTTCAGGTCGGGGTTGCGCAGGCTGATGTCGAGCACGGATGCTGCCCGGCCACCGTAGCGGGCCGGGACGTTGCCCTTGTAGAGATCCAGCCCACTGACGGCATCGGGCGGAAACACCGAAAACAGCCCGAACATGTGGGTCGGGTTGAAGATGGGCGTGTCGTCCAGCAGAATCAGGTTCTGATCGGTGGTGCCACCCCGGATATTGACCCCGTTGGCCGCTTCGCCCACGCTGGTCACGCCGGGCAGCATTTGCAGGCTGCGCAGAATGTCCATTTCACCCAGGGCCGCGGGCATCCGCCGGAGCGTGGCGATGTTGATCTGACTGACGCCCAACAGCGGCTGACGAACGTTGCGGTCGTAGCCCTTGCTGGTCACGATGACTTCTTCCAACTGACTCGCTACGCTGGGCAACCGCACGTTGAGGGTGGTATTGCCCCGGATGCGGATCGTTTGGCGGAAGGTCAGGTAGCCCACGTGACGCACCACGACGACGTTCGGACCGGACTGTAGCGTAATCGAGAAAGCCCCGTTGGCATCGGTGTAGGTACCGGTGGTGGCCTTTTCGTAGTTGAGCACAACGGCGGCCCGGCTGAGCGGCTGGTTGGTGGCGGAATCTCGCACGACGCCGGAAAGCGTGTAGGTAATTTGGGCGAATGAGGGAAAAACGAGCAACGACAGAAACAGCGCAAGGGACAGCAATCGGTTCATAACCAGGATTGAATAGTAACGAGTGATGATGTAAGGCAGACGGGATACGAAAGCAGCATGGTTCACATTTGTAAAAATAGAACAACTGCCATTCATACAGTGGCTAAATATCAAAAGGGTCATTTATTATAAAGTACAATCTTTCCAGCTAATAAGTCTATTCTCTCTTGTTAGCCACTTGTATGTAACTTGATAATTAAGATTACAAATAAGTTATATAAATTAAAGAAATAATTAAAAACTTAACATTGAACACTTGACAAAGACAATTTCTTCCAGTTAACTTTATACTAATTAAACTAACGTATATCATGAAAATCTATTCAATTTCACTCATCGCTCTGGCGGTAGCCCTACTGTGGGTATCGCCCAACTTACCCGGTCCGGGTAACAACGTGAACCCGACTGGTCGGGTAGGCAGTGCTGCGACAGGCAAGACAAAACTTGTAGATGATTCACGGATCAGGAACTGGCTAGCAGGTGTCAGCACAAGTGTGGCACCTAAAACTACACTATCAGGGACTTATAATGGTCACGGTTTTCACACATACACTAACACCCTCACGTTAAATTCTGGGATATCATTTACTTGGTACGTGGCTAGCGTTCCAAACAGGATTACGATTAAAGATGTTAATGGAAACACAGTGTATTCCGAAAATTGGGCAGGAGATGCCAATTATCCAGGTCCTTGGGGACAATCTATTCAAATAACTGCAAGTCGCCCTAATACCTACTACGGTAGTCTAAGTGCAGGAACTTACACTGTGTATGTGGATACCGTCACTAATGTCAACAATGGTGGTTCGGCTGATTCGTGGTATATTTATTATTGAGAAGCTGCATTTAAAGGTACTTACAATGCCTAATACCGAAAAGCACGGCATTTTGCACTGTAAGTACCTTTAATTACAAGTCAGTCACTTATAATCTATCTTAGGCAAGCCTGTGCTTACCAGTTAAGGTAAAGCTATAGATTGTTCAGGAGATTTGATCGTCGTCTATCTATGCGTTCGAGTGTTGTACAAGTGATTTTCTATTTATATATTTTACTCTTGGTCTCTTGCGTAGACTCCATCGAAACTTCCTCGAAGGCTACGGTTGATATTATTGTGGTGGACGGTCTGGTAAATAATTTGGCTGAACCACAAATCATCCGTCTTAATCGCTCCAAAGCCGACCCGCTCACTAGCCGCTTTGGTACCACACCTATTACAGGAGCTAAAGTTGAGGTTGTTATTGATTCATCAGAAATAGCGACCTGCCACGAAACGGTGGACGGCAACTATCAGTTGCCGAATGATTTTAAAGGGCGGGTGGGCCATGCTTATCAACTGCGCTTTACACTGACCGACGGAACCCGATACGCATCAAATCATCAGATAATACAGCCAGTACCGTCTATTGATAAAGTTGCTTCGCGGTTTAATCCAAAAAGTATTTATCCGCCGTTAAATGGCTACTATACGGCTGGTCACGACCTGTTTATTGATTTGAGCGACCCCAAAGAAGCTCACAATTTTTATCGCTGGGATTGGAAACTCTGGCAAAAGCAGGAGTGGTGCCGAACGTGTTATCAGGGCATTTATTCGGTGTATAACGTCACGGCTGAATTAATGAGCGCCCCCCTTCCTACAGGTAATTATTACTTCTATCGATCCGGCAACACCAAATTACTGGAAGACTGTTACAAGGAGTTGGAGCCACCGCAACCCTCGAACAAATCCCCGCTGCCTGCCTACACGTATGATTATCTATGCCGCACTCAGTGCTGGGAAATTATTTATGGCTACAGCCTTAATCTCTTCGACGATCAGTACACGAATGGCGGCCTGATAACCGGGCGTACAGTGGCCCATATTCCCTATTACACACATGGCCCTGGCTTAGTTGAAATCCGGCAAAGTTCGCTCACAGCGGATGCGTATCGGTACTTTACGCTGTTTCAGCAGCAGACCCAAAACACGGGTGGGCTGGCCGATACACCCCCAACGGCCCTTATTGGTAACATTCGTAACGTAGCAGACCCGAATGAAGCGGTCGTTGGTTATTTCTCTGCATCATCCATTGCCACACTGCGCTACTGGCTCGACCGGAAAGATGCCTACGGTATTCCGTTTGGAGCCACTGACCGGGAAAATCTACCCCAGTCGGCCGCTGATGAGCTATTTTACGCACTTAATTTTCGTTTACCCATACCTGAACCCCAGCCACCGCAACAACCCCAGGTATATCTTCAAAGCAGTCCACCCCGTCCACCGACGGCTATCTGTGTACCCAGCGACAGTCGAACACCCTTTAAACCACAAGGCTGGCAGGATTGATAAGATCGCTTGGGAAAGCAGGAATAATCACTAACGGAACATGCCATGCGTATCGGTTACGGTGTTCTGCTACTACTGTTGTCGACTTGGTGTGCCGATGCACAACCGAAAGCTGATTTTACCATTCAGGGGGCAGTGATTGATTCCGCAACCCGTTATCCCCTACCCCAGGCCACCGTTTCACTACGCTCAGCGGTTGACTCATCACTGCTTAACTTCCAATCATCGGACGCGCACGGTCGGTTTATCTTTCGCAACCTTCCCAAAGGCACCTACCGATTGGTTGTAAGCTACGTGGGCTATCACTTACTCAGGCAGTCGGTCGTTGTTTCAGCGGAGAGCCAGCCGCTTCATGTAGGAACACTGATTCTGCGGCCCCGAACCGTGCGGTTGGGAGAGGTCACCGTGCAGCGTCGCGCCCCGGTGCGGGTTAGCCAGGACACGCTGGAGTTCGACGCCGGAGCCTTCGCTACCCGGCCCGATGCGTTAGTCGAAGACCTGCTCCGTAAACTACCCGGCATGGAGATAGCGGGCGACGGTTCGGTGCGGGCGCAGGGCAAAATCGTCCAGCAGGTATTCGTCAACGGCAAGCCGTTTTTTGGGAGTGACCCCAAAATGGCCACCCGCAATCTGCCGGCCCACCTGATCGACAAAATTCAGGTGTACGATAAACGCTCGGACCAGTCGGCGTTTTCGGGGATGGACGACGGCGGGCGCGTTCGAACCATCAACATCATCACCAAACCCGAAGGTCGCCGGGGTCAGTTTGGGCAGCAGGTCGTCGGCTACGGCACCGACAGTCGCTACCAGGCGGGCGGGGGCATCAACCGGTTTCGGGAGCAAAAACAGGTTTCGCTGCTGGGCCAGACCAACAACATCAATCAGCCTGGCTACGGCCTGCCCGCTTACGGCACTGGATTGGGAGCGGGGGCGAATAGTGGACCGGGGCAGACCGGGGGCATTACCCGCGCCACCGGGGCCGGTCTCCACTACGCCGACCGCTGGGGAAAACGCACCGAAATGGCAGCCAGCTACCTCTTTGCGGATGCCGTTACTCAGGCCGAACAACTCCATCGACGCCAGACCCTGCTCCCTGGCAACGCCTCCCAACCCGGTACGGACAGTTCCCTGGCGGTCCTCGTCAGCGACAATGCCAACCGCAGTACGACGCGCTCGGCAAACCACAGTGTAAACCTTCAGCTTACCTATCAGGCAGATTCAATGAATGTGTTTCGGTTGAGTCCTAACCTCTCCACCTACACCAATAGCAACGCATCCGGGCAAACGAGCCGGACGTTTACCGATCAATCGACGCCGTTGAACCAGAGCCTGACCGATAACCGCGGAGCGGGAACCAACCTGACGGTCAATAACACGCTGCTCTGGATGCACCGGTTCCACCGGACAGGCCGAACGTTTTCCCTTAACCTCAACACGGCCATCAATCGGTTGGCCAGCCAGGGCGTCAACCGGGCACACAACACCTATTACGAGCAGCCGTCCGGTCAAGATAGCCTGCCCGCCATGCAGACTAATCAGCGCAACGCCCAGCGCACCCGCTCCATTAATAACGATCTGACGCTGTCCTTTACCGAACCGTTGGGGGCCCGGCAAACCCTCGAGTTTCGCTACAACCTGTTCACGAATCGGGGCGTTTCGGAGCGCACGGTTTGGGACGTTGACGAAACCACCGGCCTTGCGCAGTCTAACGCCCAATTGAGCAGTCAGTACCAAAGTGTGTTTGTCACTCACCGGCTTGGCACCGGCTGGCAGGTACGCCGCCCTCACTACAGTTACACGGCAGGTCTCGATCTTCAACAGGCCAACCTGCGCTCGGCCTACCAGACCGGCGAGCGTCCGCTGAACCGGCAGTATGTCAATCTGCTGCCAAACTTTATGTTTCGTCCACAGTTGGCTCCCAATCAATATCTACAGCTTCAGTACCAAACCCGCATCGCGGCTCCCTCGGTAACGCAGCTTCAGCCGGTCGCCGACGTAACGAATCCCCTGTTTATCCGGGCAGGCAACCCGGCCCTGCGGCCGGAGTTTACGCACGCGCTATCGGTCAACTACAACCGCTTTCAAACCACCACCTACCGCACCGTGTTTGCCCTGCTGTCCGTCGGCATGACCAACCACCGGATCGTCACTGCAACGACCATTGATGCTGCTGGTGTGCAAACAATCCGACCCGTGAACGCAAATGGCTATACGACGGCCAGCGGCACGGTCTCGGTCGGGAGGCCCCTGCGGGTGGGTCATTTCGGGAGTACGCTCAACCTAACCACCAACCTCAACCTGACGCGGGGAGTGAGTTTTATCAACGCCCAAACGAATCGTTCCCTAACGTGGCTGGCCGGTCAGGTCGTTAGTCTAAACGCAACGCTGGCCAACACCGTCGAGATCGGTTTGTCGGGAACGGTCAACTACCAGCGGGCTTTTTATTCGTTGCAAACTCAGTTAGTCAATCAGTCGTACACAACCCTGCTCAGTACGCAACTTTACTGCCCCTTGCCGATGGGCTTCAAACTGGCCACCGATCTAACCTACACGACGATGACCGGCCGCTCAGCCGGTTTCAACAAGCCGTTTGTTAGTTGGAATGGCTACGTAAGCCGAACTTTCTTTAAACGGCAACCGGGCGAGTTACGGCTTCAAGTCTTCGATTTGTTGAATCAGAACCAGAGCCTAATACGCATCGTCACTGATACGTCCATAGAGGATAGTCAGAGTCAGGTTTTAAAGCGATATGTGCTGCTAAGTTTTATTTATAATTTGCGACAGTTTGGTTCTGACAGGACACCATGATATAATCCAAACTACCATACTAAATAAACTAATACTAATTCAATATAATGGGGTTGTTTTGCCTTTTCGTACCGAACCATTATCAACAACATATATTTTCGTATAACTCTTGTTTAAAAGCACTTACACTATGTCTATTGCTGATGTACCCTAACAATGTCAGCTATCATTACCTTGACACCCTGGCGCTTCGTGCTAAAACGGTAATACAATTCATGCTGAGGAGAGGGGGCAGCAGGTCGTTTCATGGTCAGAACGAAGCTCAACCGGATGAATATTATAAACGTACTACATGCGGCAATGATTTGTAAAAAGAAAAAGCGAGTCTATTTGCCATCGCGATCAAAGCTTGGCTGAGATACTCTAACAAGGAGAAAAAACAGATATGGCGTAGATTTGTTGTTTGAGAGATTTTGCACCCGCTAAGCCATCCGTCTAAGGGTCTTGGTCAGCCGATTGCCAACCAGTAGGTGTACTTGAACCACTTCAGTAGCGCCGGACTCCTTAAGCAGGAGAGTCAATTCTAAGATAACGTACTTTTTAAGTAAGTTTGGGGCTTGTTTAATCGATTAACCTGCTACAAATGAAAGCCATTGAAATTCGTTTTTTCTCTCCTCAGGAAAATAACGCACCCACCCAAAAGAAAGGAAAGGGCGCTAAGCTCAAGGCGATAATCCTGACGGGCTACATCTCGGGTTCAGGAAAATTAGTGTTTCCGGCTAAAACGGTTGCCGGTTTGGGCCTGGATGGGGGCAACACCCGCTTCAAAGTCGGTATAGAAGAGGGGAAGCGTAAAGCTAAAACGCTTTATCTAGTTCCGGCAGTTGATGGCCAAGGAGATAGTTTTCAATTAGAAAAAGCGGCCAAAAGCTATACGCTGTCCTTGCCTTTTATTCTCAAGAAAAGCGGGGTGGATTTTTCGGCCCATAAATACGTCTTCCGAATTGAGTTAATTGAGTATGAAGGCAGCCAAGCCTATGCGCTTCAATTAAGTCAAGATGGAGTAACTCCTAAAGCGGCATACTCGGGCAAGCCCCGTGGCCGTAAACCCAAAGCAAGTTAAGCGGAGGGATGAACGGGTTATATCAAGCCTTGCCACTTAGTGGCAGGATTAGCCGAGCCGCTTAGCAGTGTTGTTAAGCGGCTCGGCTTTCCACAGCCTTGAATAGGTAGTTAAGGATAAGGGTCGTTCAAATTCGATAGCGATTTCATGGACGAAAAGGATTGAACTATTTTTTGTACTAAAACAATAAATAACGCGGGATCAATCTTTAAAAAACTACATGCAAAAAGCAGTATTTTCTTAAGAAAGTCGCTATTTTCAACAAAGCATTTATTGGCCATTTCGTGCCAAACCCTTACTTGCGTTATATATTACAGTCTCGCTCTGGCTTTGCGACCGGCTGCGGTCGCTTCAGCGCTTTCTAACATATAGATGATTATACAACTTCTGTAAACATAAGATATTGAAAAAACGGGGTTTGAGATGGGTTTTATTATCGGCATGGTTAATAGTGCTATCCCTGTCGAATGCACTTTGTACAACGGTACCTAATCCAAGTGTTCGATACACCATCACCAACCAGACTGGTCAACGGATTATCGCGTTTGTTCAAGTCGAATCGGATGATGGCGCTTTCTCACAGACAGACACGGTGAACACTGCTTCAGGCTTTCAAGATGGCTTGCTGGTCATTCAAAGTCAGCATAGATCGCTCAAACCCTATCAACGGCTTATTATCCAAACGGATCAACGATACTATCAAACCCCTACTTTAAACTACGATGATCGGTGTGCAGCCTACTCAATTCAGCTTACCAAAACTGGTCTGTCTGTTCAAGAAGACTACTCATTTCGGCTTCGCCGTTGGGCCATTCAAATTGTTGTTGTTGTTCTAATTACTTTCCTAATCAAAGGCCTACCACTACTTTTAGTGGCAGCACCTTATTTGAGAAAGGTTTATTTACCCTTCTTTACATTGAATGCACTCTTCATTGTCTGTATTCTCAGCCTGCTCAACTTCTCCTTTGGTCGTCCAGTCCAAGCAGGTCCTTTGGATTTGAAATTTTTCAATTACACCCTATTAGTAATTTCTCTTTTGGAGTGCATCTGGTACTGTAGGCTTGTAGAGGAGTCACGAAATCGAATCCGTATAACCGTAGGTGTTATCATAGGAAGTCTAATTTGGGTTTTCCCTGGCTTCTTAATAACTGTATTTGCTCTATTCCTATTTGCCCACTGTTAAGAATTAATCACGCACATTCACATTTGCAGTGCATAAAGCTCATTCTTGACGAACTCAGCCGGACTTAGATAGCCCAAACTTTTGCGGGGTCGATCATTTAATTGGGTCTCGATCCA
>NZ_BAAGXG010000036.1:0-14751 GCF_054779955.1 Spirosoma arcticum
CCTATGAGAAGCAAGCTTATCTTCTCACTTTACTAATTAAACAATGAAAATTTTGATGCTAAACTTTACTTTCTTTTCTGCTTTAGTGCAAACAACAATTCGACCTATTTAGTCCACAAAAACCCTTCAATAAGTGAATACTGGCTCTTAATGACTGTCAAATGCAGTCAGTCGCATACGCCTATGTTATAAAAAGACCCTTTTGACCAACACAACAAGCTTCTCAATGATAAACCCTATAATGACCCCGGCAACTCCGCAGGCCAGGGCTTTGGCAAACCAGGCTACTACCGGCATTGAGGACAAGCTCTGTTCTAAATCATGCAGTAAATGAGCCGTAAACGGTAGGCCATGCGCAATTATTTCAGCACCTACCCACAACATGGCGGCTGTACCTACATAACCCAGCCAACTCAAAAAATGCGGCATAAATTTTACTAAGCTACGGCCTACTTGCTGAGCGGCAGGAGGGTATTTACCCCCAGCAAGGTGCAGTCCTATATCATCGGCTTTAACAATCAAGCCTACAAACCCATAAACGGCCACCGTGATAAAAACAGCCACCGCCACCATCACCACAATCTGGTTCACAATTGCCTGGCCGCTTACCTGGCTATAAGCAATGGCCATAATTTCGGCCGACAATATCATATCCGTGCGAACCGCACTGCCTACTCGTTCCTTCTCCAGTTCTTCAGGGGTAATCTCTTTTAGCTGCTCACGTTCAGTATTCCTATCAGGGTGGCTAAACAGGGAATGAACCTTCTCGTAGCCCTCAAAACATAAATAAGCACCACCTACCATTAAAATAGGGGTAATAGCCCAAGGGGCAAAGTAGCCAAGCAACAAGGCTGCCGGACTTAATAGCAGGAGTTTATTGATCAGCGATTTTTTTGCAATCTGATAAATAATTGCAAGCTCCCGCGATGGGTTTAGCCCCACCACATATTTAGGTGTAACGGCCGTATCATCAATGACAATGCCTGACACTTTTCCGGTCGTTTTCGCTACTTGAGCAGGTACATCACCTAAACTGGCGGCACCTGCTTTTACCAAAGCCGAGATATCATCTAATAAAGCAAGGAGTCCTGAAGGCATCGTCAAAAAGTTGGCTACTTCTACAATCACGGGAAAGGGTGCCTTGACAAAACCCTGTTTTTTTGGGTTCCTCCCCTCGGATGGTGCTGGAGGGAGCAAGCCCCGTTAGCCGTCTGGTCGTTGCACTTGTTTACACAGAACATTGCTCTACCTACTCCTTTCTAGCAGCCTTTACGATGGTTTAACCGGCTCACGGGGTGAAAGTTGGCAACAAATTGCTAATTCATACCGGTTACCCAACACCTAATTATCATTCTGTAAATTTGTTTGCCCAGCGTTGAAGCGTATGCTACGGATTGAGTTGGACAGATATTACAGAAAATTCGTCCAATAAAAGGCTCGTTTTCGTAAACTACTGATAATCAATAAAAAGGGCCATCGAATTTCCTTAGCGTAATTCTTTGTGCGGCTGCTAAAAGAACCCCTTAAACCGCGAACTGATTGGCGAAGAATGACCGGCTGTCACGCACCGTTTTCCCGTTTCAGAGTCGGATTCTGGCTTCCGGCTACAACAAACCTACATTCGACTACTTTTTCAGCGCGTTGCCCGGCGACCTTTGTGGTGTAGATCAGTGGACTAAATTCACCGTGAGCCTGTTAGATAGCAGCCCCTCTACCGAAAAGCCAGACGATATGAAACCAACTGCCGCAACGCCTTACCCGATTCAGTCCATATCGGAGCATCACCGACTGGCGGGGTTACCAGCCCCAAAACACCCGCTGATTAGTCTGGTCAAGTATGCCGATGCCCCCCCGTTCAGCATGGACCTGGATGAGCCGATCCGCTTTACCCTCGATTTTTACAGCCTGGCCCTCAAAAAAGGCTGTACCTGCAAGGTCAAATACGGCCAGCATCATTATGATTTCGATCAGGGCGTGATGGCCTTTGCGGCACCGAATCAGGTACTCACCTGGGACGGCGATAACATAACCCAACCGGCGGGCTGGCTGCTGATCATTCATCCAGACCTGCTGATCGGCCATACGCTGGGGCAGAAAATAAAGGAATACGGTTTTTTTAGCTACGCCCTCCACGAAGCCCTGCACCTGTCCGAGCGGGAGGAGAGCCTCATCGAAGGCATCTTTGCCAACATCCGCCAGGAAACCGACGCGTCGATTGATACCTATAGTCAGGACGTGCTGCTGTCGTACCTCGACCTGTTGCTCAATTACGCCAATCGGTTCTACAACCGGCAGTTCATCACCCGAAAACACGCCAATACCACGCTGCTCACGAAGCTGGATGCATTATTGGCCGATCACATCAACGGGGAGACGGGCAATCAGAAGGGACTTCCGACGGTTCGCTCCGTGGCAGACCAGATGAACCTGTCGCCCGCTTACCTGAGTGACCTGGTCAAAAAGACGACGGGCCGACCCGTACAGCAGTACATTCATGCCGTGCTGATCGACCGGGCCAAAGCGTTGCTGCTGTCGACGGAACTGTCGGTGGGTGAAATTGCCTACACCCTGGGGTTTGAACACACCCAATCCTTCAATAAGCTCTTCAAACAGAAAACGAACACCACGCCACTGGCCTTCCGGCAGTCGGCCAATTGAGGCTGAGACAACCGGGGCGGTTCCGGTTCTATTTCTATCAGTAAACAGTAAACCTTGATTCGTATGAAAAACACTGAAAACATGGCTACCGTACTGGTAACCGGCGGGACTGGCTTTGTGGGCAGTCATTGCATCGAGCGATTGTTGACCAATGGCTACACCGTCCGCACGACGGTGCGCACCCTTAAGAATCAGTCGAAGGTCGTGGCGATGCTCAACGCCAACGGAACCGATACGACCAACCTCTCTTTTTTTGATGCAGACTTAGTGAACGATGCCGGTTGGCAACAGGCGGTTAACGGCTGTGATTACGTGCTGCACGTGGCCTCCCCGTTTCCGTCGGGTGTTCCCAAAGACGAGAACGAACTGATCATTCCGGCCCGCGAGGGGACGTTGCGCGTCTTACGGGCCGCCCGCGAGGGGGGCGTGAAACGCGTGGTGATGACCTCCTCCTCGGTGGCCATTACGGATGGTAAGCGTCCCCAGACGGTGCCGTTTACCGAAAAAAACTGGACCAGCTTAGATGATCGCTTTGTGGGAGCCTACGCCAAATCGAAAACATTAGCCGAACAAGCGGCCTGGGATTTTATTAGTCGGGAGGGCGGCTCACTCGAACTCAGCGTCATTAACCCGGTGGGTATTTTCGGCCCGGCCCTCTCAACGGATGTGTCGGCTTCGGTTGGCATCATCAAACAGATGCTCAATGGCGATATGCCTGCCCTACCCAATATCCGCTTTGGCGTTCTCGACGTGCGCGATTTGGCCGACTTACACGTGCGGGCGATGACCAGCCCGGCGGCAAAGGGCGAACGGTTTATCGCCGTGTCGGATGGCGACTTCACCTCGTTTCAGCAAGTGGCCAAACTGCTGAAAAACAACTATGGTACGACCGCCAAACGGGTGAGTACGCGTACCATTCCGGACTGGATGCTGCGGCTGATCGCCGTCTTCAGTAGTACGATTCGGCTGGCCGCGTCGGAGCTGGGCAACGTCAAATACCTGACCAATTCGAAGGCGAAACGGCTGCTGGGCTGGCACCCCCGTCCGCAGGAAGAAACCCTGATTGAGACCGCCGATAGTTTGCTGCGGCTGCAACTGATTAAATCCTGAATCGGAGGTCGTTCAGATCGCGGCATTCTGAGGGGTCGGGTTTAGTAGCACAGCCCTGCCAGATGCTCATAAAACGCCCAAAAGCCCGGTAAGATGCCGGGCTTTTGGGCGGTCAGGCTGTTTAGATCATTTCACTGCCGTCGCTTCCAGTTCAATTTTTAAGGTCTCAAACAGGCTTTTCACTTCCAGCATCGTAGTCGCCTGCTTCATCCCGTGCTTAGTCACCCAATCCTGCAGCACATCGAAGCAAGGGAAAAGCTCCGCCGACGAGGTAGTGTAGATATTTAACCGCACGATGTTTTTTGGTTCGTACCCGGCTTCCCGAATCACCCGTTCCAGGTTTTGCAGGGTCTGAATCAACTGCGTTTTCATGTCGGCTGCACTTGATTGCCCGTCAGCGTCGATGGCCGTCTGCCCGGAACAATAGAGTGTGCTGGTTGCGTGTGTTACCTCAACGGCCTGTGCGTAGCCGCGCTGATCCTGCCATTGCCAGGGATTGATGATTCGCGTTTCCATTTGCGTTGTTTTTTTTGGTTGCGTCGATAGTGTCGTTTGCTATTGACGTTACAAAATTGCAGCACCAACAGGGCGTTCACGCGTGACCTACCGCACAGATATCGAGTGACATACATCACACTAATCAGAAAGCCTGCTCAGGGTTTCGCGCGAGACACCCAGGTAGGAAGCAAGCAGGGTTTTGGGCACCCGTTTAAATAAAGAAGGATACTGCTTCAGTAGCTGTTCGTACCGCTCTTTTGCATTAGTGGTCAGCAGCGACAAAATACGTTGCTGCGATGCAATGGAACCCAAAATCGATTTTTGGCCTATGAAGCGTTCCATTTTAGGGAGGCCATCACACAGCTTGTGGTAGTTGTCCAGCGACAGGCAAAAAACCACCGTGTCTTCAATACAATCCAAAGTCATAGTCGCTTTGCTCTGGGTGTAATAGGCCTGAAAATCGCTTTCCCACCAGTCTTCCATCGCAAACGAGATAATGTGCTGCTTTCCCGAATCATCGGTATAGACCAGCTTTAAAAGTCCTGATACCACAAAATAAACATACCGGACGTTTTCACCTTCCTGAATCAGGAACTGGTGTTTTTTGACCGTTTTCTGACTGAAATGGGCGAGTACAAACGCAAACTCGTCATCCGTCAGGGATATTGTTTTTTCTATGTGTTCTCGTAGTTTTTCCTGCATTGTATCCGCGGATTTAAATCCTGACAAACACGCCTTTGTGTTCATTATGTGTTTGTCAGGAGATTTCTGGCATGGCCGAACCTTATTTGCTGAGTTTGTCGAAGTAATCCGGCGGGTAGAGTGTCTGGCCCTGGCGTTCGGCAATGGCTTTCAGGCGTTGCTGCTCGTCCGGCCCCATCTTCGGCGGAGGCAGAAACGTGCCGGGGGCCACGGGCTTGCCGATTTCCTGAAAGAACGCATCTAAGCCCGCCGGCACCACCGTGCAGAGCATCCGCACATTTTCGGTCGAGACATTATAAAAGCGATGCACACCCCCGCCCTTCGGTATGCTGACCAACTGACCTTTCTTGGCCGTGATGGATTTGTCCTCGAACTGAAACAGCATTTCGCCTTCCAGGATGTAGTACGTTTCGTGAAAGGCCGGGTGTTCGTGCGGGCCGGGGCCGCTGCCGGGCGGCACCAGCATCTCGATCAGGGCGTAATTGCCCCCGGTTTGCTGGCCCGTCACGACCAGGCGGTAGGTATCGCCCACAACCGAGAGCGTTTGCCCGTCCTACGGGGCCACTGTAAGTAATTGGTTCGTTGCGTTTTCCATCGTCAGGTCATCCGTCAGTTTGTACTACCAACGGGGTAAGATCGGGCTATGTTTGGAGTTAGCCGGTTAACCGATTGAACGACACCCCTTTTGGTCGTTCTCTTGACGATCAGTTTGCCGACTATTTTTCCCCGACAACAGGCCGTTTTTTTGTCCAGTGAATTGCCGTTGGCTTCAGCCGTTGTCCGGCACGTTCGACGATTTCAGCAATCCGCCTTTGTCGGGTCTCTGACCGTTTGGCTACGGCAAGCCACTGTAAAAGATTTCGCCTGTCTGACTGGCTTAGATCTAAAAAGAAGCGTTCCGCATTCGGCCTGTTTTGGAAAGCCCCGGCCAGGTCCGCAGGAATTATCAGGGCTTCTACGTCATCTAAAATCGCCCAGGAGCCATTCTGTTTGGCAGTTTCAATGGCGTTGACACCTGCCTGGGTCATAAGCCCGCCAGCAATGAGTTGTTGAACTTTTTCTTTGTTGATTTTTGACCAGCCGCTATTCGGTTTTCTTCGGCTGAAAAACTGCATATATCTCTCGTCGTCCATCGGTTTTGCCCGGCTGTCTATCCAGCCAAAGCAAAGGGCTTCATCCACGGCCTCGCTCCAGGTCACCGTCGGGCTGCCTGCTTTTTTTTTGTGGTAAATCAGCCAAACGGATTGTTTTTCAGCGTGGTGTTCCTGTAGCCATTCTCGCCAGTGCTGCTGACTTGTGGGGCAAACCGTTTCGATTTCTTTTTCTGCCATTCTCATTCGCCAGGCTGGTTTAACACTGATTATACCGGACGGCTTATTAGTCTGATAACAAATTTTTACGACGATTAAACAGCCAACATCAGGCGGGTTCGATACACTGCCGAACCCGCCTGATGCCCTGCCATTGCGGTGTTTATTTCACCACCGTTGCTTCCAGTTCAACCGTCAGGGTGGCGTAGAGGCCTTTCACTTCAATCAACGAAGTGGCCTGTTTGATGCCATGTTTAGCAATCCAGCCTTGATAGACATCCGAACAGGTCGTGAAAAACTCGGCGGTCGAGGTGGTAAAAACAGTCAACCGCACAATGCCCTGACATTCGTACCCGGCCTCGCCGATGAGTTGTTCCAGGTTCTGAATAGTCTGGATCAACTGCGTTCTCATGTCGGCAGCACTGGGCTGTCCATCCGCGTCAATGGCTACCTGCCCCGAACAATAAAGGGTTCCTTCGGCCTGTTTGATCTCAACGGCCTGCACCGAATTGGTGTACTCACCCCATTTCCAGGGATCAATGGTTCGCTTTTGCATTTGCTTGGTTTTTTACGTTTGTGTAGTCAAAGACGTTGCCCGCCTGACTTTACAAAAGTCGTTGCCCCTACCGACAGCCTTATGTCAGACCCTATTCGGGAGCGCAAAAAAAATCGTAGGCCCGCCGGGCCAGTTCGCGCAGGTGATCCTGCAAAGCGGGCGGTTCGAGGATGGTAACGGCACCTGCGTAGGGCAGCAGCCAGGTGGCGAGGTAGGGCAGGGAACCGATAAAAAATGTCATCTCCACGTTGCCATCGGCGAGGATTTCCTCATGTGTCCAGCCATACTGGTGTTTGGTATCCTGCACGTGCTGCGCCAGGGCGGGCAGGACGGCAGTAGCCCGAAAGTGGATCACAACCTTCTCCTTAGCCCGCCGGTTGGCTTCGTCGGCCAGTACTGTTGCAGGCGGTTCGGCGATCCGGTTTCGGGTCGGGCGGCAAAGACTTCGTCGCTGATGGTCAGGTGTCTTACACTGAAATAGGTTGTCGATTTTTGGTGAAAATCAGACAACCTATTTCAGTGTAAGACACGGTACGATTCGGAATAGTTACTTGATGACCACCCCGCAAACGCCCCCTGGCTCATCTGCTTTGTTAGCGGTCCGGTAGCGGGCCTACCCCCGGTCTAACGACCCGAGCCGGTAGGCTTACCCCTTAGGGCGGTTCGGGCGCTGATTCGCTTGGCGAAGACCCACGTAGAAGCCAACGCTTCGGGTGTAGAGTTCCCCCACATCGGCCCCGATGGCTACCGTGACCGTCGTGGCCCTGGCCCGCCCCAGGGGCGACCAGGCGCTCAGCATCGAGGAGAATTGATCCACCCGCTGCCCAAAAGGCACCTCATACGTACCCCAATTTTGGCTGTAGGACGCTTTTAGCTGCCACCCTACCCGATCGGACGCGTGTCTCCCCAGGCCCAGGTGCATCACCGCAACCCGGTTGTTGTTGGTAAAGCCATAAGCGGGTAAGTGGGGCTGCGTGTCGGTGGAAGGGGTGATAAAAGGCGTACCCATGGTCAGCCCATACCGCGACCACCCATCCTGGTACTGGGAATGATTGAAGTAGTTGTCGCGGCCCCGTTGCCGGGCGTTTGCCAGGAATAAGTCCCCGCCCTGGTGGCGAGTGTACAAGTATTCCAGCAGGACCGACTCCAGCTGAAAACCACGCGGAATCAGCCCCCGACGATTGCGCATCCGCAGCCCGTTGAGCCCATCGCGCAGATTGGTCCGGTGGGCCAGCGAACCATCGTCGTAGGGATGCTGGCGGTAGGCAAAACGAGTGAACCCGGGGGCGGTGTACTCAACGCCCACATCCACCGAGCCCAGGTGATTACCGATGCGGTTCTCGCGGTCAAACCCACTGATGCGAGTAGTATCTAACGTGAATTATGGATAGGGGCAGGCTTAAGTCGTTGGTAATGAGCGCATAGTAGGCAGAAGATGCCGAGTTTTGTGGTGCCAACCAACAAACCTCACAACCCCCGCCCCCATGCTCCGCGAAGATAAGGCTCTCAAACTCATTGAAGTATTTATTGTCTGTGATGATTTTTGTAACCCGCTCACGCACTGGCAAACCCAACAAGGCCAGCCGGTCACTTGTCGATCTGGCCAACTCACCGACAGCGAGATGTTAGCCATCACTATTTTCTATCACTACTCAGGAGCCAAATGCTTCGAGTATTACTACCGCAACTGCGTGGAAATGCAACTCGGCTCCTATTTTCCTCAACTCATTACTTATGAGCGCTTTGTGGCACGGATGTTTCGCCTGCTACCTGGTTTATTCGTGCTGCTCAAGTGGCAATGCAGCCAGGCCAAACGCACAGGGTTCTATATAGCTGACAGCAAACCCCTGGCCGTCTGTGACAACCACCGCATCAAAAGCAACAAAGTGTTTGCCGGACTGGCGGCCCGGGGCAAGTCATCAATGGGATGGTTCTATGGTTTCAAGGCCCATTTGGTCATCAACCAATATGGGGAGTTAGTCAACTTTGTGCTCACCTCGGGTAATGTGGCCGACAATAAGGGCTCTGTGTTGACCGAATTGCTGGCTGACCTGCAAGGGCAGTGCTTCGCTGATCGCGGGTATTTGACTAAGCTTTTCAGTCAATTTTACCAGCAGGGTTTACAGATCGTGACCAAACTCCGGCGTAAGATGAAGAACAAGCTGATGGTTTTAGGCGACAAACTCAAACTCCGCAAACGCGGCTTGATTGAGTCAGTGAATGACCTGTTGACCTCGGTCTTTGATGTGGCACATACCCGACACCGGAGTCCATTCAATGCCATCGTTAACGTCTTGGGCGGTCTGGTCGCTTATGGGTTTTACGATTGTAAGCCTTCCATTGTCATCCCAGTCGAAAAACGTCTTTATCCATAATTCACGTTATCTAACTTGGTTTGGTTACCCAGCGCCCGGGCCGTAATGACGTGGAGGTAATCGCTGAAGCGGTTGGGCAACTGCTGCTGTTTGACGAGCGCTCCCAGATTGCGGTCGGTGCGCCCTCCCCACATCACCTGATGGTTGATGCCCCCGAAGAGTTTGAGCCGCCAGTGGGGCTTGCCAAGCCGGCCGTAGAGCGCCTTCTGGTGGAGGAACATGTTGGTGAAGAGTCGGTCGGGCTCAAACCAACCATGGCCATAAACTCCTTTCACCCCAAACAGGGCGTGCCGGGGTAGGTAGTCGGGCAGAGCGACCTGAATCTTGAGCATCGGCCGCGTGTTGCCCGACCAGGCGTAGGATCCGGATGTGAGGCTCGAATCGACCAGGCCGATGAGCTCCTCGCGTCGGCCAGCCCAGATCTCCAGCCCTGGTCGTAGTTTTAGCTTCAGGAAGGCTTGGGCCAGCAGGAGTTGGTTGGTCTCCCCCCGTTGAGCACGGCCTGCAGGCCCCATCCCCAGTCGATCCGGGGTTTAGCGGCCCGGAGGCTGTCAAGGGGACGGATTGGGGTGGGGTGATAGTCCATGCCGAATGTTTGGCGCAGGGTGAGTAAGGGAGCCTGGCGGGGCACCAAGCCGTACTGATTGGCCCGCAACCAAAAGGGGGTTTGGCCGAATTGGGCAAAATAGCGTCCCACCTCAAGTTGGTATCGCAGGGGTTTGGCTGATTGAGCGAGGCCCATCCGGGGTAGCAGCAGGCAGGCCGCTACCAACCCGACGGGGGTGAATCGAGTCATGTTCCTACCGGATGTTGGTTGAGGTTGGGGCTTCGGGTTTAGGTCAGCCGGAAGGGCATGCGCTGAATGGGTTCATCAGGCTCGGTAGACCACCCACACTGTTGCAAAATAAGGGCCAAACTGAAAAGAGGTAAACGACCCCGGTAGAGGTGGTTAACACAGTGGAGACGGTCCGGGGGTGCTCATGGTCCCGCTCCGGCCCCGGCGGGGAACCGCGGTGCGGCACTGCAACGGCCCGCCGCAGCGGTGCGATACCGGCCGTTGCAGTGCGGGCCGCTGCCGTAAATTTCCCATTGTATAGGCGACCCCTTGCAACCAATAAACCGGTCTTTTAGGCACAAACCAACCCTAACCGCTTTAAAAGTAGTTGATCGAGTATGACAAAACAAGATGTAATCAACCAGATCACCGAGCAGACCGGTATTGACCCTCAAATTAGCCGGTCAATCCTGGAAGCCTATTTTGAGGTTGTAAAAACGGCCGTCAGTCAGGGCGAAACGATCCATGTTCGCACCTTTGGTCGTTTTGGACCTAAACAGCGGTCTCCTAAAGTAGCGCGTAACATCAACAAAAATACGGCTGTTCGGATTGAAGCGCACACGATTCCGTCCTTCAAGCCCAGCCTTGAATTTGTCAATCAGGTTCGCGCACAGACCGCAGGCACTGACGAAGCGAAAGCACCGAAAAGCAAGACGAAAAAGGGGTAGTGACATCATAGGTCACCAGCCCGCCCAAGCTGCTTTTTTATCCTCCTTCCCACCCTTTTTCGGAGTAGCCGTTTTTTGTGCTATTTTAAGGGATGTTGTACAAATATATTATGTTAAGGAAATTTTCCCAGAAATCAACCGGCGTATGACGCCATAGCTTCGGCCTTTTTTAAGGGCGGTTTTGTCCAGGTTCCGGCAGCATAAACAGTCGGCTTTACCACCCTTTCCAGCCCGTCGATCAGCGGGGAGAATGGGTTGAGCCTGGGGGCAGTGCTCGTTAGAGTGATAAACTAATTGCTGGAGCGAGTAGAAAGGCGGTGTTTGGGCCATCAGTCGTAGTAGAAGGGTTGATCTGATAAGTAACTTATACACCGCCGAACTATTGTCTATCAAGCCGATAACTTATCATAACTCAGATCATACAACTAAAACGGAGAAGGAATGGGGTGTTGTTTAAAATGTGACCTCCTTTGAGGTCTGCTATCAACGCGTTAACCCGCTCGTTTCTCCTGGAACATTGCATTGTCTACTTCAATAATTGGGGAGCGCTTTTCATGAGCCCGACTTGGTAGCTACCTTAGAACGAAGTCGCCAAACTAAAGCGGTCGATGGCATTACTTTTGTACGGGGCAACATCATTCAAGTCTTAAAAGGCCCCAAAGAAGCCGTTGAGGCTTTATAGACCGGAGTTGAACAGGATCGCCAGCCTACGAATGGTAGTAAAGTCTTGAGCCGACCTATTCAGAGGCGTCTATTTGCGGGTAGTGCTTGAAACGGACGTCGGCCAGGGTTCCAGACTTTTGTAACAGCTGCTGGCTTTATATAAAGAGAGATAGATCGTCATTATCAGAACGTAAACGGATCACCGTCAACGATGACACTTAATCTAACCGGCAGCAATAACCCTCTCAATCCTTGATCCACCCGTTAATTAACCCACACCGAGACCCCAAGCCCCAATCGATTAGGCTCCTAACAATTTGATAATAGCCGAATTAGGCCATTCCTCGAACTACTTCGGCCCAAAACGCTTGTAACGACACGGACGACGGGCGACCCACTGTTCCCCCGCGCCTTTCGATTCTTTCATGGCAACCCCACCCTATATCGATCGCGATCTAAGCTGGCTCTCGTTTAATGAACGAGTACTCGACGAGGCCCACGATCCCCAGGTGCCCCTGGCTCACCGGGTAAAATTTCTGGCTATTTACTCGGCCAACCTCGACGAGTTCTTTCGGGTTCGGGTGGTGGCCCTGCGCCGATTAGCGACGCTCAAAAAAAAGAAACTTGACCAATTGCCCGTCCCTCCCCCGGTCGTACTGACCGAGATTGCCGACGTGGTGGCCTGCCAGCAGGTGCGCTTCGACGCGCTCTTCGAGCAGACCATCTGCCCCGCCCTTCAAGAGCACAATGTGGTGCTCTACCGGGATCAACCTCTGGCCGAGGTCCACCGCCAGGAAGTGGCCGACTTCTTTCGCAGTACGGTCCTGTCCTACCTGCAACCCGTTTTTGTGGGCACCCACCGCCGACTCAAGCACCGCGACAAGCTGCCCCTATTGAACAGCAAAACCCTCTACTTTGCCCTCACGCTGCGATCTAAAGCATCGGCAACCCCGGAGGAAACGGTCATTGCCTACCTGAATATTCCCCACGATAAACTCAACCGCTTCATCGAACTCTCGCCCATCGACGGGGTTAGCTATTTTGTGTTTCTCGACGAGGTCATCCGGGCTAACCTGGCGGTCGTTTTTCCGGGCTACCAAGTGGAGCACTGCTTCAGCTTCAAGCTCAACCGGGCCGAAGACCTGAGCATCCAGGATGAGTACCGGGGTAACTTAGTTAGAAAGATCAAGACCCAGCTCGCTAAGCGTAAAACCGCCCCACCCGTCCGGTTTCTCTACGACTGCACAACCCCACCCGACCTGCTGGCCCGGTTTTGCTCCCTGTTTCGGCTGGGGGATGACGATCTGATGGCCGGGGGACGCTACCACAGCCTGAGCGATCTGCTGAAGTTGCCCCTGTCGACCAAACCCGGCCTGGCCGTGCCGGAGCTTGCTCCCTTGCCGTGTCCCGACCTGGACGCCCACGAATCCCTTTTTACCGCCATTAGCCAGCAAGACCGCCTGCTGCACTTTCCCTACCAATCCTACACCTCTGTACTGCGCTTCTTCAATGAAGCCGCCATTGACCCGCTGGTCTACGACATCCAGGTTGCCCTCTACCGGGTGGCGGCGGATTCGCTGATCGCTAACGCGCTCATCAGTGCGGCCCGCAATGGCAAGCGGGTGAGGGTATTTGTGGAAGTGAAGGCCCGCTTTGACGAGGCCAACAACCTGCGCTGGGCCGAGGAGATGGCGCAGGCGGGGGTTGGGATTCAGTACAGTTTGCCCGGGCTCAAAGTCCACGCCAAGATCGCCCTGGTCAAGCGCACCAACCCCGTGGGTAAAGCAAAGGGCAAACCCCTGCGGTACGCCTACTTAAGTACGGGCAACTTCAACGAAGTAACGGCCGAGATCTACACCGATCACGGCTTGTTTACCGCTCACCCGGGCATTGTCAAGGACCTCAACAAGGTGTTCGCTTACCTGGGCAGGCAGCAACCGATGCGTCACCTAAAGCACTTACTGGTGGCTCCCCTTAATCTTCAGCAGCGGTATCTGGCCCTGATCGAGCGGGAGATTGTCCTGGCCCGGAAGGGTAAACCCGCTCGCATGATTATCAAATTGAACGGCCTGGAGGACCCGGTGATGATCGACAAACTCTACGAGGCTTCCCAGGCCGGCGTGCAGGTACAACTCCTGATTAGGGGCGTGTGCTGTTTAGTGCCGGGGGTGGCGGGTCTCAGCGAGGGCATCGTGGTGGTGCGGCTGGTGGACCAGTTTTTAGAGCATAGCCGGATTGCTTTTTTTCACAATGGCGGCAAAGGGGAGGTTTACTTAGCGTCGGCTGACTGGATGAACCGCAACCTCTACCACCGGGTAGAAGTGGGCTTCCCGATCTATGAGCCGACGCTAAAAAAAGAACTCCGGCACCTGCTGGAGCTCCAGCTGGGTGATACGGTCAAGGCCCGCCGGGTTGATGAACACGGCCAGAATCAAGCCCTTCCCTTGGGTGACCAGCCCGACATCCGGGCCCAGACAGCCCTGTACGAATGGCTGAAGCCGAAAGGCTGATGGCGTTCATTGGCCGTTATGTCAAATCGGACACCCGGGGCGAAGCCCACAAAAGGGGGTAGTGATTCGATTCGTTTAGCCACCGTATACCGCAACGGCCGACTGATTAGCTAGTTCGTCGTAAAACAAACCAAGATCGACAGTCAAGAGCTGTTAAAAACCGGGAAACAACCTTCATTGAAAACAATTTTAAAATTTGACAATTTTTTGATTGACTAAGAAAATTGTGGATGGCGTATTCTACTGGTAGCTGTATACGGCCAACCAGCAGCCTACTCTCCTCAGCCTCGATACAGCTGGTTGAAAACCATTTCTACAGTCGACGTATATATTCGGGATCCAATTGGTACGATTCAAGTCTCCCTTATTGACCGGGTTAGTTTAAATTTGGCTGACCGTTTCTAACCATCATCCTTGTCTTATCGTCTTACCGTCTGGCAACATGAATGTAGACAATCCAGCAACCAATCCTGATGCTGAGGAAGACCTCGACGATCCGTATGTACATACCGTTTCGACGGAGGAATTCGTCGAAACCGTGGAAGAAGCTACGCAAGCAGAGAACGACTGACGCGTTGACTCCCCTTTGAAGCAAACCAGTACGGTACACCGACTAGTGCTTTAGCCATCAATAGTTGACGGGTAAAGCCGTTTAAGTTTAATGCGAGCGTCCTCGGCCGTGAACTGCCAGTCCACTTTGAACGATTTGTCGTTTCGTTGCTTGACCCATGCCTGTACTTGCTGCTCGAACTCAGCCAGGCTGGCCACCCGATGAGTTAGGCCCTGCCGGGTTAACACACTCAGTTCAATCTCCGCTACGTTTAGCCAAGAGCCATGTTTGGGCGTATAGACAAAGGCAATCTTTG
>NZ_BAAGXG010000037.1:0-13761 GCF_054779955.1 Spirosoma arcticum
ATGGCGTGAATCTTTCTGATCGGCTGAGTCAGCCTGGATATGCGTAATTACGTGGTGATCGGACCGCCGAAGCGGCACAATCGACGGCCATACTGGCTATGTAATAGAGCCGGAAGGCCTTGTTGGGTTTGGTCGCTAAGCAGGCTTGTGGACCGTTAGGGCTATAATAAACTCGATTATTACGAGTCACTTTCTTGGGATTGATCTATTGTTTCGTCTTATCGAAAGACCCCCGATCCGAAGCCTCAATCAGTGGCTGCTCATTTTTCTCCAATGTCCACTTGGCCAGCGGCTTAGCTTCTAACTTATCCAGGGAAGCATTGGCCTCCACGAAAGCAGCATCGATGGCTTGGGTGTGCCCATCGACTAGCCCTAGCTCAACACAGTGGGTTAACACATACTGGAAGCACTGTTCGAAGACACTTTCGGGTAAGCGCTGCCGAGTGCGCGATAGGGTACTATGCCAAGGTAAGGAGTCCCCCAACTCGTAGTCCAAGAAGTACAAGATGTCTAATCGGAGTTGACAGCAGCGAATAATAGCCTGATCCGAGGTGAGGTTTTCTAAATGCCCCACCAGCATTAACTTGAAGAAAACAACCGGATCAATCGATTGTTGCCCGCATTGGCCATAGAAGGGCTGGACGGCTTGATATAGAAAGGACAAATCAATGGCGTGTTTTAAGCCGGTCCGCCGGTGCGGTCGATATAGATTCTGCTGGGGTACACATTGGTCAAGTAGCAGAGGATGGCCTTGTTTGGGAGCGGGGTGTTTTGTTCCTACCATACGTCAAGATAGGCATCTTCCTCAATATAAGGCCATTAGTGTTGTGTAACAGTCACCAGCGTTTTCGTGAACGAAATCACGAATAGGCTTTTTTATACTTTTATAAGATACGACAAGTACGGTTTTCAGCTCTATGGGTTTGTATGATATTGTACAATTCATAGGCGCGAAGTGATCAACCTCATTGCCCTTAAACTTTACTGAGCTTCGGCTTCTAAGTCAAGCCCTATCTACCAAGGATGGCTTTAGCTTGAATATCGAAATGCTAATAAATCCGCTCAGTAAATAACCTTACCCCGTGTTCTACAAACTCATTTATACTTGTCAAAATGATACATAGATATATGAGATGGCAATTTGAGATTCTGGAATCTAAAAAGATACGGCTTCTTGTAA
This sequence comes from Spirosoma arcticum, assembly GCF_054779955.1. Taxonomy (NCBI): domain Bacteria; kingdom Pseudomonadati; phylum Bacteroidota; class Cytophagia; order Cytophagales; family Cytophagaceae; genus Spirosoma; species Spirosoma arcticum. The sequence goes on from NZ_BAAGXG010000037.1 coordinate 1,181, forward strand.
GGTCATTACTCAGTCTTGGTAAAACGGGCGTTTAAAAAGACAATAAACACTGTCCGTTTCTGTACTTCAGTCTGTCCATTTTTGGACAAAATAGCTCTGGCTTAACACTCATCATGCCCCTATACAGCTAAATAGGTCACTTTTTGAAAATTGGTAAGGTATTTGTACGGCAAAACCTATACTAATTATTATAACACCGGGAAACCGACACATCTCGCGATGAAACGAGCCTTTCTGGGGGAGTTGGAGGAGGTCGTCTTGCTGACGGTGGCCGCGCTGCAAGAAGGGGCGTACTGCGCTTCAATCACACAAACCATTGACCAGCAAATGGGACGAAGCATTAGCTTTCCCACGGTCCACACCACCCTACAGCGGTTGGAAGAGAAAGGCTTTGTCGCTTCTCAAATGGGCGGGGCCACCCCCGAGCGGGGAGGTCGCCAAAAACGGCTCTTCACGGTCACGGCGGCTGGCCAGCGGGCATTGATCGAGTGTCGACAAGTTCGGGCCCAACTATGGGATCAGATTCCAACCCAAATCGTACAGCTATGGGGCGCTTAACCAAGGATAATCATGGCTACCCTGCCCCCCCGGAACGTCGGCCACCCCGCTGGGCCGAGGGGTTACTGAGTCGCTTCAGTCCGGTAGGCCTGGAAGATGAACTACTGGGTGATCTACTGGAGATGTACACCTACTGGGTCAAAACGATTGGCCCCTCAAGAGCCCGCTGGCGGTATGCAATAGCCGTGCTGCGGCTGATTCACCCCTTATCAGAGTCGAACACCAAACCACGTGCTGAGTATCCTCAACCCAATCTACTAAGCCCTGCTATGATCCGCAACTACCTCAAAATCGCCTGGCGAAATCTCAGGAAGCAAAAAAACCACACGGCAATCAATCTAGTAGGCATGTCGGTGGCATTTGCCGCTAGTACGCTGCTCTTGTTGTCGGCCTACTTCGAGTACTCCTATGACCGCTTCTTTAAAAATGCCCCGCATATATTTCGGCCTTACTTGGTATTTAACGAGGCTGAAAACTCCTACAAAGCGGCATCCGTACCGTATCCATTCCTACCCACCCTGAAAGCGGAGTTCCCCGAGATCAATCAAGCAACGCGCTACATCGCATCCAGCGGCAAGATCTACTACCGTACGAAAGAATTAACTAAAGACATCCGCTGTGCCGATCCCGATATACTCACCCTCTTTTCGTTCCCGATGCGGCAGGGAAACGCCCGCACGGCGCTAAACAATCTGAGTAACGTAGTCATCAGTGAAAATATGGCCAAGGATGTATTTGGAACCGCTAATCCACTGGGCAAATCCGTACTGATTAAAGGATTTGGCGAACCCAAAACGTTCATGGTTACAGGCGTTGTGGCGGACGCTCCCCCAAACTCATCCATGCAATATGATGCCTTCATCCGCATTGAAAATCAGCCTAATTACGCCGAAAATAAGGGACAATGGAATAATCGGAACCACACCGCTTATGTAAGCCTGAAGCCAGGCATCAGCCCCACTACGATTGATAAACGGCTCCGGGCCTTTGCCAACACCTACTTTCAGGAACTGATTCGTGATCTGACCAAAAACGGTGCCCGACCGGACGAACAGGGCAGTGTGGTCAGGGTGGGCATGCAACCACTCACGGATGTTCACTTCAACACGCAGTTAACGGCCGGTCAGCAGACCGGTCGGAGGTATTTATACATACTGCTAACTATTGGTATCGTTATTTTATTGATTGCCGCCATCAACTTCATTAATCTTACGCTCGCCCAGTCATTCACCAGGGCCCGGGAAGTGGGAGTACGCAAATCCTTAGGCGCGCAGAAAAGTCAGTTGTTCACGCAATTATGGGGTGAAGCCCTACTCATTTGTAGCCTAAGTTTAGTGTTGGGTGTTGGGCTAGCGGCTTGGCTACTGCCTTATTTCAATACGCTGTTCAACGCCAAACTTTCACTGGCGCTGCTAACTAACCCGCTAACGATCGTGGCGATAACGGCCGGATTAGGATTCATTACCTTGCTTGCAGGCGGTTACCCAGCCCTGCGGATAGCCCGTTTTTCGACGGTCCATGTCCTAAAGGGAGTCTTTACCGGTGGCAAGTCGAGTGGGCTGCGGAACAGTTTGATTATCACTCAATTTTCGATTGCCTGTACCCTGATCATCTGTACGTTTGTTGTCCTTCGGCAACTGCATTACCTGCGGGAGAAGCCACTGGGATTTATTGAAGAGCAAGTGATCAGTCTCCCCGTTGGTGATGCTATAAACGGGGTAGTTGCCTTAGCTCAACTCCGCAATCGGCTAGGCAACAACCCCAACGTTATAGCGGTCAGTGGTACGGCGATAAACATCGGTAGTGGCCTGGACGGAAGTGAGTCACAGAGCCGTATGGGTTTTATGTTTAAAGGCAAGGAGGTCGTTACCGATTGGGTACGGGTCGATTATGATTATCTGAAAACATTAGGCATACGCCTTCGGTCTGGTCGCGATTTCGCCCCTTCTTTTGCCACCGATTCTACATCAGCCGTCCTAGTTACCACTATGATGGCCAAAAAGCTAGGTTTGGCCAACCCAGTCGGTACGATTTTCAAAGCGGGAGAAAAAGATACTCCTTATCAGGTTGTTGGTGTTATTGATGACTTTCATCTGTACCGGCTACAAAATCGAATTGAACCGATGACGCTACACTTACAATCCCGCGACCCGATTCAGTATATTCTGATTCGGACCACACCACAGGGAATGCTCTCGGTGATGGAAACGCTTAAAAACGAATGGCGACAACTAGCGCCCAAATCAATGTTTATGGCTTCCTTTTTGGACGAAAACACGGACCGTTGGTATCAACAGGAGGAACGCCAATCCCAGATGTACGGTATTGCGGCTAGTATTGCGATACTGCTCTCTTGTATGGGGTTATTTGCGATTGTTTTATTATCGACCGAGCAGAGGACCAAAGAAATTGGTATTCGGAAAGTATTGGGCGCATCGGTCGCCAGCCTGGTGGCTCTACTGTCAAAAGAGTTTCTCAAACTGATCGTGATCGCCGTCGTCATTGCCAGTTCCCTGGCTTGGTATGCTATGAACCAATGGTTAGCCGACTTTGCCTATAAGATGGAGATGGAGTGGTGGGTATTTGTCGGAGCAGGTCTGCTGGCCGTAGGGATTGCTCTGCTGACAGTCAGTTTTCAAAGCGTTAAAGCTGCGCTGATGAATCCAGTCAACTCATTGAAAAGCGACTAAGGGTGAGCCAATCAATTAGAGGCCCAATTTGAGCTGACACCTGAAGCAAACCCAAACCGATTTTGTAACTGTCAACTTAGTTACTCTCAGTATACGCTCTATTCGAGGGACGCTTATAATTAATAACATATCCCCTAAATTGAAAGGCCACCCATGAGCGTGGCCTTTCAATTCCCATTTTCATTTCAACAGCCCTGGTAATCAGGGCCTGCAAAGTTACTTTTTCTATTTGGCCTGACGAAGAATAAGTTAGGAAACATACCAGCAACCGGTATGTAAGCCAGACTGCCGCTTAACTCTAGTACTCGTTTCTAATTAGTGACAGCTAATACGCAACCTAGATCCTACTTGAACAGCTATCGATTCAGAATTTGCTTGAACTCCTCAAAAGAACAGATTGATACAGGAGGAAACCGATTCGTCTCTCGAAGCAGGTTCAGAATGTGGTGATCGTCGGATACCAACCAATCGACACTGGCTGCAATGGCACAATCCACAAATTTGTTGTCGTCCAGATCGTTAGTAACCTGTCCAAAACGAAAGTAAGGTTCTTGCCGTACATGATTGGGAGCAGCCAGCAAAAGTGATGTGACCAGCTCAGCCGCCACAGGTCCATAATAATAGCCCGTCATTTCAGCATATTCGAGCAAGATTTCAGTACTGACTACCCAAGTGAACTCTCTGGCCGCAAAAGCATCATAAAGCCAGTGGTACGATCCGTCCCGTGGAATCGACCGGAGTAGACCATTTGTATCAATAACCACTTTCACTGAGCAGCCCGAATTTGGTCAAGCCGCTCCGAACGGTTCTCAAAGTTCATTTGCTCTTCGAGTTGAGCGGTGGTCAGTCCTTTTTGCTGAATGGCCTTCCGGGCCTCTTCTTCGAGCCGTGTACGGAAATGCTGCATAAGCGTTTGTCGCATGGCCAACACTTCGGCTTCGCTCATCTCGAAGCTGAACATTTCTAGTAAGGCCAATTGAACATTGGTTAAGCGTGGCGAGACAACCATAACGATAGCGAGAATAGATAAACTGATATACAAACTTACGAAAACAGCCGGTCAGTGAGTTTGGTACGACTTTGATAATTGTCATCTTGCTAGAAGGGCAACAAAACTGGAGCTGAGCTAAGTGTAGCTTTCTTATAACTAATCATAATACCAAGCTTGGATCTGTTGACAGATGAAAGCCCGTACATATATAAACAGAAGCCAACGCTTCGATTTCGGCTACAATAAAACCGGATTTGACTACAGCCCCTTTTAGCATTGATCCGAGCTTTGCCCCATAAAAACAATGGACGATGAAAAAGATTTTGGTCATTGGGGCATCCGGGTTTGTCGGACGTTATTTAACCCGGCAATTAGTGGCAGACTGGTATACTGTACGTTGTTTGGCCCGTACCCCGGATAAAGTGAAGGATCTCGCTGAAAGCGGCTGCGAGATCGTGAAAGGGGATATTACCGATCGGTCCTCTATTCAGCACGCGCTTGACTCAATAGATGCCGTATACGTTTCCATACAAACGCTGGTACCACAGCACGCCGACACGGCAGGCCAGGAATTTATGGACATCGAAATGAAGGGCCTTCAACATATCGTACAGGCTTGCCAACGCCACCAGGTACACCGCCTGATCTATGTCACATCGGTAGGCATTTCAGCCAAGTCAACGGATGCCTGGACACGCGGACGATGGAAAATACAACAATACCTGTTGACCAGTGGCCTTGATGTAACGGTCATCCAACCGGGTATGATCGTGGGTATTGGCGGACAAGGATTTAATCTGGTGCTGGCCAATGCCCAGAAAAGTCTGGCCTTTGTCGTGGGCAACGGCCGTACTAAATTTCGCTGCATTGCGATCGATGATCTGATCTACGATCTGATCGGGGTACTGAATGAACCAAAGGCCTATGGGCATTGCTACGAGGTCGGGAGTGACGACGTATTGACGAGTGATCAATTAATCGATGCAGCTGCTGACATAGTCGGCCATCGTCACCCCAAAAAACTTCACATTTCGCTTGCCCTATTACGTTTCGCTGCCCCACTGATCGAACGACTAGCAAAATCGCCTAAGGGGGCCATAAAAGGCGCGCTGGATAGTTTTGGTCAGGATATGATTGGTGACCCGTCGGCAATCCGAACGCTGTTGCCCCGCCCGCCCCTTTCGTACCAACAGGCTGTGGAACGAGCCTTACAGGTGTATCAACAAAAATAGCGTAGTTGCCGTATGGAACGAAGCCAGCCCTATCCTATTAAAACCATCAGCGAGTTTCACCGTTTGTTGGGCCTAGCTAAACCAGAGCATCCGTTGATCAGCATCATTGCCATTAAGCCGGTTGAAAACATACCAGCGGGCATACCGGGAAATGTAGTGAATGGTTTTTATTCCATAGCTCTCAAAAAGGGGTTTAAGGCTCCGGTGAAAGTCAAATATGGCCAGCAAGCCTATGATTTTGATGAAGGCGTGCTCAGTTTTATGGCACCCGGCCAGATCAGCGGATTCGACCCTCGAAAATACAGCAGCCCCGAGCAATCAGGCTGGATGCTGTTAATCCATCCCGATTTTCTATGGCATACGTCACTGACCAAAACCATCAGACAGTATGCGTTTTTTGATTACTCGGTCAACGAAGCTTTATTTCTTTCGGATAAAGAGGAAACAGTGCTGACGCAGATCATCGCTAACATCAGCCGAGAATATCATAACAACCTGGATCAGTTCAGCCATGCCATTATGATTACTCAACTGGAATCCTTGCTCAGCTATTCCGAGCGCTTTTACCAGCGCCAGTTTATGACCCGCAGGTTAACCAATCACCAACTCCTTGACCGGCTCAATGACCAACTGGTTACCTATTTTGATGACGTGGATAGCCTACAGACAGGATTACCATCTGTTAGTTACCTAGCCGAACAGCTTCATGTATCGTCTGATTATCTGAGTGGCTTACTAAAAACTTTAACCGGCCTGACCACCCAACAACATATCCATGAGAAGCTCATTGAAAAAGCCAAACAGCAGTTGTCAACGACCAATTTATCCGTCAGTGAGATCGCTTACCAGTTAGGCTTCGAACATTCCCAGTCTTTTAGCAAATTATTTAAGAGCAAGACCAACCAATCGCCTTTAGCCTTCCGGAAAGCGTTTAATTGATCACAGGCGTAGTCAACAAATCCCTTTGGTCTCCGTAGAGTAGGTAGTCCTATACGTTCTCGTAAAACTTTCGAATGCCTATGAACAGAGTTACGGCCTAGTTAACGGCAGCTCACTTTATAGACCCTATAATAGTATTTTACCGCTAATCTATTTAGAAGAAAGCCTTTACCTCTCCCTTTTCAATATTGTACTTTTTCTAGTAGGCGTTCAGAAAAAGCAACCTTTTCGTGGACGATTTCAACTGCTGATCACAAAGGTCCAGCTACTTCTCTGAACAAAAAGTGGCATCCATTCAGACAAGCCATTTCGTGAACGTTTTCAGGTGTGAACTCTGTGGCTCGTGTGGCTATCTGTTTAGCTTAGTTGTAGGCGAACTGGTCTGGACACCTCAAACAACTCCTGAGTAGTCAGTCCCCAAACCTACTCCAGACAAAGCAAATCAACCAAAAGGGCAATTATTCCTTTATAAAAAGGAATAATTGCCTATATTTGTCGCACACATACTATGAATGATGAATATGGAACGAGTTACATCACCCGCCAGTCTAATTCTTCAGGATGTACCGGGACATATCAGTGATAGCGAAATCCTGAACTTCCTCTACACCAGAGAGGTCAGCTGGCAGCATGTTAACGCCATTAAGACCCTGACTGATTTTAATGATGGGGTCATTTCCGACTGGCTGAATGTCAGTGTCAAAACGTTTCGCGAATACAAAAAGCCTCCAACCTCATTCAAGGAAAATGTTAAAGAACAGGTATTACTCCTTTTATCACTGATCAAACACGGGATTGACGTGTTCGGCTCAGTCAGTGAGTTTGACCAATGGCTGAATCGGAAAAACTTTTATTTCGACAACAAAACGCCGAATGACTACCTGAACACGGTGACTGGGGTCAAATTTGTGGATGACCGGTTGACGGCTATGGAATATGGGGATAATGCATAAACCATGGAAGTATTCCGAATCAGTAAGGAAGTCCATGCGACCTCGTTAAGCGCGTCGGGAAGTGCCAACCGGTGGAACACCAGAGGTCAGCAAGTCATTTACACCGGCTCATCCCGGTCCCTGTCATCCCTGGAATTAGTGGTTCACCGGGGGGCCATTCAACCCGCTGCTCGTTACAAGGTGATGGTGATTTCAATCGCGGATGATGACTACCTAATCAAACAAATCCAGCGCAACGATCTTCCCCCCAACTGGCGAGGCCTGGCGGGCTACTCCGGGTTGCAGCAGATGGGATCGGCTTGGTACAACCGCCAGGAAAGCCTGGTGCTCAAAGTGCCTTCGGCCATCATCGTTTACGAGTACAACTACATCATCAACACGGAGCATCCTGATTTCGGTAGTAAAGTACAGTTAGTGCGAACCGAAGATTACTTCTGGGATTCAAGGCTTTTATAAGACAACCACGGGTGTGTTTGCCGTTTCGTACTGCAACGGCGGACCGTAGGATCCGTTACTCAAGTATTTGACCTGAGTTGAAGGACTTAAAGAGCCCCCAAACGATCCCATTACTCATCTAGAACGATTGGGGGAAATTACTTCCCTCTGATTAGAAGCATTAAACAACCACCTGCTTTGCAGGTGGATTTGGTAAAACGTTGCGGGCATAGCCCGCAGGCTACTCATTAGGCGACTCAAACAAGTCGAAGCCTTCACGCTGGTTTTCTTCTTTGCGGTCTTCACTCTCTTGGTACTTCACATACCGCCGAATATGATCTTCATTGATGCCGACCGTGTTCACAAAATACCCCCACGCCCAAAAGTGGTTGCCCCAGTAAGGCTTCTTCTTCAACTGCGGGTAACTCTTGAAAAGTTTGATCGCCAACTTGCCCTTCAGGGTTCCCATCAGTTCGGAGACCGCCACTTTAGGAGGAATGCTAATCACCAAGTGGACATGATCTGACTGCACATTTAGCTCAATGACCTCACAGCCCTTCCACTCGCTCAACAACCGAATATCATGCTCGACTAAGTCTTTAACCAAGCCTGAAAGGACACGAAACCGATACTTGGGAGTCCAGACGATGTGATAGTCACACTTCCAGACTGACCACCCCCCAATAAACTGAACCGTTCTAAAGTAGAGAGTTTGGTCGGACGGCCGATGCCGCGATTTTTAGGTAATTTAACAACCGCACCGGCGGACCGCAGATAACTGTCATGAAGAAGACTAAATTTTACGGTTAAGCCCTGTATAGGCCAATACGATGGCTTCCTCAGACGGGGCTTTTTCTCGCTCATCTTCCGAAACAGGGCGTAACGTAGTTACCTCAAAGGTGCCCTGACGTAACGAGGATCCCTCAAACCACTCGCAATCGACCCATGATTCATCCGCTATACGCCGGGATGTTAAGGGGTTACCCGCTTCAAGTTTGTTGGCAAACGAGTCAACCGTCATGATAGGCCCACCCGAGTTGAGTTGGACCAGGCTGTTTAGTTTAATGGGTTCCATGAGTTAATTTTATATCCAATTAATTGGGGAAATCAGCCTGGCTCATTTAAGCTGGCTGCTTATGGAGTACCGGGTTTGGGGAACTCGGAAAAAGGGGGTCCAGCCCGCTTTCCATTTCCTTAAATTTCTTTACCTGGTAGCGACGGTGTACTTCGACGCTTAGTCCGAAAATGACTATGCCCAAGCCCATATTGATGTAATCGGACAAGGCAACCGCAAAGCTGGCCAACAGACCGGTAAAGACGCCGACCAGGATACTGTTGAGTATGCCGATCATCCCCGGGCTGGTGAGCAAATGTTGCCACCTGGACGGCGAAACGCCCATACCCTCTTGCAGACTGGCCATGTCGTCGTGGATTGACCGAATGAAGTAGGGTTTAACTTCGGGGGCCAACTCCACGTAGTAATGCCTGATCCGGTTGATGCCGCAGCCAATCACCAGGTCCTCAATGCATATCTGCAAGACCCGTTCGAAGGTAAAAATACCCAGAAAGAGTAAGGCGGGGAACAAGACCAGGCCAAAAAGAAAGAAGGACTGGCCCATGTCGGATACCTGACCGATGAGAGCCAGCGCAACGACGCCACTCGAAACGGTAGCCAGGAAGAGGGTACAACGCCCGTTTGCCTCCATGATGGTGGCCGACCTGGCCGTCTGCAAGGTGAAGTGCTCGGTCGTCAGAAATTGGAGCACCTGTTGCGGATCTACTTTTTCAGGGAGCCTATCCATCCTATTTTGTTTTCGTTTACTTTACCCGCGTCATGGTGGCATCGTACCCCATTTTTTCGCCATCTTGGGTCCAGTCCCGGCGAACGTGTTGTCATCGTCGCTGAACTGGGCGACAAACTGACCTTTGCGCCCCGGCATATCAATGGAAACGGTGTGCGTCTGGCCGTCCGCCCGGTAGGTGTATTCAAGAAGATCACCCGTGTTGCTGAAGTAGTGGGATTTGAGGGTTTTGCTTTTCGTATCGTAGCTAATGAACTCAGTACCCCTGGCCCCACCGTCGAGGTCAACGGTCTGAATCAGGAAGAAGCCGCCTTCCATCCAACTGAATGTAACTTGTCCTTGAGCTTCGCCGGATACCTGCCACGTGCCGACCAGTCTATCCAAGCTCCTAAGCGCGGGATTTGGCTTGAGTCGCTGTTTCGTGCTATCCTTTGTCATAGCAATTTCGTTTATGGTTTAGATCGTGTTGCCTGTCGGCAAAGGTAGCCGTATTTGCTGCTACCAGACCATGACTTCAGTCAGCCCACGATCTGATTCGTATCAGCTCCGGCGGGCGTATTCGGTTATGATAGATACACCATTCGCTCAACCAGTTTATGAATGATTACTTACCGCAGATTGCCGGACTAATTGGCCTATCAGGGTATGTAGTCCTTTTTGTGGGCCTGTTGAAAACTAAAATCGAGCAAAGTTTTGCCGCCTTTATGTTGTGGGCCATGCTCGATATTATTGCTACCATCACGACAATCCTGGAAGAGGGCAATTATTGGCTTGCCCTTGGAAATGCCGCTGGCTCGACGGCCATTACCGGTTTACTGGTCATAAAAAAACAAGTTTCATGGTCGTGGATTGAAACGATGACGGCCCTTCTCGTGCTTGTCTGCCTTGTTATCTGGTTCACGACTGGAGAGAAAGCCGGACTGATTGCTAGCAGCCTGGCGGTTATCATGGCCAGTGTTCCCCAACTGGTGGCTACTTATAAAAAGCCTTGGACAACACCAACGGCGATATACGTCGTATTTTTAATAGCCGCTATTTTATCATTTATTGCGGGAAAATCCTGGACAATCGAACAGCGATTTTATTCGGGTTGTGCCGTATTTCTGTGTTCAGTAATCGTATTATTCTCGTTGAGAAAAGCGCATAAGTCGGTACTGTTAAAAACATTTTTGTAACACCAACTCGTTAAGCTTCTGATAAATACTGAGTAGCGTTTTTCTTAGGCAAAAATACTGGGAATATACAATTTATGATGTCGCAATTTTCATTTGCTTAGTGTCTACGATTATAAAAATAATACATTTATAGGATAGCCCGAAAGCGTTCACGTAATGGCTCTATTTTATTACTAATGAATCGCCAGTTAGTCAAAAAAGTGAAGAGCTACCAATCCAAGCCATTGATAAAGCAATAAGTTGCTTCTATAGCTTTTCAACGTTTGTTGAACAACCATAAACTATCGTGGAACGTCTGTGAAACAATCGTGGAACATATTAGTTCCACGATTGTTTCACAACTATTGATCACCCTTGTAAAATGTGTTTCAGAGTAGAGTAGCCAGTCGCTAATAGATATTGCGGCTGATACTTGTTTTTATTATCAGCTCTTCTAGTGGCAATCAAGGTTCCGTGGAAAAAGGAACAGGAGAAATCTCGCTTTTTCTTCCCTTTACACATCATTAATGCTGGATAATGGGGAGCATTGCCCCCTAGTCGGGCGCTTCGCCGATAAGTTTCAAGGGGGTGACTAACCGCCAGGGGGAATCACAGGTATTGCGCTCAAACATGAGCTGGAAGGCCACTACGGTGGTGGCTCCCGACTCAAGCGTCAGCCCGCTGGCCTTTGGCGATGCCGGATCGGGGTGGAGTGGGGCGTACACCGCCACTTTGTGCCGATTTCCGCGAATGGCCAACTGGTCCAGACGCGCCAAGATAGTTTGATAAAAGCGGGATGAGATTGCGTTCACGAGCGAGGGGTTAACGGGGGGGACACCCAGCATAGGGTTGCAGTGAGCCCGCCAGCTTGGGTAGGGGCCGGTAGGCACTCGTCACATAGTCGGTCGGTGCGTAGGGCTGCTGGGCCAGCACCACTAAGCGGGCATCGGCACTGAAGTCGTACATCAGCCGCCAGTCTTGGGCCTCCAGCACTAGGTACTGCTCCCGGCAATCGAGTCTAAACCAGGCGTCGCGGTGGGGTATTTGGACGTACACGCTCACGCCACCCACCACGCACTGCAGCACCATCTGGCCGGCCGGATGCCGGTGCCCACCCCGCACGGCGCCCGCGGGCACCCCATACAGCCAAAAAGCCCGGTGGAGTGGCCCAGGCCAGAGCGGCTCGCTACCGGCTTGAGCCGGTAGGGGTTGATGCGAGCGGGTAATCAGGTGAGCCATTGGGTCAGGTTGAATTCGGAGGTGATCTTTGGACGGTGGGTGCTTGGTGCCCCACAACCGCCAGCGCAGCCGTAAAGATCCCTATGTGTAGCGACGAGGCGTTCATCAGGACGTTTTCTAAAGAATTGACCCGTTGGGGGCTACATGGTTTAGTTAACCCGGGCTTGCCCAGCCCTTTCTTTACCCAGTGGCCCACGCGGTGGTCGGGGCTGGGCAAGCCCGCGGCGTGGTTAATAAAAACGGGCTACTAATTAGACCCACTTTTACCCAAATCGGCGTCAGGTTGTCCCACGCTTCCCCGGGCGGTGGGTCACCCCGCTGGCTAGGCAACAATGGCCCGGGGCCCGCCAACTCACCATCCTGACGGAGGGAGCGGCTGATTGGTTCCCGAGGGACCGGTCTGGTTAGCAGGACCACCAATCTCACTCGTACTGGATTGACAGATGCATCGCGAACAATCAAACACCTGTTCAGGAATTAGTTGGGCCATTACTAGTATTTTGACTTGTATTGTTTGGCGGGTATTTTTGGCGTAAGCAATCGCTTACAACTATGAAGAAATACCATGTGACTCTAACTCAGGGGGAA
>NZ_BAAGXG010000038.1:0-13407 GCF_054779955.1 Spirosoma arcticum
GTTTGTTGGCCACCCCCGCCCGTTGTTGAGCCTGTTGAGCATTATAGGGTTGTTTAGGCTGCTGGTGGTTTTTGGCCAGTTCACGGCTGATGGTAGCTGGCTGACACCAATCTGCTGAGCCATGCACTGCTGGGTTTTGGGTTGCTGGTGGAGCGACTCAATGAGGTACCTTTGTGCCAGGGTCAGTCGTTTGTAGGTTGCCATTGCCTTGGTTGGTTTCGTCACCCCAAAGCTACTGGAATCTGTTAAGCGGCTGACTTTTGTTGTTTCCGGTTAAGACTGGCCAACTCAGGAAAGATACAAAAGGGGAGAAAAAGTAATATGCACTGCAAATGCGAATTCAAGGATTATTTCAAGGAAAGCAGTAGTTGAGTGATAAGAATCAAACTTACTAATAGACAAATCACTTAATTGACTTTCTTTAAAGCCGCCTTGATTTTAGCGGCTATATTACCGCTTGGACGAGAAGCAAAATTTTCTAAAACTCGTCCATCTCGCCCAATTAATATATAATGCGGATAGACTTGAATAGCGAATTTCTTTTCGAGCGTTTGTTGCCAATCTGAGTTCGCAAATAAGTTGAGTGTTTGCAGCTTAGCCTTTGCACTTATCTGGCGCCACTGAGCATCTTTAGTACGCGTGCAGATGCTCACAATTTGTACCGGTTGACCCTTGAATTGCTCCACTAGTTGATTTTCATAAGGAAATTCTTCGACACAGCCTTTACAACCCGCGAACCAGAAGCATAAGTATACTATTTTCCCTTTAAACTCAGCGAGCGAGCGTAGCGAATCCGATTGATCAGTTAAAAAAAAGTTCGGGGCTTTATCACCAGCCTGTAGGGTTTTTAACCGTTGGCCTGCTTGTGCATTCAGATACTTGACTAAGTACTGATAAGTGAGAGAAACTGGCGTTTTAGCTAACTCTTGGCGTACTTCCACAGGATTACTCTGTAAATCATAACTAATCCACCAAAGTTTGAAGTAATCAATTACTTCTTTGGGTAATAGTTGGCTAGCTCGTTTGAGTGCTGTGGCTCGTAATTGGGAATAAGTCATTACTGGACTATCCGCTTTAATTTTCCAGATGAAGTACTCCATTAAAAATTTAAGGTAAGCATCATCATGTTCAGCGGCTCTATTTTGTAGAGGAAGCGTTCGCAAAAAGCGGAAATAATCGGCCTGCACCGTTTGCTTCTTTTTTTGAACAAACTCTTGATAGCCAAGCATGTATAAGCGTAGATAAGCATCGGTGTAGCGGATGCGGTCTGATTCAAAGCGGATGAAGTAGGATGGTAATTGATGCTTCTGCTGGTAGACATGCCAAAAGGTAGATTGAAGCAGCAATAGACTATCCATAGGTTGGCGGAAGGCGTTTAAATAAGTTGTTTTTGTGCCGATGTTCATACCAAGCTGACTTGGATCAACCGGAAATCGCTTATCATAAGCTAAATAATATTCTTGAATGACCTTTGTCTTACCCGTAAATAAGAAGCGGTTGGCTGAGATAGGGAGCGATTTAATCTGAATGTGGATTGTGTCGCCGGGTGTCATGTACAGGCGAAGCTTAGTATCATTGACCCAAAGATGTGACTCTTGTGGAGTTTTAACGGGACACGGTAGCCATACTTCTAATCGGTTGTTCTCCAGCGAATCGGTAATCTCGGTGAAGTCATAAGCAGGAAAGGCGTGATAGATTTGAGCTGTCAGCTTAGTTCGACCCAGGGTGGCATCCTGACTCAAATGCACTATTGTACTTCCATCAAGTTGTAGTTTGGGTGCTTGAGCCAACGTAACTTGAGCCCAAGCTATTTGTGCTAGACAGCAAATTATGAAAATGCTGATGAAACGCATTGCAGATTTCCTTGACTTTTAGTTGTATAACTATAAAAATAGTTTTTTGTTATATAATCATCTATATGTTAGGAAGCGCTGAAGCGACCGCTCCGGTATGGTCCGCCGCGGGCTCGGCGCAACGGCCGGTATCGCACGGCAGCGGCCGGAGCAGGGCCGTAAGATATATAGTAAGTAACGGTTCGATACGAAACGGCCAATAAATACAGTGACTTTCTTAAGAATGTACTACTTTTTGCACTGCCTTTTTGATAGTTAATTCAGCGTTACTTATTGTTTTCGTACAAAAAATAGTTCAACCCTTTTTCGTTCATGAAATCCCTTTTTTAACTGGACCTGTACCACATTTAGAACTTAATCAATTATTCTACCGCTTAATCAAAACAGAGAAAAAAGTGATAAATAACCTCACCTTATTTCAGAGTAGACAATAAACCACTTAACCGGGCGTTTCATATCTGTTATGATTCCCCAAGCCCCACTGGTTCAACCCGTGGGGCTTTTTATGTTTTAGCCTGTTTACTTCTACCCGAATGGAAAGTGCCTCCGATCAACAATCTCCACAGCCTGATTTACTGGTGGGCGCTAAACAGCGGGTTGAGGCCGCTAGCGATTTCCTGAGCTTCTGTGATCGTATTTCGACCGCAGTGGCGGACCATGGGTTATGACAGCGGCTACTATTGGGAAGATGTACAGCGGGCGCTTCGCATTGCGGCTGGTCTGGAACAATGGCCTGATAAGGGGTGAGGCGGTAATTTTAATTCTTCCCCTGCCTATAACCAATCGAATTTACTTCCCTTTTCAACCGATGCTGTAGCAAATTCGCCCATTCGTTGAATTTAACAGTCCATCCACTACTATCTGTATACTGATTTATGTAACCTTTTCATGGGCGGTGCTTTATCTAACATACTAACAACGGGCGCGTTCAAGACTTGTCATGCTCCGCCCAAACCCGTACGTTTGGTCCGTGAATGTGTTCCGCATTGGTCCTGCCCAGTTGGCCACCGATTATAAAGACCTGATCGAACACTTAGCCGTACGCTGGACGGTGGCCGACTTGCCCGCGCCCATCCCTTACCTATACCTCGATTATGTCCAGGCGATTGGAACCCTGCTGCTGACGACCCAGAGTGGCGAGCGGACCCGGCTGATTTTTACAGTGGTGCTCAACCAGGCGATTGCCTTGAACCGCCCGTCGTGGTGGGTAGAATGGGAGCTTAAATTTGAAGGGATGATCGATGGAGTTGACCGGGCCGATTTTCTACGGTTGGATCTGGAACAGAGGGGAGGCGACATGGACGACGAAACTCTGGACACTTACAATGAACGACTGTATCGTTTCACTAACGATGACCCGTAGTAAGGCAACCCCCGCAACGTCGATCACCGGGCCAGCATTACCAGTCCTGGCTTACGTAGCCTCTTACCGGATCAGCTGTAAAAAGTAAGGCGAATCGGGGTTTGGGTTCTGAAGCGTAGTGGGTCGCCCTAGCCAGCTTTGTGAAAGGGAAACGCCTGGCCGAGTTCACCGAGCACGATCTGCCATGATTTTACCTGATAGCTTTACATAATAGTTGATTATACAACATTTCAACTACTCATTCATTGAGTATCACTGTTTACCCCTAGGTATAATGACGGTGGCCTCCACTTCGCCTAAAAAGTCGGGTCTAAATAGGTTGCTAACTTCAACAGCGGTACTGGTCGGAGGGTGCTGTAGATTGATATATCTATCCCGAGTCTCCCGTACAACGGGTAAGTGAGCTATATCACGGAGGTAATACGTTAGTTTGACTACGTTATCCATTGTTCCATGAACGGACTTCACCGCCAAGTGAAGATTACGAAATATCTGATCAAACTGAAGTTTGGGATCTCCTTTGCCAACGATGTTGCCCGCGCTATCTTGGGCCACCTGACCTGATATAAGTATCATTCTAGCTGCTCCTAAATCAATTTCCACCAGTTGGGTATAGCCCTTGGGAACTGCCAGTGAAGCCGGATTTGAATAGTGGATGGTTGGCAGGACCTGCTGACTAAAAGCCCTGCCATACGCAAATCCAAAGACCAGAGTTGTTGCGACTATGATTCGTATCATCGATAAGCACAAATTAGATTAAATTGGGTTTGAGATTAAAGATCAAGATTAAGCTATTCTTTACCTATTTTAATAACCTATTCATAGGTACAGAATGGGATTGAGAGAAGTGCAAACCGGCTGTGGGGCAGTTAGTTGTACATTTCCCATAACCGCTCCATAACAAGTGGCAAATTTGTTGATTACCTAATGATATGTATCAAGTCGCACCGGCCCCTAAACACCTAAAAGAATACATTGACTGCTTCTGGATGGGGGAGCAGCAAAGCAACCCGTATCGTTGCCTATCTCATCATGCGGTGGCCAGCACTAAACTGGAATTGCAGTTTCACTATGTCGGTCAGTATGCCACTTTAACTCCAAGTGGACGGAATGAACAAATCTTCAAGGCCGGTTTCTTTGGTCAAACCAATACGTACAAACACTATTTTTCGCTCTCTCAAAAGACGGGCATTTTCAGTATTCGATTTCGTCCCCTTGCTTTAATAACGCTCTTTAATATTACCGCCAGTGAGCTTACCAATGAATGCGCTGACATCCAATCTGTTTTAGACAGATCGGGAGTTGAACTGGCTGAACAAATTTTTGAAGAAGACACGTTTGCCGGTTGTGTGAACAGAGCAACCCAGTTCATTGAAGCTAAACTTAAGAATGTATCGCTTAAATATTCATCGATTGGGAAAATCCTTACGCATATCGATCAATCAGACCACCTAATTTCTGTTAACGATTTAGTGACCCAAGCCTGCCTGTCGCCCCGGCAATTTGAACGCAATTTCAAAGATGTAACTGGTTTCTCGGCCAAAGCCTACCTCAAAATTGTTCGCTTTGAGCAGCTACTTGAAACCGTTTCTAACTCCCAGCCAGCCAGCAACAAACTCACTGACGTCGCTTTAGAATTGGGGTATTATGATCAGGCTCATCTGAATCGCCATTTTAACGCTTTTACCGGGATTAGCCCAACCGCGTATTTCAGTAACCTTGATTTCCAGAATGCATAAACTAAAGAATGTCGCTTCCGTACAAGTTTATGCATCTATCCACCTTCATTTTTGCGCTTCGTACTCTAAACACGGTAATGTATGAAGACGATCAACTCTTTTTCAGTTTCGCTAACAGTGAACGACGTTAAGACCTCAAGTAACTTCTTGGCAACTCATTTTGGCTTTGAAGAGAAGATGGCCGCTGCGGGTTTTGCCTCCCTCATTCACCAGCAGTCGGGTATCAACATTATATTTATGCAGACAGGCATCGATGTGTTGCCTGAGTTTATGCGCCATACGCCCAACGCGGGCAGCATACTGGCCTTCGTAACAACGAACATCGAGCTGGAAGAGCAACGTTTAAAACAAGCCGGTGTGGCCATCGCTCTGCCGTTGCAAATTGAAGAATGGGGAGAGAAGCTGTTTATGGTAACTGACCCAAACGGGGTCGTGATTGAAGTGGTCGAATGGGCTCAAGAACCGGCCAATCAGTAAGGCTGTAAGGCAAAGGCAAAAGTGCCAAGCAGTTCTACGGAGCAATGAATGCAACGGGTCTAATAAATGTACAGAATTTGTTGACTGCCGAACTCTGTACATTTATTAGACCCGTTGCATAACTCCAATTAGATAAAGCGACTCATCTATATTTCCAATCGCATTTCTAATATATTGGGTTTAAATCCGCTTTTTGAATAAGCTTTTTTTGCAATTTCATTTTCAGAATAGACTTCTAGGCGAACTTCAGTCATTTTTTTATACTTACTCCAATAGATGAGTTCATGTAATAGTTTCTGATTTATACCCAAACCTCTGAATTCCTTTTTTACGTACATAAACCCTAAATAGGCATACTCATGAAATTTTAAGTACGGCTTTGCGGATATAATTTTTGCATAGCCTGATGCCACTATTTCACTATTAACAATGGCAACTAATACTTCAGCTTTTTCAGATTTGATAAGCTCAGCTAAGTTATAATAATGAATGTCACCATCTTTTAATGTTTCATCAAAAGGTCTTTCAGCAGATATTATTTCTTGTTCAAAATCGAGCAAAATACTTATTTCGGAGTCTAAAGCTTTTCTGATTTCTACTTCCATCGCTTCATTTGTTTTGTCACTGTTACCAGGTTGTGTCAAATGCTGATTATAACTTAATTTGGTCAAGAATTGGTCTTATACTTTCTAACTGTTCAACTTTGGTCGCCGTACACTCTGTTATGCTAAAGCCAACAACATTATTATTCATTTTTAAATCCCTTATAAGTTGTGCTACATCATTTATTGAAAGTCCTTTGCTTTGTGTTGGATAAAGACTAAACTCAAATTCTCTTACATCTAAGGAGTCCAAATCAAGATGTATATAAATGTTTTTGTAGCGATTAACTTTTTTTTTAAGGCTTGAATATTGACAATCTGTAATACGTGTCATGTTATGCATGGAAACATAATCACTTTCTGGCTCATCCATATCTCTTAGTCCAACATAACAAACTTGCTCAGGTTTAATAGTTGAAAAAAGTAACTCGATAAATCGATCATTCCCTTCACCTAATAGTACTCGCAATGGCATTCCATGGAAATCCTTGCTTGGCGAACTCTCTGGTGTATTAATATCTGCGTGGGCATCAATATAAATTATGCAAATATCGCCTTGATATAGTTTATTAAGATAAGAAATGGGGATTATTTCGATTGCACAGTCGCCACCTATTGTCGAAATTTTTTTAGGCTTACTTTCTTCAATACATCGTTTAAAGTGTAATGTTTGTTCTAAAATTGGTTCAAAGGATTTTATATTTTCTATTGTTTTTAATTCTTTCAATGAAAGCGGAATTTCCGTAAATGTATAGTCTTTATAATAGGATTTAAGTGTTGCTGCTCCATATTTCAAATCATCTCTCAGGCCAGAACCTTGCCATTGTGGATTAATAAAATTCATTTTATTTGAATTTTTAAGATTGAAATTGTTGTGCTGTGTGTGCTAAAATCTCCACCAACGAGCACATAGGGGTGTGTTTGCGGTTCGTACCGGTCCGCCGGCGCGGGGCAGCGGCCGACCGTCAGGGTTTTCAGAGTCAGACGGGGCCGGTTGTGCGGTCTGAAGTAATAACCGCTATACGATCCGGCATCATCTATTGACTAACCAAAGTTAAGTGGTCCTGTCAAGAATGCATAATAGGGCATAACAACGCGTTATCTCAAGATTATCACTTTCCCAAGAGCTGCTGTATAACTAGGATTGTGTTATGAAAAACAAGTAAGAAAACTTCTCAACTGCTTACCTCTCACAATCTTTGGAAAGTATTACTAACATCTACTTCATTGCATAAGGTAGATCAAGCTGTTGGCCAGCAGGCAGCATGTTCCATTGGTATATCACTTCCAGATAAGCGTTTCTGATCGTATCCAGCTGCTGGATAGTCAACTCATTAGGATAGGTAAATCCTTTTTGCTCTAAAGCCTGCTTAAGATCTTCGATAAAGTTTGAATTTGGACCGCTCAACCACTCGATTTGTAAAAGGCCAACGATATGTTCAGCCTGATGAGCTTGTAAAGGAAGATTGACCGGCAGCAAAGTTTGAGGACGCTTGTCACGAGGCCGCTCAAAATCCTCGGTCGTAAAGCCTTGATCTAGTAAGCCATAAAAAGCTTCTTTAAAGTGAAGCGTAGTCTCAACGGCGTAATGAGCAAGATCGTGCTCAACGAGTAGATTTCGTAGTTTACTCCAAGTAATGCTGCCATCTGAGCGCTTAAAAGTAAACACAGGCGGTTTATTGGCTTCTTTACGAAAGCTAATCACGGCATTCATAATATGTATTAGAACTGTTTTATAAGTGGCTTTATGTTCAGATAACTTGCTCAGAATCAAGCCCGCTTTGACCGCATTGCTTTGAGGTGCTTTAGCTGGCTGTCTTCAACCAACCGGTTATAATCCTCCGAGTTAAAGCCATAGATGGCTATTCTGCCCGCTTCATTGCTGTGAACACCCCAACCGTAGCGCTTGGTCAGCGGGGAAGAACGCAAACAAGGTTGTCCTTTTGAAAAAAATTGTTGCCTGGCCTGCTGGCGTTCACTTTCTGCCAAATCGTTCTTCCGGGCATAAACCTCAAACACCACATCGTCGGAGGTGAACTGATACGGGTTTCGGCTCAAGACCTCGAATTGAAGGGTAGCCACTGATTTTGTGTTTTCTTTGCCGGGTGGTGTTTCGCCTTGCGTTGCTGGCGAGTCGTCAGCCACCTCAATGAATGTGTTTACATAGTTGGTCGTATGCAGTTTCATCGGGCTTGGTTTTTAATAAAGAGATTTTACTCGATTACTGCCACGAAATACGTTAACCTTAATGACAACCCTATGTCAGTAGCACACGAAAAGTCGTCAACGTTTGAGATGATTTAATAAACCGGCACAGTGATCTTGTTTAACTCAGCCAGATTATTCAGCGGTAAATTCGAAAGCCGAATATACAATGATGCTGACCGATCCAGTGGCCCGGAAAGGCGAAAAGTGGAAAAAAGGGCAAAGGATACTGGCCCTATAAAACCAGTATCTAAGGATCAAGTGCCGCTATTGGCAATCAAACGCGAAAATTTAAAAGCAGCAGCTGCCTTAGTAATATACCATTTGAAGTAAGATGTTTTTAAAAGTTTTTCCGCGCTACTTACTGTTTTAGTACAAATACTTGACAAAACATATTCGTTCATAAAAACCCTACTTTGGTTGAATTTTCTCCCAGCTTTACATACCGATTGATTAGTCAACAGTTACATTGGTCCGTAGGGTTTTCAATCAGTTTGCCCTTATGAAACCACTACTTGTGTTGCTCGATGCCTTCATCGTTTCAATTGTTAGCCTAAAGTTATTCAGCAAGGAGTGGAATTATCTACTGGCCGGGAACATAGCGATGACAACGATGCTGCTGTTCACCGCTGTTGGCCATTTTGCCTTCACGAAGGGAATGACCATGATGCTTCCTAACTTTGTACCCTTTAAGAAAGAGTTAGTTTATCTGACTGGAGTGACTGAAGTCGTTGCCGCTATTGGCCTTTTAATTTCCTCCTTCCGAACGGTAACCGCCATTTTACTGATCCTCTTTTTTATACTACTTCTACCCGCCAACATCTATGCCGCCTTCAAACGCGTTGATTACCAAAAGGGTACTTATGACGGGCAAGGTTCAAGTTATTTATGGTTTCGAGTCCCCCTTCAACTGCTCTTTATTGCTTGGGTATGATTCTTCAGTCTTTATACACGTTAGTACCGTGTCAAGATTGGTCGTTACTACGATTTTGAACACGCTTCTTAATTAGACTGTTTACCAGGAGGTGGGTCGGTTTTAGTCAATAAACTGGCCTACTTCACGGCCGCATACGTGTCCACGAGTCGACCCCGAAATTGATCCCCCTCGTTCCTGTTTTGATTCCAGCACCAACGCACTTTTCTCTATCCGTACGCCCAGGCACCCCATATCCATGGATCTCCAAACCAGTCTATCCCGGCAAGAGCCGATTCAACCCTTTCCGGTGGCCGCTTATGAGATTACGTTATTGACAGCGGCTCAGAAAGGGGCTAAACGCAGGGAGATGACGTTTTTTCAGCAACTAAGCGCTACCTATAACTGGCAGCTCAGTCAGCCCCAGCGCCAGCGGTACCTGAGCTGTATTCAAACCGGCTACACGCTGATTCTGACTGATCAGGCTAAAATGATCCTGTGGACGACGACTAATTTTCTGAGCCTAACGGGGTACTCCCCTCAGGAAGTACTGGGTCAGACGCCAAAGATGCTTCAAGGGCCCGCTACCGACTCCCTGGTGGCCCGGCAAGTGGGCGATTCAGTGCGGGGATCACAGTCGGTGAAGGCTGATCTGCTCAACTACCGCAAGGATGGTCAATCGTACCGGTGCCGCCTGTGGATTGACCCCCTCCACCGAGGCCCCGGCCAGCCCCTCCATTTTTTAGGGGTAGCGGTTGAATACAAGGTTACGGAGCGGTACCGATGAGAGGCTGTCACGTTGATCAATTCTCAACGGGCAGGTTATTGAAATAGCCTTCCCTGTTGTTTTGATTATCATATCTTTTACTTATACAACAGAACTAGCCTAAATAAATCATTATGAAAATATCAGTCTGGTTGCTATGTCTGATTCTAACATTGATGTCATCCCACCAGATGGCTGCTCAGACTGAAACGGTTAAGTTCTTACCTATCCAACTCATTGAAGGCTATGGTCCTTTTAATCCGGGCTTTTCATCAATCGACAATTCCAGTAAAGAATCATCGCTATGGGCTAAAACCTATACCGATGTTAAAGGAATACCAGCTCATTGGAGCAAAACGCAGGTTTGTCATATCTGGTTGAACACCCATCAGTTTGTCTATCAAAATGTCTTGGCCGGTAATATCAGCCAGTTAGATTACAAAGAATTACAAGAGGGCTGGAACTGGCTACCTGACACAACTAAGCTATCTAAAACACCCATTAAGTGCTATGTGTATGTAATTAAGGGGTTTGATGAGACGACTCAGAAATGGAGCGTAATGGTTGATGCCAACAACAATCTCGACTTTAGGGACGAGACCACAATCTATCCGGAAAGAATAAATAAAGATTCCCGCATCTATAAACAAGCCACTTCAATTCAATACGAAGTATATCAGAAAGGGCAAGTTCAAAAAGCTAAGATACCTATAGTCTTTAAAATGGCTGAAAGTGTGTTACTTTACAATTTTCCTCAATATGCATCTGTCACCTTAAAAAAGGGAAACAAAGAATATAAACTGTTGGTGTCTTCAGGCTTTACTACACCCGATTTTGAAACCACTGGCTTAGTCGATCCGTCCACTCCATTCAGTGCCAAAAGTGTTCTCCCAAGAGACCTGATTAAAATTAATGATATCGTCAAAATAGATCAGGTTAGCTATAGGAATAAAGGCGTTGATGTATACAATAATTGGTTAGAGCTTGAGCCAGTTAAATCCTCAGGTAAGCCCTACTCATTACAAGTTGGTTATCCCTTTAGACCCTTTAGTGAAAAGGCGTTTAACAGCGGTCAACTCATTGATATAAGTCAGTATCGAGGCCAATATGTTTATGTTGACTTTTGGGCGACTTGGTGTAAAGGATGCGTGGCAGATATGCCTGCGTTAAAGAAGGTGTATCAAAAAGTTGACAAGAAACAGGTAGTTTTTATTGGCGTAGTGAAAGACTCACCGGAGCGTTTGGTCGAATTCTTGACTAAGCAACCTTTATCCTGGCCCCAAATTATCTCAGATAGTACTAACAATCTTGTTGAAACTTATCATATAGGCGGCTTGCCTATTTCTCTTCTTATTAATCCTAAGGGCATCATAATTGGTAGAAATTTACGGCCTCATGAATTAGATTTAGTTCTGAAAAATAGGGTTGCTCAATAGAATTATTTTTAGTATCAGGTAGAAAAACACGTCAACCTAATTCCTCAAATACTCCCTTTACATAATTGGAGTTATGCAACTGACATAATTAAAGTGCAATACTTGGCTATCAATCAAAGTTAACAGGCATTGTACTTTATGAATTTCATCCGGTTACTTACTTCTTCTAGTGCTTACTAGAATTACACCGTCTTTAGCCTTAGGACCGTATGTGTCAACTAGGTTATTGGTTGAGCTCGACCTCAAGACAGTCATGCTTTCGATATCATTAGGGCTAATCTTAAGTTTCATAACATCGTCAAATACAACACCGTCTACTACAACAAGCGGCTTAATTTTAGAACGAGGCTGATCGTTAATCGTCATTTGTAAAGGTGCTATTGGCACAATCCCTGAACCTGCTTTATTACAAGCAGTAAAGTATAAACAAGAGCAAGCCGTTAAAACCACAGAGGTAATGTATCTAATTCTCATGGCCTAAATTGTTAGCTAAAGTAAAATGACAAATAATAAAATAATACAAAAATTCAAAGTGGTTTAGTAGGTGAGTTTTTATCAATTAATTTAGTTCTGTTGCATAACTAATTTTATGTTAATGGGAAAATTAGAACCACGATAGCCTATAAATAGGAGCAATTATGAGTTCTACATCAGTTGATATGTACTCAAAAAGGTGCCATTCAAGGTAGAGCGATACAAGGAAGTAGCTTTGCTTCCTACTTCATCCCAGATTACCCATGCGCTCATTTGTTCTAATCTTACTGGTTTGTTTAGGGACTATCCTCGTTCCCGTCGCCTGTGTTGATTCATTTGACCAAACGCTAAGGGGGACGGTTGACGTGGTAGTGGTTGACGGCACGATCACCAATCTGACCGAGCCGCAGATAGTGCGACTCAATCGGTCGAAAGCTGATCCGCTTACGGGCCGGTTTGGGACGTTGCCCATCACTAAAGCTACTGTGGAAATCCTTATCGATTCGTTACAAGTTGTGACTCTGCACGAGACTGATTCGGGTCGCTACCAGGCACCGAATGGGTTTGTGGGAAAGATCGGCCACGCTTATCAGTTGCGATTTACCTTACAGGACGGTACCCGTTATCGGTCCAATCCCGAAGTAATGGCCGCTGTACCGTCCATCACCAAGGTTAGCACCAAGTTCAATCCAACCAGCCTGCGTGCTCAACTTTACGATGGCACGGTTAATCCGTACCGGGGCGCTAATGACTTTTTTTTAGACTGGCAGGACCCGGTCGATCAGCATAATTATTACCGCTGGAACTGGAAACTGTGGGAAAAGCAAGACTGGTGTCATACATGCGTGCAAGGTTATTATTTTGTTAACAGTCCAATTGACAGGAAGCTTTACGAGGATTGTTATCCTGATGACGGTACAAATGGCTATTTCGTGAATGAGTACGCTTGTCGAACCCCTTGTTGGGAAATCATCAGCAGTTTTGACCTTAACTTATTCGATGATCAATTTAATAATGGGGGACTAATTCAAAAGCGTCAAGTAGCTCAAATCCCATACTATCAGGACAGCGGGTGTTTAGTTGAAATTCGCCAAACATCGCTCACTCAGAAAGCTTACTCCTACTACAAGCTTTTTCAGGAGCAAACGCAGAGCAACGGCGGATTAGCTGATCCACCACCGACCGCTTTAGTAGGTAACGTACGTAATCTTGCTAATAATCGAGAAAATGTTGTGGGTTATTTTACCGCTTCAGCGGTTGCATCCATGCGACAATGGCTTGACCGGAAACAGAATACGGGTAACTATCCCGGTCTTTTTAGAGGACTTACGGGCCTCGAACCCTCACCAGAAGCCTTAAATACAGACCCCAACACGGGGAAACAAAAACCTAATGTGACGTTTAGACCAACGCCAACAGCTGTCTGCGTAGATAGTGATAGCCGTACACCAAATAAACCCGAAGGCTGGCAGAATTGATGACCGTATGCTACTGGAATAGGTTTACAAAGGGGAACAAAACTGATTATCAGCTTGGTATTGCACATTTCCGTACCGAACTTTTTTATACGGATACCATT
>NZ_BAAGXG010000039.1:0-13174 GCF_054779955.1 Spirosoma arcticum
AAATGCCGCGACTTTCTATTTTTCTTATTTCGTTGTAATACGCTAATATACATGAGCTTACCAATTTACTGTACACAGAAATCAGTAGCATACGACTCGTTGTATAACTCAGATTATGTTAAATACCCATTGATTACTGTTACTTGGGTTGTAACTACCAAAATAAGACTTGGTATAACTCTATTCATAACAAATTCTCCTGACCCGCCTGATGAAACCTGCATTTGCTGATTCGGCTGCGAGCTTACCCAGACTCGTTTCTTTTTTAGCTACCCAACACAAAAGCATCCTGGAAAACTGGCGCATAGCCTGTGATCAAGACCCGCTCCTGAGGGATGTCACGGATCTAAGTCAGGTTGATTTTAATGATGGCCTGCCCAAGATCCTAACGATCTTGCAGCAACGCTTATCAGGGCAACCGCAGGAAGCCAGTATTGACCAAATTGCCATCGCCCACGGCTTGCAACGGCAGCATAAAGCGCGTCTGGTGGTTGAGACGGTGCAAGAGTTGAACCACTTAACGCAAGCCCTCTATAGCGAGCTTGCTCACTTCCAAGAACGGTATCCCTCCACCGATTCCCAGCTGTTTTGGTTCATCCAGCAGCACATGACCCAAATCATGACCGAGCTGGTCAATGGAGTCGTCAAAATCTATGATCAGTTGCAGCGATCCGAAGCGGCTAATCGAATGGCCGTCCTACAAAAAATGCTCGATCAAATAAATGCCCTTTTGCAGGAGCGGAGTGGTCGGCTTAGAAACTCAATGCACGATTTAGGGGGTGGTATCGGCATTATCAATGCAGCGGCCAACCTCTTACAACTGGAAGAATTAAGTGAGCAGGACCGGACGGTTTATCTGGATATGTTAAACCGCAATCTGATTGGTGTAGGAGTGATGCTGACCAATCTGATGGACTTGTCCCGGCTGGAAGCAGGGCAGGAAAGGCTTCAGATTCAACCCATTGATGCCGCCCGGTTGCTGAAGGAGATGGTCAACAGTGTGCAACCGCTCGCCAAAGAGCAGGGTCTGGTCGTTCGGGCGAATGGGCCTGACTCCCTGCTGGTCGAAACCGATGCGGTCAAACTCCAGCGCATCATTCAGAACCTGCTACTCAACGCCTTAAAGTACACTCCGACTGGGTTTATCGACATTTCCTGGGCCGAACAGGATGGTAAGCAATGGATGTTTGAGATTCAAGATTCAGGACCGGGTTTACCGATTCAGGTCGTTACGCGGCTAAGGGGCCATCTCAAACCAGGTGTTAACCCTTTTGCTAGCCTGGAGCCTGAACCGCACGAACCGGCTACCCTTGTAGCTGGAGCTACGGATGAACAAGTCCCTGACTTGGCTTTAGAGAAATCCGCCCATGAATCCAGTGAGGGGGAAGGAATCGGGTTAACGATTGTGAAAGAGTTCAGTCAACTGCTGGGCGCTACGTTGGAGGTGGAAGCCGCTCCAGGCCAGGGCACTTCCTTTCGCCTTTGGCTACCCATTCGGTATTCCGTTTAGAGTAAACCGTTACCTCATTTTACAATAGGTTCTTGATACAAATTTGACCAAGCTCGTTTCAGAAGCTAACCTCCATTAATAAACAACCGCTTCGACGGTCCGACCGGATGAGTGCTGTTCCACAAGTTTGCCTCATTGATGACTCAGCTGATTACCGCTTTCTGGTTGAAGCGATCTTCAAACGTTACTTATCTGCCTATTCGTTTCGCTTGTTCGCCAGTGGCCCCGCTTTTTTGGATTCCTTGCCCCGGCTGGATGAAAAGCCTGATTTGATACTCCTTGACCAGCACATGCCCCAGTTAAGCGGGTATCAAACCCTGATCGCCTTAAAAGGGCAGACCGATTACCAATCCATTCCCGTGGTGATAATGAGTGCGGATGCGTCTCACTCGGAAATCAGCAGTTTTTATCAAGCTGGGGCAGCAACCTTTTTGCCCAAACCAACGGATTTCAACGCGCTAAAAGAGACATTGTTAGCCGCTTGCCAATACGCCAGCCAACCCCGATGAAACTTAGAAATATCCCTTAACATAAGATCCCTTATAAAACACCCCTTAGAAAAGTACAACGCCCGACTATCTCGTGAGAGGTAGCCGGGCGTTATACTTTTCTTATAATGGACAGGCAAGCCTTACTCTATTTTAGGCAGGTGTTTACCAATAATTTCCACTAATTCGGGAACAGAACTCGGCTTTTGGTGCCACCGGTCAGGAGCTATCTGATGAACGTTAGCTAACTGCTGCCGGTCTTCCGAGCCGGTCAGTAGTACGATTGGAATCGCTGACCAATCCGGGTACTGTTGCAAATGGTGGTAGGTTTCTGCACCGTTCAGAATGGGCATATTCAAATCCAAGAAGATCACGTCCGGGCGGGTAGGGGCGTTTTCTAAAGCGGCCAATAAGGATTGGCCATTCTCGAACCGATAAAATTCGCTCTCTGGGACGTGTTGATGAAGGGCCAGTTCAAATAGGAAACTGTCGTCGGGGTCGTCGTCGGCCAAAAAAACACGGATCGGCCGCGTCGTTGTACTATCCGTTGAGTAACTGCCTTCCATTAATCCCGATTCAATATGAAATCACGTAATACAAAATTTAAAAATCCTTAACACATAACCTATAAAAGCAATATAGAGTAAGCGTGAGCAACTAGGCCTACAAGTTAACTGACTGGTTTTGAGCTAAATCGTCTAATCAATTAATACTGGCCAGCTACGATTAGGTTGAAACAGACTCGGTTGATTCCTGATTATTCAAAAAGCGAATCCGAATCAGTGTTCCATGGCCAACGGTGGTTTCAATGTCCATAGTGGCTTTTAAAAACTCACACAGGCGCTTGACAACGAATAGACCAATCCCTTCGCTATCCGAAGATTGACTGTTACTCTCCTGTTTGAACTGCGTGTTGGGCACTTCGCTACTGGGGTAGCTGCTGGGGCCACCGGGTTGCTGGATGCCGGTAGGTTCGGACAGGGGCTTAAGTTGCGCAGCCAACAAAGCTACCGGGCCGGTGCTCAGGCCCGGCCCCGTATCCTGCACACTCACTAACCAACGCGTTTCGTTCTCGGCAGACCAGGAGACACTAACCGAACCCTTTTGGGTGTACTTTAAGGCGTTTACCAGTAGATTCTGCACGATCCGTTGTACTTTGACCGGGTCACTCAGGACGGGCAAGTGTTCAGGACCGTCGGCCTTTAGGGTCAACTTACGGGTACTGGCAAATTCCTGAGCACTGTCCACAATATCGCGCAGTAGCTTGGCGGCATCGAAAGGCTGTATCTCGACCGTCTCCAGACCCGCTTCCAGACGGGCATGATCGGTCATTTGGTGCAACATGTGCTGAATGGTCCCTAAGTTCCGGTTGAGCATATCGATGTATTCGTCGCGCTCGGCCGCTTTGGCGGGCATCTTCAGCAAATTGGCGGCACCGAGGAGAACGCCGAAGCTGGCGCGTAAGTCATGGGACGTTTGGCGGAGGTGCTCACCCCGTTGCCGACTAATTTCGTTGACTTGGTCCAGGGTGTGCTGAAGCGTTTGCGCTTGCTCGGCGGCGCTGGTCTGCCGGAGTTGATCGTAGTAAAGAACACTGCCTCCATTGGCCTCTCTGGCTAACCGGAGTAGCTGGTGGTGAACCTGAGTAATCACCTCAGGCTTTGTGTCGGGATAGAGATCGACGTATTGGTTTATCTCTCCCGCGAGAATATCGTAAAAGTTCGCTAACTCGTTGGTCAGTTCTCTGAGGGAATACCCACGTTGCCAGCGGTGTAGCCCATGCTGGCCCGCTCGTTCGACAGGGTCCGTTTCCGGTTCCTGTCCCTGGAGCCGTTGCGCCATAACGTTGAGAAGAACGGGCATCTGATCGTAGAACTCCTCCCGGGAAAAGCTGTTACGGGTGTCCATTCCCGTATCGTCAGCACACTTAAGGCGCCACTGGTTTAGAATAGCCTCCCGACGGGCGTAGAGCAAATGCTCGGCTATCTGGTTGATCTGGTTGTTGTACTCTTTATCTTTTTTGGTCATCAGTCAACTGGCTAATTTTACGGCTCCACAACAGCTTTACGCACGAGAGTAAGAAGATGGGTTAGGGGGTAGCGTAGCGGTCTGCCACCAGAAGTTGTGTAGAACCGTGAAATAATCCGGCCATTGC
The DNA here is from genome assembly GCF_054779955.1 of Spirosoma arcticum. NCBI lineage: Bacteria > Pseudomonadati > Bacteroidota > Cytophagia > Cytophagales > Cytophagaceae > Spirosoma > Spirosoma arcticum. The sequence continues at coordinate 4,154 of NZ_BAAGXG010000039.1, forward strand.
TGAAGGTTGGGTGACTTCACTACGTAGGATGAACATCCTAAATCGTACGATCCTTTGACGTCTTCTTTCGAGTTGGAATGGCTAAAGATGACGATGGGCAAGAGACGAGACAGCTTATTTTGTTTTATGGCTTTCAAGCATTGCCACCCATCGGCCCGTTGAGGAATATACAAATCCAACAGGATCAGGTTCGGTAATTGTCGCTCGTTTTGCGCTTGCAGATAGTCCAGTACCTGGTTCGGGTTGCTAATCCAAACGGCTTCGGTGTCAGGCATGGTGCTCGCAATGGCGGCTCGAATTAATGTCCATTGATCGTCGTGGTCTTCAACCACAAGAATCTTTTTCTTATACCCCATTAGCTTAATAAGTTAAGCAGATTACTGTAAAAGTATATAAACAATTGACAATAAATTAATTACCCGTTTTCAAGCCCACTAACAACCAGTTAGTTTGTCTCGGTCATGGTTTATTAAACTGGTCCCAGAACCCCTTGTCATCATAATCGGAAAATAGTCGGGCGTACGTTGGTCTTTAGTGCAAAACGGGGCCAAAATGAAAATAGCCCCGTAAAGTGCTGGTTTTGAGTCGGAGTAAAGAAAACGGTCGTTTGTTTTACTACCGGACCAACAGACCTCACACAGCCTATTTCACCTTATTTAAGGGCAAGTAACCCGGTCAAACAATCAACGTAAGCGTAGCTGCGCCGGTTATCGAGTTTTCTTATACCCTATTTTCGTTTTGGCCCCGTTTTGCACTACAGACCACTTAAGGAGTTCCGGTAGGTATTTTCCGGGTGCGAACCTGACGGCTAAATTCAGGGCTGGGCTTGAAGTAGGGAATAACATGAGCTTCGATAATGTGCGGTGTTCGCTGCGTAATGTTGCGCGCCGGTTTACGAGCGCGCAGCTTAGGTCCGAAGCTGCCAAACGTGCGAATATAAACGGTTTCTCCTTCGCTAACCACGCGCTTAACAACCTCAAAATAAGTTTCAACAATGGAGCGGCTAAGGTCGTCATCCAGCTCGGTCTGCTTACTAATCCGGCGGATTAAGTCTTGTTTTGTCATACCTAACTTACGATCTGGTTAGGGCTTAGGTTTTACTTTTTTTAAATACCCGTTCTGGGGCACGTAAGCCGGATCGGTATAGGTCTTCCAGTGGGCCGGAAAGTGGACCCGAACCCATTTTCCAAAAGCAACCCACTCCCGGTTATCGACTTGTAGTTGACTCAACTCCGCCTGCGCGGTGCTTGCTTGCTGGCGACTTGATGCCAGCTCATACAGACTCAGACCGATCAGGGCCAGCGGAAAAAGGCCCAGTACCAACCCACTGCGCCAATTCAGAAAGCCCACCGCATTAGCCCACCGGTCAGCCCGTTGCTGGCTGGCCCCCTCCATTCGGCCAGCGGCCCGGTCGCCCGCCCCCTGGATGGCGCCCACCGCTTTAGTGGTGGCGGCTTCAATTCCCTGTTTCAGCGCGGGCACCATCAACCGGGCAATAGCCCCGCTATCCGGTTCGACGGTAACGCCGGCCTGAGCCGCCACCAACAAAGCGGCTACCTCGGCCTGGGTGGCGGCGGCCGGACGTTGTTCCAGCCGGTCCAGTCGGCTCGATAAACCCTCCATGGCCTGACTATGGCGGGTTAAGGCTTGGGTCAGCCGTTGGATGGGGTCGCTCGGCTCAGAGGGGCTGATCAACGAGTGAGGGTCGGTCAGCCCCGGAGTAGGAGCCGGCATGGGTGCAACCGGATGATTGAGGTTCTTTAAAAATTTGTTCTCTTTCATAGACCTAATCCCTGCCCCTGGTGGTGGCGAAGGTTGTGTTCAAGTTGCTGATTAAGTTGAAGGGCTTCGGCGGCGTCTAATGCTTGCTGACGCGACAGTTCCAATTCTTGTTGGTGGGCCTGTGCCTGGCGAATCTGCTCGGCTTGATCCAGCGCGTGGCTCAACGCCTGGGTATCCTGCCGGTGGTAGGCCTGCCCTAAGCCAGCCTGCAACTCGACTTGCCGTTGCTGAGCGGCTAGTTCGATGGTCTGACTCTGCTCCTCTTGCTGTGTTCGCGCTAGGGAAGCCGCTTGGCTCAACTCCGCCTTCAACTCCTCATCCCCGTATTTCATGCCGTGCCGATACCGGAATGATTCGATCAAACCCCGCTCATAGCCAAAACCCTGATCGAAACTTTGCTCCACCCGCTGGCTAAAGCTGTTGCGCTCAAAACCGCCCAGCACCACCCCTTTCGTGGTGGCTTTATGATTGGTCAGGGGACTCAGGTGGTAGGGATTCTTGCGCTCGTGCAGCTCGTTTTTCTTTCCTTCCGCATACGCGCGTAGATTCTCCGTTCGGCTCACAATCACATGAATATGGGTCTGGTCGCCGGTCTTGGCGATCCCCTTTTGTTGCTCGCCCAGCTGTACGGCGCGGTCGGTATGGTCGAAACTGCGGTTGTGTTCAATCTTGGCAAACCACACTAAATCGTTGCTTTCTATTCCCTTTCCAAAATTGGCTGCGTACTGCTCCATCGTGGCTCGGGTGAACGCCTGCAACTTCTGCGGATCCGAGCCAATATGAGCTAATTCAGCCTGTGAGGGGGCTAAAATCACCTGATAGTACTTGGCATCCTCCCGGCCTAAATTGCGCTTATTGTGGTCAATCTGGGCCACGACCTCCTGGCCAGCCAACTGCTCCCGGTTCTGGCTAAACCATAACTCCGCCTGCTGCTCGGGCTTGAGCTTATTTTCTTTCTCCAGGTAGTCTACCAGTCCCCCGGAACTGCCCGCACCGCCTGCCCCTATCTTAGTCATCATGGCTTGGTGGGATTAGCCTGTTGCCGAATCAGTTCGTCGGCCTGCTGTTTGTACTCCGGGCGTAGGGCATTATCGACCAGGGCCGTGCGGAACGAGAGCCGCAACAGCATCTGCATCGCTTCGACCACGCCCGTCAACTGCTCTTCCAGGTGGGCGGGGGTCAGGCTGGTCCCTGAACCCGGTTCAGAGGCCTGACGTAAGGCCTTTACGTCGGCACGCATGGGCTTTAGGATCTCTTTCTCCTGCTCGCGGATAAATCCAATAAAGCGTTTGTCCAACGCATCAACTTTGTCGGTCAGTTTCTTTAAGGCTACATCCGGGCTATCGGCCTTAGGATAGCGCGGGTCAAGCTTGGTGACGGCGAAAAACTGCACCATAATCCCGATTAATTCTTTGTTGGAGAGGCCTAATTTATCCCCTAAGCGTTCCAACTGCTGATGAGTGCCCAGACTAACCGCTAAGCTTTTACGATCAATCATATTGGTAAAAAGTAGACATAATAACCTTGATAATCAGTTATTTACAATAAAAGTACATAAAATATCAGTATCTTATCAACTTTGAAATAGTATAAAATACTGACTATCAACCTCGTAGAGCGAGACGAACGGTATGGAGCGTAGCGGAATAGCGTTCCGTCTCGCTTTCTTCAAGACCGCTCCGCGCTCACTCGCACCGGATGGTCAAGCTTCGTATTGGGAAGCTAAAGAGGATCAGACAATTTACCAAATTGTAGCCTGGCCAGTTGAAGTGATCGAACAGGTAGAACTAGGAATATCGGAAAGGGAATTGAATGGATCAGTGTTTCTTCTTTTCATTAGTCTTCACTAAAGTAGACATTGACTCCCTATTGGAATAATACAAATCGTGAAACATTTAACTAAATTTATAGTTTCGGGCCCCGGTGCGGTTTTAGTTTTTGCTTTCTTTTTTCCCATTCGTTTTAACTAGTCTTGTTTGCTGCTTTTTTAGTTGTGGATAAGTCAAGTTTTTTACCCCCTTTTTACCTCTCAAAAGCGGTTTTTTTTGCATTTGCACTTTAGCAAAGTTTTCTTTTGCAAACTTTAAGGCTCCGTAACTAATTGATTTTTAGTAAGTTATAGGGGTATTTTATGCGTAATTGACGGTATTTTATGCGTAATTGACGGAGATTTTGGGGGTATTTTATGCGTAATTGACGGAAAAACAAGCATTATATTTATGTATTATATGCTTTTTATTTATTTTTGCGCATAAAATAATTTGTATGGTACAAATTGATACGTTCAAACAGACTAATGCTATCACTGGAGCTCGGTATGACTATACTACTACAGAAAAGCGTCTGGTATATCTGTCTCTCATTGAGGTTATGAAAACCGTCCAGGATGGCATTACAAATGACTTCTTCAATAGAGATCTCGACCTGTTTATCATGGAAGACCAAATGAAGAAGTCAGATCCTAATGACAATCGCTTCCGGGACTATCGTAAGGCAGTTGTTAGTCTACGCAAAAAGGACTTCTCCATTGATGAAACAGATGGAAGTTGGACAGAAACTGGCTTTGTAACAAGAGGAAAATATAAAAAGAACAAGGGACTAGAGGTAAGCATTTCTAGAGACGTTTTACCCTATCTCTATGAGCTCACAAAGAGATTTACAGTACTGGACGCCACTGTAGTCATGACTTTAGCGAGTAAGTTCTCTCAACGGTTTTATGAGTGGTGCTGTCAGTGGCGATCCGTTGGGAAATTTGAGTTTACACCGGATGGTCTCCGGGATGTACTTTGTATCAAGCTCTTAACAGCTCAGTTGAAACGAGACGTTATTGAGGTAGCTCAGGCTGAGTTAATGAGAATGTACGAAGACGGCATAAGTGATATCTATTTCACTTATAGCGAAGAACGAGGAGGACGCGGACGCGGGGGTTCTGTCAAACGATGGACCTTTCAAATTCACACTAAAAAGAAGCAAGTAGCTCAGGAAAGGGCCAAGAATGAGGATGTAGTCTTCGTGATGCGGTTTTTAGGACAGATCTTTGGGAAAGACTCACCACTGATAGATCAGGCCTTAGAAGCCCTTAAAACGCACGAGAACGTCAAGATATTTGCCGATCGAGCTGATGGGCTGCAAACATCAGGCAAACTTGATCGAACCAAAAATAAGCCTGGTTATATTCGATCAATACTTCAGAAAGAATTTGGCCTTGATAAGAAGTGAAACCCATTGGAGAACTGTTATCTAACTGACCAAAAAGGTAAACTAATGAACGCAACTGCAATTCGTCAAGGCATTAGTTATGTCACGAACAGTAAAGGGGAAAAAACGGCTCTACAATTGGATTTGACCAATGTAGCTGTCCAAGAGATTGTGGAGGATCTAATGGACACGCTTGATGCTGTCGAGCGACGCAATGAGCCTACACGACCTTTTGAGGAAGTCAAAAACGAAATATTATCAAACCATAGCTGACTAAGCTTAAATAAAGACACATGGAAACGACAAAACCTTTAGAACCTATTCCACCTTTACGACGGGGACAGTGGAATAGTTATTCCCCGGCCGATATTAAGCGTTGGGGTGTTCAACGCTTCCTGGATGAAGTCTGCGAAAAAGAGCCGATCCAGATCCCAGATTTAGGCTTTACTGAAGAAGAAAATCAACGGATGGACCAAATCTTAAAACAGGAACGAGAAGCTGCCGCCAATGGTCTTTGATACTAATCTGCTTATCGAGCATATCCGTCGTCAGCAGATGTTGCCCGCCCGTGCAGTTATCCCGGTTATTGTTGTTGGCGAGTTAGAAGCTTTTGCTCTCAAAGCCGATTGGGGTTATCAGAAGGTCTCATTTATGCAACGGCTATTTGAGCGTTTTCCGGTCGTGGAGGTAATCCGTGAGATAACCACTTTCTACGCTCGAATAGACGCTTATAGTCAAGGTGACCTACAGGGGCAACCTTTACCATCTGGTTTATCAGCCCGAAATATGGGTAAAAATGATATATGGATCGCGGCTACTGCCCTGTACTTAGACTTAGAGTTACACACTACAGACAACGACTTTAATCACTTACCACCATTAGGGTTGCAGTTAGTCAAGGGCGTCTGAAAGTATACCTCACGCAGTTTTGTAGTACTGAAACGGTTGTCAGTTCTATCGCTTACCAAATAGGCGTTTCCATAGGTTGCGTGGTTGTTGATCTACTGGTTTCTCTGGATCTGAACCAGTTGAACTAGGACTAGGCAAGAGTTTAAGCTCTCTGTTCTCTTCTCTCAAGCTTGTATTCTCAGCTCGTAGGTAAGCCGTTTCACTTTTCAGAAGCTGTATAATCTCATCTTTAGCAGTCAAAAGGTCTGTATAGGCTTGAGTAGACTCTTTGTCTACCGTTGTACTGCCATTGTCTACCCTTGTATAGGCAGAGTCCTTACTCGATTTTGACGGTGGGTATACATCAAACAAGTAGTTAGCCTGTATAGTGTACATAGCTCCCTGTTTCCCCTTTTTCATTTCAATAAAGGGTTTAGTTTCAGCTTTTTTGCATAGTCTACGTATAGTCCCTTCGTTTAGGCCTGTAGCTTCGGAGGCTTCTTTCAACGTTAGATAGCTCATAGCACTGTTAAGGCTTGTACATTCTTTGTACAATCATTATATAGGCTGCAATCAAGCCAATATGCTTCTTAATTGCAAGAAATGGTTAACATAGCGCTGATTATATAACATGGTACAAACCTAAAAGCATACGTTATGTCAAAAAGTAAAGTAATACGAATGGACAATGTGGGCATCGTGGTAGAATCCCTCGATGAGGTCATTACTTTTTTTAGTGAGCTTGGCCTGAAGCTCGAAGGACGATCCACAATCGAAGGAGAATGGGCTGGTCGCGTCACAGGACTGAGCACTCAGCGCGTCGAGATCGCTATGATGGTCACGCCCGACGGCCACAGTCGGCTCGAACTCTCACAATTTCTTGCCCCGCCTACAATCGATGACCATCGAAATGCTCCGGTGAACGCTCTGGGCTATTTACGTGTGATGTTCGCCGTAGAAGACGTTGACGAAACGCTCGTCAGGCTCCGCAAGTTGGGCGCGCAGCTAGTTGGCGAAGTCGTTCAGTATGGAGACTCGTATCGGCTTTGCTACATCCGCGGCCCTGAAGGACTTCTCATTGGATTGGCAGAACCACTCGGTAATAAATGAGTAGCGTCGCAGACTCCACTTTTTAAGCTTGGGTTTATATAAGATCACTTACACAACAAGACCAAACCGTTTAACCTACAATGGAAACTCCAAAGGGTACAGCACTAAATGAAGTTCAACTTTACGAGTTCATTGAAAAAGGAGTTAACGCTATTCGAGCGAAGGACATTAATACCTTGTTACCTTTGTTCGCGGCTGATATCGTCTCCTTCGACGTGGTAGGCCAGTTACGCTATGTAGGAACTGAAGCCATTCAGAAACGAATGGAAACTTGGTTTTCTTCTTTCAAAGAAGGACCGATTGGCTACGAGATTAGTGAGTTGAATGTCGATATAGCCACCGATATGGCATTCTGCCACCGAATCAACCATGTCAGCGGTAGTTTACAAACAGGTCAGCAATTAGATATGCGGTGGCGGGAGACCAGTTGCTATCGAAAGCTTGATGGGCAGTGGCTTATCATTCACCAGCATAGTTCAGCACCTTTCGACCCTGCAAGCGGTATGGCTTCTCTATCACTTGAAGCATGAAAACAGCATAATTCAACGTCAAACATAAACAAGACTATCCAAGACTATCATGGCAAAGGACAAGTCAGAACAACCAGTTGAGCCAAATTCCGCGCTCAGAAGCTTAGATAGATTGGTTGGCACGTGGCAGGTATCCGACGAAGCCCAGGGACAGATTACATTCAGATGGATGGAAGGCGGCTACTTTCTGATTCAAGAAGTTGATTTGAACGGTGGTGCCAAGGGGATCGAGTTCATTGGTTACGATGCGGAAAGCAAGACCCTCAAATCGCATTATTTCAATAACACGGGTAATCTTCTTGAGTACACGTATAAGACAGAAGGTAAAGCTTACACCGTTGCCATTGATATGCCGGGTCGCAAAGGTCAGTTTGTTGCGGAGTTTAGCGATGATGACAACACGTTAACGGGTCGCTGGGACTGGACACAAGACGGCGAAAAAATGGGCTATAACGCAACCATGAGAAGGATGAAGTAAAAACTATGTGCAAACTCTTGTTGCACTTTTTGGAGTTTAGGGGCGTCTGTGACGTGGTCTGATTACTGGGAAAATTTCTTAACATTAGCGGCAAGCTTCAATGACAATGCGCTAATATCAATAACCGCAACATAAAATGGACAGCAAAACCATACCTGTAACAGTAGTTATTACATGTAGTGTCAAACCTGAAAAGCTGGAGACGGCGAGACGAGAGCTTGAAGCTAACATTAAGACTGTAATGGACAGTGAAGCCGCCTGTCATGGTATTCGTGTGCACGATGACCCAAAAAACCCACGGAAACTTTTAATTATAGAACATTGGGACAGCGAGGAAATATTTAACGGACCTCATATGCAAACTCCTCACATGCAATCATTCCTTAAAACCGCCGAGACATTTCTTGATGGGGTTGCTGAATTTACTTTCTGGCGTGAAACTATTGTGTCCCCTTAACACAACCGCACATAATTTACCCAGCTAAGAGCACAACATATTTTATTTAAAAAAATTATTAAAATCAACAAGCATGAAAATGGGTGTTTACATCGCAGTTTCTGCTAATGAACTAATCTCAAACTCAAGGAATGTTCCCGACTAGTTATCCCCTGAATATGGGCAGGGGCTTTGTTCAATCAAATCACCCAAAAATCCGAATAAGAAGCCAGCAAACGCAGCGGCTCCTAAACTAATTGCAGTAATTAAGAACGGTATGACTGAACAGGAAATGGATGAGGCAGGCGAACGCTGGGTCAATCATCAGGGACCTTATATGACCGTGGCCGAGACCTTATCTTATGCCGCTAAACGAGATAAAACCACCTCCTCAGATTAGGCCCTTTTCCCGGAATATTCCCTCTACATAATCTAAGTTATACAATGAGTCTGGGAAATGTACAACTAACTGCCCCACAGTCGGTTTTCACTTCTCCCAGACTCGTATGCTACTGGAATAGGTTTACAAAGGGGAACAAAACTGATTATCAGCTTGGTATTGCACATTTCCGTACCGAACTTTTTTATACGGATACCAT
>NZ_BAAGXG010000040.1:0-12754 GCF_054779955.1 Spirosoma arcticum
GCCACCCAACGAGCAGGATCTAGCTAAAGGTCATTCTCGCGCAGTCAAGTTAGAAGGGGAACAAAAATAGGGCTTCACTCCCCATTTTCATCCTGACCAGCCCCGGCCAGAATCGGACGTTTTTCTGAACGGCGACTGAGTAGGAGAGAAGGGGCTTGAAACGGTCCTTTTTGCGTTCAATAAACCCGTTCAGTTTAATAGTTCAGTATTCCTGACCTAGTCGTGGTTTAAATGAACGATTAAACAAATATTACTAAAAAATTTGATATATCAATTTTCAAAAGCTCCAATTTTATTGCATATAAAGAATGATTTATAAAGTAGTTTTACCGGATCAGATGATCCACGTTTGAGGTTGATTCCAATTGAATCATTAACCTATCCTATCAAAGCTAAACCAACTCTAGAATTCTAAGCCCTAAGCTGTTATGCAAATTCATTTGCTTGATGTCGGAACTACAAAATATGGTGACTGTATCCTAATAACTCATAATGATCACAAAATTCTGATTGATGGGGCGCATCCAGGAGATCGCCCTCGAATTCTTCCTCAATTGAAGAAATTATTGAATCAGGAGCCTCCCTTCTCAATCAACTTGTTGGTAGTGACACATTGTCATTTAGATCATATAGGAGATTTGCCGAATATGATTTCTAGGGGGGATTTAAAAGTTGATACGGCTTTGGTTGCTGATGAAAAAATGGGCTGGGGAGTGGGTGTCGACGGTTCTGGCCCTACTGATGCGCTGCATTTGACTGATTCTAACAAATCGGTACTTTATGCATTACGTGAGGAAGATTATTCTGATTTGCCAGATTTAGAAATTGCTCAGTTTTTAGATGATGCATTAACCCTTGAAGATAAATACAAAGGAATGCTTGCTGACCTTTTAAGCCAAGGAACTGATATCATTCGGTATGGACGTGACCCAGATTCTAAAATTGCTCAATTGGAACAAGCATTTGCCGACTTAGGATTAAAAGTTTTAGGCCCGACTCAAGACCAATTACTTATTTGTGCTGAAGAAATTGCAACAACATTGGGAATTGTAGGGGATCAGCTTTCCGAAATCTTTCCTGCCGATGATTCCGCCAATGACTGTGTCCAGCTTTATAAGCGTTTTATTAATGTAGTTCATCCAGTCTTGATAGATGATAAGAGTCGCGATGGAGCGGCTCTTAACAATCAGAGTATCGTTTTAGCTTTTGAGGTTGATGGAAAGAGAGCACTTTTAGCAGGTGATATGCAACTTGTTGACCCTGAAAATGAGAACCTTATTCCATTAATTAAAGAATTAAGAAAACAAATCATTGACGCTGGGCCATATGATTTCATCAAACTGCCCCATCACAGCTCTAAAAATGGATTCGATAAAACTCTATTGGCAGAATGGACGCCCACACAATTATTTGCTCATTCAGGTGGCATTAACGATCCTGTTCATCCTGATCCTGTGGTTTTAAAATTATTAGATGCTAATCATTCACAATTACAGTATGCGCGAACAGATCGCAATGGGCTTATAACAGTAAATTTTCAAGGTCAACCTCAATTAATAATTAGTCGAGGTAAAATGAATGACTTCACTGTAAACCCAAAACCACAGAAAGATAATTTGGAAAGTCCTTCTTCGATAAATGAGTCTAAAAACGAACTTATGCAACTAAAACCTGCTAAACCAATATTGCCTTCCATTGGACAACAGGTTGTTGACGAGCTTGGAATAGTCGAGGTGATAATAAAAATCCCGCATTCATCAACTAGAGTGACCCTAACTATCGATATTGATCCAGAAAAAAAAAAGCTGAATCAGGAAGACTAACAAACTTGATTACTCCACCTAAAGAAACACGATCTGATAGCTTAATCATTGGTAATGGTAGAATACTACCTAATTTAATTATTGTTACATCCAGCTCAAAGCTTGCCCGTAATATTGGAACGGTAGAAACTAATCAGATTCTTCAAGCGATTATTAATGACACAAACTTACAATTGATAGACTTACCCATTGATGCTAATACTGCTGAGCAAGCCGCTTTAGCACTGCGGCCACATTTACAAAATTCGAAACTTGTCGGGGTTGTCATCTTGGGGGGATATGATGTTGTTCCTGCGTTACGATTAGATGTTTTGGACATTGCTTTACGTCAACGATTGATTCAAACGAAAGACATTATACAAGACCAAGACAATTTTATTGTCTGGAGTGATGATATATACGGTGATCGTGATGGAGATTTTTTGCCAGAACTTCCTGTAAGCCGTATACCAGATGGCCATTCAGCTGCTGTGGTCATTTCGGCTCTTCAAACTCAAAACTTTTCTCCAAATCAGCGCTTTGGTATCCGGAATTTAAACCGTCCGTTCGCAGATAGTATATTTCCCTTATTACCCGGCAGTGTTGGTAATTTAGAAGTTTCAGCAACGTTTGGCCCAGCCCATATTTTGCCTAACTCACCTCGCGGTGCCGTCTATTATATGCTTCATGGTTCTAACCTAGACGGTACACGCTATAGTGGTGAATTAGCAGATACGTCTGGTTTTGACGCAATTACTATTGCCAATATACCCAAATCGACACCTGGAACGATTGTCCTTACTGGTTGTTGTTGGGGAGCATTAACGGTTTCTACTCCTGCTGTATTAGCACAACCAGGTACCATTGTTAAATCACGAGGGCCTGAAACCTCTATCCCAATAGCATACTTGTTAGCTGGCGCTCAGGCATTTGTAGGATGTACTGGATCTCATTACTCCCCAAATATTCCTCCTTATAATAACGGAGGAAAACCGATGCACGAAGCTTTTTGGAAAAATATCCGAAATGGGATTCCTCCAGCAAAAGCACTTTTCATGGCAAAGAAAGATTATATTCGTGATATGCCAAATCGAACATCGGATTCTGATCCATTTGGACAAGCTGCTGAACTGAAAACCTTTCATCAGTTTACCTGTTTAGGATTTGGTTGGTAAAACACAATTTATATACATATATTGTACCAATTAAACTTTTTGGGGCTATCAGCAAGTTATCCTTAGCAAAGAGGAGGTGTGTTATGGCAAAAAAAACAGCAGTACAAATCATACATGAAGCAATGCCAGGCATGGAGATTGTCAAGAAGAAGCCAGAAGTAGTGGCAGATTCATTTCAAGCCATTCCCCGATCTGCCGATTCAATGACAACACTTCGCAGAAAATACACCGGTTCAGCAGTTGAATCGCTCAAAGAGAAGTATTTAGGGGTTGACTCAACTAAGAAATCAGCACTTAGTACAGATTCAACTACGCCTGCCAGCACGACTCAGGCTTTTACTGTCCGTCCCAAAAAGACAGTTGGAAATAACCTACCGGGGGATGAGAGAACCGTTTTAGTTGATATTGTAAAAGGGGAAATTAAGCTCATATCGGGATAACCTCTTAGGGCGCGTGGACAATTACAAGAGCAAAATCATGACCGATGCTAAATAGACGAATGCCACAAAGCTACTGGCCGTCTTTTCGTAACGGGTAGCTATCCGCCGGTACTGCTTGAGTTTGTTAAAATAACGCTCTACTTTGTTACGATCCTTGTACAGATTCTCGTCGATAGGCCGGCACTCAAGCCGACTCTTTTTAGCGGGTATGACCACTTCGACGTTTGCTTTTTGCAAGGCATTAACCAACGAATTGGCGTCATAACCCCGGTCGGCTAAGACCGCATCCACTTGATAGTCAGCCAATAAAGCCTCCGCCTGGGTGATAGCAGCCCGCTCAACCACCGTCAGAATGATGCGTAGCGGGTTGCCCAAGGCATCGACTGTAGCATGAATCTTGGTGCTCCAGCCGCCCACCGATTGGCCGCACCGGCGGCCCGGCTAAACACTCACTGGCAGGATCACTTTTTTTTGACCGGCTGCGTGTTGATGTGCCCGCACGACTGTCGAGTCGATCATCAGCCAGTCTAAGTCTGGCTCCTGTAAGGCCTCAAAGACGTTTTGCCAGACGCCTGTCTTCGCCCATCGTCGGAACCGGCAGTATTGCTTGGCGGCTGCTGGCCTTTTTCGTTTAAACGACATTGATTCTTACGATCCTCCTCGGATCTATTCAACATCACTTTAGGTCATCAGCGGATTGGCTTTATCTGTTCAGTAATATACCTACTGTTATTAGCAATTACTGGTTTCATTATGAGTCCATTGCCAGTTGACTTGCAGATTCTTCACAAACATACATCATCATAGGTTTTGGCCTTGCTTCGTGCAAATGAAAAAAATATCTCACTTATCTGCAATATTATTGCAATATTTGTGATATTTGCATGACAAATCGATACATTTATCTCAGAAAGCGAGATAAATGTCACAGCTTATGCATACGGAGATTCTTAAAATCATAGAAGGAGGTTTAAATCGTGACTCAGCAAAGGTGTCCAGCTACGCACGATTGTTGGAAGAAAATTTAAGGAAGGAAGGTGATGCTAAGCTTGCTGACCGGATTAGTAAGGTATTACGAAACCAGAAAGGGGGGATGGTGTTTCAAGACCAACTGTTTTCTCCTCCTGTTGATCAGGATAGCCGGTTGAATATGGCAGATGTGATTATGCCAGGTAATGATTTGCCCAAATTACAGCTTAATCCCTCAGTTCAGCTAGCTTTAACCGATTTCATGGCTACGCTCACTCATCGAAATGAGCTGCGAAAACGTGGAGTTGATGTTGCTTCTACACTTCTTCTATATGGTCCTCCAGGGTGTGGCAAAACAAGTATTGCTCACTATATCGCAACAGTTCTTGACCTTCCTTTAATTATTACCAGATTTGATAGTTTGATTTCTTCTCTGCTAGGTAGTACGGCAAAAAATATAAGGAAGCTATTTGAATATGCTAGCAGTCGTCCATGTGTATTATTTATTGATGAGTTTGATGCGATTGGAAAAGCTCGGAATGACCAACATGAATTAGGCGAATTAAAGCGGGTGATTAATAGCTTATTACAGAATATGGATGAATTCGCCAATCAAGGCATCCTTATTGCTGCTACCAATCATCAAGAACTATTAGATAGAGCAATTTGGCGTCGATTTCAGCATATTATTGAAGTTACTATACCCGAAAAGGATGAAATCCCTGTCTTACTATCCACTTTCTTGGGTGATCTAAATGATGAAATTGCTCACTTACCAAAGAAATTATTAGATAGCTTAACCAATCTGTGCTACGGTTTTTCTCATTCAGATATTCGGTCGATTTGCCATGCAACCGTTGCAAAATCCATTATCAACCAGCAACTAATGGTTCGGCTTGAGGATTTGTTGTTACAAATCTTCTTATTCAAGCACAACAATAATTATAGCCAAACAGACTTAGTTCGGTTTTTAAATGAACACGGCGTAACTCAACAGTCTATAGCAGACCTATTGAAAATATCGTTAAGGCAAGTTCAAAATCATTTAAATAATCGCTCCTAATGAACACGGATGATGCCTCTTCAAAAAAGAATTTACCAGTAAAGCTATTTAGCAAACGGGTTGAAACCGATGACCGAAGAACTGAGGGTATGGGTAACAAAGATTTACCACCCTGGGCTTTATTGTCAATGGAAGAACTAGAAGAGCGGGCAGAATTGATTCAAGAAGTTCTGAAAGAAGTTACCGATTCATTTATTAATCGAAAAAAAGAAAGAGAATTTATACCGGCTGTCGTAAAGGTTCAGCTAAATGAAGCCGCTATTGCTAAATCGCATCGTGCCGATATTGCTGGTTTGTTTAATACAGGTACAACATACAATTTAATAGGTTTCACAAATGAAGCTGAATTATTAGTAAAAATTAATTCACCAGCAGATTCAAGCATTGTTAGCCGTAGACTAGATCGTCCAGTTCGTTACCAAAAAGGTGTAGCAGCTGTTACGGAGTTGACTCAATTTGAGCCAATAATTGAGTTGGAACAGTCTATGAATGCAGACTTAGAACCATTGAAAGTTAAACTTATTAATTTTAAAGACTTTGAAGTAAACCGTGCCGTTAATCAAACTTTCACCTCATTGTGTTCTGAATTGAAAATCGAGGCAAGATCTATCCAATACACACCAGAATTAACAATTTTTCGTCTCGCAAAAGTAACCGCCGATTCAATTAAAGAAATCGAAGCCTTTGAAGCGCTAGAGTCAATGACTTTTATGCCGAAATATACTGTCACGGCAGACAATTTTAATACTGATGCTGAAGAAATTACGATAAAACAGCCGCAGAGTGGTGTAGATTATCCAATAGTTGGCATTTTAGATTCTGGGATAGCCCAGATCCCTCACCTTAAACCTTGGCTCCTTGAGCGTACATTAAAGAAAGTGCCCGATGATCGAACACGCCGAGAGCATGGGACATTTGTTGCGGGTGTTTTAGTTTATGGGGACGAATTAGAAAAAGATTCTTTAACAGGACTAGAAGGTTGTCGACTGTTTGATGCAACTGTATTTAGTGATTTGTACAAAGGTGAAGTAGAAGAAGGCGATTTAATAGATTATATACGGGAGGCTGTAGAAGATAATACAGATATTCAAGTCTGGAATTTATCATTGGGATTAGATACAGAAGCTGATTTATATCAATTTTCCGACATTGGTACTTTTCTGGATGCTATCCAACAAGAGTTCGCTATATTAATCTGTAAATCAGCAGGTAACTGTAAAAACTTTTCTAGAGGTTTACCAAGATCAAGAATTTCGAGATCAGCTGATACAGTACTGTCATTAGTAGTCGGTTCTGTATCTCATAAACGGACAGGTTTTGAGCAAGCAGAACCGTTTCACCCTTCACCATTCTCTCGAATTGGCAAAGGCCCCAGTTATATCAATAAGCCAGATCTAAGTCATGTTGGTGGCAATGCAGGAGTCAATCCATCAAATGGAAGAATTGATTTCGAAGGAGTAAAATCGTTTTCCGCAGATGGCCAGATTAGTCGAAACATTGGAACAAGCTTTTCAACCCCAAGAGTAGCAGGATTAGCTGCAGGATTAAGTCACCAATTGGAAGGCGAATTTGATCCATTGTTAATTAAGACTCTAATAATTCATTCAGCTAAATATCCGGCCACGCTTGACTTACCCTTCAACGAACGGGTGAAACAGATGGGATATGGTATTCCGGGAAAGATAGATGATATTCTGTTTAATGACCAATATGAAATTACCATAATTATGCGAGATAATTTAGAAAAGGGAAATTTTATAGAGATAACAGATTTCCCGTTTCCACAAAGTCTAATCGAAAATGGGCATTACTATGGTGAAATAATCGCGACACTTGTCACTAATCCATTATTAGATAGTAACCAGGGAGCTGAATATTGTCAATCAGATCTAGAAGTTATGCTAGGTACTTATGATTCTTTGAAAAAACGATTTAAACAAAATGGCAGGCCTCGACCAAATCCATTAGGCTTAGACGGTAACATTAACGTTTTATATGATCAATTATATCCGTCACGCTACAGAGTAAAAAATGTTGGAGAATTTGCAAGAGAAAGAATGTTACTAAAATACGGCGACAAATATCAACCAGTAAAAAAATATGCGGTGAAACTTGAAGAAATGACACCAGGAAGTAAGGACAAAGCCTTACTAGCTCCAAAAAAATGGTATCTAAAGATTCAAGGCTTGTATCGGGATGCAGTAACAACACAAGCAGAGGCAAATAATTATAGCCTAGGTCAGGAGTTCTGTTTAGCAATTACAATTCGTGACCCAAATCGGAAGCATAAAGTTTATGATCATGTAACACAAATGCTTGATTCATATAACTTCATACATTCAAATATAAATTTACGAAACAGATTAAGGGTGGGTCGTTAATATTTCAAATCGTCTACGGTAAAAAGCTTAATTCAGTGATAAATTGTACAAAAAAAAGATATTACGTTCGTAAAGTTAGCTTTGTAAATCTTAAAGAATGTGAGTTTTATGAAAGCCCCGATTGCAATATTATAACATCAACTTTTAAATCAGTACTTAGTTCGACTTGAAGTGGTCTAAGTTTCCTTGAAAATTCAGAAAATTCATTCTAACGTATAAATCTTATCATTAGCATCTTTATATACCAATACAATTTTTGATATTCGCGTTAATAAGTTGGAGAGTAATTTTGAGAGTTTCGGACATTGATACAATATTATAAACACTAAAACAGACTATCCTGTACATTTGGGTAGCTAACTAAAGCAACCGCCGCAGTTCACATGGAAGCAAATAGAAAAACCGTTTTTATCTCATATACTTGGGAAACCAGAGAAAATCCAGAGCATAGAGAATGGGTTCGCAAACTGGCGGACGACTTGTCTGAGATATATGGAATTTTTGTACTTCTAGATCAATATGAGCTGGCACTGGGAAAGTCGCTGACTCTTTTTATGGAGAGGTCCATAGAAGTAGCCGACAAGGTATTATCGATATGTACACCAATCTATAAAAAGAAGGCTATGACATCAGAGGGAGGAGTTGGATATGAACACTCCCTAATCACCGCACAGCTCTACGATCTTCAGGCAGAAAATGACAAATTTATTGCGGTTTTACGGCAAGGTACCAAGGAGTCAAGTATACCAGGATATCTAAAAACCTTGGTTTATCAGCCAATGGAAAGGGATGATCTGTATGAAGCATATTTGTTGGAACTAGCTCAAGAAATTTATGGCTTTAAAAAAATCAAGAAACCTACTCTTGGTTCCATACCTGACTTCGACAATCTTCCTTCTATTGACCCCATCACGCTTCGTGGGCAAAAACAACGCAAACGACAGGAGTTGGAACGGAAGAAGGAATTGTACCTACAGTCACAAGCCGCTATAATCAAGGCGAATGCATACGTTAATGAGTTAATTAACACACTTGAGGAAAAGGTTAAGCAATATACCGAAGCGAGTGTACTAAGTATAGCATTTTCCAAGTCAGACAGATTAGGAAACTATGATAAATGTGTGTTATATACGGACATTGGCTATTGTATACTCATTTTATGGTTTCCAGATAACGGAAACTTATTAAACTCAAAATTTCGATTACGGTATTATAAAGGGAATATACACCATGATATGTATGGAAGAATTAGCCTAGATAGCCCAAATCCAGTCTTTTCGCCCGATCAGGTCTTTTCATTTACTGTAGATGATAACCTCGAAAGCATTTGGTGTAATACTATATCTAATGAATTTTTCAAGTCTGATAAATTGATTAAAAGTATTTTCGTTTGGGTGTTAGACCGTACTGATGAATATGACCAAAAGCGTAGTTAATAATAACATTGGCACAATCGGGGTATTTCAGAACGGATCAGATCCTATATCGTCCAATAAAAGGGCTGTCAAATGTATTTATTGAACGGGGTAAACCCTTAAAAATCAGAGTGATATTTACTATTGTTAGTACTTGATAAAATCGTTCACGAAAACCCTTGGCCAAATGGACGCTAAATGTTGAATAGAGAAATAGGGTGACTCTTACTATTGGTGTGTCTTGTCCGAGAATAGGTTGACCATCATCGCAAGCAGATGGACCACTTATTTTTGCTTCGTACTCAGGCGCATGAGCTTAAGATGCGTCAAATGGTTGAAGAGATCAACCTGGGTCGGCTGACAATTGATCAGGCCATGGCCAAGTTTAACGTTTTGACTCGCCACACGGTTAGGAAGTGGCTGGATCGAGTCCGCCACGAGAACTTCCAGCGCGCTGATGTCATGAAACAAGCCAGTCAGCAGCCACCGCCAACCCTGGTTGAGCAGATGGCTCACAAAGCCGATGAGTTAGCAGGACGAGTCAAGCAACTGGAAAAAGAACTCGAGCAATCTCAGATGCAGGTACGCTACTATACTACCGTCATCCGGGTTGCCGAGCAGGAGTTGGGCATCGCCATCGAAAAAAAGTTCGATACCAAGCCATCCAACTCTTGCGAGTAACCTACCCCCATTTTCGCCTAAGGCGGGTAGGTGGATTGTTTGGTTTTAGTCGACAGGCGTTTTACCAGCACAAGAGCCGTCAGATAACGGGGGAGGAGCGGGATCAGCAGGTGTTAAGCTTGGTCGAGCAACTTCGAAGCGATCACCCTAGAATAGGGGGAAAGAAGCTCTACGAGCTAATGAAAGAAGAGTTGGTGGAAAGGGGAATAAAGATGGGACGTGACTCCTTATTTGATTTATTAGCGGCTAACCATCTGTTAATCAGAAAGAAAAGGCGTAAGATGATGACTACGTTCTCGCGTCATCGCTTCCGAAAGTATCCAAACCTGATTAAAAATTTGACCATTCTACGGCCTAATCAGGTTTGGGTCGCCGACATCACGTACTGGTTGACGGAGGCTGGCTATTTGTATATATCTCTGATCACCGACGTCTATTCCCGGCGGATCATGGGATTTGCGGTGGCTGCTACTTTAGAAGCGGTACATTGTCGACGAGCCCTGGAGATGGCCCTCAAGCAGATTACCAAACGAATGGGCAAGCAGTTGATTCACCATAGTGACCGCGGTATCCAGTATTGCTGTGATGAGTATGTGCAGGTCGTTGATAGCTACCACATCCGGATTAGTATGACCGAAAACTCGGACCCACTGGAGAACTCAATTGCCGAACGTATCAACGGAATTCTCAAGCAGGAGTATCTGAGTCATCAACCGGTTCGGAGCCTGGAGGAGGCCTACGATCTACTGGAGAGAGGGGTGTTTCTCTACAACTATAAGCGGCCGCATCTGAGCTGCAACATGCTCAGCCCCAATGAGGCCCATAGCAGTTATGGTCCCCTGGAACGACGCTGGAAAAACTATTATAAACCAACCGGTTCAGAAGATAAAAAGTAGCGTAAATTCGGACTATGAATAAAAGGGTAAATGTATTTCAGGACTAACTCAAAACGGTCAACATTTTCCCGGACGATACAGTGCCTGAAAGCGTTCACGTAATAGTTGCTTTTTCTGAACAATAACTATGAAAAATACAAAATAGTTAAAACCTATAGTAAGCCTGCTCCATAGCCAATATAACGGCAAATTACTATTCTCGTAAATTTATAAAATCGAGGAGTGTCTTCATTTGAATGTGATCAGGCATAACCAGTTAAGTAAATGTATGTCGCTTTGCCAAATCGCACGCTTGCGCCAGGGCAACCCATACGCCGTGGTCGGACTGCCGCACTACTGGCATCCCGGTGCGGGCCGAATATCGGTGCAACGGCCGTTTGGGACCCATGACTAATAAAACATCACATAAAGACTTTGATAAGCCTCCCCTAGCGGTTGTACCTCCCCTGTGTTGGTCTATCCAAACAAAAAGCTCGAATCATAGCGATTCGGGCTTTTTGTTTGGATGGCAATGGGTAACCGATTGATTAGGCTATTCTGTCTTCAGCACCCGCACCACCTTTGTTTGACTATGGCTACTCACCTTAAGCAGGTATACGCCCCCTGAACGGCCCAACTTCACGCTAATCCGTTCCATAGCAGCCGCCTGCCCGATGCACTCCTCGCTAACAGGGCCACCCAGTAAGTTGGTCAAGGTCACCCGCAGCGGCAGGTCTTCAGCCCCGCTCACCTCCACTTGCACCGTCTCGCCCACGACCGGGTTGCCCAGCACTATCACCCGCAAGCGACGCTCCGGCTCACCAGCCCCAAGCCGGGCTCGGCCACAGGCGGCCTTCAAATCCCACACCAAACTCACAACCACCCCGTTCTGACGAGCCTCTAAGAGGAAGGGTTGCACGTCGTTAGCCGTTCGCGAGCCTTCATCCACAAACTGGTTGAGATTCGTCGTCCAGTCGGTGATGCCCGGCACGGCCCGGTACTCAATCGGGTTGCCATTGCCCCCACTCGTGTTGAAGGTAAACGCTCCTGTAGCGCAGTTATAGGTTGGAGCCAGCAGCACCAAGGCTGAACCAACCGGTGGGTTGATGGGCGGAGTACCCGGACCGACTGGGCACTGAGCGCGGATGTTCCATAAGTAAGTCACCGTCGTGCCGTTTTGAGTAGCTGACAGGGTAATCAGGGGTGCATCAGGCGCGGTGCGCAAACCGGTATCGACGAATTGGTTGGGGTTAGTCGTCGGACCGGTAATGCCGATTGCAGCATAAGTAATTGGTGAACCCCCCCCCCCGCTGGTGTTGAAGGTGAAGGCCCCTGTAGTGCAGTTATAAGTCGGAGCCAGCAGCGTCAGGGCACCACCTGGTGGAGTAACGGGCGGAGTGCCGGGACCAACCGGGCACTGAGCGCGAATGTTCCACACATAGGTCACGAGTGTGCCATTCTGGATAGCGGACAGCGTAATCAGGGGTGCATCGGCAGCGGTGCGCAGTTCCTGATCAACGAATTGGTTAGGGTTAGTCGTCGGACCGGTAATGCCGATTGCAGCATAAGTAATTGGTGAACCATCCCCCCCGCTGGTGTTGAAGGTGAAGGCCCCTGTAGTGCAGTTATAAGTCGGAGCCAGCAGCGTGAGCGAACCGCCACCGGGCAAGGACGGAAGTACAGTAGTGATATAAACGGCGGTAGCTGACAGCCCGCCCGTTAGGGTGCCGTTACCCAGATCCGTGCCCACCAACGAGACCGAGTAGACGCCGGCCGTAGTAGGCGTACCGGCCACAATACCGCTGGCGGTGCCCGTATAACTCAGGCCGGGTGGCAGCCCAAAAGCCTGAACGGCAATGGCCTGCCCATCGGGATCGGTGAACGAAGGCGTGTTCTGAAAATAAGCTATGCCAACCGTTGCCGTCTGACTGGGAATGCTGGGCGCAACGGGCG
>NZ_BAAGXG010000041.1:0-11880 GCF_054779955.1 Spirosoma arcticum
AATGTCTGGTCAAATACACGTCTTTTCTTCATGGGTACTTTTGGGTTTGTTCCCAAATGTGCCTAAAATCCGTCTCCAGTCAAATGTAGCAAGTCCATTGGCTTACTGAACGGAAAATTGCACATATCAGCAACCAAAACGAACTAACCAACAATCCGAAGATTGTCTTTTAGTTTATTGCGGGGCTTACGCACTCGTAAGGTGAGTGCATGCTGGATGCTTACTTGAACCATTGGGGATCAATGTGACCGAAGTACTCCCGAAAGCCCGTTACTCGACCATCCTCTACTACGAAACCAATGATGTTGTAGCCTTGGTAGGAAAAACCGCCTGACACGGTTCCCACTGAATCGAACTGGAACAGAAAGGTATTTTCTCCTGAGGCCATACCTATGTTGGAAAAGACAAGCTGGTTCGGGGTCTTTTCGCGTTCAGCGATCAAGGCCAGCATGCAAGCTAAGGCTTCCGATTCGATAAATCGGCCCAATAGCGGATGCGAAAATAGGCGAAACGAATCACTCAACAGGGCTTTATAGTCATCGTAGAGGCCAGTTTGCTCACCTCTTGCCCAAGCCTGAAAAGCCAACTGGGCCACGTCTGCCCCGGCGGATGTAGTTAGTTGATCAATCATGGTAAATAGTGTCGTGGTTCGTAAGCTAAGCTTTAAACTAGATTATGAAGGAGTGAGTTTAGGGCTGAGTGGACACTGTGTTCTGTTCATCTTTACAAAAGGAGGATGCCACCTGTAAAGGTGTTTAAATTCTGCAATCTTGCGCATATGTTATAACTACCAATACAGATAATGGTGCTTCTGTTCAATAAACGCTACTCTGTAAACTATATAAATATTTACTCGTGATAG
The DNA here is from genome assembly GCF_054779955.1 of Spirosoma arcticum. Lineage (NCBI taxonomy): Bacteria > Pseudomonadati > Bacteroidota > Cytophagia > Cytophagales > Cytophagaceae > Spirosoma > Spirosoma arcticum. The sequence continues at coordinate 863 of NZ_BAAGXG010000041.1, forward strand.
GCCTCAATTATCACGAGTAACGAATTTTATAGTTGTGTTGGGTGACGCTAAAGGATCATGGACATAATTATGGATACACTGCTGTTGATCCCAAGTTGAGGTCTGAGCACCGTTCGCTCGAATCGTCACCACTCCAGCCAATTTTTCGCTTAACTTGGTAAGGAGCAATCTCAAGCGTAATTGGTAGAGCTTACTCATACTGGTTAGACTTCAGAACCATTTTCCGGTTCGGCTTGGCCAGATAAAGACAATATCTTTTTTGATCCATTCACTTACCCTTTACAGACTAAATAACTTCTTCAATTCAATTATGGCCGATAACCCCTATACACCTGACGACAAATTACACTGGGAAATAGCCAAACTACAGGCCGAAACAAAAAACCTCAAGCAAACCTGGATTCGGAATCCTGCTTCTTGGTTTACTATTATTACGACCCTTGTTGCCCTCACCGGCGTGGTCATTCAGTACGTTAAATCTGACGGTGCATACCAACTCATTCAAATTAAAGCGGAACAACTGAAACTTGAAACCCAGCAGATTGAACAACAGAATGCCACCCTGAAGTCGGCCCGAGAACAACTCCGCGCCCAGATTAAGATTGCGGAAAGGGAGTTGGCTACGATCAAAGCCAATCCTTCTTCATCCGCTGATAATCAAGCGCAATTACAGCAATCTCAGGAAGCCATTACAACGCTAAATGCTGCGTTAAAACCAACCGATTCTGGCAATGAGTTTGTCGCGGTCATCGCAACGCTACGCACCGTGAATTTAGCGCTCAACCGAGCCGACACTCTATCTTCTAAAGGAGTTCCTTATCCAGTGGAGGTTTACCAGAAAGGTGTCCGTCAATTTACGCTTACATTGGGGGGCAAAGTGACCTACAACGAAGCCGTAGCACGAGTCAATTATGCTAAGCAAAATGGCTACCCAGATGCGGTGGTACGGCTGGCGGTCAACTGGCAAAAGCAGTAAACCAGCGTTTTATAAACATATAAATAGGTTGTTAGTCCAAGTCTTTTCGAAGGTGGCCCAATTATCGCTGTGGGCTGTGGTCATATCCCCAACTCATTATTTGGCCATGGTTTTGGTATAAATCAATTCTCTAGTCTTTTTCGGACGACCATTTTGATCCTCGTAGTACTCCTCACTATACTGATTAGGGTCAATAAGATGCACCACTTTCCGGTTGTTTTGCCTTACACCGGGTAATACCTCCCGTTCCCACTCGTAGGTAAACACCTTGGTTTGGGCGTCATACTGGCCAATTTGCTGGCCCGCATCGCTACCGATGTGGTTATTGATGGCGGTAGTCACGTAGCGGTTCTTAACATTATCGTAGCCCTCAATCTCTAAACCCTGATAGTTTGCCAGCTTCGTTTTGCCATCGGCAATGGGAATTGGCAGTTGGCCCCCGGTAATCTCTACCTGAAAGAAACGACCCTCGAAGATGGCTGTTCGGACGAGGGTTCCTTTCACAAACGGTAGGTTCTTGTCCTGAAAAGCCCAGATTCCGACCATATTAGCCAGTATGGCATGCTGAGGGCCTGGCCTGGAGTAGTCCAGCAGTTGAGCCATCGTTTCGCGTTCTTTGCTGGGCGCTTTCGAGGGTGATTGTCCTAAGGCCCAATTGGCCATACCAATTAGGGCAAATAGGAGTACACTACTAGTAATTTTCATGGGTTTATTGGCGGTCTGGTGATCGAGAAAGAATTGCCGCTCAATATAGCTACATGGACAAACTTACCTGACAGGATTTGAGGGAATGGCGTAACTTAATGTATTTAGTCTACCTCTCTTAGCCGTTATGGTTATGGACTAGCTCTGGCATATCTGGCAAGATGATCTTAACCTATGTAGACAACAACTACTGATAGAACGGCAAATTTGAGTGGTTACGACAGATAGCATTGGACAGAAAATAAAAAGTTAATGTCTCGCAAAAAGGCTCCTTAATGAGAGGAAGGAGTTTTATAGATCTGCTTATATGGGGGATCCTATCGAATTTAGGGCCTTGCCGACGCTACTTTTTTCATGAGGGAGAAATCATAAAAAAGAATGATGCTGAAACATACTTCGATGAACCCGCCTGTGAGCGTCGTGACCATCGCTTGGGTGTTGGTGGCATAGGAGCCACAAGCGGACAAACCTAAGACACCCCCTAATAGCCAGTATAGTTTGTTCCCGTACAGGGTGTGAAACGTTAAGTATCGGCCGCCGATGATCAACAACATGCCTTGAAAGAACCATTCGGGCCGTAGCAGGGAAAGTCCATAAGCCACAGGGATGCTCATCAGCATAAAAATGGTACCCTCCAGCGCAAGACTAGTCAGCTTGTTGTCTTTGTTAGTCGAAGCCTTCACCCCAAGGAGTCTATTGACCAGTGTGCTAAGGGGGTGGATAAGGGCACCACCGATTAGGAGTACCCAGATCGCCTGGTTGGAGGAGAAACGGTAGCTGACAGCGGCCGTTGTCAGCCAGACAAGTCCGGAGAGGAGAACACCCGTAGCGCCATTTAGGTAAGCGCTGCTCATGTCGGCTTGTGCTACCTGTAAGGAATCGATTTGGTCGGGCTGTTTCATCAATAAAGGTTTAGCTGGCCTAAAGTAAGTATGGCCCAGTATCTGCGAGAAAAGAAAGGGGCTAACAGGTAAATAGACGGTATGAAAGGCTCTTGGGTGGACTAGCTCCACAAAGCGCGGATCGTCTAGACTCAATAAATTCAAGGCTATTTCTGGCTATCTAGCTGTGTTCCTTGTGAACACAGCAAAGGCAGATGATGCTGAGTTCTTAAAATAGTATTTTACCGTTAAAGTAACGACAAGCATGTATCCTACCTACCTTTTCAACAATTTGTACTTTTCATGGTGAGCGATCAGGAAAGACAACCTTTTCGTGAACGCTTTCAAGAATGACCCGTCCTAATTTGTGTTGACCGTTGTCTGATCCTGAAAATAAGTTGTCAGTTTTGGGGTCAAAGATTATTCGTTAATCTTAATCCTGATATAGCGTTGTCAAAGTTGATAAAACAGATGAACTTACCCAAACTGGCCCTGGTCCCGAACTGACTTTGACCGTTTATATACCTTCGGTTTCCAGTGCTTTTTCAGCGGTTGCTCGCTCTGATGAGCCATCACTGGAGTCAAGTAACCACAGCTCATGTGAGGCCGCAGATGGTTATAGTTGTAGATACTTTTGTGAACCGCTCGCTCGGCCTCCTCAAAAGTAACGAACACGCGGTTCAGGCGGAAATCCGTCTTTAGTATCCCATTTACCCGTTCAGCGATGGCGTTTTCGTATGGATCACCTTGCTGAGTCATACTTATCAAAATATTGGCCCCTTTTAGCTTGCGAACATAGTCAAAACTACAGTATTGGCTGCCTCGATCTGAATGATGGATTAATTCCTCTTCCCTTTCCAAATGGGTAGCTAGGGCCATATCCAGGGCCTTCAGGCTTCCTTCTGCCGTCAAGAATGGATGGAGGCAGTAACCCACAATCAGCTTTGAATAGGCGTCAGTTATCAACGACAAATAGCCAAATCCTAAGCCGATGTACAGGTAAGTAATATCACTCACCCAAACCTGCCGGGGAGCTGTTAACACCCTATCAATAAGTAGATTAGGGTATTTATGAAGGCGGTGATTGGAATCCGTTGTTTGAGGTGTCTGTCGACCCTGACGGATGATAAGCGCGTGAGTCTGCAGGATCTTGTGCAACTTATCTCGGCCTAATTTAATACCACTTTTGGCTAATGGTTCTGCTAATAGCAGATGTAATTTCCGGGTTCCCAGACCAGGTACGTCTCGCCTGAGGGCCCTCACCAGATCAAGTACCAACATTGCATGGCTCACCGATCGCTGGGAGCGACTTTTTTTAGCGTGAAAAGCTTGTCGGCTCACACCAAACAGTCGGCAAAGGCTTCCGACCGCATCGGCGGACCGACTCACCTTTGCTATCTCGTTCTCACGAAGGTTTAAGACCGTTTGGGTGGTGCGCCACTGCGACCAGACTTTTTTCGGATCGATACATTTAGTTCTTTTTCAGCGGTCTCAATCATAGTATTGAGCGCTAGGATCAACAAGTTGGCTTGTTGTAGAGTCTGCTCCAACTCTTCATTTCGCTGTTTTAGGGCGGCCATGTCGCGCTTTTGTGTTTGCTTCATGGCGGGTAAAGTTAGCAGGCCTGTCTGCATCTTCTGGCGGTAGAGTTGCACCCAGCTACGAATCGTGTATCCACTGTGAATACCCAAATCCGTCATTACTTGGTTTACATCTTCTCCGCCGAAGAGTATACGAAATACAGCAGTCTCGCGTAGTTGTTCGCTGTACTGGAAGCGGCTCAAGAGGTCTCGAATGTGGTCTCGCATGGTTGTCGATTTTTGGTGAAAATCTGACAACCCATATCAGGACAAGACACTATGTTGAACTGCCAAAACGGTTTTTGTAATTCACTATTATTTCCAGTGGTAGGTACAATTAAATAGACGGTCGGGCGGTGCCGGTAAACATTTAACCGGTCGCTGTTACGCTGCAGCTAATCAATTACAAGTTAAAAGTGTACTGAAATAATTACGACAGTAAAAAGCCGCTCCCGGACTCTGCTGGTGCGGCTTTTTACTGAAGTTTTCTACACGTTGGGTAGTCGCACCGGTTCGGTAAAACTATTCATCAATGTAAATACCTCACTAATTCAGATTGCTAAATCTTGATCTTAATTTTCGGCGGTTAATGATTGGCTATTGCGCCAGCCGATATACTCCAGGTGATATACCCATGCTCAAATTTGCTTATCCGAAGCCCGCCTATAGCATCTATCTCGTCGGAAATCGGATAGCCTAAGGATGAGCGTTCCCAACCCATCGAAGCCCATTTATCTCGAATAGCACCATGAACTTCGTGCGCCCCCAGCGTAGGCGTCCAGTAGATAGAACCACCCTGGAAGTGGTTGTAGCGCCCTACTCCATCTGGAGTAACAGTTTCATCCGTGACCGGATAGCCCAGAAACGAGCGTTCCCAACCCAGTAACTCCCACTTCGCTCGGATATAACCATGAACTTCGTGCGCCCCCAGCGTAGGCGTCCAGTAGATAGAACCACCCTGGAAGTGGTTGTAGCGCCCTACTCCATCCGGAGTACCGAGTTCAACCGTGAGAGGTTCACCTAAAAAAGACGAAGCCCCTCCGAGTACAAGCCACTTCACACGGATATCTCCGATCACGGACGGCTTTTCTGGGGGAAGAATAAGTGAGTCAAAAATGTAGTTCATATTCATCTGAACCACTGCAGGAAAATTGGCCCTCCCCCCGTGTTCGCTGATGTCGCTTATAAATTTAGAGAGACTATTTATGATTTTCGCAGATAATTCTCCAATAGCAGAAGCCGCAGCACCATAACCTGGACCACCTGCCGCAGTGCCGCCAATGGCTGCTGCCTCTTTTATTAATCCTGTATCAAGGGTGCTATGACCTTGAATCTTCATTGTTGCGCGGGTGGAAACGATCACGCCGTTGGCAGCGAATTCCATCTCTAATTGAGCGTGATCATCCGCTGCACCTCCTCTAATGTGATCCAACTTAGTGGATACAAACAACCCGCCCTGTGGTGTAGGTGAAACGGTGGGTTTATAAGTGCGGTAGTTACTACCCGCACTTTTATACTCGGCCGCACTACCGCCTTTCTTGTCCCACTTAGTCAATGCCTGACCTAACTTTTCCATGTCAAATTGAAGCGTGCTCATAAATCGTTTAGTTTGGTTTGTTGAGTTAAAGCTATATTTCTGGGCAAGGGTAGCCCAATAAAACGGGGTCAATAGCTGCTTTGGGTAGGTGAGCAACTTCTTTTTTGAGATAAGCTTCTCCCTCAGTAAACCGGCACTTCACCAGCCATTAGCTACCATTCACACAATAAGACTTTTATACGGATAAAATCGTGAGGAAATTTCTTAATCAATAGCTAAAGTGTGCCCTATGGATTCATCTAAAGTTTTTTGGTTTGGAACTAGTGCAGGACTATCCGTAAGCTGTTTATTATTTATGGGCTTATATGGGATTTGCCTATTTTGGCTAAAGCGGGAAAGTATTTACCTACTTTATGCCTTCTATTGCATTTTTTCTACTTTATATATATTACCGTCGATTATTGAGTTCTTATATCGAATAAATCTTTATGACGTTATTCCAATAAGATTTGGTTCTTTAGAGAGATATATGTTTATAAGGTTAGATCCCTTTTTAAGAGTGACATCCTATGTACTGTATAGCATCTTCATTATTAAAGTAGTTAAGCCTATCCATTCGGCTCGTTTTTGGCGTTCATGTATAGCTTTTCTAATCATATATGCAGGAATTTCGTTGTATTTTCAGTTTGATTTTTTACTTACAGAAGACATAGGTAATTTTATATATTATAAAATTGGATTGCCTTCACAACTATTTTTATTTGTTTTGGACTTTCCAACTATCTTTCTCTTATGTTTTTTGTTGAACATAGTTTGGCATGATAAAAGCGCTTTCAAAGGTTATTTAATGGGAATGATCGTATTAAATCTCACTACGCTACTTGTAATGTTGACTTATGATTTTTTAGTCAACTATAGATTAAACTACTTTAAATCTGGTTGTTATGTTCCTATTGAGAAATTGACTAAGCCTTACTTTATAAGTATTCCTCTTATGAGTTTTGCTTTACAAGGATTCTGTTTTACTCTGGCTCTGGCCTACCGGAACCAAATCATTGAGCGAGATAATACAGCCATTCGGGCTACGTATACCGAGCAACTGGAGCAGGAGCTATCCCAGCGAACTCAGGAGTTGCGAGCGCAAGAGAGACTACTAGAAGAAGAACGCTTCCGTCAACTTGAAGAGACCTTTGAACATAAACAGGCCGAAACCGAAATGGCCGCCCTGCGGGCTCAGATGAATCCCCATTTCATTTTTAACTGTCTCAACGCCATCAAGTACTATTCTACCGATAACGAGAGTTCGAAGGCTACTGAATACCTCACTAAGTTTGCTAAACTGATCCGACTTGTACTTGAAAATTCCCGATCTAACCGAGTGACATTGAATGACGAACTGCAAGCTTTAGAGCTGTATCTGGAAATGGAGGCTATGCGCTTTGGCAGCAAACTGACCTTTCAGATTGAGATCGATCCTGCTATCGATTCGGAGTTTGTTGAAATACCACCCTTGCTGATTCAACCCTACGTTGAAAATGCCATCTGGCACGGTTTGATGCACAAAGAAAAGGGCGGCACTGTATGGGTAAGAGTTGAGCAACCAAAGGAAAATGGATTGCTAATCACGATAAAAGACGACGGAGTTGGCCGGGCTAAGGCTACTGAGCTTAAAAGCAAATCAGCCACTCAGCATAAATCGTTTGGTATGAAGATCACCAGTGAACGGATTGAGTTAATTAACCAAATGTACCATACACAAACCCAAGTGCAGATTCAGGATATGACTGACGCCATGGGTCATTCTATCGGCACGGAAGTTATTTTATGCATCCCAATTTAAATCTTCATTTTAATTTAGTCTAAGCATGCTTAAGGCAATTCTGATCGATGACGAAATGCAAAGTGTTGAGTTGTTAGCCCGCGAACTGGGTGCACAATGCCCGCAGGTTCAGGTAGTAGGCAAAACCACTTCTAGTCAGGAAGGCTTGCGGCTGATTAAGGTCCTACAACCAGATTTAGTGTTTCTTGATATTGAGATGCCCCAGATGAATGGATTCCAGTTACTGGAAAAAGTGGGGGAAATCTTCTTTCAGCTCGTCTTTGTAACGGCCTACAACGAGTTTGCCGTCAAAGCCTTCCGATTTAGTGCGTTGGATTACCTGCTTAAGCCAATAGATACGGATGAATTACAGCAAGCGGTACGTAAAGCCGCACGTCAGCAGCGTGTCGATGGACGCCAGCTTCAGATGTTGCAGCGGCAATTACACCAGCAACAAGTAGCTGACAAGATTGCTGTACCTTACCATAATGCGGTTATTTTTCTGGACTTGAAACACATTATTTACTGTGAATCAGATAACAACTATACAAAGGTTCTTGCCATTGAAAACCACCATTACTTGCTTACTCGTACCTTGAAAGAAGTAACGGAAGTACTTGAGGAGCGAAATTTTTTGCGGGTACATCGCCAATACCTGATCAATCTGGACCAGATCAAGAAATTGGTAAAAGGCGAGGGGTGGTATGTTGTGATGAGCAATGGCAACAGCATTCCGGTTTCTCGCAATCAAAGAGATAATCTTTTAAGCCGATTTGGCGGGTTGTAAACAAGGACGATAAACTGAAAGGCGAATACGGCCAATTCAAGGTATTTTTGCCGGAGCCCACCCACGTGGGTGAAGGGGGTGATTTTGAAGCAAAGCCAAAGCGGGTGGACAATGTCTTCTTCGGGTTGACTAACGATGGGCAAAATTCGTTGAAAGCCCCAATGATAGCAGGTGCCTACCACTTATACATTTACGCGATGGATAGCCACAACAACGTATCAACCGCCAACCTTCCCTTTTATGTAAACGAGTAAGTTGGTTTAGCGACTACTTTTACCGGAGTTAGGCTCAGATTGGCAGCAACCGGTTGAGGACGAGCCTCTATTTGATGAAGGGTCCCTGGAAGAAGGTGCCCGTATTAATTTAACGATTGACACAGCTCTTAAGCGGACGTTGATGATTCGTGGCAAAGATAGCAGAAGCCAGCTAACACTGACAATCTGGCCAGTTCAGGTGTGCCACTTAACAGGATGACTTCCTACCCGGTCTCCTGAGTGGGAGACAATTTATTGCCGGTAGGGTAGGTACGGATGGACCTCTGCTGGTGCACTTAACGGAACTGACCGACGAAGTATAGTCTTTGTGATACAACAGGGCTAAAGATAATTCTACTGCGCACTACTATGAAACGAGTAGATATTCTGTACAATTCATAGGAGCGTTCCGCAACTTGAAGCCAACACATATGGAGCTATTCAGAACACATCGTAAAATCCCCAATAGGCAAACAGCAAAATTAGTGCGACATATATCAAATTATTAAGGGTAATGAGTAATTTTGATGACGTTTGCCAGGTGTTAGTATATAACAGTTTTAGGTTGACTTTTGCTAACGGAAAGATAAGTAGTAACAGTAAGAAGGGTATGTAAGCGGCAATAGTCAGTTCAGAAAATTTTGAATCTTGATAAGGGGCTGGGAAGTAAAATATTGCTTGGTTTCTAATTAAAACACTTACGTAGTGCAACAGAATGATACTGATAGGGAACAGTAATAATTTAACAACAATATACGAGCCTTGCTTGTTGGTGGCTGCCTTTCTATTCCTTACGTAACTGACCAGAAAGAATAATGATGAAAAGAGAAAAACGACCCCACAACAATAGAGAAACATTAAGATAAACGCATCATTTTGAGGTACTTTAAAGCTCATCAAATTTTCGTATTCACTATTATTGGGAAATAAACTGACCATGTCCAAAACATGGTCACCTTTAAATAGTTCTTCTTCAAGGTTGAATTTCAGTTCATGTTTATAATCATGATAAAAATACAAGGTGAACTCGCAGTTTTGAAGATCGGCAATAGATGAATACATTGTACCGTCACCCAGTTTGGGTCGACATTCATGCATGGTGTCTACCAGGGCCAGACAATAATTAAAATTAATACCCGATTGGTGGTTGCTGATGTATTCACGACCTCTCCGATACCGACCCCAACCTAACTTTTCCTTTTCAGACGTGATGGATGGACAAAAATTGGCGATAATATAGTTTTTATCGTTACCTATTATCATTGTGTCTGGCTCCATCACCAGATATCGCCCCGACTTATCCGCGAATAACAATTCACCCTCACGCATCCCTTGCCGGTTAAATTGGATTGCATAATGCCTTACATCGTCCACAGTTCTGCAAGTTTGCATGATGTGTTTGATGAAGGCTGAAAAATTGGTAACCGTTTTTCTTGTCGGGTCTATCTTGACTTTTTGGGGATGAATGGTCAATCCATCAAAAGCAAGTCCTGCTTGATTCATGCCACCTTGGGGGGAGAGGTTCGCGTAGCCTACGTACAAAGCGCCTAATTTTCCGACGAGAGCCTTTTCAAACCAGATTTTTGCTCCTATTCGCCAAGAGTCTTCATTATTACCCAGATACGTTCTACCGTTTGTAGTCACCTTGCACATACTACAAGCTGAAACGTTTAAACAAGCAAGGTTTAGAAGTGCAGCCAAAGCAAACACTAAATTTGGTTGGACAGGCTTCATAAGGCTTTATTATCAGTAACTTACGAAGAGATAATTTAGTATGTGAAGCAATTAGAAACGAAGCGTTGCGAAGTCAGGGCAGAATCAAGTTTGTCTAATCACGATTAGGAAAGCATCGAATCTTGATTAAAAAGCAACGCCCACTAATCTGTGAGCATAGACGGACTTGTACTTTTTAAAGAAATGTTCTTTAATTTGTTTAATGTTAAGAGAATATTTCCAGAATTATCCCGCCAGTCGAGCCACTAAAACAGCCTAAAACCAATTCGCACTAAAGTCGTAAATTTGGTTTGCAAAGTCCCCTCTATTCGGGTTGTACAACGGCATGGAAAACAAGCTTGATGCCAAGAACCTAGCCCAGTTTCGCCTGACAGGTACGCCCGATGGCACGCTATTGGTGAGCTTTTATCACTTAGATACTTTTAACCAGGAGGCCGTTAACTGGCATATTGCCAGCCTACTGGTGGAGAACCGCCTGAATGCGGAGGTACTCTATGAAGGCAATTTGCAGAACAACACCCATTATCAACCCGCGATTTACAACCTGTTAAAGCGGGTAGAGGTGTATGTTAACTGTGTACGAATCGAACGAGTGAAGTAGTCAATTCTTTGACCTTGGTTAACATAATTGCTACTTATACAACAAGTCGTATGCTACTGATTTCTGTGTACAGTAAATTGGTAAGCTCATGTATATTAGCGTATTACAACGAAATAAGAAAAATAGAAAGTCGCGGCATTTCAA
>NZ_BAAGXG010000042.1:0-8963 GCF_054779955.1 Spirosoma arcticum
GGTATCCGTATAAAAAAGTTCGGTACGGAAATGTGCAATACCAAGCTGATAATCAGTTTTGTTCCCCTTTGTAAACCTATTCCAGTAGCATACGAGTGGCTTTCTGGATTAAACCCGAAATCTTTCATCGGTAACCAATCTTTCTAATGAAGGTGAACAACCTCAGCCAAGTTTACCTTACCCTTGTCCCCTTTGTGGTAGCTATACTTGGTTTTGCCTTAGGCCATAGTAGTTATAAGCTCTATATTCCCATTTGGCTCGTCCATGCCGGTTTGATGATCTTGGCCACGTGGATTCTGAGTAAACAGGCCATTCAAAAACAGAATGAGCCAAAAAGCCACCTTCTCATTAGCATCTTGTTTCTGATGGCTCCTTGGCTGTTCATTTCCATCTTTGCCGGTATGGGTCCCCCACCCACGACGGCCGCCAGTTGGGTAGCTACCGCAACTGAGCAACAAGTTCGCTACAGTATTCTCTTGATCAGTGGAGTACTGATCACCATTGGGTTTAGCTTCTTAAGAATTCAATTAAAACGGGCGGGTGAAGAGGTTTATTCGTTGCTCGGGCTGGTAGCCATTTTTCTGGCAATGCCCCTGTTCATGCTTAATATGACGTATTGGGGGAGCTTTTTAACCGAATCGTTCCGGATTTTTGTGGCGTCTGGTTCGGCGAAAAGACCGGACTGGTACTTGCCTTTGAGAGACCAATTTGCTTGGATAAGCGGAGTCGAGGTAGGGTTGACCTATTTAGCCACGGCTGCTTTCGGGGCCTCTCTAAAAACGACTCGTTGGTTTAAGCCAGGAGCTTGCTGGAGCTACATCGTTATTAGTTTACTCGGCTTTTTATTAAGCGTCTTACCTGACTTCTCGTTTATGCCCTTGACGATCGGCTCTTATTTAGCATCAATTCCAGCTATTCCTTTTATTATGCCCTACTTGATGGCGCTTAATCTACTAAGTCTTTCTATCACTACTCGATCGGCTCAAGAAATTTGATTATTTCGATAAAGCAGACTTGATATCATTTGGCAACCTCCCCAAAGAATCTCTTTATATAAGATCAGTGGCTGTTGCAAAAGTAACTCATTGAGGGATAGATAAGTTGTCAGCGTATGCTAGGCTATCATCCATCGAATACCTCGCTGGTTCAACTCGTGCCAGCCCACCACTTCTACCAGCTTCTCTTACGGGACGTGGACTTTGGCTTTGTCCGACCCTTGTTCGAACCCTTCTACAGCCCGATTGGACGACCATCCATCGATCCGCTGGTATTCGTTAAACTTCTATTAGTAGGCCATATAGAGAACATTACATCGAACCGTAAGCTGCTCGAATTAGCTACGCTGCATGTCGGTATCCGGGCTTTTTTAGGCTATGAGCTGGAGCAGTCCTTACCCTATCAAAGCACCCTCGCCCGTACGCGCCAACGCATCCCGGTTTCGGTATTTGACGCCTGCTTTAGTCACATCGTGGGTTTGTGCATCCATAAAGGGATGGTGAGTGGTCACACGCAAGTGATTGATTCAGCCTACATTAAGGCGAATGCATCTATGAGTCGGCTTAGACCTAAACCTACCATTTGGCCCTCTGAGGCACACCCTACTGCGTTAGGCAAACCAAGATCACCTCGGCTAACGGCCTCAGTAGACCGTTTACAGCACATCTACCGCTTCCATAAAAATATTCAGAAAGCGGCCCCCAATAAAGCCGGACAACTCCTGAGCAATCTCACCCATTATTGTCCGACTGATCCTGATGCCTGCATTGCTTTCAAAACCGGCAAGCCTCGCCAACTATCATACATGACGAGCGTAAGCGTGGATGCCGCCGCTTCGGCGGTCCGATCAGCATGTAATTACCCACATCCAGGCCAATTCGGCTGACCGGCGCGATAGCCGCAATCTACTGCCTATTGTCGACACGACTCAGGACCGCTTAAAGCGTTTTGGCGTGGTCATGAGTCATGTGGTGGCTGATGCGGGATATAGTTCAGGGGAAAATTATGAACAACTGGAAATCCGAGGATTAACTGGGTTCGTTTCTCCCCACGGCAAGTACAAGGACAAGCGACCCGGTTTTGATTACGATCCGAAGAGTGACCATTACACGTGTAGTCAGGGGAACCACTTGGCATTTGACAAGTTGTTGGTTGACAAGCAAGGAAATCCCAAAAAACGCTACCTAGCGAAAGCATCTGAGTGCAAGCACTGCCCGATTGGGGAGCCGTGTAAAGGCAAGAAAGCCAGCGAGAAACGGTTGTATGATACTTACTATAAAGCCCAATACGAGCGAGTAATAAAGCGGTTATCAAGTCGGTTTGGGAAACGGATGATGCGACTGCGGTCCGCGACGGTCGAGCCGGTGTTAGGCAGTCTGGTCAATTACTATGGGCTGCGCCAAATTAACACCCGTGGTCGAGAGGCCGCAGCCAAAGTGATGTATGTGGCCGCTATGGCGTATAACTTGAAGAAGTTCCTACACTTTACTTCCGTTGAACAAGGCGGAATGATAATTGCCCTGCCAGTACCTGATCAGTTTTATTATATACTGATCTACTTTTGCAACAGTCACATTAGTTATGAAACCACTCTTCGAAAAATGCCAGTGGTGACATACTATGTCACCACTGGCATTTTTACATTTTAGATAGTCTTGTCAAACCATACACGATTCGGCATAGTCCCCTGGGATTACTCGGCACTTTTCTTAGAGCCATTCTTAACGTACTCCACTCCTCTACCAATCAGCGTTACGTCTGTAAACATATTTGAGCCCTCATACTTGACATAGCCACGCCTATGGAGTTTTTTACCCATTGCATGGGCCTGATCCAGCGAAAAATCAATTCCTTTCTTCTGCAGTAAAACGACTATCTCTCCTGACATCTCGGGAGCTTCGTACAAAGCTTTTAGAAGTTTTGCTTCTATAGCTGTTGGATTCATGTTCAACGGTGGAGATTTGGCCATATATGAGGTCTTCCCTACGGTTGGGATGCCATATTGATAGGTTTTTTTCAAGCAGGACCGTGGGCGGCCCCGGACCGCCCCTAAGGGTACCTAAACCTCACTTATTAACTGAAAGATATAACAATGAAAACAGCGCTACTGATTACCTGTGTATGAAGAAACCAGCTAGCCAATTGACTATCAAGTGTTTATTGTCACGTTATAAAGCGGCTGTATACGAAAAATGTGTAACGCCTATTTTAGGCGATCACCTTGGTAGATTTACTATTTGGGGGCTGCTACCCATAGATGGGCTATGGGGACATACAAAACTGGACACTGCTAACAACTTGGTAAACGCACACTCAACGAATCAAACTAAAAAACAATGAATGTGATGAAAAGGACAGTCCGCTTATTTGTCGTGAGTGCTTTCCTACTCAGTCTTACCCCTGCATTTAGTCAAAATGGACAGGGGCGGGGAAAACGCATCCACAACGTCAACTCAGAATACCGAGAGAGATGATGATACCAATTGGGGATGGATTGGATTAGCTGGTCTACTGGGCTTATTGGTCATGCTTTAAAGGTGGACATTTAACTTGAAAAACAGATGGTTGATCAGCAAGCCAATCACCGTATCGTGCATCAAGACAGATTTTAAAAAACAGATCGTTCGACGGGCTAACCGCTTAATTCGGGTGCGTAAGTCTAAATGTTTTCGCTCGATGCTTTGCGTTTGATCTTTCCCTACCTGATGGACCTCGGCCGGTAATAGGTCCTGGTAAGCCCGCTCGGGCGGCCCCGCACCAATAATCGGTGAACCAGCGACTCACCACAATTCCTGACTCAGCTAACATCTTCAGCAACCGCCTGAAACTCGCATTCGTCCGCCCGCACCGGCGGACCGGACCAAACAAGAACGCAACAATCTCGCCCGTAGCATGATCTTCGACCCACGGCAGCGGCCGACCGTCATAACCAGCGCGGATTGCGCTTCTTCAATACATAGGACCACTGCTTGTCAGCTTCTAAGCGAATGTGTAACCTCGCTTCAACCCCTACATAAGCCGGGTTTACGGAGATGATTTGGTTAAGTGTACGCATCACGGTGTTCATCAATGTATAGACTAATTGGTAGACCTACTATTTTAGACAGCAATTTACGACAGAGACGCAATAAACTATACTTTTTCAAATACCAGCCGGTAATGGTCCATCGTCTCCTGCTGGAAACATACCCGGTTAGGGCTTACCCGGAACACCGCAATCAAGTCCCGAAAGGCTTTATCCGTTAGCAATTTGGGCAGCAGGGTAGCGTAAAGACCATACTTCTGCCAGTTGAAAGCCCGGAACCGCTTGCGCCACTGCCCGATAGTTTGGATATAATCCAGCCGCCCGCTGCTTTGGGAAACCAGCCTGAAAAAAGGTTGCGCAGTGCGGATCACCTGCTCAACGCTGGCTGGCAGCCACGATCCTGGAAACTGGGCAATCATCAGAGCCAGGGCGTAAGCTGGTGAATCGGCAGGAGCCAGGAGACTGATTTGCTCAAAAGGAATCATGTTTTTGCCAAAGACCATCGTCTGAATGTAAGCCCGTCCCCCGGTGGGTAATAAATCATTGAGTTTCATAAAGAAATCAGCGTAAACTGCCTCCTGCTGACCAGCCTGGTATTGCGCTATCGAGCAGAAGTGCTCCATGGCCCCCACACAGCTAATGGCATCGAAGAGGCCGTAATCGGCGGGGGTGATCTGGCGACAGTCTTTGATGTCGACAGTCATACCATTGGCCCGACACGCCTGGGCTTGCCCCTGCGAGAGTGTTACGCCTTGCCCAATGGCCCCGCGCTCTTTGATATAGTGGAGAAAAGGTCCCCAACCGCAGCCCAGATCCAGCACCCGCGAACCAGCCCCAATGCGCAGGCTGTCGGCAATGAACTGGTGTTTTTGGCGTTGGGCCTGCTCAAGGGTTAACGTGAAGTCACCATTGTACATGGCACCGCTGTAATCGCCGGTCTGGCCCATACTCAGACGGAAGATTTTATCAATGGTAGAGTAAGTAAAATCAAGGTCTTGTTGAGAGGCCATACTGCAAAGAAACAAAATGAAGCTTAAGCTAATTTAATCCCCGCCTGCTAAGAATTCGACTAAACAAATAGTAAAAAAGGTAAGACTCGCCGTACTGTTTCATAGAACAATACCATAAAACAGGGCAAAGGCTAAAAAGCTCATATATGTGGGGACTTTTTTCTGTTCTATAATCAGCTATATGTTAGGAAGCGCTGAAGCGACCGCTCCGGTACGGTCCGCCCCCGCGGGCTCGGCGCAACGGCCGGTATCGCACGGCAGCCGGTACGCCGGAGCGGGCCGACCGTCGGAATGCCGCACCACGGCGCACCGGCCGGAGCAGGACCGTAAGATATATAGTAAGCAACGGTTTGGTACCACGCGACCAATGAATGCTATGATGAATACAGGAGGTCTTTCTAAAGAATGTACTACTTCTTGCAATGCCTTTTTGATAGTTAATTCAGCCTTGCTTATTGTTTTCGTACAAAAAAATACTTTAGGCTTTATCGTTCATGAAATCCCTTGGCCAAATGGACGCTATTTGTTAGCAAGAGAAATAGTCTGACTCTTGCTACTAGTGCTTGAAAGCGTTCATGAAAAGGTTGCCTTTTTTAACGCTCACTATAAAAAGTACAAAACATTGCATAGGGAGGTAAAGGCCTGTCTTATGGCTGATTTAACGGAAAAATACTATTTTTCACAACTGAAATAGATTGACTATCGGTACGTAAAATAGCACCTCTGTTCACATGTAATCGCTCGTTTATTTATGAACAAGTCTGCAAGTATCTGCGAGTAGTTGAGCAATTTTTTACAAGATTCTAAATAAAGCCCCCTGCATTTTTGTACCGTCTAACTTCCGAACTGACTCTGGTGATGAAAACGGGAAAGCTTATTATATCTTTTGTAGCGGTTTTCACGGCAGTATCTCCTTATCTGGCCGATTGGAATCAAACCCACATTTATAATCCAGACTGGCCACCACATGCCAAGTTTCACAATGCACAAACCATGATTTTCGGAGCTTATTTAGGGCTGCTTTCGCTGTGGGCCCTGTGGGGTCGTAAAGACCTGGCCGACAAGGAAAGTCTCAACCAGGGTACCCTATTTGCTGCCCTCTACTGGCTGGCTCAATTACCGGCCATTCTTTTTCCGGGAACAGCGTTCAAAGATGCCAACGGGCTGACCATGCCGACTGTCCTCGGTATCCAGACCAACCAGGTGCTATTTAGCGTAGTCTTCATTCTACCTCTAATCGGGCTGGGCTACTACCTGGAACGAAACCGGATTTACCAATCATCGATACGTCAACCATTCATCAAGTAAGACCATGACTGAATCAACAACCCTCGAAATAGGTGCCTTGGAGCACCCCCTTGTCCAACGAATCCGTGCCTATCAGGCCGCTATGGCGCGGGGTGATTACGAAGCTGGAGCCACTGTTTTCGATCCTGAAGTCACCTACACCGTACCGGGCCACAACGTGCTGTCGGGCGTGTACAAAGGGCCAAATGAAGTGATGGGGTATCTGGGCAAACTCATGGAACTGACGAAGGGCACGTATGGCATTAGTGAAATGCACTGGCTCGTCAACGAGAAAGATCAGGTAATTCTGTTCATTAAAAATCACGCCGACCTCAACGGACGCTCCTTCACCTGGGAAGAAACAGTCCTGTTTGAATTCAAAAATGGCCGGAAATTTAATCTACAACATTTTCAGGCCGATCAGGCAGGAGTAGATGCCTTTCTGGGAATTTGAAAAACGCCTGCCGGGACCACTCCTTTTTGATCAGTACACCAACTCAAGTATGGAAACTCAGTATATAGTGGCTACGTCGGGCGAGCCGGGTTTTGCGCAGCTTCCGCCGGTCGAGGTGATGCAGGCGTTTATTGATGCCATTCAGCAGGGCGATACGGCCAAAGCAAAAGGCTTACTCACAGACAATGTGGTGATGACGATCCGGGGCAAAAGCCTGATTGCGGGCCAGCATCAGGGTGCCGACGCGGTAATGAACCTACTCAGCCAAATGGATGAACTGACAGGCGGAACCCATAAAATAGTCGCTACCTTGGCGTGGCTTGTCCATGAGAATCACATTCATACCGTTGTCGCTGAGACGGCCACCCGAAACGATAAAACTCTGAACTACAACCGGGCATTGGTTTTTGAGGTACGTGATGGCAAAATTGCGATGGGCCAGGCTTTTGAGGATGACCAGTATGCGTTCGATTCGTTCTGGTCCTGAAAACTGCGGCAAACCAATGGCCGCAGACCAATAGAGCAAGCTGGTCTGCGGCCATTTTTCCGGTTATCGAAACTGCCCCGGTGTTTGGGAGGTGAAGCGTTTGAAGCACTTACTAAAATGAGCTTGGTCGAAAAAGCCCAGTTCTAAAGCTACATCGACGATTTGGCTTCCTTTTTTAAGCAGTTCTTTAGCTTTACAAATTTTCAACTGGGTTTGGTAGTCATGGATGGTCATCCCCGTTTCTTTAACAAATGACCGTAGGAGATGAAATTTGCTTAGACCCGCTACATCAGCCAAGAAAGCCAATGAAGTAGGCTGGGCAAAGTTGTCGGCCAGACACACTTTCACTGCTTTGACGGCCTTCTGTTCGTTACCCAGCGTTCTAATACGAAGCTTTGAACTGCTCCGGTTAGCTAAAACAGTGGTAATCCAGCCCAAAAAGCGGGTCTCTTGTTCGAGGTTGGAGGAAGGCTGTTGAAGCGTTGAAAAGAACCAGGCCGTATGCTTCACGAATTGATTGTTAAGAAAATTATTCGTCATCAACAGTTCGTTAAAATCCACATTGACCTGTTTGCCATCTGTCATCTCTTCAACGGATTGTTGAAGTCGTTGCGGGGTGATAAAAGCGAAACAAAACCGGAGCGTCTGCTCTCGTACTAGATCTTCAGCGTGTATCTCAGCGGGCTGAATAATATATAACTTTTGGGGCGTGACGAGTATTTTGCTTTTACGGTAGGTGTTTTCGATAAATCCCTGACGGACGAAACCAATCTGATACTCATCGTGGAAATGAGGAGATTTTAATTTTAGTTTAGTTTGGGGCTGACGATTTTTAACTTCCCATTCCTGCATCTCCATCCCTTGGCTGATTTTAAATATGCTCGCTCGGGCATTCTCAGTTTTGATCTCGATCACAGCTGTACGAACGGATTTGTAGGATAAAACAGACCCAAAGCCAGTCACTCGACTGTTCTCACAGCCGTGACCAGGCTAGGTCATTCTTAAAACGGGCCCGTTGTGTCGTTGTTTATACTGAAGATGAAGTTTAGCACCAAAACAGGTTTTAGAGCAATAGCATTAAAGCTTCATCGCTTAGATTATTTTCATTACACAAGAAGTATTATATAACACACCTCGAAATAACACAACGCCCGACTATGCTTACTGCATGGTCGGGTATTGCACTTTACTACTATATAGCCTAAATTATGTACTGTCAGCGTTCGCTCTCACCAACAGCGATAGTCATCTTTTGAATAGGATTCGGTACGGGGTTCCCGTGTCCCGCTAAGAGAAGCGATGGATTAAAAGTTAACAGTTTTTTTGCTGACTACTGGGCTAAGTCTCGATCCCAAGTGTAGAGACCGGGCGGGGGAAACCAGACATAGGTACGAGCTGAAGTAGCTACCCCGTTCAGAGTTGAATACGCGTCGCCCGCCAATAATGTATTGTCGCGTACATCGACAAAACAAACATGTCCGGGGGTAAGACCCGGTGTAGCAATCACGCGTAATGACCCAATCATATCCCCTTCCTCAAATGATTCCATTGGGATGCGAACCATTTGAAAATTGCCGTGTAATTCCTTCTGCGGTTCATTTTGATCTAATGGACTTGCTACATTTGACTGGAGACGGATTTTAGGCACATTTGGGAACAAACCCAAAAGTACCCATGAAGAAAAGACGTGTATTTGACCAGACA
>NZ_BAAGXG010000043.1:1627-4746 GCF_054779955.1 Spirosoma arcticum
CAGCAAAAGGGCGTCTGGGGGATGCCTAAGGCTTCTGGTGGCGAGGAAGGACGTGGCAAGCGACGAAACGCTGTGGGGACCCGCTGGCAGGGGCTGATCCGCAGGTATCCGAATGGGGCAACCCTCCTGATTGAAGATCAGGAATCATGTGTTGAACATGAGGCAAACGCGGTGAACTGAAACATCTAAGTAGCCGCAGGAAGAGAAAACAAGTAGTGATTCCGTCAGTAGTGGCGAGCGAACGCGGAACAGCCCAAACCGGTCGTGTTACGGCACGGGCGGGGTAGTAGGACCCGGCAGAAAGCCAACGGGAGAGAAGCCGAATGCTCTGGGAAGGGCAACCACAGACGGTGAGAGTCCGGTAGGCGTCAACGAGTTGGTGGGCTGGTGATCCTGAGTAGGGGGGGACCGGAGAAATCTCCTTTGAATCAACCGGCACCATCCGGTAAGGCTAAATACGACCAGAAGACCGATAGCGCAGAGTACCGTGAGGGAAAGGTGAAAAGTACCGGGAGTACCGGGGTGAAACAGAACCTGAAACCAGGCGCCTACAAGCGGTGGGAGCTGGCAGCGTCCAGTGACCGCGTGCCTTTTGCATAATGAGCCTACGAGTAACCCTTTCTGGCCAGGTTAACCATCTGAAGATGGGCAGCCGAAGCGAAAGCGAGTCTGAACAGGGCGCATAGTCAGGGGGGGTTGACGCGAAACTTGGTGATCTACCCGTGGCCAGGCTGAAGGGGTGGTAAAACACCGTGGAGGGCCGAACCGATAAGCGTTGAAAAGCTTCCGGATGAGCTGCGGGTAGGGGTGAAAGGCCAATCAAACTGAGAAATAGCTCGTACTCTCCGAAATGTTTTTAGGAACAGCGTTCCGTGTTACCAGTTGTCAGGTAGAGCGACCAACAGGATGCGGGGGAGTCACATCCTACCAACTTCTGATGAACTCCGAATGGGCACCTGGGTGCGGGGCAGTGAGGGCTTGGGTGCTAAGGTCCAAGTCCGAGAGGGGAACAACCCAGACCATCCGCTAAGGTCCCCAAGTGAGTGCTAAGTTGAACAAAGGCGGTCCGGCTGCTGAGACAGCCAGGAGGTTGGCTTGGAAGCAGCCATTCCTTTAAAGAGTGCGTAACAGCTCACTGGTCGAGCGGGGCGGGCGTCGATAATAAACGGGCATCAAGCACTTCACCGAAGCGGTGGACACATACTTAGAGTATGTTGTGGTAGGAGAGCATTCCCTGGGGGGTGAAGGATAGGCGTGAGCCTTACTGGACTGCAGGGAAAAGCAAATGTAGGCATAAGTAACGAGAATGGGGATGAGAACTCCCCACACCGAAAAGCTAAGGTTTCCTCCGCGATGGCAGTCATCGGAGGGTTAGTCGGGGTCTAAGGAGCAGGCGAATGCCGGGCTTTGAGGGGGAACAGGTTAATAGTCCTGTACTATCTGCGCAGGCGAGTTCATGACGGAGTGCCGGGGGTTCTGGGTCCTGACGGAATAGGGCGCTGAGGGGCGGCTTCGGCCAAACCGAAGAACTGAAGGGGCTTCCAAGAAAAGTGAGTGAGCGTTAAGCGTGCGGATACCCGTACCGTAAACCGACACAGGTAGCTGGGATGAAGATTCTAAGGTGCGCGAAAGAATCATGGTTAAGGAACTCGGCAAATTGACCCTGTAACTTCGGGAGAAGGGGGGCCTACCCAGTAATGGGAGGCTGCAGAGCAAAGGCCCAGGCGACTGTTTACCAAAAACACAGGACTCTGCCAAAATTAACGTTGACGCATAGGGTCTGACACCTGCCCGGTGCTGGAAGGTTAAGGGGGGATGTTACTCGCAAGGGAAAGCATTGAACTGAAGCCCCAGTAAACGGCGGCCGTAACTATAACGGTCCTAAGGTAGCGAAATTCCTTGTCGGGTAAGTTCCGACCTGCACGAATGGTGTAACGATCTGGGCACTGTCTCAACCATGAGTTCGGTGAAATTGTAGTAGCGGTGAAGATGCCGCTTACCCGCCACGGGACGAAAAGACCCCGTGCACCTTTACTACAGCTTAACATGGATCGTCGGTGTGGCATGTGTAGGATAGGCGGGAGGAGTTGAAGTGGCCTCGCCAGGGGTCATGGATCCAACCTTGAAATACCGCCCTTGCCCCGCTGACGGTCTAACCGGGAGACTGGAACCGTGTTTGGTGGGTAGTTTGACTGGGGTGGTCACCTCCGAAAGGGTAACGGAGGTTTCCCAAGGTCCGCTCATGCCGGACGGTAATCGGCAGGGGAGTGCAATAGCAGAAGCGGGCTTGACAGTGAGGCACACAGGCCGATCTGGTGCGAAAGCAGGGTATAGTGATCCGGTGGTTCCGTATGGAAGGGCCATCGCTCAAAGGATAAAAGGTACGCCGGGGATAACAGGCTGATCTCCCCCAAGAGCTCACATCGACGGGGAGGTTTGGCACCTCGATGTCGGCTCGTCACATCCTGGGGCTGGAGAAGGTTCCAAGGGTTCGGCTGTTCGCCGATTAAAGTGGCACGCGAGCTGGGTTCAGAACGTCGTGAGACAGTTCGGTCTCTATCTGTGGTGGGCGTGGGAATACTGCGGGGGTCTGTCCTTAGTACGAGAGGACCGGGATGGACGCACCGCTGGCGGATCAGTTATCATGCCGGTGGTATGGCTGAGTAGCTACGTGCGGTTTGGATAAGCGCTGAAAGCATCTAAGTGCGAAACCGGCCCCAAGATGAGTGTTCCGGTATAAAGGGCCGTTGGAGACGACGACGTGGATAGGCGGCAGGTGGAGGCTGTGAGAGCAGTAGAGCCGAGCCGTACTAATGTGCCCGGAAGCGTGATTAAACTCTTGCTTATTGAACTGGTTGCTTGGCTGAAGTGTACATAAGTTGATTTAGTAGTCGTTGCTATCGAGATCTCTCTCTGCGGGAAAAAAGACAAAGGTATTGGTGCTGAGCAAGTACACTCGCCTGGAGTGTGGTTTTATTCGGTATAAAGAGTTCAATCAGGTTGGTGCTGGTAAGGCGGGTGTTCACCTCTTCCATTTCGAACAGAGCCGTTAAGCCCCGTGCTGCCGATGGTACTGCCGTCAAAGGCGGGAGAGTAGGAAGGTGCCACCTGTTGATATT
>NZ_BAAGXG010000044.1:0-4097 GCF_054779955.1 Spirosoma arcticum
TTGAGGCAATCCGCGCCAGAGACATTGACAAGCTGGTGCCCAACTACGCACCAGCCATTGTATCGTTCGATGTCGTTGGTCAATTGCAATACATTGGTTTAGAAGCCATTAGAAAACGAATGACCGACTGGTTCTCTTCATTTGACGGGCCAATTGGCTTCGAGATCAGCGATTTGAGTGTCAATGTGACTGCTGATATGGCCTTTTGCCACCGGCTTAATCACGTCAGTGCTACCAAAAAAGACGGTGGAAAATTGGATATGCGGTGGCGGGAGACGGCTTGCTATCGCAAGCTTGACGGTCAGTGGCTCATCACGCATCAGCACAGTTCGGTACCTTTTGATCACGAAAGCGGGCAGGCATCACTTGGTCTTAAGCCGTAAAAAAATGAAGTGACAAATTCTTCACAGACGTAACAAAACGACACGATATGAACAAGCACTGTATAGCAAAACTCTGTCTTGTCCTTGTTGTAGCCATAATGGCATTCTGCCAACCTCAACAAAAAGAAGACCAGGCAACCGCTCGGCGGTCCGATTCAGCCGCACCAAAAGACACAGTTATGAGCCAAAACACAAAGCCGACAAAAAGTGGCTATGCAGCTGTGAATGGATTAAAAATCTACTATGAAGTGTGCGGTAAAGGCAAACCACTTGTATTGTTGCATGGCTCTTTTATGACCATTCCCTTAAACTGGTCGCAAATCATCCCTCTTTTTGCCAAAGACCGGCAAGTAATAGTTGCCGAAATGCAAGGCCATGGCCGCACAAAGGATATTGCCCGGAAACTTAGTTACGAAGGAATGGCCGACGATGTATCCGGTCTGCTTACCCACCTCAAAATAGACAGTGCAGACATTTTAGGATATAGTATGGGAGGTGGAGTAGCCTTTCAGATAGCTGTGCGCCACCCACAGCAGGTACGCAGGCTCGTGGTGTTGTCCGCTCCCTATACGCATGACGGGTGGTGGCCCGACGTAGAGGCCAGTTTTGCTACGTTCACCGCAGATATGCTGAAAGGCTCGTCTATACAAAAACAATACGATAGTCTTGGGAACGACCCGGCCCATTTTCCGGAATTTGTGAAGAAGGTTATCAATATAGACCTGAAGCCTTATGATTGGGCTAAGGATGTAAAAAATATAAAGGCTCCGCTATTCATGGCTATTGGCGATGCCGACGGAGTGCAATACGAACACGCACTGGAATTGTTTCGAGCCAAAGGCGGTGGAAAAATGGGCGATATACACGGGTTGCCCAAATCCCGGCTGGCCATTATACCGGGGACAACGCATATTGGCATGATGCAACGAACAGATTGGCTAATACCGATGATCACCGATTTTTTAGATTCGGATTTGAATGAAGTGCCGCCTACGTTATAAAATACCCCTCCGATACGCTATTTTCTAAAACAAAACCATGCTAAAATGCGAATACTAAAACTTCAAATGAGCATTACCCTTGACGGGTTTGTGGCCGGACCTAATGGAGAAGCGGATTGGCTGACATCAGATGATAAACTGATGGAATTGGTTCATTCAATTGCAGCTTCAGCCGATACACTTTTAATGGGAAGGAAAATGACTGCTGAGTTTATTCCATACTGGGAAAACGTTGTAAATAACCAGCCGGAAAGTCGGGATTATGCTTTCGCTAAAACACTGATGGACATAACAAAAATTGTGTTCAGCAAAGCAGTTAGCCGTATAGCGGGGGAAAATGTAACTGTAGAGGATGGCGACCTGGTGAATGTGGTAAACAAATTAAAAGTCCAACCAGGAAAAGACATTCTCGTTTACGGCGGAGCGGGTTTTGTCTCCTCTTTAATAAAAGAAAATCTTGTTGATGAATTTCATCTTGTTGTAAACCCGGTTATTATAAACAAAGGGTTGAGAATATTTGAGTTGTTAGGAGAAAGGCAAACCCTTAAATTAGAAAGCGCAACTAAATTTGACTGTGGTGTAGCGGTTTTGGTTTATAAAAAACAAAGTTGAATAAAAACGGGGCATATCCGAAAAGCTTTACGAGTAGGAAAACAAAAATAAAATTATGGATAATCTAAAAAATAAAAGCATTGCTGAAATAAGCGAATTAATTCGCTCAAAACAATTATCACCAGTTGATCTCGTGAATAATTGTCTTGCTAAAATAAAGGATTTGCATCCAACACTAAATGCTTTCATCACTGTTTTGCATGACGAAGCAATAGAATCAGCAACTGTTGCGGAAAAGGAAATCAGTAAGGGAAACTGGAAAGGCGTTTTGCATGGAATTCCAATAGCTGTAAAAGATTTTTATGATACTGCTGGCATTAGAACAACAGCAGGGTTTGAAAAATTTAAAGACCGTATTCCCGAAAAAGATGCAGCTGTAGTTAAATTATTGAAAGAAAGCGGAGCGATACTAATTGGTAAAACCAACATGCATAAATTAGGAATGGGAACAACCTCGATCGATAGTTATTTTGGAAGTGTACACAACCCGATTAATCCGGAATATGTTGCAGGTGGTTCATCGGGGGGGTCGGCAGTGGCAGTAGCTACGGGAATGTGTTTTGCAACAGTTGACACTGATGCCGTTGGTTCTTGCCGCATTCCTGCGGCTTGTTGTGGTGTAATGGGTTTTAAAGCAAGCAACGGTTTAATAAACATGCAAGGGATTCTTGCGGGAGAAAAAACAGATGAAGCCATCGTTCAATTTTCTGCTGCAGGTATAACAACACGTAATGTTGAGGATACTGAAATAATATTAAACGTATTAACTAACAACCAAACAAAAAGGAACAACCCCAATATTGCTTTAAAATTTGGTATAGTGCAAAACTTCAGTGGTAATGAAGAAATTAAAAAATCATTTCTTAAAGTATCAGAAAAACTTAAAGAATCAGGACATGAAATAATGCCCATAGAAATTCCTTTTGATAAAGCACAATTCAATATAGAAAATTTAAAAAAAGACCGTGAAGCTGTAAATAAATTATTATTTACTAATGTGGATTTGCTTTTGCTTCCCACACTTAATGATTATGTACCCACAATAGAAGATGCGAAGAAAAAAGGAGACCAGGCTATCGCTCCTGCCAATACATTTTTCTGTAATTACTTTGGTTTGCCTGCTATAAGCATTCCATATGGAAAAGATACAAAAGACTTTCCTTTAGCATTTCAGGTTATAGGAAAGCCAATGCACGATTATGAAGTGCTTGACTTTGCAAAAAAGTTTGAGTGATTACCAAGAAAATAATTTTTGACAAATCTCCCATAACGATACCACGAACGCACAACATTAGGTTTTCGCAATTGGGGATGACTGGAAATCGCTTCACTTTTTGATAAGTAAATAATAAAGTGGAGACCATCAACCACTAAAAAAACGGGGCGTATCCAAAAAGCCTTACGAGTAGGGATAAAATTTCAAAACAATAATTATGAATTTGAACTTAAATCTTGCTCAAATCGCTTGGGTCGTAAACGATATTACGATTACAGAAAGATTTTTTAAGGACACGCTGGGCATAAGTAAATTTAGTAAAGTTGAGGTCAGTCGTGCCAAAGACTATGAAGGCACTTATTACGGAAAGCCGTCAAATGCCGAGAATCTCGTTTCAGTTGCTTATCCGGGTGGGGTATTTATTGAACTTATTCAGCCTATTTCAGGAAATAGTATTTTTCAGGATTATCTTGATAAAAATCCTGCGGGAGGCATGCAACACGTTGCATACAAGATATCCGTTGCTGAACTTGATAACGTAATTTCCGAATATGAGGATAAAGGTTTACCCGTAATATCAAGATTCGATACGCCCATTGCTATCATTGTTTTCTTTGATACCTACAAAGAGATTGGCGTTATGACCGAAATAATGGGTATCACTAAAGAAGGCGAAGGGGAAATTCAAAAAATGAAAAAATAAACGAATTAATATTAAACCGAATTTGAAAATTTTCTTAAATTAAAACATCATGAACACAAGAAAAGTAATCTTTCAAATCGGGGTATCGCTCGACGGCTTTATACAAGGCCCAAACGGCGATTTGGAGTGGATGTTTATCAACGATGAACTCTGGCAGAACATTGACGAACTGCTCGCTACGA
>NZ_BAAGXG010000045.1:0-3573 GCF_054779955.1 Spirosoma arcticum
CAAAGATTGCCTTTGTCTATACGCCCAAACATGGCTCTTGGCTAAACGTAGCGGAGATTGAACTGAGTGTGTTAACCCGGCAGGGCCTAACTCATCGAGTGGCCAGCCTGGCTGAGTTCGAGCAGCAAGTACAGGCATGGGTCAAGCAACGAAACGACAAATTGGCCAAAGTGGACTGGCAGTTCACGGCCGAGGACGCTCGCATTAAACTCAAACGACTCTACCCGTCAACTATCAATGGCTAAAACACTAGTTGACTGTTTTGAGTCAGTCGTTCAATGCGTTTACCATTTTTTTCTTAGTCCGAATTTACGCTACTTTTTATCTTCTGAACCCGTTGGTTTATAATAGTTTTTCCAGCGTCATTCCAGGGGACCATGACTGCCATGGGCCTCATTAGGGCTGAGCATGTTACAGCTTAAATGCGGCCGCTTGTAGTTGTAGAGAAACACCCCCCTCTCCAGTAGATCGTAGGCCTCCTCCAGGCTCCGAACCGGTTGATGACTTAAATACTCCTGCTTGAGAATGCCGTTGATCCGTTCGGCAATGGAGTTCTCCAATGGGTCCGAGTTTTCGGTCATACTAATTCGGATGTGGTAGCTGTCAACGACCTGCACATACTCATCACTGCAATACTGGATACCGCAACGGCGGACCGTCTCGATCACTGTGGTGAATCAACTGCTTGCCCATTCGTTTTGTAATCTGCTTAAGAGCCATTTCCAAGGCTCGTCGACAATGCACCGCTTCCAAAGTAGCAGCCACAGCGAAACCCATGATCCGCCGGGAATAGGCGTCGGTGATCAGTGAAATATACAAATAGCCAGCCTCCGTCAGCCAGTACGTGATGTCGGCGACCCAAACCTGGTTAGGCCGTAGAGTGGTCAAATCTTTAATCAGATTCGGATACTTCCGGAAGCGATGGCGGGAGAAGGTAGTGATCATCTTACGTTGTCTCGTTCTGATTAACAGGTGGTTAGGTTAGCGGCTAATAAATCAAACAAGGAGTCACGTCCTATCTTTATTTCCCTTTCCACCAGTTCTTCTTTCATCAGCTCGTACAGCTTCTTTCCCCCTATTCTGGGGTGGTCGCTTCGAAGTTTCTCAACCAGGCTCAACACCTGCTAATCCCGCTCTTCCCCGTCATTTGACGACTCTTGTGCTGGTAGAACGCCTATCGACTAAAACCAAACAATCCACCGACCCTTCTTAGGCGAAATTGAGGGTAGGTTACTCGCAAGAGTTGGATGGCTTGGTATCGTACTTTTTTTCGATGGCAATGCCCAGCTCCTGCTCGGCAATCCGGATGACAGTGGTGTAGTAGCGTACCTGGATCTGCGATTGCTCGAGTTCTTTCTCTAACTGTTTGACTCGCCCAGCCAACTCGTCGGCTTTGTGGGCCATTTGTTCGACGAGCGTCGGGGGTGGTTGTTTAGCGGCTTGGTTCATGGCTTGCGTACGCTGTTTGTCTTCGAGTCGAACTCGATCCAGCCACTTTCTAACCGTATGCCGAGTAAGAACATTGTATCAGGCCATGGCCTGATCCATCGTCAGTCGGCCCAGGTTGATCTCTTCAACCATCTGACGCATCTTGAGCTCATGCGCCTGAGTACGAAGCAAAAATAAGTGGTCCATCAGCTTGCGGTGATGGTCAACCTATTTTCGGACAAGACACCGGTGAAAACCGCTAATTTGCGTACCTTCAACTCCGGTGATCAGTCCTTGAAGAAGGCGCTTTTCGGCTCGCTGACCCGGGTTGATTAGTTTAACCCGTTCACTGGCTTACCATGAAGATTGGCTACGCCCGCGTTTCCACGGCAGCGGCCGACCACCCAAGATCAAAATCTGGCTCTTTAACTCGATGCGCTGAAAACAACGGGTTGTGACAAAGTATACCAGGAGAAGGCCAGCGGAGTAAAGGTTGAGCGACCTGAATTGGCTAAACTGCTGGAATTGGTTCGGGAAGGCGATACGCTGGTTATCTTGAAGTTGGGCCGGTCTTTGGCACACCTCATCAAGTTAGTAGCCGATCTGGAACAACGCCAGGTAGGGTTGTTAAGCCTCAATGATCCGGTCGATACGACGACGGCTCAGGGACGCCTGGTGTTTCGCATCTTCGCCAGTTTAGCCGAGTTTGAACGGGAAGTAATTCGGGAGCGGACTTTAGCCGGACTGGCTTCGGCCCGTCGACGGGGTCAGTTACTGGGACGTCCCAAAGGCCTGTCAAAAGCGGCTGAGCAGAAAGCACGAATCGCTGAGAGTTTGTACAAAGAAGAAAAGTATTCGGTTGAGCAGATCGCCCGTGAGCTGACGATTTCGAAGACAACACTGTACAAATACCTGCGCCGACGGGGGTGACCATCGGTGTAGCTGCTTAAATCGGCCTCATTGCCCTGTCTGGGGCGATTAGTAACCGGATTTCACGCTTTTTCAACGCTTGATTCGCATTGTTAACTAAGAGGATACATGACTAAAAAGCGCGTTTTTTTTACCGGGGGGGCAGGAAAAGCAGGAAAACACGTCATTCCCTACCTGCTCAACCAAGGCCATAAAGTGATGAATGTAGACCTGACGCCGTTGGATCACCCAGGGGTGGATAATCTGGTCGCTGATATTACGGACTCCGGACAAATGTTCAATGCCCTGAGTTCGTATACCGGCTTAGATGAATTGGAGATCGGTAAGGGCGTACCCAAATTTGATGCGGTCGTCCATTTTGCGGCCGTGCCCAGGATATTACTTAAACCCGATAACGAAACCTTTCGGATCAACACGATGGGTACCTACAATGTGATTGAAGCGGCCGTTAAACTGGGCATTCGAAAGATTATTATTGCTTCCTCCGAGACTACTTATGGGATCTGTTTTTCGGATGGCAAAACCGACCCTAAAATGTTGCCTTTGGAAGAAGATTATGACGTTGACCCCATGGATAGCTACGGATTATCGAAGGTTGTCAATGAACAAACGGCTCGCAGCTTCCAGCGACGGTCAGGCGTTGATATGTATGCCCTTCGTATTGGCAATGTGATTGAACCGCACGAATACGCCCAACTGTTTCCCTATTATTTTACGAATCCTGAAGTGCGACGCCGGAATGCCTTCTGTTATATAGACGCGCGTGACTTGGGACAGATTGTGGATTTATGTCTGGAAAAAGACGGCCTCGGTTATCAGATTTTCAATGCGGGAAACGATCACAACGGGGCCATTCTTTCCAGCCAAGAACTGGCTTCAACGTTCTTCCCTAATGTGCCCCTTAGTCGCGAATTAGGGGAGTATGAGGCCCTGTTTTCAAACCGAAAAATCCGGGAAGTGCTGGGATTTAAAGAACAACATAACTGGCAGAAATATGTGAAATGGGAATCGTAACCAAACCACGAACTTTTGTCAACATTGTATAGCCCCACTACCCCTGGCTTTTCACAGTGTGTCGAGGTTAGACCTTGATTGAAGCAGGCGTCCATGTAAAGAAGCGTGACTGTTGCACAACTCTTTTGGGATGAAAGTACTCTTGAAGTAACCCCTCCCATAAGGGCAAAAAAGAGTCCTCTGGGTGCAAAGCCAACACCT
>NZ_BAAGXG010000046.1:0-3384 GCF_054779955.1 Spirosoma arcticum
TAGTGACTTTCTTAAGAATGTACTACTTCCTGCAATGTAGTTTTTGATAGTTAATTCAGCGTTACTTATTGTTTTCGTACAAAAAATAGGTCAACCCCTTTCGTTCATGAAATCCCTGCAATACGCGTACCAAGACAAAATCTTAAACGATGGGCTTGGGCCACAAGCCGGGAACCGGCCAATGAGCCCTAACAACCCTACCGGCCGCTACCCGTTTCAGCGAGCTCCATCGAGTGAGCTACCCGTCTAACGGACGGGCGAATGGTACGCCGGGCCCGTAAAATGGCCTATTATCCAGGATACATACCTCAACCCAACAGCTGCTAAGTACCGTATAATAAATTTCCACGCTCCTTGTAGAGGTTGAAAGTACGCTATGACTTAATGATCGGTTATGAAACTATGCTCATCTTGTCAAAATAGTATAATTATTTATTCATAAACCGCATAACTTGTAAACTATATCTATCTATTAAGTTTTAAGACCACTTTTTGATTTATTGTGACACTTATTTACCCAAAACGTCCAATTCATGTTCAACTTCGTAGTTAATGATACCTTAATTGATCCTTTACTCCTGTGGTATGAAACAAGCCTTGCGTAATGACGGCCAATTGCCCCGACCCGCACCGGACTCATTCGAGAACTTATATGAGCAGTACGTAGGAACGGTATACCAGAAGTGCCTCTCCATGACTAAAGACGCGGAAGCGGCCCAGGACTTTACCCAGGATATTTTCATCAAAGTCTTCCATAAACTAGATTCATTTGAGAACCGCTCGAGCTTCTCCACCTGGCTCTACTCGGTGGCCCATAACTACTGCCTGGATCAACTCAAGGCTGGCAAACGACTCAGCACCGAATCCTTGTCGGATAAAGTGGTTAATGCTCTAGCCCAGGAGGATCCATCAGATCCGGTTGAAAGTCAGCTACTAACCCTGGAAGGGGTGATGGGTAGTCTTTCGGCTGAAGAGCTCACCTTGCTGCGGCTCAAGTATGAACAGGGTACCCCCGTCAAAGCGATTGCCCAGCGCTTTGACCTGAGTGAGAGTGCCGTCAAGATGCGCCTGAAGCGAACCCGCGCTAAATTGTACGCGCTCTATCTCAGCCAGGAGTACCGATAGAAAGGGTATACATTATTTATTCTGTTGAAGTGACTCTCCTCCTCACACGTCGTCTAAAGGGGGATCTTCCCCGTCTGCTCAGGCTGATAAACTCAACGTGCGTCCCGCACGATCGGAATAACACCCTTCTTTTTAGCCCCTTCCCGATCTGTTGATGGCCAATGCCACACCCCCATAAGTCGACCAGGCTCCGGTAGTTTTTAAGGGCCGCTAAAGTCAAGGCCCATTAACTATCGGGTCACCTTGCCCAGTCCTACGGCCCCGCACCAGGACGATCAGGGGCTCAAACTGATCGAGGGCAAAAGCCTACTATCCAGCCTGAACAGAACCGGCAACAGCGCTTACTCACAAAGGGTAGTTTTGCCGGAGAGTACATAATTCGTCGTTTGGGAAGCAAGGCTTATTAAAAGGCCTTGAGGAGCTGTTTTCGGTACCGCTTCACACTCGACATACTGATGCCGGTCAGACTGACGGTTTCGGATACCGATAAGCCTCGCTCCAGAGCCTTCTTAACCTTGGCGAATTTCTCCGCATCCAGCCCAGCGGGGCGACCAATGTGTTTGCCTTTCGCCTTAGCCAGCAACTGACCTGCCCTGGTTTTCTCCAGAATGCTTTCCCGATCATACTCGGCCAAAGCTGCAAAAATCTGTAAGACTAATTTACCAGCTGGCGTACTGCTATCAACGCCCAGATCCAACGCCTTAAAGTGAATGCCCTTTCGGGCAAAGTCTCCTAGCATACTGATCAGGTGATCTCGGCTGCGGCCCAGCCTAAAAAAGCGGGCTACCATCACGGTATCGCCTGAACGAAGTTGAGACAGCATGGCGTCCAAAGCCGGTCGACTAGTACTGATACCCGTGATCTTATCCTGAAAGATTTCGTCACAATCTGCTTTTTGCAGCGCATCGAGTTGGGTGTCTAAGTTCTGGTCCAGCGTGGAGGCCTTCTTCTTCCAACGGGGCAGATTTACATGCTAAGCAACGAATTTTATAGTTAGTAGATGGCCGGACATTGACAATCAGTCTATTATCAAAAAGGGTATCTGAAAAGTAGCCACAAAAATGGCCAATCTGTTTAATTAGAGGGGGTAGTTTACCTTATCAAAAAGGATTTCCTTATTGATATACTCTTACTAACTACTTGATATACAGGACTCAACTAATACATTAGTTCACTAACGTGTAAATCTGCCGGCAGCGGCCGACCGTCCGTTGGAAGAAATACCCCATAAAGCGGAAGTAATCGATTGGTTTTAGCTGTATTCGGCTTGTTTGCGCCGGTTGCTTTCGTAGAAAAGCTTAATCATTTTAATGACTATGTTTTCCCCAGCTTCAATCGCGATCCGCTCATCGGTGTATAAATTCACGATTTCTTTGATGTTGGCCAATTCCCTGGATGTCACTGTCTCATAGCCCATGCTCCAGTCGGGGAAAAGACGAGCTTTGATGGGACGACTAAACACCTGTGCTACCTCCTTGTGCCGACTATCCTTTTTTATGCGACCGAGTAAATCCTCGATGACTTTCTGTTGACCTTCCAGGATTTGAACGATGCTCCCATTCATATAGAGCAGCACACCCGTAATATCATGCTCGGCATTATTCCGGCGGCTTTCTTCCAAGATGGTTGTAATGTCTTCCTGGGAGAAAGGATTAACGGAGAAACTGAAATAAACGATGCAATGCTCCATAGGTTGATTTGCGCGGTAGCGTATAGAGCAGCTAGGCCGGTTGATTGTCAGGCAGCAGGGAAAGGTACTCAGTGTGAACTGATTGGCTTAAAGGTAGGCAAACAAATACGGCTTTCCTATCGACCCGGCACGAAACTCAATACCGGTCAAACGAACGTTTCATAGCCGCTGCAGATGCAGCGACAAAGATTACCCTATTGAATCATAGTAACTATGACGCTGCACATGATTCGTACTGATACATATCAGTTACGTTTCTGGCATGCTTGTTCACCTATAAACGACCGTTTACTTGTGAACAAGGTCGAGTAAAAGAAACACCCTCAAAAATCGTTCAGAAAAAGCTCCATGTGGCACAAAATGGTGAACGATTAAAGAGAACGAGTTTATTGGACGCGAAAATGCCAGATTTTAGCCCCCTCCCTCCTACCCGTTCACAGTTCATTTAAACGTCCGATTCTGGCCGGGGCTAGTCAGGATGAAAATGGGGAGTGAAGCCCTATTTTTGTTCCCCTTCTAACTTGACTGCGCGAGAATGACCTTTAGCTAGATCCTGCTCGTTGGGTGGC
>NZ_BAAGXG010000047.1:0-3293 GCF_054779955.1 Spirosoma arcticum
ACGCTGGTAACGGTGCAGACGCAGTCAGCCACCGAAACGAAGCAAGTGGCCGACCTGCTTGACTCGGCCGGGGCCGGAGACGTAGCTATGGATGAACCCACGAACCCGAACCGTTAAGATGGCCTAGTTGGATGAGCTTCATCAGGCAACCTTTGCAATCTATGTTACGGCTGGTTACTCCAGCCGTTAGCACCGTCAGCTTGATTAATTTCATACCAGTTACGGGAAATAAGCGGATGGATGCTTTTATCACTGGATAAGATCGATCAACCCAGGCCAATACCCATTGCTATTGAGCGTTTCCACGCACCAATAAACGGCTAAACTGGCATGAAATTAACTCATGACTTACATGCTTTACGGCGAATCATTATCGCGGTTAAGGCCTATCGCCACCAAACGGGCGACTACCTTGACCCAGCCAGAAATGAGTCCTTAGATACGTATCT
Source organism: Spirosoma arcticum (assembly GCF_054779955.1). Lineage (NCBI taxonomy): Bacteria > Pseudomonadati > Bacteroidota > Cytophagia > Cytophagales > Cytophagaceae > Spirosoma > Spirosoma arcticum. The sequence goes on from NZ_BAAGXG010000047.1 coordinate 450, forward strand.
GAAAGAGTATCTATCAATCCAGGATTGTATGCTGGCAACGGTTACGGATTAGCCAACCAGCAACTTCTGGCACCGATGGCGAAGCTTATGGGTAAAGAATTGCTTAGTGACGCCCATTTGGAAAGGATTTCCAATCAGTCAGACTCGGTTAGCCTACTCACGGATTATGAAGCCTTTTTTTGCAACCAGGCACAGAGCATCGAAGGGTCTTTCTTCTAGGCGATCCAAGACCCTACTTTCTGCGCTTAAAAACCGCTAACCATCATACGGTACGGTGACGAATGTCATAGTTATAGCTGATGGAAGAACCTACTTTTAGTGCCACAGAAGTCCGCTTGATTTATCTCATAAGCAGTAGCCAGTGCCCAATCGAAGTGTCCTGAACGTAGTCGTTAACAATGAGCAATGTGCCGATACGCAGACCGGATGCCCTGGTGGTCACCTAAAATGATATCGGCACCTAAGCTGAATATGTTTCCAGCACCCCGGCCTGGGGCAGTGAAAAGTTACTGTCAAACTTGACAACAAAACCACAAAACGTTATGAAACGCACGCTCTTATCTTTTTTGCTTTCCGTTGCTCTTTTCTCCTGCATGGACCACCGCGACCCAACTGGCCGGGCCGATATTCTGTACGTGCAAACCAATAACTTCCAGAACAATCAAAATGCTGTGCTTGCCTATCGGGATCAAGGCAATGGGAAATTGGAGCCTTTAGCGGGCAGCCCGTTTCTCACCAACGGATCGGGGGTGGGTAATCCTGAGCAATTACTGGGGCCATTGGATTCGGATTACGAAGTAAGAGTCTCCTCCGATGGGCAGTACCTGTTAGCGGTTAATTCGGGCAGTAATACCATCGCGGTATTCAGCATAAAAGCAACAGGTGCCCTTGAGCATGTGGCCGGATCACCGTTTCCATCGAATGGACAAACACCGGTTGGCATCGATGTGTCGGGTAATTTTGTCTTTGTCCTCAATAAGAGTCAGGACCCCCTGCATCCGACCCCGCAGCTTCCCAACTACGCTACATTTACCATTGATGCGGGCGGCAAGTTAACGCCCGTTGCCGGTGCTAAAGTTGAAACGACGGCGGGCACTTCTCCATCTAATGCACTTATTTCCCGAGATGGCAAATTTCTGTTCGGTACGGACTTTCTTGGGTTTATGCTGATGCCCCCAGTTGGCACCCTGCGTTCCTTTACCATAAACGCCAATGGTACGTTAACGGCGGTAGCCGGTACGCCTTACGTAGTACCGGGCATGGACGGTACCGCCCTGGGTTTATGGCAGCATCCATCGGGTTCTGTGTTGTACGTTGGCAATCCGTTGCAGGGCAAGGTGGGCGTGTATGCCATCAATGCCACTACGGGTGCTTTATCACTCCAAACCTCCGTACCCGCCGGAAAAGCAGCTTGCTGGATTCGCACCAATAAAGCAGGCGATCACATGTACGTGCTTAACTCAGGGGATAATACGGTACAGGTCTATAACAGCTCATCACCGATAGCACCCATCTCTATCCAAACCCTGGAGCTTAAGAACTCAGGCCCTTCTTATGCCGGGCCTGGGGGGGCGCTGTTTAAAACCAGTGAGCCTTTTTCGCTAGTTTTTTCTTCCTCAGAAACCATCCTGTACGTCGTCAATCAGCACACCAACAAAGATTTTAGCATTGGGAATTATAATTACCTGCACACGTTAAAAATTGCAGCTAATGGAACGCTGACCGAAGATACTGAACCGCTTCAGCTACCTGTTCCCAATACAGTCAGACCCAAAGGATCGGTGATTATAAACCGCTGATAACAATACCGATTGACAAGCCGTACATAGTATGAAGAAACAGGGGCTTGGAGCAATACTGGTGATTTTTGCCGTACAAAAAACCATACTAAAAAGCCGCTTGCTGACTCTGTAGAAGCGGCTTTTCATTTTCCTGACTTTTTTCGGTACACTTACCCACAGCAAGGAACCGTTTTTTTCCTATGAGATGAGAGCTACCCTTACCAACGCCACGCTGCCCCAACTGCTTGACCGCTATCGAGCGGCATCGACTGGTAGGAGCGAGGGTGAGCTCAACGATTTAGTTCTGCTCACCTACCACTCGACGGCCATCGAAGGGTCTTCTTTAACCTTGGCTCAAACCCGAAAACTCATTCCTAATGGCGAACTGATTCCGGGTAAACCGTTGACCGACCAATGGCGGATGATCGACCATCATCAGGCCTTAGAGCAGATGCTGATTATGGCCAGCCAACGGGAACCCCTGAACCGATTCGCCCTTCAGGAAGTAGCTGCTAAACTGATGGCTCAGACGGGAGGTCCAACCTATTCATTATTGAGCCAGTTTGACACCCGTACAGGGGACTTGCGCATTGACCAGGTTACGATGGGCAGATGCGTGATGGTGGCGGCTCACAAATTGCCAGCCGCCATCGATGAGTTGCTCAAAGGGATCAACACCCGCATCAGTCAGCTTAACACCCCCCGACAGGTTTACAATGTATCTTTTGAGACTCACTTCCAACTCTTGACCCTGCATCCCTTTGGGGCGGGTAACGGACCCATGGCCCGGCTGCTGATGAGCTATATCCAGCACTACCACCACTTGCCCCTTAGTTTGGTCTATGTCGACTACCGGCCATCTTACCTAACCGCGCTGGAAGCCAGTTGGCAGCAGAAGACAGCGGTGCCCATCGTCAACTTTATGCATATTCAGTTGCTTCGACTGTTAGAGGAAGGCATTGACCTGCCACCCAACGAGCAGGATCTAGCTAAAGGTCATTCTCGCGCAGTCAAGTTAGAAGGGGAACAAAAATAGGGCTTCACTCCCCATTTTCATCCTGAC
>NZ_BAAGXG010000048.1:0-2941 GCF_054779955.1 Spirosoma arcticum
GGGCGGAGTTGCCCAGCGGCTTGTACTACTACCAGGCCAGTGTACGCTTCGGGGTGCTGGCCCGCAACGCCCCCCCGCTCATCCTCAAGGGCTGGGTCCAGATCCTCAGAGAAACCAGCCCTCAAGGGTAATAAGCATAAAATGACCTACATAGGACGTGGTGTAGAGGCTCAGACAATCAACGAACAGTCTGGGTAATTACACCACGTCTTTTTGTGTGGAGGGTAGCGGCACAGACAGTTGAGCCTTCAGCAGTAAAACGGTCGTTCAAGTGTGCATTTCAACAGTTCTGGCGGCAGTCAATACACTTTTCAAGGGTAAAATCGTTGTACTACAAATGCCTTAATTCTATGCGGTTTATATACCTGATTGCTTTACTGAGTGTCTTTCTGGGAGCCGTCTTATGGCCTGCTCTGAGCCGGGCCACTCACGTGCGGGCGGGCGAGATTACCACCCGGCGCATCTCCGAAACATCACTCACCTACGAGATCACTCTTACTGCTTACTATGACGAACAGGACGGCAAACCTGCCGCTAATGACGCAAATTCCGTTGATTTCTGCTTCGGTGATGGGACAATAGTGCGGGTTGATCGGGGCGCTAACCGGCGCTTCATCAACGGCGGAACCTCGTCGGTTAACGTCTACCGCACGACGCATACATATCCCGGACCCGGTGCTTATACCATCTCGGTCGTTATTCAAAACCGAAATAAGGACACCAAAAACCTGCCCCCAGCCGCCAGTTCCGATCAACTGACGTTTTACGTGTCGACGACAATCTTCATCAACCAGGGCCTGGGCCTCAACTCCACCCCCCGCCTGCTCAACACACCCCTCGACTCGGGACGCGTCGGCCAGCGCTTCTGCCACAACCCGGCCGCCTTCGACCCTGACGGCGACTCGCTTGCCTACCGACTAAGCGTGCCCCAGGACATCCCCGGCACGTCGGGTTGCCGGGGCCGGGCGATCCCCGCCTACCAGGACCCCACCCGCTTCAGCCGCACCAACGAGACTGGCGGCTCGCCCACCTTCGCTATCGACGCCCGCACGGGTGAGCTGTGCTGGGACGCCCCCGGCGAGGAGGGCCAGTTCAACTTCGCCTTCATCGTTGAGGAGTGGCGCAATGGAGTGCTCATTGGCGAGGTCACCCGCGACATGCAGATCATCGTCCTCGACCAGCCCAACAAACGGCCCCTCATCGCCCCCCTACCCGAACTGTGCGTGGTGGCCGGTACGCTCATCAACCAGCCCATACAAGCTACCGACCCCGATGGCAACCGCGTGCTGATCTCGGCCTTTGGGGGCGTCTTCAACGTGGGACCCGACGGCCAGCCCCTGCCCCCCGGTGAGCTGGTGCCCCCGGCCTTCGCCCGCCTGACGGGTGGGGGCAGTGTAACCAGTCCCTTAACGCAGCCCGCCACGGCGAGCTTTGTGTGGCAGACGGGTTGTGAACAGTTGCGGCTGGCACCCTATGATGTGACCCTGAAGGTGACCGACGTACCGGCGCGGGGGGTGGTGCCACTGGTTTCCTTCCAGACCCTGCGCATCCGGTTGATTGGTCCTGCGGTGCAGAACCTGAGCGCCCGTCCAACGGCCACCGCCAACGGGCGGGCCATCCAACTACGCTGGACAGGCTACACCTGTGCGCCCCGCACCACCCGCGACTCAACCGAACTCATCATCTACCGCAAAGAGGGTTGTACCACCGTCGAGATACCACCTTGCACAACGGGGCTACCCGCCGGTTCGGGCTACCGGGAGATCGGTCGGGTTTCGGCCGGAGTGACTACGTATACCGACACCTCAGCATTACGCCGGGGCGTGAGCTATTCCTACCGCTTAGTGGCGGAGTATCCTGATCGCAGCGGCAACCTGAACGGCGGTGTCAGTGTGGTGAGTCAGGAGGCTTGTTTAGAACTGCCCTTGCTGGCTCCGGTACTCACCCAGGTAACCGTTGACAGTACGAACGAACAGCGGGGGCGCATCACGGTCCGCTGGAGTCGGCCCGTGGGCCTACAGGCGGGTGATCTGGGTGGCCCTTACCAGTACCGTCTGGAGCGGGCCACCGGTCAGGCGGGCACCAACTTTGCCCCGGTCGCTACCATCAATACCACGCTGGCTCCCGGTGCTGCGGACACGGTTTACGTAGACACAGGGCTTAACACGACGGCCAATGCATACCGCTATCGGGTGGAGTTTTATTACACGCCCTCCGGCGGAACGCTCACCCGCTTCGACGTCAGTGAACCGGCTTCGAGTGTGCGGTTGAGTGCGGCCCCCGCCCAGCGGCAGGTGGCTCTGAGTTGGGCGGCTACTGTGCCCTGGTCCAACGACAATCAGACCCACACCGTCTTCCGATCCCGCACCGGACCCAACGGCCCTTTCAATGCCATTGCTGATGTACCCGTGAGAGGACCAGAGTCGTTCACCTACGTTGACACCGGAGGGGATGCTTTCCTGGCTGATGGCAACACGAGCCGGGTGCTGTCGGCCGACTCGGCCTACTGCTACCGGGTGCTGACCAGGGGGACCTACGCCGACCCCCTGCTAAGGGGCTATGGCATCCTGCTCAACTACAGCCAGATTCAGTGTGCTACCCCCACCGATACGGCCCGACCCTGCCCCCCCCAACTGGGCCTGGATAGCCTCAACTGCAGCAGTCTCACCCAGGAGAGCCTCTGCAACCAGACCAGCTTCACCAACACCCTGCGCTGGCAACCTACCACCGGGCCCACCTGCGACCCCAACATTGCCGCCTACCGGCTCTACTACAGCCGCTACCAGGGTGACTCCCTAACAGCCCTCACCACCGTAGCCGCCCCCACCACCAGCTTCGCCCACGCCAGCCTGAGCACCGTCGCCGGCTGCTACTACGTGACGGCCCTCAGTGGCCGGGGCATCGAGAGCCGACCCTCCAACCGGGTCTGCCAGGAGGCCTG
>NZ_BAAGXG010000049.1:0-2896 GCF_054779955.1 Spirosoma arcticum
TCCGCAAACCCGACACCGAGTTGGTATCGGTCAGCACCGTATCTAAGCGTACATTGCCCACCCGCAGGGCTTTCTGGATACGCCGGATGTAATCAGCAGCATCTTCGACCAAACTCTTCCGCAGCCGCACCAAAGGCCGGATCAGTGTTGAGAACTCGTCGGGAAGGAAGATGGGGGGCAGCAGACCCAGACTGTGCAGGGTACGAATGTGAATCGCATCGGACGTATCGGACTTGAAGCGCCGGTAGTTCTTGGTATTGGCACCGGCAGTTACTAAAACTTCGAAATTAGCCTCCTGTAAGACGTTCACCAGTGGTTTTTCATAGCCGCCAGTGGCTTCCATGGCCACATGTTTGACGTGGTTGTCGGTCAGCCATTGGGCCAGCCGGACGAGTTCCTTTGTCGATACCCCAAACTGCTGCACATCTTGTTTGGGGTCGTCGCCGATAGCGACGACGTGAAACTGAGAGCCGATGTCGATACCAGCCACCTGCTGATGAACAATAGGCATTTTCCGATACTCTTCTGTCTGCTTTTTCATCGCTGAAGGGGGTTAGCAGTAAGTCAAAAGGGCTATCAGCGGGCTATGTTAGATAAACGATAATCATGATGTACGGAGTAGCGGGCTGGCCCGCTCTACCAGTGGGGTTCTCAAGGCAGGCACTGATAAAATAGTCCCTGTCTCATAGCCAAATCGGGACGTTGGCCGGGCTGAAAGCACCAGAGAAGAGGACGATCTTCCCACAAAGGGGCTACTGATAGCTACGTAAATATAGGGCTACGGGCTGACTTTCTGGTCTCATGCGTTGGTTGGGGTTCGTTCGCCCGCGAACACAGAGGATGTTGGGCTGAACGCCTGACTTTGGGACATGCAACCTGTCAGCGGAAACCACCCCACGCGGAGCAGAGCTAATAGCGAAATGTTAAGCTGAGATTCTCGAAATCAAAGCTATGGCCTTGAACTTCGTTGTCGAAGATTAAGGTTAGCCATGTTCTTGAGGAGGTTTTAAATTCGAGACCGCTCTCACTTTCAAAGTACCCAAGAAAATCTTTACTAATCGTGCCTTCGCATTCAAAAATTGATCTGGTTAATGAACTCATGCCGCTTGGGTGGTCTGTTGGTTCAGTTTCATTTTTCTTTTGTCCTTTGAAAGGAAGCCTGAAAGCCCATGGAAGTGCAGGGCTACCCTCGTTTCTTAAAACATCGATTGTTAATCCTTCAGGGAAATATGTTGGTTGATACTTAAACGCATTTTCAAATAGCCGTTCTGTTTCGTCAGTATTTATAAGGCAAAGTCCGAAGCGAGAAAAGTGAGTATTTCTAAAATTGGCTCTATGCCAAAGGCCAGTCTCCTTAATCAACTCACTATTTATTTCATCTTCGTTGTGAACCCATAAAGCCTCTAAGAAGAAGTTTCTAAAGTAAAATTTACGATTGGCTGTACCTTGTCCTGTATGAGTTCTGCTACTTCCCTCAGTTAGTCCAAAGCCGACGAGCTGGTCAGCTATCTGTCCTTTATCTTCAGCGAAAATAAATATGTGGTCAACATTCATTTTTCAATTTGATTCATGCTACGTGCCTAACCGGGGCGTTCCCTGTGTCACACGAAACCCAGAAATGGAAGCCCAAACCTACCTTCTGCGGCCTGCAACCTGTCGACCGCGACCCGCCCCACAAGCACATTTTGGACCCGCACCCAACGCCAACGACGGCCCGATGGCGACGTAGGAGCCTTTTCGGCCTCGTTCGGTTGGGCTGAAAACGCTGACTTTGCGGCTTGCTGCCTGTCGCCCGAAACCTGCCTTGTTATTTGGTTTCTAGCAAATCATAATTATCAGGGCGATAAAGCCGAACGCCCGGTATCCGCTCAAAATGCTTCTGATTGAGCGTGAAAACAGGAATATCAAAAAATAAACCTACCCCAATCGTGAAACAATCGCCCAGACCAGTATCCGGGTAAAGCCGACAGGCTTCAACCGCCAGTTCAATACAATCCCCATGATTGAGTTGCACATACTTATCCAATTGGTTTCGGATCGTATCAAACTCACTTTTGGTAATTGGATCAACAACTCGGCCTCGAACGTTGATTAACCAGCGCATCAACTCGATATAAATGCTGGCTGAAATGACAGGCACAGCTATAACTGTCAATTTACTGTACGCTTCAACAATTTGCGGCTTTTTCAAGAAGAAACGGCTCATTACACCTGTGTCCACCAGTACGAACGAATCCGGTGAGGTGGTAGTCATTGAGTTGAAACAGGCGTAGGCGTGATGTCTTTGTGTTTGGCTAATATCTTCTGGATAGCCAGTCCGGGATCTTCTGTCGGCAACGTGCCAGCAGGAATGGAACCCTCAATGATTTTACCCGTTGCATTACGTCCGCGCACTACCAAAGGGGAAAGGGATTTCTTTGTTTTGTTAGTCATTGTATTATTGTGCTTATGCTACTGTAACAAAGTTACTCTTTTTTAGGCTTGCCTAACGCCCAATTACCCGTTGTCAGCCGTGGCCTTTTTCTCCTTTTGAAAGCCTGCCGAACGTCCAAGTGCTGAATGTCGCCCGTACTCTTTTTTGTAGGCTTGATAAACTACAACGTGCTGCCTGTCAGCCGAGATTCACCTAACTCATTTGCCGCCTGGCTAACTCCCAAGTGCCTCGTGTCGACCGAAACCGCCCTGTCGAGCCGCGCTTTGTGTCGCCCGGTAACCGCCTTGTCGAGAACAGCTTTTACGAACCACCCAACACCCCAGGGGGCTGATGGTGTGAAAGTTACTTCGATCAGGCAAACAAGCTGCACCTTTACACCCCCTGAAGGATGTACGCATGCTTTCTAACTTGCTCATTATCAAGCCATCCTTAAGTTAGTAAAAAGACCCAAATCTTCGCCCG
>NZ_BAAGXG010000050.1:0-2756 GCF_054779955.1 Spirosoma arcticum
TGGTATCCGTATAAAAAAGTTCGGTACGGAAATGTGCAATACCAAGCTGATAATCAGTTTTGTTCCCCTTTGTAAACCTATTCCAGTAGCATACGAGCACCGTTAGTCAGGCTATTGAGGAAAGACGGTTAGAAACAAAACGTCTTTTCTTACTTTAGCCCGCCAAGCTGTTCCATATTTCTTATCTAAGTAGGTAAATACAACTTGGCTGTACTCTTGTAGACAGCTATCGTCTGCTGGTTTTACACATCCAAAATCCTCATACACAAAACCAAACTGCTTCTCAATGGATGAATCTTCAGCGCGCCTAACCGGTGCAATTCCACCTTGTAAGAGTAGTCTGGGCTTACTGCTGGCGATGTCTTGTTGAGCTACCGATGGGTTATAAGATGCACAACGCTTCAAGCTCTGCCCAGGCATACCGCCGATGCTGGTTAGTAGAAGAAGTAAGATGCTACTGGCTAATTGAGTGACCATGATATGATTTTAGATAGGTAACACGATTAGATAGGGTGTTGTACTTACCGTTAAGATTTCTTAACATAAATTGACTTATAGAACACATTCAGCGTTAACAAATCCCCAATCAGACCTCAACTTTAGAAGGCGTACGGGCTCGGTTTAGAAAGTAGGAAACCATCCAAAGGGCAACGGGTATTTCTACAAAAAAAGCCCCTTTGCGAATCCAATCAGTAGTTAGTAATCGTTGCATCAACGGGCCGGAATAACCCTGCTGATCAAATTGCAGCTCAATTGGTACCTGAATCAGGATAGTAGAAAGCCAGGCAATAATATGGCAACCTAAGACAATCCAAAGCATCCACCTCGGAATCGTGGAGGGCAAAAACCAGATCAACGAAATGGCCACCAGGGTTAGTAAGGCCATAGGTAGCACCAAGAAAGGAATCATCGTTTGACTGGTCGCAGCATGCCATTTACCAAAATCACTCGCTGAGATGTACTGTCCCAAATCAGCCCAGCTTTGGTATTCGACAAACTCATTCATCATGGCTGCCCCAAAGCAATAAAAGGTTAAAAGCAAATAGAGCAGGAAAACTCGTTCACTCAATGCCGTTTTCATGATACATGAAATTAGAAGGTCAATTAGGATTCAGTAATGGCTTAGTGAGCCAAAAATAAAATCCGTCTTCTAACTGGCATTGTAAAAATGGAAACTAGTCAAGGCTGACCGGCGTAGAAGTCCGCAGCCTGGGTGGAGGCTTGTAAATAGTCCGAAGGGGACCAACCCATAAACTGGCGAAAGTCTTTAATCAGATGAGATTGGTCGTAATAGCCAAACTGATAAACCATATCCAACCAATTGGGTTGTTGATGGCCAGCGATAAAGCGGTGTAAGGCATTGAAACGAGCAATGCGTCCGAACTGCTTGGGGCTAATGCCTACCTGCTGGGCAAACTGGCGAGCCAGAAATTGGCGACTCACGCCTAACTGGGTAACCAGGGATTGAATGGATTGACTGGCTGGCTGTTGGGCCATTAAGCGAATGGCGTGATCGGCCGTAGTCAGGGGTTGGGTAAAAATCGGTAAGCGTTTGGTTAGAAAAGTCTCTAAAAGGGCAACTCGTTGGCTGGGCAGTTCGCTTAATTGTTCGGTTAACTGAGTGACTTGCCGACCCCAAAGTGCTTCCAAGTCAACGGGTTGTTTGGTTAGTTCAAGCATGGGATAGCGCAACCAACGATGGAGCACACCAGGCTTAAAGAACACGCCTGCAATGCCACAAGGGGTTGGGATCTGCAATCGCCAGTGCTCGAGGGGCTGCACCAAGCCATAGCTGGTGGGCAGCTCAAGTTTACGATCAGCTCTTAAAATGATCTGAGGTCTGTCGGTTTGAAACAGGAAGATGAGCCCATCCATTCCATTTGGGGTCAGCGCATGCTCCATTGGATGGACATCCGTGCCAAAGGTTTCGACGATCCAAAACCGATCGACGAAGGGACGAAGGGCAGGCGATGGGGTGAATTCCTGAAACGTCATTTGACCCCCTTATCAGGTTACGTTAGTGAATCGAAAGTAGACGAGAAGTTAGGGATAAAAATTGGCTAAAAGTGAGAATAGGTATATTAACCACAAATCAGTTACACTTAAATTGATCTCTTTACATAAAGTTAGTTATAGAACGAGTCTGAGAATGTTACTAACTTACTGTGGGGCAGTTTGTTGTAATTTTTCCAGACTCGTTCTATGAATACGGATATGTTAATAGACTAAAAAAAGAAATCTAAAAAGAGTGATAAAAGAGGCAAATAAATAAAGCACAACTATCTGTCTCTACTAGCCATCAACGCTACTTTTTTAACTGGTTGATTGGGAGGACCTACTCGTTTAAAACCATGCTCCTCTCGAAATTTATCCTGTTCAGCTTCACTCATCGTTTTAAGTGCCCCTTCGCTTACTCTTTGGAAAAACTCTTCCATTTTACCCGCTGGCTGGAAAGTCATTAATAATCGGCCATCACCCGAGCCTACTTTGGCAAAATAATGCGGTACGTTTCGCGGATAACGAATTTCCTTTTATCGGATGCTTTCATGATACCGTCTTGAGTCGATCGGTTAGCAGGCCGACAACTAATTGGCTTGATTTTGTCATTTCGATAAGCAAAGATAACGGCGAGTATACTGGTAGCTACTTAGCAGGAAGGTCTGTAGCCATTGTGAACAAATAGTAAAGCCTTACTATAAAGTGAACAAAGCCCTTGAACGCAATGTCCTTCTTTGGTACAGTAAAATCACCTTCCA
>NZ_BAAGXG010000051.1:0-2376 GCF_054779955.1 Spirosoma arcticum
GTTCATCCATAGCTACGTCTCCGGCCCCGGCCGAGTCAAGCAGGTCGGCCACTTGCTTCGTTTCGGTGGCTGACTGCGTCTGCACCGTTACCAGCGTTCCCCGCCGGGACCTGGCCGCACCACCGGCCGGTTCGCCGTGGTCCCGGTCCACCGGGGCGGGCATTCCGGTGCGGTTCCCGGACGACCGGACCAGTCCAGGATGGACCTCTTCCGGGCGACCAAAGAGGGAGGAAAAGAACCGCCCACTGCTGTTGTCGGCTTCAATGGGCGCGGTAGGCCCATCACTGGTGGCCACGTTCTGATTGGTTGGCGTCGAAAATTCAACGGTTTCCCGGGTGAAGCCCTTCGCCAGCAGGCGTTGAACGGCCTGCTGCGCTTCCGCCATGGTGTCAAAAAAGCCGAATACGGTTTGCAACGGTGCCATTGGCCTAAGGTTTACCTACTTGAATTTATACGTAAAGGCAGCAAGACTACCCAGGCAAACCTACAGCCATTGGCCCGGATTAACTATGACATTCATCACCCGGCCACATGACCGTTACCCGTGCCGTCCCGACCACGATGCGCTCAAACCGTACGCACGTTCCGTCGGTAAACAATCATATCGATACCTATCAACCGTCATAGGCTGACCGGCCAGTCCTCCTCATATTTGTCGGGTTAAGGCTCACCTACTAAGCACTTACCCGATGGACTACGCTAATACCGTTATTTACATGGCCGATGACGACGCCGATGACCGGTACTTTATGCGCCTGTCGCTCCAGGAAGTTTATCCCGCGGTGACCATTGTCGAAGCCGAGGACGGGAGTGATCTGCTGACCATGCTCGATACCTGGAGCCGGGAACCGGCCCCCCAGCCGATACACCTGATCCTGCTCGATATGAACATGCCCAAGATGAACGGGCTGGAGGCCCTGATGGCCCTCAAAGCCAACCCGTTGCTTCGACATATTCCGGCCGTGATGATCTCGACCTCCGCTGAACCGGCACAAATGGCGACGGCGTACCGAAATGGGGTCAGTAAGTACCTGAAAAAACCGGCCTATTATGCCGACCTGGTTCAGGTTGCCCAGTCGATGAGCGGCTGTCTGTTGGGCGCGACAGCCGATTAACCCGTTCATTGCTACCCGGACCGATCAGCAACGGCACCGCTCAGTCATTATTCATGGACTGAGCGGTGCTTTATGTATGTTTACGTAGGGTAAATGCCAGACAACCAATAAGAACCCATCTAATCCGATGAACCTGACAAAACCTATTCTGATTACTGACCTACTATGGGGGTAAACAAAGCAGCACCGCCCCCCTTTCTGGCCGGGGGTGGTGAGCTGGGCGAGCGCATGCGCACCAAAGACTGGTCACCAACCGCCCTTGGCTCACCTGACCAGTGGCCCCAAAGCCTGCGGACCACCGTTTGTACGTGCCTCAACGCTCATCTCCCCATCCTGATCTGGTGGGGATCCGAACGGGTCATGCTCTACAACGATGCCTACCGGCTGATCCTGGGCGACAAGCATCCCCACGCGTTGGGTTGTCAGGGCCGGGATATATGGCCCGAGGTCTGGGATACGCTGGGTCCGAGGCTCGACGGGGTAGGTACGCGGGGGGAAGCCGACTGGTCGGAAAATCAGTTACTGATGGTCAATCGCCACGGCTTGCCCGAAGCGGCCTACTTTAGTTATTCCCACAGCCCGATCTATGATGAATCAGACGGCATTGGGGGCATCTTCTGCGTCGTAACCGAAACGACCGAAACCCTACTGGCCGAGCGGCAACGGCAGGAACTGGATTGGGCCGGACAGGAAAACAGGCGAACGCGGCAGCAGGTCGAGATTAACGAGCGGCTGCTGGCGGCCATCATCCGGCAAACGCCCTTAGGCGTGGCCATCTTTCGCGGCCCCGAATTTATCGTTGAATTAGCCAACCCGACCATCTGCCAGCTCTGGGGACGTACCCATCAGCAAGTGATCGACAAGCCGTTGTTTGAGGCCCTGCCCGAAGCCACCGGGCAGGGGTTTGAAGAACTCCTACTGGGCGTCTACAAAACCGGAATTGCCTACCAGGGCCACGAACTGCCCGTCACCCTGGAGCGCCATGGCCAGTTGGAGACAGTGTACTTCGACTTTGTCTACGATGCCCTGCGGAACGTAGATGGGGGCATCGACCGCACCATGGTCGTCGCCACCGAGGTCACCCGAGTCCGGCAGGCCCGCCAGCAGATCGAAACCAGCGAAGCGAATCTGCAAAGCCTGTTTCAGCAGGCCCCCGTGGCCATCGCTATTCTGCGCGGCCCGCAGTTCGTGGTCGAACTGGCCAATCCGGGCATCTGTACCGTCTGGAATCGCACCGAGGCCCAACTCCTGGGCCACCCGG
>NZ_BAAGXG010000052.1:0-2375 GCF_054779955.1 Spirosoma arcticum
GTTCATCCATAGCTACGTCTCCGGCCCCGGCCGAGTCAAGCAGGTCGGCCACTTGCTTCGTTTCGGTGGCTGACTGCGTCTGCACCGTTACCAGCGTCCCCCGCCGGGACCCGGCCGCACCACCGGTCGGTTCGCCATGGTCCCGGTCCACCGGGGCGGGCATTCCGGTGCGGTTCCCGGGCGACCGGATCAGTCCAGGTTGGACCTCTTCAGGGCGACCAAAGAGGGAGGAAAAGAACCGCCCACTGCGGTTGTCGGCTTCAGTGGGCGCGGTAGGCCCATCACTGGTGGCCACGTTCTGGTTGGTTGGCGTCGAAAATTCAACGGTTTCCCGGGTGAAGCCCTTCGCCAGCAGGCGTTGAACGGCCTGCTGGGCTTCCGCCATGGTGTCAAAAAAGCCGAATACGGTTTGCAAGGGTGCCATTGGCTTGAGTTTACCTACTTGAATTTATACGTAAAGGCAGGAATATTGCCGAAGCAAACCTACAGCCATTGGCCCGGATGAACTATGACATGCATCACCCGGCCACATGACCGTTACCCGTGCCGTCCCGACCACGATGCGCCCAAACCGTACGCACGTTCCGTCGGTAAACAATCATATCCATACCTATCAACCGTCATAGGCTGACCGGCCAGTCCTCCTCATATTTGTCGGGTTGAGGTTCACTTACTAAGCACTTACCCGATGGACTACGCGAATACCGTTATTTACATGGCCGATGATGACGCCGATGACCGGTACTTTATGCGCCTCTCGCTCCAGGAAGTTTATCCCGCGGTGACCATTGTCGAAGCCGAGGACGGGAGTGATCTGCTGACCATGCTCGATACCTGGAGCCGGGAACCGGCCCCCCAGCCGGTCCATCTGATCCTGCTCGATGTGAATATGCCCAAAATGAACGGGCTGGAGGCCCTGATGGCCCTCAAAGCCAACCCGTTGCTTCGCCATATTCCGGCCGTGATGATCTCGACCTCCGCCGAACCGGCACAAATGGCCATGGCGTACCGAAGCGGGGCCAGTAAGTACCTGAAAAAACCGGCCTCTTATGCCGACCTGGTTCAGGTTGCCCAGTCGATGAGCGGTTGTCTGTTGGGCGCGACAGCCGATTAACCCGTTTATTGCTATCCGGACCGATCAGCAACAGCACCGCTCAGTCATTATTCATGGACTGAGCGGTGCTTTATGTATGTTTACGTAGGGTAAATGCCAGACAACCAATAAGAACCCATCTAATCCGATGAACCTGACAAAACCTATTCTGATTACTGACCTATTATGGGGGTAAACAAAGCAGCACCGCCCTCCTTTCTGGCCGGGGGCGGTGAGATGGGCGAACGCATGCGCACCAAAGATTGGTCACAAACCGCCGTTGGCCCACCCAACCAGTGGCCCCCCAGCCTGCGGACCACCGTTAGTCTGTGCCTGAACGCCCACCTTCCCATCTTAATCTGGTGGGGACCCGACCGGGTCATGCTCTACAACGATGCCTACCGGCTGATCCTGGGCGACAAACACCCCCACGCGTTGGGGAGTACCGGCCGGGATACAGGGCCCGAGGACTGGGATACGCTGGGGCCAGGTCTCGAGGGGGTAGGTACGCGGGGGGAAGCCCACTGGTCGGAAAATCAGTTATTGATGGTCAATCGCAATGGCTTTCCCCAGGCGGCCTACTTTAGTTATTCGCTCAGCCCGATCTACGACGAATCAGACGGCATTGGGGGCGTCTTCTGCGTGGCTACCGAAACGACCGATACCATGCTGGCCGAGCAGCAACGACAGCAACTGGATTGGATCGGGCAGGAAAACAGGCGAACGCAACAGCAGATCGCGACCAGCGAGCGGCGGCTGGCTGCCATCATTCGGCAAACGCCCTTAGGCGTGGCCATCTTTCGCGGCCCCGATTTTATCATCGAATTAGCCAACCCGACCATCTGCCAGCTCTGGGGACGTACCCATCAGCAAGTGGTCGACAAGCCGTTGTTTGAGGCCCTGCCCGAAGCCACCGGGCAGGGGTTTGAAGAACTCCTACTGGGCGTCTACAAAACCGGAATTGCCTATGAAGGCCACGAACTGCCCGTCACCCTGGAGCGCCATGGCCAGTTGGAGACGGTGTACTTCGACTTTGTCTACGATGCCCTGCGGAACGCGGACGAACGCATCGAACGCACCATGGTCGTCGCCACCGAGGTCACCCGAGTCCGGCAGGCCCGCCAGCAGATTGAAGTTAGTGAAGCGAATCTGCAAAGCCTGTTTCAGCAGGCCCCCGTGGCCATTGCTATTCTGCGCGGCCCGCAGTTCGTGGTCGAACTGGCCAATCCGGGCATCTGTACCGTCTGGAATCGCACCGAGGCCCAACTCCTGGGCCACCCGG
>NZ_BAAGXG010000053.1:0-2087 GCF_054779955.1 Spirosoma arcticum
TTCTCATGCGTTTTTCTGGGTTCGTTCGCCCGCGAACTCGGTGGCGGTTGGGCTGAAAACGTTAACCTTGCGGCCTGCGGCCTGTCGCACGAGACCCCGCCCACGCGGAGCGAAACCGATTACAACTTTTTTTGTACTGCAAACACAAAATCTATACTTACACTATTAATTCGAGCAATCAAATCAATCGGTAAACCTTCTTGCAAAGCATTTTGAATGGCCAACACTTTTACCTCTTCAATCCGTTTCTGTTCTGCTTTGACCGCTTCGGCATTAGCCGCTGTCACACGGGCAAAATAGGCCCGTTCTTCTGAGGTCATTTTCCGTGTGTCCAACTCGTCAATGGCCCGTTTGAGCCATTCTTCATTCCAGAAAGCCGGGTATTGGGTCGGTGCAGTCATGTGGAGGGTCTTCATGGTATAAACCAGTTTCTCTAAATCGGTCTCAATTTCAGCTACCTGCTTGTTAAACTTAGCCAATTCTACGGTGATAAACGTCATTTGACTGTCAATGATTTCGCCTTGCTCACTTCGTAGATTGGCAACGGTATGAAAATTAGTCACGGGCAGAATGTTCTTCGCTAAAATAGCAATCGCATAAATTTTCGGCAGGTTAGTATAGTCAAACTCACCCCGTTCTACTACTGTGTTGAACTTATGCAGCGCGTAAAACTTCATACGCTGGACAAAATGCGGAGCTTGGCCCAACTGCATTTCGACAATGAACTGACTGCCGTTTTCATCGGTACAGGCCAAATCAAAAATACCGCTCCGGCTGTCAATGGTCAGAGCCTCAAACGCATTTTTATCAAAGTGGACTTCCCGAATGGCTGTTTCCGACTTGATAAGAGCCTGCAATGCCGTACGAAGGAACAAACTGTCGGCTTCGTTGCCAAACGTAGCTTTAAAGCCGTAATCTGAGATGATGGGAATGTATATGCCTGTTTCCATTCCACAAAGTTATCCCAAATGCCGAAATGTCTCTTGTCAGCAGAAGCCTGCCCAACGAGCCTAAACCTGCCAAACCGGGGCGTTCAAATTGTCAACCGGAACCTGAAAATGGAAGCTCAAACCTAACCTCTGAGACGTGCAACCTGTCGCAGGTGACCCGCCGAACAAGCACTTGATGTATTTCTACCCAACACCCGCAGGGGTTGATGGTGATTAAGCGAACTGCCTGAACAAGAACCAATTGCACCTTTACACGCCTGCTCAGTTGGGCTGCCTGAATCGCATACGGGTTACTCGTTGTCAGCGGAAACACACCCATGCGGAGCGAGACAAACAAACCTTACAAAGCCGAACTGCTCAACTTGCCTGTTGCTCAAATGCCCGCTGTCGCTGGTGAACTGCCTGGCTTTTGGGCTTGCCTAACACCCGGTTGCCCGGTGTCACTCGAAACCCTCTTTTTAGGCTTGCCCAACGCTCAAGTGCCCGCTGTCGCTGGTTACCTTTTTTACCTGCTTGCCAAACGCCGGGTTGCCCATTGTCACGCGAAACCGGCCAAACGCACCTCAAACTTGACTAAACCCCAAGTGCCTGTTGTCGGCCGAAACCCGCCGAACGCATACGGCTTATTGCATTTCACCCAACGCCCGCAGGGGTTGATGGCGAGGCACGAGCCTTTACACCCCTGCCCACGATGTACGCATGCTTTCTAAGTTCCTCATTATCAAGCTGTGCTTAAGTTAGTAAAAAGACCCAAATCTGCCCCGGTGATGGCGAACTTGGCCAACTTTTTCCTGATCTGTCGAATCTGCTGCTGCTTCACCTGAGCCACATCCCGCATCAACTTGATTGGCTCATAGGCTTCACCTGTCGTGAGCATCTTGTACACCACGACTGCCAACTTCCGCGCCGTGGCGGTGATAGCCTTAATTCGGCCAGCCCGGTACGCAATCCGCTGAAAAAACGCCGTCATCGGATTGGGCTTCTTCATGTTGCCCAATGAGTTAGCCACCATCCGAAACGTATTGGGTAAGGTGGACTTGTTCTTCAACGTCTTCTTCGACAACACTTTACCGCCCGATGCTTTGTTGTTGGGGGTAAACCCCAACCACTTGGCAAACGCTTTGGCCGAGTTAAATT
>NZ_BAAGXG010000054.1:0-1724 GCF_054779955.1 Spirosoma arcticum
CGTTTTCAGCCCAACCGCCACCGAGTTCGCGGGCGAACGAACCCAGAAAAACGCATGAGAACAGTAAACCACCGTTTGAGCCTATATTTACCTGGCTGTCAGTAGCCCCTTGTGGGAAGATCGTCCCTGTTTGTTGGTGCTCATCAACCCGTCCAACCGCCCGATTTGGCTATTCGTCATGGAGTGGCTTTCTACTTCATGCGTTGAGAACCCAATTGGTAGAGAAGCAGCCGCTTTTACTCCGTACATCCTGATTATCGCTTATCTTAAATAGCCCGCTGATAGCCTTTTGTTTCCACTGCTTACCCTCTTTCAAGCATGAAAAAGCAGGATAACTATCTGGCCATGCCCGTCGTCCACCAGCAGGTGGCGGGTATCGACATAGGCTCTCAGTTTCACGTTGTGGCCGTGGGCGACGATCCTAAACAACACGTTCAGCAGTTCGGTGTGTCCACTAAAGAACTCTTCCGGCTTGCTAAGTGGCTGACCGACCATCAGGTCAAGCACGTAGCGATGGAAGCAACCGGCGGGTATGAACGACCATTGGTTAACGTGCTTCAGGAGGCTGGTTTTAAGGTACTCGTTACTTCAGGGGCTAACACGAAAAACTATCGACGTTTCAAATCTGACACCTCAGATGCGATTCACATCCGTACCCTGCACAGCTTGGGCTTACTGCCGCCCATCTTTCTGCCCGACGAGTTCTCAACACTTATCCGGCCACTGGTGCGGTTGCGTCGGAGTCTGGTCGAGGATGCCGCCGATTATATCCGGCGTATTCAAAAAGCACTGCGGGCAGGCAACGTGCGACTTGATGCAGTGCTGACCGATACCAATTCGGTGTCGGGTTTACGGATCATTGCTGCCATCTGTCAGGGCCAGGAAGACCCCATTAAACTGGCCGAACTGGTTGATGGCCATTGTAAAAAGAAACCTGCCGAAATCATCGAGTTACTGCGGGGTAACTGGAACGGGGCCATGCGCTTCGAGGTTCGCAGCAACTATCGGCTCTACCTGAATCTACAAACCGAAATCGCTGAGTTAGATAAGGAACTGGATCGCCACTTCACCGACCACACAAAAGGGTTAGAACAGCCCCAGGCCGTAGCAGATCCAACGGCAGGCCGTCAAAAATTACGGCAGTCGCGCAACACCCCGCGTCTGTCTATTGAACAGTATGCTCATAAACTGTTGGGGGTTGATTTAAGCAACATACCCGGCTTCGGTCGGGATGCCCTACTGACGTTCATGGCTGAAGTCGGCGAGTCGATCAGCAAGTTTCACTCGGCCAAAGCCTTTGCTAAATGGCTGGGGTTCACTCCCAATAACAAGGCATCGGGCGGTAAAGTGTTGTCGAAGAAGACCTTGAAGAACAAGTCCACCTTACCCAATACGTTTCGGATGGTGGCTAATTCACTAGGCAACATGAAGAAGCCCAATCCGATGACGGCGTTTTTTCAGCGGATTGCCTACCGGGCTGGCCGAATTAAGGCTATCACCGCCACGGCACGTAAGTTGGCGGTAGTAGTTTACAAAATGCTCACGACGGGCGAAGCCTATGAGCCAACTAAATTAATGCGGGATGTGGCTCAGGTGAAACAGCAGCAGATTCGACAGATGAAGAAAAAGCTGGCTAAGTTTGGGATAACGGGCGAAGATTTGGGTCTTTTTACTAACTTAAGGATGGCTTGATAATGAGCAAGTTAGAAAGCATGCGTACATCC
>NZ_BAAGXG010000055.1:0-1521 GCF_054779955.1 Spirosoma arcticum
GGTAATCAGCTCGGCTTCAACAAGATCAATATGCTTTTCTTTGCGGCTCATGCCGCTAAAATAGTTGATCTATTCTAAATTTGCCTAATTACTTATCAATACGTTCAACAGCGGGGAGTACAAATACCCTTGCTACTATTCCAAGTAAGATGATCACTTTCGTATTGGTTCATGGAGCCTGGCACGGGGCCTGGTGCTGGAAGAAAGTAACACCACTGCTGGAAGCGAACGGCAACCGGGTACTGGTCCCCGACTTGCCCGGCCACGGTGTAGATAAAACCCCGCCTGCGACCGTCACTCTTGATGATTACGTAAAAAAGTGGTTGAGGTAGCTAAGGCCCAAACCGGCCCGGTAATTTTAGTGGGACACTCGATGGCGGGCGTGGTGGTGGCGCAGGCCGCTAAACTATTGGGGAAAGAAAAGGTAGCGAAACTGGTGTTTTTAGACGCCTTTATGCCCCAGAACGGTGAATCGGTACTGGCCTTGCTGGAAAAAGCAGCTACTCAAAACAAGGCCGCAGGCAAAACCGTGTCGGGGCCATTGCTGGCCGAAAGCCAGATTATTTCGGAAGACAAAAAACAACAATGGTTAAGCCTGAGCTGGTTAGCCAACTTTTCTACCACGACTGTTCAGCCGACG
Source organism: Spirosoma arcticum (assembly GCF_054779955.1). Classification (NCBI taxonomy): domain Bacteria; kingdom Pseudomonadati; phylum Bacteroidota; class Cytophagia; order Cytophagales; family Cytophagaceae; genus Spirosoma; species Spirosoma arcticum. The sequence continues at coordinate 641 of NZ_BAAGXG010000055.1, forward strand.
ATGTAGCGTTTGCCAAAGCGCATATCGGCTGGCAGTAGATAGTGTGCTTAGATACACCGGTGACCGTGACGGATGCTCACTACGGAGTAATTCCCAAAGTGTATATTCTTTGTACGCAGGCAAAAGACTCAGATAAAAGCAGCTTGGTCCAAAATGTGCCTTGTCAGAAAGTGTACGAATTAGCCAGCAGCCACTCCCCGTTTTTTTCCATGCCTGAACGCCTGGCCGCCATACTCCACGAGTTATGAGTATGGCTTTTCTTTTGATTAACGTCTGATAATTCAACTCGTTTTGCTTTTTTAGTTGGTGTTACAGGAATGTGTTTAACGATACTGGTTTATGCACTTTTCTCAACGAGAATACTACGATTACTGAACACAGAAACACGGCACAACCCGAATAAAAACGCTGGTCGATGGTCCAGGCTTTACCCGCGATAAAAGACAATATAGCGGCTATTAAAAATACGACATAGATCGCCGTCGGCGTTGTCTGTGGCTTTTTATAGGTAGTCACCATTTGGGGGATACTGGCCACGACAACCGCTAGGCTGCTGGCAACCAGTCCGGCTTTTTCTCCAGCCACGAACCAGATAACCAGGCAGATCAATACGAGAACGGCCGTCATTGTTTCAATCCACGACCACATAACTTGTCTTTTTATGGCCAGCAAGCCAGTAATGGCCGTCGAGCCAACGGCATTTCCGAGGGCAAGCCAATAATTGCCATCTTCCAGAGTTGTCGTTATCGTGGCAATAATATCGAGCATGGCCCACAGCATAAATGCGGCAAAACTCTGCTCGATTTTAGTTTTCAGCAGGCCCACAAAAAGGAGCGCATACCCTGATAGGCCAATTATTCCGGCAATTTGCGGCAAGTAAT
>NZ_BAAGXG010000056.1:0-1383 GCF_054779955.1 Spirosoma arcticum
CGTATGCTACTGGAATAGGTTTACAAAGGGGAACAAAACTGATTATCAGCTTGGTATTGCACATTTCCGTACCGAACTTTTTTATACGGATACCATTTTAGTGACTGATGGCCTTGACCTTGATGAGCCTGATTAGGCGTTTTGTAGCCTAAAGACGCATGCGGTCGGACCGAATTGTAAGCGTCAATGGCCTGCTCAATAGCCGAAACGGCCATGCCAAAAGTAGGGAATCCCCACAGATGAAACTCCTCCTTTAAAGTTCGAAAAACCCGCTCCGCTAGAGCATTCTCATTTGGGTCGCCCGACTCGGTCATACTAATGATAATCTTGGCTTGACGCAGTCGATCCACATAAGCGCCGGAACAATATTGAACACCCCGATCGGAATGATGAATAAGCGGTTGATCGGTTTGGCTATGCGTCTTAAACGCCATCTCCAGGGCCGCCACAGGCCCTTTGGCTTCTAACGTTTTGTGAAACGACCAGCCCACAATTTTACGTGAGTACGCATCCATAATTACCGACAAATAAGCAAAGCCAATCCCCACCCGAATGTAACTCAAATCACTCACCCAGAGCTGACCAACTCGATTCGGTTTAAGTTCTTTAACTTGGTTAGGATACTTCTCCAAATCATGATCAGAGTCGGTAGTTTTGACTCTGGATCGTTTCCTTGTTAATAGCAAACCATTGACTTTTAGTAGGTTGTGCAGCCTATCGCGCCCTAGCTTGATTTGATGAGAAGCCAGGAATTCCTGCATCAATTCATACAGTTTAGTCGTTCCCAAGCCCGCAACCTGTCTTCGCAATCGCCTGACTTCAGCCAGAACAATGGCTGCCTGGAAGCCCAGTTTTTCCTGACGCCGGGTAGCCGCATACCAAGCTTGTCGTGTCAACCCAAATAGCCCACATAACTGCTCCATGCCCACCAGGGGATAGCGACGAGTCAGTTGGTTGACTGTTTGGTGCCAGACTTTTTTAAGATCGGGATCTGAAACTGTTCTTCGGCAATTTGGATGGCCGTCTGATATGCTTCAGCTTTAAGCTTAAGGAGCTTATTTTCCTCTTCGGTAGCCGCCAGGCGTCGTTCGAGCGCTTTGACGTATGCATCTTGGTTGTGCTTCTTCATGGATTTGTAACAGCGATAAGGGTACAAATAGGGAGCTAATCGGTGCTTGAAATACCATCGGTTCAAACGGCGTAATTCCGTCAGGGAAATGTGCAGGTGTCGTTCAATGTCGGGGGCTTCGGCAATCTCGGCTCGAAAAACTTCAACGACCCTCCGCTTGAAATGCCGCGACTTTCTATTTTTCTTATTTCGTTGTAATACGCTAATATACATGAGCTTACCAATTTACTGTACACAGAAATCAGTAGCATACG
>NZ_BAAGXG010000057.1:0-1263 GCF_054779955.1 Spirosoma arcticum
TGGACTTGCTACATTTGACTGGAGACGGATTTTAGGCACATTTGGGAACAAACCCAAAAGTACCCATGAAGAAAAGACGTGTATTTGACCAGACATTCAAACGAATGGCCGTTGAGTTATCCCACGCCAAAGGCTCCGTGCAGCAAGCCGCCGGTGAACTCGGCATTGATTCGAGCCGGATCACCAAATGGCGACAAAGCCACAAAAGCCCTAGTCAATCTGCAACTGCGGCCCCCGAGCTGAGCGAGGATCAGAAGCTGATCAAACGACTACAGAAAGAGCTGAAAGACGCTCAGCTTGAGCGCGATATACTAAAAAAGGCAGTCGGCATCTTCTCCAGGGGCGACGGGAAATATTCCGATTTATAGCGGAACATGCCAATCAGTTTCCCGTTGAGAGGATGTGTAAGGTATTGAAAGTGAGTAGTAGTGGGTACTATTATTGGCGCAAGCATCCGGTTGGCATTAGGCAACTAAAACAAGCTCAGTTGCTGGACGATATTCGACAGGTACACGCACAGAGCGAGTCTCGGTACGGTAGTCCCCGGATTGCTGATGAATTGCGGGAGCGGGGCGTGAAGACATCACGTAATCGGGTGGCCCGACTGATGCGCAAAGCGGCCATTCGCAGTATCATGTATAAGAAGTATCGTGTTCAGACTACCGACTCATCTCACGATTATCCGATAGCTAAAAACCTGTTAAACAGAGAGTTTATGGCAGATAAGCCAGGTCAGAAGTGGGTGTCCGATATTACCTATATTCCGACCGGCGAGGGTTGGTTATACCTGACAACCGTGCTGGATTTGGCAGACCGAAAAGTAATCGGATGGGCACTGAGCGATGGCCTGAAAGCTGCGGATACGAGCGTAGCAGCCTGGCGTATGGCTCTCAAAAACAGGAGTATAGAGGGTGAACTTTTATTTCATTCTGATCGGGGTGTCCAGTATGCCTGCAATGAATTTCGGGGGCATCTAAAGGGCTTGCCCGTCGTACAGAGCATGAGCCGTAAAGGCAACTGCTGGGACAATGCAGTAGCGGAGAGCTTTTTCAAAACATTCAAAAGCGAATTGGTTAACCATGCTGACTTTCTGACGCGGGCTGCAGCCCGGTTGGCCACCTTCGAGTATATTGAGGGCTGGTACAATCGTCGGCGGAGACATTCAAGCTTGAATTACCGAACTCCTGCTCAACAGGAATCTTGTTTTTACACCTCTCAGATGGCTGCTTGAAATAAATCTCCAGTATACTGTTGCAAGTCCAT
>NZ_BAAGXG010000058.1:0-1148 GCF_054779955.1 Spirosoma arcticum
TTCTTGAATTCTCATTTCCAGCGCATATCTCCTTTCTTTCCCTTTTGTATTACTCTTGAGCGAATCGTTTCCGCCAAGAAACTACAAAAGTCAGCCGTTCAATAGATTCTCCTGTAGCTTTGGGGTTCTCACACCAACCAAGCCTATGGCGACCTACAAGCGGCTGACTCTCCAGCAAAGATACCTCATTGAGACACTTTACAAGCAGAAGAAAACCCAGATAGACATGGCCCAGCAGGTCGGTGTCAGCCAGTCAACCGTTAGCCGGGAACTGGCCAATTACCGTCAACAGCAGCCCCGACAGCCCTACCATGCACAGCAGGCCCAGCAACGGGCGGCTATAGCCAAAAAGCGAACGTCCTACAAACTCAAAGGCCCACTGCTGGACACCGTGATCGCTCGCTTACGTAACCGGCTGTCGCCTGAACAAATCTGTGGCGAGTTGTACCGAGTGGCAGCTAGGCAGGTGCTGCACCACGAAACCGTTTACCGCTATATCTATCGACACCAAGCTGTTGGCACTAAACAACTGTCTGAACATGAAGTACTTACTCAATACCTGCGCATCCGTCATCGCAAGCGATATAAAGACCGAAGTAAGCCAGTTAAGCGGCAACGTATTCCCAATCGGGTTAGTATCGACTTGCGCCCGCCCATCGTCGAGACGAATACCGAACTGGGCCACTGGGAGGCCGACACGGTCATTGGTAAAGGCTATGATGGGGTGCTACTGACCCTAGTTGAACGACGAACCAAGTACGTGCTAATGGTCAAACTACGGTCCAAACACGCTCGTGCCCTGGCCCTTGCAGCCGTCAAGGCTCTGCGTCGTAGTGGTTTACCGGTAAGGACAATCACCTTTGACAACGGACTTGAATTCGCCTGCCACGAGTATATTGGTAGCCAACTGGGGGCGGCTACCTACTTTGCTCATCCCTACCACAGTTGGGAGCGTGGACTCAACGAGAACACCAACGGCTTGATCCGGCAGTACATTCCCAAAGCTTGCCCGATTAGTATTGTTAGGACAACGGATGTATCTTGGATACAAGATCAACTCAATCAACGACCTCGCAAAACTTTGGGCTATCTAAGCCCGGCTGAATTTGCTCAGAATGAGTTTTATGCACTGCAAATGTGAATGTGCG
>NZ_BAAGXG010000059.1:0-1126 GCF_054779955.1 Spirosoma arcticum
GCGGCAAAACTCTGCTCGATTTTAGTTTTCAGCAGGCCCACAAAAAGGAGCGCATACCCTGATAGGCCAATTATTCCGGCAATTTGCGGCAAGTAATGGTTCATAAATCAGTCGAGTGAATGTTGTATATCTCATAACCGAATACGCCCACCAGGGTGCGAATCAGATTATGGGCTGACCGAAGTCATGGTTGGGTAGCGGCAGACACGGCACCTTTGCCGACAGGCAACAGGGTCTAAACCATAAACGAAATTGCCATGACAAAGGATAGCACTAAACAACAACCGGAGCCGAATCCTGCTTAGATAGACTGGTCGGCACGTGGCAGGTATCCGGCGAAGCCCAGGGACAAATTACCTTCAGGTGGATGGAAGGCGGCTTCTTTCTGATTCAGGCCGTTGATCTGGACGGTGGTGCCAGGGGGACTGAGTTCATTGGTTACGATGCGGAAAGCAAGACCCTCAAATCGCATTACTTCAGTAACACGGGTAATCTACTCGAATATACGTACCGGGCGGACGGCCAGACGCACACCGTCTCCATTGACATACCGGGTCGCAAGGGTCAGTTTGTCGCTGAGTTTAGCAACGATGACAACACGTTCACGGGTCGCTGGGACTGGACACAAGACGGCGTGAAAATGGGCTACGATGCCATCATGACGCGGGCAAACTGAAAAAAAGAAAACGGTATGGATACCCCCCCCGAAAAAGCAGATCCACAACAGGTGCTCCAATTTCTGACGACCGAGCACTTCACCTTGCAGACAGCAAGGTCGGCCACCATCATGGAAGCAAACGGGCGTTGTGCCCTCTTCCTGGCTACCGTTTCGAGTGGCGTCGTTGCGTTGGCGCTCATCGGTCAGGTGTCCGACATGGGCCAGTCCTTTTTTCTTTTCGGCCTGGTTCTGTTCCCCGCCTTGCTCTTCCTGGGTATTTTCACATTCGAACGGGTCTTGCAGATATGCATAGAGGATCTGGTGATTGGCTGCGGTATCAACCGGATTAGACATTATTACGTGGAGTTGGCTCCCGAAGTTAAACCCTACTTCATTCGGTCAATCCACGACGACATGGCCAGTCTGCAAGAGGGTATGGGCGTTTCGCCGTCCAGGTGGCAACATTTG
>NZ_BAAGXG010000060.1:0-1040 GCF_054779955.1 Spirosoma arcticum
CGATGAGTTAGGCCCTGCCGGGTTAACACACTCAGTTCAATCTCCGCTACGTTTAGCCAAGAGCCATGTTTGGGCGTATAGACAAAGGCAATCTTTGGTAGAATCGCCCGCGCCCGTCGCGCATCGAACACTTCGTACAAGGCCGCTTTTCGATGAGCCGATAGATTATTCTGAACTAACGTAATCTGTTCAGCATCAACATACCAGTCTTCCACAATATGACCCACTACCTGCGCCCATTCCTGACTGTTGTGGCTGTCGGTAACCACCACTTCCCGCCTACCGCCCAACGGCTCGGCCACCATAAACACTTGGGCAACACCCTCCCGCTTATATTCATAATCAATATGGGCAATGCCTTGCTGGTCTGTAAAGCCCTGTCGGGTTTCACTCACCAGTTGTCGACGTGCTTCGTCCAGACAAACTACGGGCCGTTTGGGATCGTAGGGACGCTGCTAAACATCGAGTACCTCTTCCATCTGGCAGACAAACTCAGCGGACGCTTCAGCAATGACCCAACTCTTGACCCGCCAGGGCTTCAACTCGTTTTTTTGAGCATCTTCCGCACGGTCTCCCGCCCAATGGTCTCGACATACGCCAATTCGACCATCTGCTGGGCCAGCAGGCGAACCGTCCATCGGGCATAGCCAGCGGGTGGCTCACTACAACGCAAGGCAATTAGATGGGCCTCCACCGCCCCGTCAAAAACAACATCCTTGTACTTTTCCCGCTTCTTCCCCTTGAGCGCAAACTCGAAGCCGTCCTCGACAAAGCCTTCGCGTAGGCGTTCAATACTGCGAATACTAATCTGATAGGTCACTTTAATTTGCTCATCTTTGAGCCAGGCAGGTTGATTCTCATCAGCGGCCAACAAGCCATAAGCCCGTTTAACGGCCTGGCTTTTGGCATTGCGTTTAGCAATAATGGCCTGTAGTTGAAGGCGTTCCCCCTGAGTTAGAGTCACATGGTATTTCTTCATAGTTGTAAGCGATTGCTTACGCCAAAAATACCCGCCAAACAATACAAGTCAAAATACTAGT
>NZ_BAAGXG010000061.1:0-900 GCF_054779955.1 Spirosoma arcticum
AGCTGATTACCTTGCAAGAAGGAGCAAAATACCATCCCAAACCTGAATTTAGAGAAAAATGCCGTGCCCTTTTACTCAATCAGGCGGGAGTAACCATCAAACAAATCGCTACCCACTTAGTCGTTAACCACAACACGGTGGGCAGTTGGATCAAGATATGGCAGACGGTAGGGCTTGTGGGCCTTAGTCGTAAAGCCGGGCAAGGCCGTACCCCCATTTTAAGTGTGAGCAACGCAACCCACACCCAATATTTAGACAAAGCGGTTGAAGCGCATGCTCAAAATGTAAAGGCAATTCAAGCTGAGTTGATAAAAGAGTTGGCTACGCCCGTGAGTTCGGATACGGTTAAACGCTTTTTAAAAAAAATAATTATTCATGGCGACGTATCCGCCGGTGTACGCATCAAGGCCAAAACAAAGTAGTGTATGCCGATAGATACGAACGCTGGAAACTACTATTAACCCTTTGGCTATTAGGCTATATAGATCTTTATTTCGCCGATGAATCTGGCTTTACCATGCAGCCATATGTCCCCTACGCCTGGCAAAAAAAGGGACTAACTCAACGCCGATTTACTCGCAAACAGAAAAAGCGTTTAAATGTATTTGGTCTGATGAGTTTATCAGGTCAGCTAACGGTTTATCACAGTGAAGCCAATCTTGATGGGGTCTTTATTAAGAATTCGTTGGATGATTTTTCTCAAAAAGCACACACTAAACCTTACGTAATTGTGCTAGATAATGGCCCTATTCATCATGCAAAAGTAGTTAAAGACGAGTTTGATAACTGGGAAAATCAAAACATGTCTATTTTTTATTTACCTACTTACAGCCCACATTTGAACCCAATCGAAATTTTATGGCGCTTCTGTAAATACAAATGGCTAAACAAGCCACATTA
>NZ_BAAGXG010000062.1:0-883 GCF_054779955.1 Spirosoma arcticum
GCTACCATCAGCCGTGAACTGGCCAAAAACCACCAGCAGCCTAAACAACCCTATAATGCTCAACAGGCTCAACAACGGGCGGGGGTGGCCAACAAACGGACGCCCTACAAACTGAAAGGGTCACTCTTGGCTACCGTCATTGGCCGACTACCAGACCGTCTCTCGCCAGAGCAAATTGGTGGTGAACTCCAACGGACATCGACTAAAGAGGTGCTGCATCACGAAACGATCTATCGCTACATCTATCGACATGCCGCTTTGACTGACCAACAACCCGTTGACCATGAGCCGCTTATCCAATACCTTCGTATTCGTCATCGTAGGCGGTACAAGAAGCGGGGCAAACCCCTTAAACGGCAACTTATTCCCAATCGGGTCAGTATTGACCTGCGCCCCCCAGTGGTCGAGACCAATACTGAACTAGGCCATTGGGAAGCCGACACCGTCATTGGCAAGGGCCATGATGGTGCCCTGTTAACTTTAGTGGAGCGACGTACCAAGTACGTGCTGATCGTCAAGTTAGCTTCTAAACAAGCCCGTGCCCTGAGTGGAGCCGCCACCAAAGCGTTGCGTCGAAGTGGGTTACCCGTCAAGACGATCACCTTCGACAACGGGCTGGAATTTGCCTACCATGAGCGCATTGCCCAACCCTTTGAAGCCGCTACTTATTTTGCTCATCCTTACCACAGTTGGGAGCGTGGTCTGAATGAAAATACGAACGGTCTACTCCGCCAGTACATCCCCAAATCCTGTCCGATTAGTATAGTCCGTCCTACGGACGTATCTTGGATCGAGACCCAATTAAATGATCGACCCCGCAAAAGTTTGGGCTATCTAAGTCCGGCTGAGTTCGTCAAGAATGAGCTTTATGCACTGCAAATGT
>NZ_BAAGXG010000063.1:0-789 GCF_054779955.1 Spirosoma arcticum
AGCCTAAGAGATTTGTTGTTACTAAGCTCAGGCTGTTGAGCCCGGCCGTCACCGTGGTGGGACCCGTCAAGACGTTAGTCACACCCGGCAGTCCCGTCAGCAGGCTCAAGGATGGCACCGCCGTTAGCAGCGCTGGCAAGCCTACCGTCGCTCCTACGCACAGACTGATGCTGATGGGCGCTACGCTTGGCAGGGCCACACCCGTCACCGAGATCGGTGTGACAGCCGAGCAGCCTAAGAGATTTGTTGTTACTAAGCTCAGGCTGTTGAGCCCGGCCGTCACCGTGGTGGGACCCGTCAAGACGTTAGTCACACCCGGCAGTCCCGTTAGCAGGCTCAAGGATGGCACCGCCGTTAGCAGCGCTGGCAAGCCTACCGTCGCTCCTACGCACAGACTGATGCTGATGGGCGCTACGCTTGGCAGGGCCACACCCGTCACCGAGATCGGTGTGACAGCCGAGCAGCCTAAGAGATTTGTTGTTACTAAGCTCAGGCTGTTGAGCCCGGCCGTCACCGTGGTGGGACCCGTCAAGACGTTAGTCACACCCGGTAGTCCCGTCAGCAGGCTCAAGGATGGCACCGCCGTCAGCAGCGCTGGCAAGCCCACCGTCGCTCCTACGCACAGACTGATGCTGATGGGCGCTACGCTTGGCAGGGCCACGCCCGTCACCGAGATCGGTGTGACAGCCGAGCAGCCTAAGAGATTTGTTGTTACTAAGCTCAGGCTGTTGAGCCCGGCCGTCACCGTGGTGGGACCCGTCAAGACGTTAGTCACACCCGGCAGTCCCG
>NZ_BAAGXG010000064.1:0-634 GCF_054779955.1 Spirosoma arcticum
TCTCATCGACCCCGGTCAGCCGCCGCTGGCGCTTGGCGACGATCTTCGGTTCGAACGTGCCCTCCCGGTCCCGCGGAACATCGATCTGCACCGGGCCGGTCGTCTCCGTCAGCACGGTCTTTGACCGGGTGCCGTTGCGCGAGTTGGCAGTGTCCTTGGCCGCCGCATCGTGCCTTTCATAACCGAGATGCTCGGTTAATTCCTCATCCAGCGCGGTCTCGATGACGGTCTTGGTCAACTGCTTGAGCAGCCCATCAGGGCCGGTCAGCGCCAGGCCCTGTTCCTTGGCCATCCTCACCAGCTCACGGGCGGCATCGACCTCGGAAGTGTCTGTCAGTTTTTCAACGGTCTTGGTACTCGGCACAGCCTCAAGTGTTGCGGCCATATCGGGCTCCTCCCCGCCAGGCTCACCGCCCGGCGTGTCGAGCCGGATACACCGTTATTTACACAGTCCCCTTAGCGTCGGATATTTCACTTTTTCACAAGCCACCCCGAGTAGCCGGTGATGACGTCCGTCGTGCCCTCCGCGAACCGGGGGCGGACGAGGACGCCGGAGCGGCGCAGCCGGCGCACGAACTCGGCTTCGTTCTCGCTCGCGCCGGCTGCCGCTCGGACGCTGCGCGCGAGGTCGTTC
>NZ_BAAGXG010000065.1:0-614 GCF_054779955.1 Spirosoma arcticum
TTCTTCAACGTCTTCTTCGACAACACTTTACCGCCCGATGCTTTGTTGTTGGGGGTAAACCCCAACCACTTGGCAAACGCTTTGGCCGAGTTAAATTTGGCAATCGATTCGCCCACCTCCGCCATAAACGTCAGCAGCGCATCCCGCCCAAAACCGGGTATGTTGCTTAGATCAACGCCTAACAGTTGGTGCGCATACTGCTCGATAGACAAACGCGGGGTGTTGCGCGACTGACGCAACTTCTTACGCCCCTTAGTAGGATCAGCCACGGCCTGGGGCTGTTCGAGTCCCTTCGTATGGTCGGTGAAGTGACGGTCAAGTTCTTTGTCCAACTCAGCGATTTCAGTCTGTAGATTCAGATAGAGCCGATAGTTGCTGCGGACTTCAAAACGCATAGCCCCATTCCAATTGCCCCGCAGCAACTCGATGATTTCGGCAGGTTTCTTTTTACAATGGCTATCGACCAGGCCGGCCAGTTTAAGCGGGTCTTCCTGACCTTGGCAAATGGCGGCAATGATCCGCAAACCCGACACCGAGTTGGTATCGGTCAGCACCGTATCTAAGCGTACATTGCCCACCCGCAGGGCTTTCTGGATACGCCGGATGTAATCAGC
>NZ_BAAGXG010000066.1:0-607 GCF_054779955.1 Spirosoma arcticum
GCCAGTATGGCCGTCGATTGTGCCGCTTCGGCGGTCCGATCACCACGTAATTACGCATATCCAGGCTGACTCAGCCGATCAGAAAGATTCACGCCATTTGGTAAACATAGTTGACCGAACCCGCACTCGTTTGTCCAGTTTGAATTTACCACTTCGGTGTGTACTAGCCGATGCAGGTTTTAGTTCGGGAGAAAATTATGCGGCTTTGGAACATCGTCAAATCGAAGCCTACATCCCGTTGTTTGGGCGTTACATCCCGGTCCGAGATCCCTTTACGTATGAGCCGGATCAGGATCAATACCGCTGCCCTCAAGGGGCCATTTTACGTAATCATGGTATCAAAATGGCGGGGGGTATGGTAACTACCGCTACATTGCCAGCTTCAGTGCCTGCCAAAATTGTCCCATTAAGGAAAGTTGTTGTGGTAACCGAGATCGTAAATCACTCAGTGTGACCATGTATATTGGGGAGTATGAGCGAATGGAAGCCCGCTTGAGGAGTGCGAAAGGGAAGCGGCTGAAAAGGCGACGGAGTGCGGTGGTTGAGCCCGTTTTTGGAAGCTTACTAAACTACTTTGGGATGCCGCACCGGCGGACCGGCCGGACTC
>NZ_BAAGXG010000067.1:0-584 GCF_054779955.1 Spirosoma arcticum
CGGCTGACTTTTGTAGTTTCTTGGCGGAAACGATTCGCTCAAGAGTAATACAAAAGGGAAAGAAAGGAGATATGCGCTGGAAATGAGAATTCAAGAAGTTTTGAGTAATGAACAGAGAATAGGTTACAAAGAGATGGGTAACGATACAGTATTTTCGCTGCACTGGATTAGAATAGAATTGACTGATTCTTGGCAAAGTGTTCTTTGGTCATGGTTTCCTGAATTATATAGGTCGAAGGTTCCTGTCATTGATGCCTTAAAATCACCGTTCACTATAGAGTCAAGGGTATCCATTATAATTGGCGAACTAACAGCGGAATATGGCGAAAGAAAGTCGGCAGTAATTTATGCGGCTAAGTGGCGTGTAGATGCATTTGTCAATTTTCTAACCTTCTTTACGGACAGTATAGCAGAGATTATAGATAGGTATTTGGGTGTTGGCGTTTACACTATAGAGAGAGTTAAACACATATATTACAGCAATCCTCTTAAGTAATCAAGCAGAATTAAGTTTGATATTAGTTTGAGTATTTTTCATAATGAGTTTTGTGAAATTGATGGTGTACGTTGAACCATACTCTTTA
>NZ_BAAGXG010000068.1:0-572 GCF_054779955.1 Spirosoma arcticum
TTGAGGCAATCCGCGCCAGAGACATTGACAAGCTGGTGCCCAACTACGCACCAGCCATTGTATCGTTCGATGTCGTTGGTCAATTGCAATACATTGGATTAGAAGCCATTAGAAAACGAATGATCGACTGGTTCTCTTCATTTGACGGGCCAATTGGCTTCGAGATCAGCGATTTGAGTGTCAATGTGATTGCTGATATGGCCTTTTGCCACCGGCTTAATCACGTCAGTGCTACCAAAAAAGACGGTGGAAAATTGGATATGCGGTGGCGGGAGACGGCCTGCTATCGCAAGCTTGACGGTCAGTGGCTCATCACGCATCAGCACAGTTCGGTGCCTTTTGATGCCGAAAGCGGGCAAGCATCACTTGATCTCAAACCGTAATACAGGGCGGGTTTAAAAATTATTTGCAATGTCATCTAAACTACGTTAAAAAACCGGAACGAATGAGAAAGGTAATTCTGCAAATCGGGGTGTCGCTCGACGGCTTTATACAAGGCCCAAACGGCGATTTGGAGTGGATGTTTATCAACGATGAACTCTGGCAGAACATTGACGAACTGCTCGCTACGA
>NZ_BAAGXG010000069.1:0-570 GCF_054779955.1 Spirosoma arcticum
CAAACTCTGGGCGAGTACTACACGCCGGATTGGCTCGTTGACTTCACGATGGAAGCCGCAGAGTTTCCGTCGTGGTTGGAAGGCCGCGTTCTCGACCCCACTTGCGGATCCGGTGCGTTTCTCATTGCAGCCATCCGACGCAAGAGGCAGGAAGCCCAGGAAGCAGGGTGGACAGCTAAAGAGACTCTTGCACACCTCTGTCACAGCGTCTGGGGCATTGGCCTTAATCCGCTGGCCGTCCAGATTTCACGGGTGAACTTTCTGATTGAAATCGCTGACCTTCTCAGGGATGCACCTGGGGAATCGTTTGAAGTGCCGATCTTGCTGGCCGACGCCATCTACTCACCCGCGGCTGATCCGAAAGATCCAGAAGGTGTCGTCACATATCAAATAGGAAGCTCGTACGCCGGGCTTCAGATCGAGCTCCCTTCCAAGCTTGTGATGAACAGGCAGCGTCTCGATCACGTCTTCGAAATTATGGGAGAAGAGGTGGAAACCGGGGCTGCTTTTGACGATGTCTCCTCAAAGCTTGTCAGTTCCGGTTCCCTCTCACCTGAGGAGCTCGATGCC
>NZ_BAAGXG010000070.1:0-565 GCF_054779955.1 Spirosoma arcticum
GTAAGAGCCGGGCAAGGGTAAATCTGGCGACTGGGGCTAAGTCGTAACAAGGTAGCCGTACCGGAAGGTGCGGCTGGAACACCTCCTTTTTGGAGCCAGTCTTTCGAGACATAATTAGTGTTACCAATGATGTCAATGCGCAAAGAGTTGGGCTTGTAGCTCAGGTGGTTAGAGCGCTACACTGATAATGTAGAGGTCCGTGGTTCGAGTCCACGCAGGCCCACAAGTACTGAATATCATAATTAGCCGGGGGATTAGCTCAGTTGGCTAGAGCACCTGCTTTGCAAGCAGGGGGTCAACGGTTCGAATCCGTTATTCTCCACATGAACCGTATGGGTTCATACGTTCTTTGACTTGTAGAAAGAGATTTGTATCATCGCTAAGAGCATGATACAGAAGTGATGCTACTGTTGAGTAGTCATTACGAAAAATGGGCGATTAATTTTAAGTAAGCGTGATTAGACACGTAGCAAAAGGGCGTCTGGGGGATGCCTAAGGCTTCTGGTGGCGAGGAAGGACGTGGCAAGCGACGAAACGCTGTGGGGACCCGCTGGCAGGGGCTGAT
>NZ_BAAGXG010000071.1:0-539 GCF_054779955.1 Spirosoma arcticum
TCGCTCGACGGCTTTATACAAGGCCCAAACGGCGATTTGGAGTGGATGTTTATCAACGATGAACTCTGGCAGAACATTGACGAACTGCTCGCTACGACGGATAGTGTCTTATTCGGTCGGGCTGCGTATCAGGAGTTTGAGCAGTATTGGCCGGCGGCTGCCACCAACCCGAAAAGCCCGCAAAATGAAATCGATTTTGCTCATTGGATTGAGAAAACGCCCAAAATCGTTTTTTCAACAACCTTGCCTTCCGCCGATTGGGCTAATTCGAGATTGGTCAAATCAGACATTGCTGATGAAATCGCAATGTTGAAACAACAGCCCGGTAAACACATCCTGCTGTTTGGCGGGGCAGGCATTGCCCAAACGTTCATGCAACTCGGCCTGATCGACGAGTACCGGATCAAGATTTACCCCGTTGTGCTGGGCAATGGCATTCCGTTGTTTAAAGAGGGTACGGACAAGAATAAACTTAAACTGCTGACCACGAGAACGTTTAGTGCAGGAGTTGTGGAAGTTCATTATCAGGCCGACCGAAC
>NZ_BAAGXG010000072.1:0-519 GCF_054779955.1 Spirosoma arcticum
CGTTCGTAGGCCTTGCGGATCCAATGGAAGGACACGATGTCGTCGGAGACGTTCGCCAGGCCCCAGGTGGAGCCGGCGGCCAGGTAGGCGTAGCCGCCTTCTTCCATGTGGTGCACCTCGCCTTCGAGGGTGAGGTCCACCTTGCCCTTGGTCACGAAGATGACGCCTTCGACGCCGGCTTCGAATTCGGCCTTGGGTGCGCCGCCGCCCGCCGCAATCTCAACGATGAGCTGCGAGAACGTGGTGGCGAAGCCGGAGATGGGGCGGGCCAGGATCCAGGAGCGGGTCTTGTTGAAACCCGGCAGGGTGCTGGTCACAATGTCGGTCATGACGCCCTTGGGGATGACCGTGTAGGCCTCCTTGACGATGGCCCGTTCGGTGGTGAGGTGCGTCTGCGGCGGCAGTCCGCCCTGTGGGTAGTAATAGTTGCCCATGAGGGATCCTTACTTCGAAGTGGACTGCGCCAGCCGCGGGTGTGCGAGGGCAGTCAGGTCAGGGAGTTCGACGCCGGTCAGGGCC
>NZ_BAAGXG010000073.1:0-506 GCF_054779955.1 Spirosoma arcticum
TCTGTAGCCATTGTGAACAAATAGTAAAGCCTTACTATAAAGTGAACAAAGCCCTTGAACGCAATGTCCTTCTTTGGTACAGTAAAATCACCTTCCATGAATATTGTCGAAACTGCCGTTTCAAACGGATCATTTAACACGCTTGTTGCCGCCGTAAAGGCCGCTGGTCTGGTCGAAACCCTGAGTGGCACGGGTCCATTCACGGTGTTTGCCCCCGTCGATGCTGCGTTTGCTGCGTTGCCCGCCGGTACCGTCGACACGCTGGTGCTGCCCGAAAGTAAAGGGACGTTGACGGGTATCCTGACCTACCACGTGGTAGCCGGTAAGATTATGTCATCAGATTTGACAGATGGCATGACCGCCACCACGGTCAACGGGCAGTCACTTACCATCCACTTGACGGATGGTAAAGTGATGGTCAACGGTGCCGAAGTGATTATTGCCGATGTGGATACTGACAATGGTGTTGTTCACGCCATCAACGCGGTACTGATGCCCGCTTAATT
>NZ_BAAGXG010000074.1:0-506 GCF_054779955.1 Spirosoma arcticum
TAACCAGCCCTGGGATGATCGGCGTGCTCAACAGCATCCTGGTCGGCGTCTTTACCGGTCTGTTGGCCAGCTTTGCGGTTGCCTCATCTGATTATGTCAATATCGGATTGGGCATAGTCCTTTTCGGACTAAGCGTCGAAGCACACCGTCGCTACCAGGCAAAGAAATTCAAGGAAATGGAAAGCAAGCTGGACCCCCTTTTTCCGAGTGCCCTAAACCCGGCAATCCATGAGCAGCCAGGCTATGTGAGCCAGGCTGATTCTCCCAATTAATTGGGTTTAATTCCTGTATGATTTCATCCGTTTAAAGACATTGACTGTTCCCTTTAAACTAACAAATAACGATATGGAAACTGAAATCGGTAACGCAACGGATGAAACGCACATCCGCCAGCTAATCAATCAGGGGGTTGAGGCAATCCGCGCCAGAGACATTGACAAGCTGGTGCCCAACTACGCACCAGCCATTGTATCGTTCGATGTCGTTGGTCAATTGCAATACATTGG
>NZ_BAAGXG010000075.1:0-504 GCF_054779955.1 Spirosoma arcticum
GGTATTACCAGTATAAGCGGTAATAGAGTTATTTACTACTGTTCTCAGGCGGCAAAGTGAGCGGCTACCCGCTCGATGTGGTCGGGTCGGAGGTCGCACCAGTGATCGTCATCGTCGACGACGACAACCGGGGCCACGGTGTAGCCCAGCTCCTCGGTGACGTACTCGCGCGCGTCGGGGTTCTCGGTGATGTTCACCTCGACGTAGGGGACGCCCTTGCTGTCGAGCATCATCTTCGTCATGCGGCACTTCCCACACTGCGGGCCGGTCGTGTAGACGGTTAGCGCTTCCATTTGGTAATCCTCCCACCCCTCGTTTTTTTGCCGTGAAGGCGAATTCATTCGCCGCTAGGGAGGACGGCCGGAGTGCTAGTGACCGTGGAATACCGGACTGAGCGCAGCGAGGGAGGATATGCCGCGAAAGCACTAGCGCGCAGGTTGGCCGACCGTACGCTGCCGAAGGCTTCACGGCAAAAGAACGGGCCGACAGGCCCCTGCAGTCGGC
>NZ_BAAGXG010000076.1:0-503 GCF_054779955.1 Spirosoma arcticum
CGTTAGCCGAGGTGCTCACGTAACCCGCTGGCGTTACGAAGCTTACCGAATAGGGAATGCCCACCGTTAGACCCGTGAAGCTGTACAGACCCGATGCGTCCGTAGTGGTCGAAGCCACTGGTGTCAGGTTGCCATCCAGCAAGACCACCACCACACCCGGGATGCCCGGCTCAGCAGCAGGCGTGCCCTGCAAACCATCTTTGTTAGCGTCCACAAACACGCGGTCACCCAGCGAAGCGGTGGGCAGGAAGAAGCCCGCGTCCACACTGGTGTTGTTCTCCCCGTTGGTCAAACTGTAGGTCTGGGTCGTTACGCCCGTAGCCGGGTTAGCATCACTATCCAGCCCGTCGTCGGTGCCGATGTTAGCACTCGTGGAGACGAAACCCGCTGGCGTTACGAAGCTTATACTATACGGAATACCGGGGGTCAGACCCGTGAAAGAGTACAGACCCGATGCATCCGTCGTGGTCGAAGCCACTGGCGTCAGGTTGCCATCCAGCAAG